>JBKQNJ010000116.1:0-8017 GCA_052146315.1 Candidatus Acidiferrales bacterium | reverse complement strand
CTGATCGCTCGGGTGATAATCCACGCCTATAATCACCATGTTCGGCTCCTTCCTCCCGAGCCTTGGTCGTCATGCAACCAAAGTCTACTCGGGTCGAGGGAGCCGACATTGTTATGAAATCAAGTGCTGGGCTAGTACCAGCAAAAAGCATTGGGAGCTGCCCTCCATGTTTCTATGTCTCTCCGATGCCTTTGGAATGCGGCAGTGACCGATTAGATGAGTACCTTCCCTCTTTAGCTCTGGTGGCATCTACGGTGTGGCCCACTGGGTGTCAGGCCACGTCTGGCGGCCTCCTTTGTGCCAGGCGTCTTCCACGAAGGGGCACGTATGAACAAATCGCTTTTTGCTGGTGTAATTCTGCTTTTCGGCGTCTCGATTTCTTTGACGGTGGGTAAGGGACGAGCCGAGGCACAAGGGCCGGCAGGTTCAGGCGCGGCCGCTGCAGCTGCAGCTGCCCAGGACAGCTCGCATTCCTTTAATCCGATCACGTGGGTTAAGAAGGATTCCAAGGATTCTGTCGAGGCGCTCGGAAGCAGAAGTGACGAAGAGAAAAAGCTGACGCCCAGCCTGCAAGCTCAAGGGCTGTTGGCCCCGAACGCCACTGTCACCGACGCGTGTGCGCCATTCACGACATTGGACGGATGCCTTGCTGTTCTTCACGCCAGCCACAATCTCGGAGTGGATTTCAACTGCCTCCGGGCCGACGTGACGGGTGTACTCACCAGCGCGGATATGTCTGGCTGTAAGGTTGCCGACGCAGAGAAAGCTCAAGGTCTGAACAAGGCAATCCATCAACTGAAGCCGGATGCTGACGCAAAGCAGGCCGCAAAGGACGCGGACCAACAGGCTAAGGACGACCTCAAGGCAATCGGAGGGTAGCTCCGAAGCGGATGAGGAGGCTCACGGCTCGTCCTGTCTTCCTCTTGGTGCTCGCTGACTCTTAAGGTCAGGCGTTGGCGCGGGTGGTCCGGGCCATCTTCTGCGCCATGAAGAGGAGCATCCGCTGGTCCTTTTCGCTCGTCTTGTTGAGTAGCCTCCGGAACTGCCCCAGCACCTTGGCATCCTTGCCCGAGTTTCCCCACGCGATGTCGTCTGCCGTCTTGCGCTTCGGAAGGTTCGGAACCTTGGGCGGTTCCTCTCCATCATAGAAGAGCTGATAGAGCGGAACCTCCATGGCTCGCGCCAGCTTCTCAAGCGTCTCAATCGCCGGGACAGTGTGGCCGTTCTCGACGCGCGAGATATAACAGCGCAGCAATCCTGTGCGCTTTTCGATGTCGCCTTGTGACAACTGTTTCTGCTCCCGAAGTTCTCGCAACCTGTCGCCGATTATCATGTTCGATTCTCCTCGCGCTGAGTATAGCCGAGATAATACGACACACGCAGATTAGCTGCTAGGTGATTGGCTCGATTAGTTTGGCAGGTCTGACCTCAAGGGCATGTGCCAGCTTGACGATAATCAGCAGGGACGGATTTTGCAAACCACGTTCGACCACACCGACATAATTGCGATGCAAATCGGCCAATTCCGCCAGCTTCTCTTGGGATAGCTTGCGCTTCAGTCTCAGCTCCCTGACACGTTTGCCAAACACGGTTCGCGGGTCTGTGGCCATCCACCTATAATTCAGCCATGCCCACAATCGGTCTACCCACGATCACCTGCCACACAGATGTATGTTATAGAGTATCGTCTAGCACATCTTTAGGTCTCCTTACCTCAGCTCGGAGGCAAGTTGTGGAAGGTAATGCCAACCCAGTAAGAGGCACAATGGGACTCAATTGGCTGTGGTATGCACCTCTGGCTGCTTGGGTCTTTGTGAGTTACGGAATTTACGGCGTGATTTCTGCATATCACAACGTCAAGACAATTCTCTATTTTCCGCACTCGTGGGCTGTGCTCTTTTCACCCTCCATGTATTTATTTGGTTTCGCAACTTTGCTGAACATTTGGACTCCGAACGCACTATTGCTCCTCATTGTGGGATACTTCTCGTCCTTTAGCGATTGAATGAGTTTTATTGTCCCGTCGTAGAAAACGTCGCCAGTCAATACTCCGTTCCGAAGGTGAAGCTCTGTGCCGCCGTGGACGAAATCCGCAACGTCAAATTTGAGGCTATTCGCAACTACGAGACCAGCCTTCCCATGTGTTTTTAGAAGCTCAAGCAGATCTGAACACTCTTTGGTCCCGGGAATCCAATTCAACTCCCTGGGAAGCTTCACGAACACCGGAACGTCAGGAAAGCTATTCAGAAAACCTTGTGTCCATCGGAAAGTTTCTTCCCATTTCCCCTGGACAGAAGCCACATAGCTCTCTCCAGCCGGTTGTGAGCGCATAGAATACTTAAGGTTAAGCTCCCCAAAATCTGCCGCCTTGGTGAGCTTGCGGAACTCTCGAAAATCCTCATTTTTTGTTGCAAGTACGCTTGCGCCAATCTTTGTTTCCGGCAGAGTTCTCTTTGCTTCCTGAATCTGTTCCTTTGCGTCCTCGTATGCATAAAAATTGGTCGATTTTGGCTCGTCAGAGTAAAAGGATCTGCCGAACCTGTCGAGCATCTCGGAGGTCTTTTCTTTTATGGACGTAGTTTTCCAAGGCTCGTTGCGATCGATTCTCGTAGCTGTTTTGAGCGTCAACGCCGCAGGGTTGATTTTTGCCCATACTTTAAACATCGCCGGTACAGAGAAATGCGACGACGCGACCCAGAACGGATCGCTGAGCCTTAGCCCGTTTGAGGGTGTGATATCTAGGTCGATATTTCGCATCCCGGCCTCATCGCAACCTACTGCGCGACTTTTACGAATCGTCCACTCTATTTGAAATGATTTCGTGCAGCAAACGAAATCCTGGAGCCCGGCTATGTCGATGTGTTCCGTTTGGTTCCAATTGGCCGTGGGGAGGGGTTGCAACGCCGCTAGAACACAGGGCTTAGAAATTACTTACTCGGTTCGACCCCCACCCCGGGCACCAACGTTGCGAAAACACACTTTCAAGAGCTTCCGCCACTCCCCTCAGGTCTGATTTTCCGTGTATCATGTTGGCGCATGAGTGGCGATCCCAAGAATTCGAATCGGCCAGTCACCTACTGGATCGGCGAAGGGGCTGGCTGGCTGCTGAAACATGTGGTGAGCGCGCTCGCCGCGACGGGCCTCACCCCGAACATGTTCACATTCCTCGGGTTGGGCGTAAACGCGTGGGCCGCGGCGTGGTTCGCCACGGGGCGTTTTCGTGGAGCGGCGGCGGTGCTCTTCCTCGCGGGCTTTCTCGACATGGCGGATGGCCAGGTGGCGCGCCGTGTCGGCCGCGTCACAGCCTTTGGAGCCTTCCTCGATTCCACACTCGACCGCTATTCCGACCTCGCCCTCTACATGGGGCTGATCGTCTATTACACGCTCATCGGGCGGACGTTCTACATGGCGCTTGCAGCGATCGCCATGGCGAGTTCCTTTATGGTCAGCTATTCCCGCGCGCGTGCCGAGTCCTTAATTCCATCCTGCAAGGTGGGGTTCATGGAGCGGCCCGAACGCCTCGTTCTCCTCATCATCGGCGGCGTAGCGCGGCGCATGGGCCCCGTCCTCTGGGTGATCGCCACCATCTCCACGATTACCGTGATCCATCGCGTCGTCTACACGTGGCGAGAGTTGCGCGCCGGCCGTGCCCTCCCCGACGCAAGCATCGAGCAGCTGTCCTAGTTAGGCTGGCTGGCGCGCCTTGAGCGCCTCTTCCACCGGCACCGACACAATCTCCTGCACCCTTTGTCGTAATTCGTCCACTTCCGAGCGCCCGACCTTCGACGTCTCGATCGTGTCGTGCAGGTAGACGGTAATCTTTCCAGGCGTCAGCATCCAGCTGCCCGTACGAAAGAACTCATAGGATCCGACGATGCTCGTCGGCACAATCGGCACGCCGAATTTCTGCGCGAGGCTGAAAATCCCCTTCTTGAATTCGTGAACGTGCCCATCGCGCGTGCGCGATCCCTCGGCAAACGCGATCAGGCTGGTGCCTGAATCGAACGCCGCCTTCGCGCGCTCGGTCATAATCGCGAGCCCTTCGCGGCTCGGGACGTCGGGCACGGGAATATTCCCGAACCATCCCATCATCCACCCGTAGATGGGCAGCTTGAAATGAGATTCCAGCTCAAACCCGCGCAGAAATTGCGGGATCGCCGAATAAACGACGAATGGATCGAAAATATTTACGTGGTTGCAAATGAAAAGGCTCGTGCGCGCCGGATCGAAGCCCGGCGCGACGCGAACCTCCAGTTTCGCCCCGGCAAGCCGCAGAATATTGCGAAAGAAGAGGCGCTGCGGCCAGTCATTGTTTCGAGGGTCGATGCACAGCCCAAGGAAAACAAGGAATGTGCCGACCACCGCGAAATGGACTCCGCTCACCGCCCACAGCAGGGCCGAACGCACGGTCCGCAATGCCTTGCTCATACCACCACGTCCAGCGCAGCCGGGAGAATCTCGATCGAGCGGCATTTCAGTCGCAGAATTTCACCGTCGACCATCGCATTCACTGGCTCCGCGAGATCGAGCTCGATGCGTTCGGCCGCCGCCCGCGAAGCAAGCGGATGCTCGATATGCGTTCCTGTGAACAATCGCGGGAACGTCCACAGCAGCCCTAGCCGGCCAATCGGTCCCCAGCGCACGTACTCGATCCGCGCGTCGGATGGATCCGCTTTGGGCGCGATCATCATTTTTCCGCCGGTAAATTTGCTGTTGCTGAACGTCAAGAAAAGACAGGGACGGCGGTCCCACTCCTCGGCGCCATCGACGCGATGCGGAAATGCGAGATGTCGCAGCCCGGCGAGCCGCGCCACCACTCCAAGAATGTAGCCAAGTTCGCCGAGCCCCTTGAATCGCCGGTTCGTGAGCTCGCCCACATCGGCAGGGAACCCGAGGCTCAGTAAGTTGATGAAATAGATATCGTCGCCCGAGTGCCGCAGACGCAGCACGTCGCACGGCCGCCGGCTGCGATTTCGCAGCTTCTCGATCGTGTGCTCGACTCCACGCGTCGTGAAATCGCGCAAGAACGAATTGCCGGTGCCCAGTGGCAGAAACCCGAGGACCGGTCGGCCCTGCGTCTGCGCCCCGGGAAAAAGGCCGTTCACGATTTCGAAAGCCGTGCCGTCTCCGCCGACCGCCAGAAAATTGCGATGGCCCTTCGCATACGCGGCGCGCGCAAGCGCGGTCGCCTCGCCGGCTTTCGTGGTCCGCGCCACTTCGAGTTCGATTCCCGCTTGCCGCACGCGATCGAGCGCCTTCGGAGCAAGCCTGCCGCAGCGCCCGCCTCCCGCAGCCGGATTCACGATCGCGAAAAATTGTTCCTTCGGCGCTTCCGAAGTCACAGAGGCACCACCGATTCGCGGCCGGCGCCCTTGCGAATCTGCTCCGCAAGCTCCATTCGCTTCACTTTCAGCGAAGCCGTGCGCGGGAAATCCGCGTTCCACACCAGATACCCGCTCACGCGCTTGTAATTCGCCAGCTGCCGGTTTCGCTCGGAAAGATTCGCGATCGTGTCGCCGCCGATCGTCTGTCCCGGCTCGGCATGAAGCACCAGTACGAGTTTCTCGCCCACCATCGTCCGCTCGGGCCACAGATAATTTTCCGCGAAAACGCAGAACTCCTTCACCGGGAGCCCTTCGAAAACATTCTCGATGTCTTCAGGATAGATATTTTTGCCTTCTTCGGTGACAATCATGTTTTTCTTGCGGCCGAAGAGCTGCAAATGCCCGCTCGCGTCCACGCGCCCCAGATCCCCGGTCATCAGCCACCCATCGACGATCGTCTCCGAAGTCATCTCCGGATCATCGAGATAGTGCGACATCACCGTCTTGCTGCGCACCGCGACCTCACCGATTCCCTCGGTGTCCGGATTCACGACGCGAATTTCCATTCCGGGCAGCGGTTTGCCCACGGTGTCGGATCGAAACGGCTTGAAGTCATTCACGCTGATCACGGTGCCCGCTTCCGTGCAGCCGTAGCCATTGCCCACCAGAATCCCCAAATCGTAGAAAAATTGCAGCATCGCCGGCTCCGTAAAAGCGCCGCCCACAAAGAACGCCCGCAGCTCGCCTCCGAACGCATCATGCACCTGCCGCAGCAGCGTGCGGCTGATCACGCGATTTGGCCGCCGCCGCGTCAGCGCGCGATTGATGCCGATCAGCGAGTTCAACATCTTGCGCCGGGCCGGTGAAAGCTCCTCGAATCGTTGCCGCAGGCCGCGCTCCAGATTTTTCAAGACCATCGGCACGAGGCTCATGTACGTGATCTTGTATTTTGTGAACGCCTCGCGAATGTATTCCGGCCGTAGCGTCCGCAGATGCACCACCGTCGCGCCACACACGAACGGCCCGATGAATCCGACCATGAAATCGATAGCGTGGTTCGTCGGCAGAATGCTGAGGTAGCGCACGCCGGGCCAAAAAGGGTAGAGCGACGTCAGCGCCACGCACTGCTCGAGGTAATTCTCGTGCGTCAGGACGCAGCCCTTCGGCCGCCCGCCGGTCCCCGACGAATACACGATGCACGCCGCATCGCCGCGCGTCCGCGCCACAAACACCGGCTCGCGCGAATCGCGAAACTCCTCCCACCGCTTCGCGCCCGCGAGATCGGCTCCAGCTGGAGCCTCCGCGACCAGCACAACGCGCGTCGTGAGTGCCCCAAATCCTTCCGCCTTCGTGATCGCCCGCCACAGATGATATTCGACGACCAGCACATCGGCCTTCGAATGCGCGAGCAGCTTCAATTGCTCTTTCGGCGTCAGCTTGTAATCGATCGGAACCAGCACGCCCCCGGCAAAAAAAATCGCGTACGCCGAAATCAGCCATTTCGACTGATTCGTCATGATAATCGCGGCGCGCGAATCCTTGACGAAGCCCGCATCCTGCAATGCTCGCGCGAGCGGCAGCGCAGCTTCCTTAAATTGCCGGTACGTGAACCGCGTGTTCTCCCGCTCGCGGTCCGCCTCGATCAGGCACACCTCATCCGGCCAGCGATCGAGCGCCGCGCGCAGCGCCTCACCCAAGCAGTTGTATTGGCGGAGATCCAGCATCAAAGGCGAGACTGAATTCGTTCGGCTAACGTGCGAAAGTCGCTAACGCCCTGCAGTTCGTAATCCGGCAGCTCGATATGAAAATGCTGCTCGAGCCGCGTGAGCAGATCGAGCGCCTGAAGGCTGTTGATGCCCAGTTTTGTGAAAAAATCATCGTCAGGGCTCAGCTGTTCGCGCGGTACCTTGAAATGCGTCGCCGCAAGCCCCAGCACCTCGTCCGTCGTCTTCTCAAGGGTGGTCATGAATTCACTATTCAGGCCGCGGCCCTCGCCGCGCGCGGTTGAATCCTGCGCAGTTCCTTTTCGAGTCGGCTTTTGGCGCCACGGACTTCGTAGAATGCTTGCAGGTTCATCCAGAATGTCTCCGTGGTGCCGAAAAACTTGGCGAGGCGAACAGCAGTGTCTGCCGTGATTCCTCGCTTCCCCAGGACAATATCGTTGACTCGCGGCGCGGGAACGCGAATCCTCTTCGCCAGTTCGTACGACGACATCTTGAACGGCTTCAAGAACTCCTCGCGCAAGATTTCACCGGGATGCATGTTCCAGCGTGCGTGATCGCGTCTCGCTTTCTTCATTCGTTGTGCCTCGCCCTGTCGCCCGCTAATGATAATCTGTGATCTCAACGTGATGCGCTCCGTCCGGTTTCCACACGAAGCAGACGCGATACTGATCGTTGATGCGAATGCTGTGCTGTCCCCGGCGATCGCCGCTGAGCCGCTCCAACCGGTTTCCCGGAGGGACCCGGAGATCGGCCAGTGTCCCCGCAGTGTGCAGCATCAGAAGCTTTCGCAATGCAACGCGCCACAGATTCGCCGGGAGCCGTCGATTCTTGCCGGTCTCCCATAGAAGTTATCTCATAAACACTTTCAACGCACTGAACGGTTGAAAGTTATGGCGAATGACGTAAACCGGGAGCATGGACCTCACCGACGCCCAGTGGGCGTTGCTCGAACCGTTGTTTCGTCCGAAA
>JBKQNJ010000115.1:0-3490 GCA_052146315.1 Candidatus Acidiferrales bacterium | reverse complement strand
GTTTCCTTGTGAATCATCACGGCCGTGCCCACGCCGCAATTCGGGTGGCAGCCGCAGGAGAGCGAGCCCCACATCGCGTCTGGTCCATGCACCATGTCCGCAAAACCCGCGAACGGCGAAATGAACGACAGCGGGAACCAGTCGCGCGTCGGCTCGATCTTGCCCACTTGCGAGCTGACGTCCTTCGCGAGGTGAGAGAGCGTGTAGCGCTGGCGGATGCGGCGCTCCGGCGTGATGTCTTCGTCGCGCCCGGTGAACGATACCGGCTGGAACGAAACGAACGCGATCTTCTTCGGGTTTTCCATCGCGAACTTCACGATCGGGCCTACCTGATCATTGTTCACGTTGTTGACGATCGTGGTGACCAGCACGATTTCGATGCCGGCCTCGTGCATGTTTTCGATCGCGCGCAACTTCACGTCGAAGAGGTTGCCGACCTGCCGGTGGCTGTTCGCGTCGTTGCCGATGCCGTCGAACTGCAGGTACGCGTAGCGCATCCCGGCGTCGAACGCCTTCTTGCAGAATTCCTTGCTCTTGGCGAACTCGATGCCGTTCGTGGCGGCCTGCACGCTGTTGTAGCCGATCTTGCGCGCGTAGGCGACCGCATCCGTAAATCGCGGGTGCATCGTCGGCTCGCCGCCCGAAAATTGCACGGACATCTGCCGGCGCGGCTTGATCCTCAGCGCGTTGTCGAGGATTTCGGTGATTTCATCCCAGTCTAGCTCGTGGACGTATCCCACCTGGTTCGCGTCCATGAAGCAGGGATCGCACATCATGTTGCAGCGGTTCGTCAGGTCGACGGTGAGCACCGCGCCGCGTCCATGCCGGACCGTGCTCGACCCGTGCCGGTGCAGATCTTCGTCGTTGTGCGCGGGGATGTCGCGGCCGGGGAAATTCTTCTCGATCCATTCGAGGAATTTTGCATCGATGGCCATCAGGTCTTCATACTTCCCGTGGATGGGGCATTCCTTCACCATCCAGACCTGGCCGTCGCGCTCGATAATCTGCGCCTTGATCTCGCCGACTTTCTCGTGGACGAGGTCGGTCCAATCCTTCTTGCCGTTGGTTATGGCGTCGCGCGCTTCCTTCACGCAGTCGGGGCAAAGGGAATCCGTGGTGCGCGGCCAGCCGAGCGTGGGCTTCGACTTCTCCCACGACTTCAACAGCGGCTTGTCGGACCATTTCGGAGTAAAGGAAGGATTCGGATTGTATTTATTGAAAAACTGGATCGTGTTGAAGGTGACTTTCGCGCCCTTACACAGCGTCCAGTCAAAAACCTTCCAAAGATGATTGCTCGCCGTGTTTCCCATTTTGCTGCACCCCTCCTCAGTGAATCTTAATCTCTTGGAATCCCTGCTGCGCCCCTGGGTAGGCCCAACACTTCCTTACGATTACCGGTAAAAGTGCGCTGCGCCCTAAAGTCTTACCGTAGCATAGTTTGCTTGGTATTCGATTGGTCCGTCCACAGGAGCGCATTCAAAGGGGCAAATAGGGGGTTGAACGGGCACAAAAGCGGGCTAAACGGCGCCCGGTTCCAGGACCTAAGTCCTGTCCCCGCTGGTATTTACTCGACGTTGAGGGGCGTCCGCAGAACCCCGATCGCAAAATGTGCCAGATGCGGTGCCTCGTCGTCGAGCTGAATCCAGCGGACCACGCAATGATCCTTCATGTACTGCGACACTTTCGATTCGTTGATTCCCAGATGCTCGGCCAGCTTGGATTTAAGACCTTCGGAATCGCCGCGACCTCCGCGCTGCGATCTTCCGCCGCGGCTGCCGCCGCGCGCGAGATTGCCAAGACCGATTCGCAGAGTCTGGCAAGCCTCGATGTAATACGACGTCACCTGATCGGAATCCGAGAGCAGGAACACGCCGGGCCCGGCCGGAGCTTCGTCTGCTTCGTCGAGCCGGCGCAACGGACTGCCCACAAGCCGCCGCAAAAGAGATTCGAGGTGCGCCATGCGCGAGGCAAGGGCCGGATCGCCTCGGCCGTGCGCGGCGCGTTCGGATGGCAATTGCGGAGCCGGCAGTTCGATGGGCGCGGCTCGCTCAATCGGCGCCGGGCGCTGGCTGCGCGTGGCATACTCGGGCGCGTCCTCAACCGGACGCCGCTCAAAAGCGGGCCGCGGCGTCGGCTCTGGCCGGGCCGGCTTCGATTCCTCAGTCTCAGCGAAGGCTTGCGCAGGCAGCCCCGGCGCGCCCGCCGGTCCCTTGCGCCGGCGGCCACGGCCACCGCGCCGGCCACGTCGCCGCTTTTTCTTGTCGGGCGTGCCAGCTGCAGCCGCGCCACCGCTTGCGGCAGTCACTGCGGATGAACTTTCGCCGGCTTCGGCCGATTCGTCATCCGGAATCTCTCCCAACGCCAGCGGCAAGCGCACGTTGTACGGATCGGGCGCTTCTTCCGATTCCGTGGCCGCTTCGGCGCGATCTTCGGATGCGCCCTCCGATGAACGCTCAGTCGAAAATGAAATTTGTGCGGGGGCGCTCGCCTCGGCCGAGGCGGCAGGCAGTTCGATTCCCAGCCGCGCGAGCGCCTCTTCGGCCTTCTTCTTCCAGTCGGCACGACGGAACCGCTGCGCGGCGATCGTGTACCACTTCCCGGCCTCGTCATTGCGTCCGGCCTTCTCTTCGACCGCGCCAAGTTCCCACGCCACCATCGCGTCGCGCGTGCGTTGATAAAGTTCGGAGAGTTTTGCCAGCGCTTCGGGGCTGTTCTTCGCCTTGCGGATACGCGCTTGAATCTGACGCCAATCAGCCATGTCGGAGCATTGTAGCAGCGAGCCGAGTTCTAGGCCAATCAACTCTGCGCCCACCTCGCGGGAATAGGCCGCCGCGAAGTCGTGCGGTAGAATTGCGGAAGGGCATGCGAGTGAGGAGGGGCTCATGAAGGCGAGTCGCGCGATCGGCATCGGTGCTGTGCTGCTATTTTTCTCGGCGGCACTTTCAGCGCAGTCCGCGTTCGTGCCGCTCGACCGGTGGAAAAGCGCCGTGCAGATTGGCGACACGGCGGCTCTCACGCAGCTGTATTCGGTCGCGCCGCCCGCGCAGACAAAAACCTCCCAGGGCGTGACGCAGGAGGTCGGAGCCGAACCGCATTTCTGGGAAGCGCTCGCGGTGAGCGGGATCAGCGACCTCCATCCGAAGATTCTCGAGATCGAGCATCTGCAGCCCGGCGTCGTCGCTCTCGTGCTACGAATCGAGTTCAATCTCCGCACTGATTCCGGCGTGCAGCCGTTCGTCGTTGAGGCAAGCCAGATTTGGGCGCAGGAGGGAAACGAGTGGCGCATCGTCCAAACCGTGCGAGGTGATTTGGCCCCCCGCGAGGCGCGGCGCCTGCCCGAGCCAGCAAAGCCGGATACGGACCTGTATCCTCCCGCGCAAGAAGCGCCCTCTGAAATCAAAGCTGCGCTGGCTCGCGCCGCAAGAGATCACAAGCGCGTAATCCTCGTCTTCGGCGGCAACTGGTGCTACGACTGCCACGTCCTCAATGC
>JBKQNJ010000114.1:0-22615 GCA_052146315.1 Candidatus Acidiferrales bacterium | reverse complement strand
CGTGCCAGGCCAGGAAGCGGTATTCGGGGACCGCCGCAAAAGATGGGGTGACGGCTGGCAAATACGCTGTGCTTCAGGTGCGGCTTCAGTTCCAAAGTCACCCGCAGCCCAACCGCAGATTCCTGAAAGAACGGCGGATGCGTAAAGGAACAGGTGACATCTGCACGCGGACAAAACACAAGGAAGGGCGGGAGCGACCCCACTTTGTGCAGCTTTCAGCCGCCCAAACTTTCGTGGGGTCGCTCCCGCCCGTCCCGAGCCGCTCGAGGCCGTGTTTTGTCCGCGTGCGGCAGGGGAGCAAAGAGTTTGTCAGACACGGAGTCTGACAAGTTGTAAGAAGAGCCGAAAGGAGAGGACCATTGTCGATTCTGAAAGCACCACCGAAGCAACCGAAGAGTGCAATGATCCAGGTCCGCGTAGAGGAAAGCATCAAACTCAACCTAGACAAGTACGCCGAGTTCATTGGGGCAAACCAAGCGTACGTCGTGAGCGAAGCTCTTAGATTCCTGTTCAAGAAGGACGAGGACTTCAAACGCTGGCTCGAGCAGCAAAGCCGTGATGACAACCATCAACCGATCAACGGAGGAGTTCTCACTAAGGCGCTCTAAAACCCATGGAGTCTGATTCAATCCAACTCGGCATGCGCGAGAATACAGCGTCTCAAAGACTGCATGACTCGCGCGTTGCAACGCAATCGGCCACGGCTACATCCGCAAGTCTTTCGGCAGCGCAGGAGGATTTGCGAGCAGTGCGACAGTCATTTCCGCCAGCATTGGCCGCGACATCCTCGAAGGATGCCGCGTACTCCACGGCCACAGGCAGAGAAAAGAACGGAACCATCACTTCAGAGCTAATCGGGGAGGGGAAACGATCAAGCGTCGAACGGCCTTTGACCTGCGACGAGGCAGCAGCCTTAGTGAGGGTGCACCCAAAGACCGTCAAGCGTATGGCTCGGAGTGGTGAGCTGCCTGGTCATTTTCGATTCGGTCGGTGGTTCTTTTATGCGTCGGAGCTGGACTGCTGGATGCGAACAGAGTTACATTCGTCACGTCACTCGTGCCGCTAGAACAGACGAAGGAGAGATCAAGTCATGTTCAAGCGAGCACGATATCAGTTCGGCTATTTGCGTCGAAAACCTCGCAAGAGGGAGCCTGATGTCTGGGTTTGGGAGCGAAACGCTACCGGCCCGGATGGAAGGCGTAAGCGAGAAACAGTGATTGTCGGAACCATCGAGCAATATCCCACAGAAGCCCAGGCGTGGCGAGCGACTGAGTCTTTCCGCATAACGGCAAATTCCGGCAAACAAGACGAGCAAGTCTCGTTTGGCGCGCTGGCAGACCGTTACATGCGCGAAAAGCTCCCGAGGCGCCACTCTACTGCGAGCAGGTATCGTTCGTGGATCACACATCATGTGAAGCCGAAGTGGGGAGGAGTTCCGATAAGAGAAGTAAAACCCTTGCTCGTCGAGGAATGGCTTATGAGCCTCGATCTTGCACCGAAGAGCAAAGGACACGTGCGCAGCATCATGCATATCTTGTTCACATGGGCGATGAAGTGGGAGTTTGTCGATATAGACAGAATGAATCCCATGAGCCTCGTCCGAGTCGAAGGTTCCTCGAAACGTCTAAGACAGCCAAGAATTCTATCCGTCAAAGAATTCGGGCGTCTGCTTGACGAGCTGCAGGAACCAATCAAAACAATGTGCATTGCGGCGGCGTGCCTTGGTTTGAGGGCAAGCGAGCTCGTAGGCTTGCAGTGGGGCGATTTCGATTGGAAGGCCCTTGAAGTTCACATCCAACGGGGAGTTGTCACCGGCCGAGTCGATGACGTGAAGACGACGAACTCGAACAGGCGACTGCCAGTGCATCCGCACCTCGCGGAGCTATTGGTCGAGTACAAATCCGAGACAGCTCCGGGAGCTGGGAACTGCGATTGGCTTTTCCCGAGCCCCTACGGTACAGGGCGTCCGCGCTGGCCGTGGACGATCCAGCGGGATCACTTGCTACCTGCTGGAATACGTGCCGGACTAGGTCCGATCGGTTGGCACACCTTTCGGCACTCGTACTCGACGCTGTTGCGATCGTTGCAGGTGGACCTGAAAGTTCAGCAGGAACTTCTGCGGCATTCGGACATTCGTACAACTATGAACATCTACACGCAGGCGGTGCCGGATGCGATGCGAGAGGCCAACGGTCGAGTCGTCGAAATGGTTCTTCCAAGGAGAAAAGTGGGATGAGAAAACGAGGCGGCAAAAAGGCGGCATTAGCCGCCCCGACGGATGCTAAGTCCTTCCGATTCCGTCCAAGGGCTTCCTCGTAAGTACAAGGGAAATCAGCAAACAGTAATTTCGACTCCCACACGCTTCCGCCAAATTCTCCGTCTAAACGACCCCTCTTACCGTGTCGATTAGAATGTACCCCTTTCGTTTGTTTTCATGGGATTACGGACGTTTCTAATCGCCGCAGTGTCGATTAGAAAGCGTGTGATTCATGAGGGGCCGAGCGCTGCGCGGCGAGGGAATCCCGGTGTGGCTCGGCCATGCGCGGAACAAAATTGGATCTTTTTCTTTTTATTTCCAGGGTTTCCGCCCGCCAGCGGACTATCGCGTAAGTCCGATCCAGAGCCACACGCCTGCACTTGCCAGTACCAGAGTGCCCGAAATCACGGCAAGGGTGATGATCACCTTCTTCAGGCGATCCATCTTCCCGATGAGGATCTTTTGCTCGGCCAACATCGGCTGTTCGGCCTTGTCGAGATACAGCTGGTCTTCTTCTCTAGTCGACAAAATATCGCCGTAGATTACCAGAATCGCTAGAGCAGCCGTGGTCAGGCCACATGCCATTAACAAGTAGGCCAGCGGTGCCGGTATTCCTCCCATTGTTACCTCCCTCGGGCGCGTACCACTTCGCAGTCCGCGCCGTGAATGCTCCCATGAGGGCAGTCGGCTCTCAGTGATACCCGCCACAACAGGACGTGCGCCAGATCACTCGCCCGCGGGCAAAAGGGCGTGATTTGTGACTCATGCCTCGTATGCCTCGTAACTCGTAAAAAGCAAGAAACGGGACGAGCGGCGCACGTGGATTTCCTGGAGCAGGGTTGACTGACTGTCGCGAATTTTCAAAGAACGTTTCGGCCCTCGCAGGGAGGGCGGGCGGCTTTTGTCGCCACAACCACACTGGCATGTTAAAACGCACGATTCAAGCTGGCCTCAAGTACAGGATTGGGCCGGGGACGCGGTCCTGTCCGTTTGGCTATGGAGTTACGGATTCAGAGGTGCCTCGCGCACCCTTCTGAGAAACGAAGGGAGGTAGAGAAAGAGAGTCCACCCCAAGACCCAGGTTCTCAACCCGAACCTGGGGCACCCTCCGCGTTCTTTATCGTCGCAGGAAATATTATGAAATCGAGATTTCCGGTCGACCGTCCAGAATCCAGAACCAGGAAGAGTTCCCGGGCCACCCGCCAATTCGGGCGGCGATTTTATCGGAGCAGATGCCAGAGCTTACTTTGCTTCGCTTGGCGTGGGCGGGGAATTGTCGATCAGCCACTGGGCGCGTTTACTCGCTTCTGTGATAGCTGCCTTTTCATTCGCGAAGATGACGTTTCGGTCTCGTGGAGTCCACGCCTGACTCTGATCTTTGCCATTAATCCGATAGAGTGGGCGCCACGCTTCATTGGGCGTGTGGTTTATCTGGCGAGCTGTTGCAACTACCGCAAAGCCTTTGTAATCGTAACTGTCATTCACACCTGTATTCTAGCACGCTGTGATCTGCCGCATTTACTCAGATACGGGTCGTACGCCAGAGCTCTGCGTCGTCGCTGTTCCAAAAAGCCCACCAGAAAAGGGTGACGTGCAGCGCGAAAAGGCAATGCGCAGCCCGTGAAGAACCCTCTGGCATGCGGTTCATAAGTTTCAGCAGTCTGTCGCACAGATCGCGCATTTCGCCCCGTTTGAGTGTCGTGACGTCTTTCTTGTCGCGAGAGCGTCAAGCTGATTCGTGTTTCCAGGAACTACTCGGCGCGCTCTTGGTTGGTGAGGCGTTCACCCGATTTGCTGGCGATTCTTCTTGCTTGGCTTGCTCTGCGGCACCACACCCCCGACCAATTCAGCTACGTCCGTTAGCTTTACCCAATATTCGTCACCGCTTGTTATTACGCGGACTCTTGCTAATTCTGCTGTCGACTGCAGGATCACAACGGCGCCCGCTCTCTTATGGTTATGCGTTGCTTGCTCGATGCTGCTCATGTTGTCCCCTTCTCGTCTGGGGTGATAGAAACCTCAGCGGATGTAATGGAATCGGAGAACTCGCGTTTCGAGGAAGTGCAACTCTGGATTAGCCTCTTGCGCGACGGGCTCATCTTATTCGCAAGAGACCGACGCCTAGAGGGGCGAAGGAGGGTTGTGAATGGACACTTGAATATTAACGCAATTCGAAGCGAATGGCAACCAGGATAAGGTGCAACTGCCCGGTTAGTTGGGCTACCGAACCATTAGGCCGTAGTTTCCGGTAGCGGCGTTAAAGCACTAAACGGGCGTACAATGGGAGACGCCGGAGTGTGCTGTTATGGACAGACATCCGATTCTGCCGTCTCTATCATTGGTTCGAAGGAAGGAACATGGCGCCTAAACGAATCCGCGAAATACCACGCTACATTGAAACCAGTGGCCAGCACACCGCCGAAAGCGACACCAGCAAGGGGAACGTCGAGATTGAATTCATGGACGGGACTACCGAGGTCTTCCACGATATTCCACGCTCGGACTTCTCCAAATGGGAGAAGTACCACTTTGAAGTCTACTGTGCTCCGTCAGGCGTAAAACTTCCACGCGGCCCTGACGTAACCGGGGATTTTTGTACCAGGTGAAGTGAGAGAATTCCTCCTTGGTCCACTCCGGGCCACCCGCCTGCCGGTTTAAGGGTGTCGCGCGCGCCCTTTTGAGAACGAAGGGAGGTGGAGAAAGAGAGTCCACCCCCCAAGACCCAGGTTCCCGACCCAAACCTCGGGCACCCTCCGCGTTCTTTATCGTTGCAGGAAATATTATGAAATCGAGATTCCCGGTCGAGCGCTCAATCCAGAATCAGGAAAAGTTTCCGGGCCACCCGCCATCCGACCGACGTCCGAGAACCCCGTTTCTGGACCCCAGATGTGTGGTAAACCTAATGGACGCTGCCCGAAAGGAATGGGGAATGCAATTGAGGAACCTACGTACTGCAATCGTCATCTTGTTTTTCGCGAGCTCGCCGCTGTTCGCTGCGCCGAACGCGAATAAGCTCCCGGCGCGTTGCGACCGAGCCTGTCTGATCGGCGCGATGAACGGCTACGTTGCCGCGGTCGTCGCCCACGACCCGTCGCGGGTTCCGCTTTCGCCGCAAGTCGAATTCGTCGAGAACACGGTCTCCATGCATCCCGGCGACGGCCTCTGGAAAACCGCCGATGCGCTCCCCACCACGTTCAAGGTCTACGTGCCCGATCCGGTTTCCGAGGAAGTCGGCTTGTTGTGCGTGATGCGCGCCAATAACGAACCGATCGAAGCGGATTTCCGCCTCAAGATCCGCCACGGCGAAATCGTCGCCGCCGAACATCTCTGGGCCGGAGACCTGAAGCCGGCGAACCTGAAAAATCTCGAGACGCCGCGGCCCGGCCTGCTGACCGTGGTTCCGCCATCCGAGCGCGTCCCTCGTGCCGAGATGCTGAAGATCGCAGGCACGTACTACACAGCCGTCACCACGGCCGATGCCAATAACGCGCCGTTCGCGGCCGATTGCGAACGCCGCGAAAACGGACTCCAAACCACCGGCATCTCTCCGCCCGCTAATCCCACCCCGCGCCAGGTTCTAGGCTCTTTCGGCTGCGCCGCGCAGTTGAAAACCCACGTGATGGACTACATCAAGCGAATCGAGCCCCGCCGCGTGATGATTGCCGACCCGGAAACGGGCCTCGTGATGGGCTTTTCGCAGTTCCGTCATCCGATGGACGAGAGGACCGAAAAAATCGTCGGCGTTCCGGGCATTACGTCCCAGGCGATGAACTTCAAGCCCTTTGATAATGTGGCCGTGCACATTTTCAAGATTTCTGGCGGAAACATTCACGAAATTGAGGCGCTGGGCCATTCCGGCGTGCCTTACGACGCGCCTACCGGCTGGGAGCACTTTCCGGATCACGGCCGCTGATTCGGGTTGCTGTGCGCCGTGAAAAGGATCGACGAATTCTTGTCGGGCACCTAATTCCACACTATGCGAAGAATGCCGGCACGCCCGGAATCTCCGCTCGGAGGAACCGCAATCATGACTTTGATGCGATCACGGACCCAGAATCTTTTTGCCGGTATTGCAATCGTCGCAGCGCTGTTCATGCTCTCCGTGCGGCCGGCCGTCGCGAAAGACTGCGACCGCGCCTGCCTCGACGATTTGGTCACGCAGTATTTGAAGGACATGGCCGCCCATAACCCTGCCGCGCTGCCGGTCGCACCGAACGTCCGATTCACGGAAAACGGCGACGCCATGAAACTGGGCGACGGGCTCTGGCGCACCGCCTCGGGCCTCGGCGCGTATCGCCTGGACATACTCGACGTCGCGGGACATACGGCCGCAACGCAAGCCGTCGTGCTCGAAGATGGAGATAAACCCGTCCTCTTCGCTTTGCGGCTAAAAGAGCGCGACGGCAAGATCAGCCAGATCGAAACGATGGTTGCTCGGAACGACAAATCTTCGCTGATATTCGATCCTGCCGGGTATCAGAAGGGCAACGAGCAAATGGCGTTCGTCCCGCCAGCCTCGGAAATCGATTCCCGCGCTGAAGCGATCAAAATTGCCATGAAATACCCGCAGGGGCTGAAGGTCGGCAGCTTCGTCCAGGCGGATACCCCGTTTGCCTCGGACGCTTACCGCATCGAGAATGGCATCCACACGGCGGGAGCCGGTTGTGCGCGAGCCGGCTGCGAGAACATCAAAACGCAAAAAATCATTCAGCATCCGGGCATCCGCGCCCGCGTGGCGGCAGTCGACGGGCAACTCGGGATTGTGCTGCTGTATCTGAACTTCGGAAACACCAAGCAGTATGGCCCCGGCATGGCGCTTGTCACCTTCGAGGCGTTCAAGACCTACGGCGGGCAAATCCATGCCGTAAACGCCGTCCTGCGCATGGCCTCCACGAGCGCTACTTCCGGTTGGGGCCCCGAGCTCCCCTTGAAAGTTCCGCCTGCCAACTAGCGTCGCGCTGGTTTGGAATTCTCGCATTGCTGTCTTGACAACAATCTGCGTCACGGCCTAAGATTGGGCCGGTTTGGCGATCGTTATTGCGCGATGTTTTTCGGTGCCAATGTTTCGAGGCTACCGCGTCACGCCCCCGGTCAGCGAGAAGGGGAATCAGGAGCGGCCATGAGCGAGACAAAGAACCTGCCATCCGAGTTTGTCTTTTCGATTGGCGCGCTGAGTACGGAAGGCGCCGAAACGGCCGCCGTGAAGCTCGCGGTGATGAATCCGCGGGGCGAGATTCCTCCGCCGCCGACCGTGGGGATTCGCCCGCGCGTGGGCGATCTTGCCGGCAAGAAAATCGGGCTGTGCGACAACGGAAAATACGGCGCAAATTTCTTCCTCGACGCGCTCGAGGGCATGCTGAAGCGGAAATATCCGAGCGCGAGCATCCTGCGGCTGCCGAAGCCCGCCGCGCAAACCATCACGTTGACGAAAGACTGGTACCCGGAGGTGGCCGCGCAGGTGGATACATTCATCTTCGCGACCGGTGATTGAGGGAGCTGCACGTGGTGGGGTTCCCACGACACGATTGAAATCGAGAAGGCAGGGAAGCCGGGCGTCTACATCACGACGACCGAGTTCATCCACGATGCAGGTTCCGCGGCGCGCGATCGCGGCATGCCGGGGCTGAGGGTGGTAGCGCTCAACGCGGAAAAATATTATCGCTCGCGATCAAGCGCCGCGGAGGTGCAACCGGTAGCCGACGACGTCTTCGAAGAGATTGTCGACGATCTCACGCGGCCGACAACATCCGAAGAAGCCGCGCCCGAGCCCCCGCGCAAGGAAGCGCAAACCACGACAATCCAAGCCGGCGGAAGGGACTACAACGAAGCCGCCGAGCGAGTGAATCAGCTATTCCTCGACAATTTGTGGGCCGACGGCCTGCCGATCGTTCCTCCCACCGCCGAGGCCGTCGAGCGGATGCTTGCCGGCACCACGCGCTCGCGCGACGAAGTGCTGGGCCCGGTCGCGCCCAAGGGCGGCATCGCCACCATCGAAAAGATCGCCATCAATTCCGTGATGGCCGGGGCGAAGCCCGAGTATTTACCCGCGATCATCGCGGCGATGGAAGGCTTTACCGACAAGCGCTTCGACCTCACGCACATGCAAGCGTCCACGGGCGCGTTTACGCCGGTCGTAATTTTCAACGGCCCGCTCGCCGGGGAATTGAAGTTTAATTCCGGGATCGGCCTGCTCGGCCACGGATGGCGCGCCAACAGCACCGTCGGCCGCGCGCTGCGGCTGTGCTTGCTGAATCTCGGATGGACGTGGCCCGCCGTGAACGACATGTCGCTGACCGGGCGCTTCGAGGCGTACACGTTTTACACGTTTGCGGAGAACGAAGCGAGCAGCCCGTGGGAGCCGTATCACGTCAGCCTCGGTTTCAAGCCCGAGGAGAGCACGGCGACGGTCGCGACCGCTGGCACTGCGCCGATGGTGCTCGGCGGCGGCGCGGTGTTTCCGTGGACAGGGCAGGGAGTGATCGACACGGTCGTCGCGACGATCAGCCCGCTGCGCTTCGGCTGGTTCCACTCGCAGAACTACGTGCTGGTGCTGCATCCGAATTGCGCCGCCGATCTCGCGAAGGCGGGCTTCACGCGCAGGAGCTTGCAGGAACATTTGTACGACCGCGCGCGCGTCCCATACGAGGCGATCGCCGGAGCGACGGCGGGATTCTCGAACACGCCGCTGATCGATTTCCTGCATGACGTCATTGCGGATGGCCGGATTCGGTCGGACCGCGCGCCGATTTTCCGCGATGCGCTGAAGCCCGGCGGAAGAGTGCCGGTGGTCCAAAGCCCCGATGATTTCCATATCATCGTCGCGGGCGGATCGCCCGGCTATGATTTGCTCTTCAGCTATCCGGGACCGAATCGGGCGCAACTGACGAAGAAAATCACGGGAGCCACGCTCACCAAAGCGGGGCGGTAGCGGCTTGCGAAGCGAGCAAGCCCGGCTGAATCAGCGCCGCGCGCATCTGGTATGCTGTCTCCGCTATGGCCCGCCGCAAGAAGCCTCGGCTGAAAATTCCCAAGGAAGCGCGGCGCCGCGCGCGGCTCGGCATTGGCATGCCTCCTCCCGAGCGCATCATCGTCGAGAAGCGGAACAAGCCGCCGAAGCACAAGAAGACTCTGCCAGAATTGATCGAGGAGAATTGACGGGCGGTTGCCGGCGGCACGTAAGGCCCAGGGCTGAAGCCCCTCCTTAATGGCGAGCCTTTTCGAGGGCCTGAAGGCCCACGCTTCCACCGACGACCTTTGTGGGCTGAAGCCTCGCCCTTCCACCGAAAACCTGCGACCTAACACCTGCCACCTGATTAGTGAATGTTCCGCGTCTTGCGGCCGACGTAATCCATCAGCAGGTACTGCCCCAGCGTGTACGGCGTGGTGAAGTAGGCTTTGCCGCGGCAAAGCTCGGTGATCTTCTGGACGAAATGGACGAGGCTGTAGTCGCTCGCGAGCATGAACGTGTTGATCAGGATGCCGGCGCGCTTGCACTTGGCCACTTCTTCCATCGTCTGCGTCACGACGAGCGGATCGAGGCCGAATGCGTTTTTGTAGATGCGGCCGTCTTCGAGCGTGAGCGCCGAGGGCTTGCCGTCGGTGATCATCACGATCTGGCGCATGTCCTTTTTTTGGCGCGCGAGAATCCGCTGCGCCATGCGCAATCCTTCGCGCGTATTCGTGTAATAGGGACCCACCTGCACGCGCGCGAGCTTGCCGAGCGGAATTTCCTCGGCGCTATCGTGGAAAAGGACGCAGTGCAGGGAATCGCCCGGATACTGCGTGCGTATCAGATGCGAAAGCGCGAGCGCCACGCGCTTGGCGGGTGTGAAGCGGTCCTCACCGTAGAGAATCATGCTGTGGCTGCAATCGAGCAGCAGCACCGTGGCGCAGGAACTCTGATACTCGCACTGGTGGACCATCAGGTCGGGATAATCGAGCTCGATCGGCAGTCCCGCGCCTTGCCGCTGCACGGCGTTGAAGAGAGTGCCGCTGATATCCATATTCAGCGTGTCGCCGAATTCGTAGGCCTTCGACGAGCCGCCCGATTCGACGCCAGTGGCGAGATCGCGCGTATCGTGGCGGCCGAAGCTGCTCTTGCCGAGCGACGCGAGCAGATCCTTCAGCGTCTTGAATCCGAGAAAATCGAGCGCCTTGTCCGTGATTTCAAAGCGCGCCTCGACGTTGGGCTGGTCCTGCCCGATTTGCCCGCCCGGCGTTTGCGATGGCGGCGGAGTGACGCGCGCCGATTGCTGCTGCGTGATGTAGCCTTCCTCTTCCATGCGCTGGATGATCTGGTCGATCAGGTCGCGCAGCTGCTGATTTTGGGAGAGGTCGGGATTTTCGCGCAGCTTGTCCATCAGCTCCTGCGGGACGAGGTCGCCCTCTTCGAGCGCGCGCAGGATCGCCTGGCGCAGCTGTTCCATGTGCTGCTCGCGCGACTTCTCCATGTCCATTTCGTAGATTCCGTACGGAGATTCGAAGCCGCTCTGCAGAAAGAAATCCGAGAGGCGGTTCATCAGCTCTTGCAGGTCGACGTCGTCGGCTGCATCCGGTGCGTATCGGGAATACTTGATGTATTTCATAAAGCCTTTCCCGTGTCCGCCGAGGTAGGGGCGGGTTTGAAACCCGCCCCTACGGCCCTTTTCTGCAAGGGCTCGCGACGCTAGTTGAACTGCCGGCGCGGCATGCGTCCGCCGCCTTGCGCGGGCTCGCGCGGATCGCGAGGCTCGGGCGTCTTCCGGACCTCCGCGAAGAATCCGCGCTCTTCGCTGCGGCTGATTCGCTTGTGCGCCCAGAGGCCCTCGAGAATGAACTCGGCCGCGCTGGCCTGAATCGCAGCGTCGTCCTTTTCTTTCACGCCGAGCGTTTCCAGGTGCTCGAAAAGCCCTTGAATCTTCTTGAGCTGGCCGAGCAGCTCGGCGCTCGATGCGTTCGCGGGCACTTTCAGTTCGCCGCCGATCTCGAACCACTGTACGACCGGCTGAAAATTGACGTTCGTAAAATACTTCGTGAACGTTTTGCCCACCGCCGCGCGAATCAACTCGCGTGCAATGTTGTCCGCGCCGCGCATCTCGCCTTCGTACTCGAGCTCGAATTTGCCGGTCATCGACGGAATCGCTGCGTAGACATCGGCGACGCGCGCGACCACCGTGGAATCCTTGCTGCGTACAGCGCGCTGCTCCGCGCTGCTCAGCACGTTTTCAATCGTGCTGATCGGCAGCCGCTGGCTCACGCCCGAGCGCCGGTCGACGCGTTTGTCCTCGCGCGCCTGAAACGCCACCTCCTCGACGATCTCGCGAATGTATTCCGGAATCTCGACGCGGCGCTTGCCGTCGCGCGCCGTCCACGCTTCCTGCTGCGTGATCGACATGCCTTCGCTCAGCGTCGCGGGATAGTGCGTGCGGATTTCGGATCCGATGCGATCCTTGAGCGGCGTAATGATCTTGCCGCGCGCCGTGTAATCTTCGGGATTCGCTGTGAAGACCAGCAGGACGTCGAGCGCCATGCGAACCGGGTAGCCCTTAATCTGGATGTCGCCTTCTTGCATGATGTTGAACAGGCCGACCTGAATTTTCCCCGCGAGGTCCGGCAATTCATTGATCGCGAAGATTCCGCGATTCGCGCGTGGCAGCAAACCGTAGTGAATCGTCAGCTCGTCCGAAATATTTCGCCCGCTGCGCGCCGCCTTGATCGGATCGATGTCGCCGATCATATCGGCGATCGTTACGTCGGGCGTGGCGAGCTTTTCGACGTAGCGCTGCTCGCGGCTCAGCCACGCAATCGGCGTCGCGTCGCCTTCGGCGGCGATGCGCTCGCGGCACGCGCGGCACAGCGGAGTATAAGGATTGTCGTTGATCTCGCAGCCTGCGAGGACAGGCACCTGCGCATCGAGAAACCCCACGAGCCCGCGCAGGATGCGCGATTTGGCTTGTCCGCGCAGGCCGAGCAAAATGAAGTGATGGCGCGAAAGCAGCGCGTTGGTGATCTGCGGGATGACCGTGTCGTCGTAGCCGTGCACGCCCGGGAAAAGCGTTTCGTTCTTTTCCATTTTCCGCAGAAGATTTTCGCGCAACTCTTGCCGCACGGTGCGGTGCGCATAGCAATCTTCCGACCAGGGACTCTTGCGAAGCTCGCCCAAAGTTTTGGGTTGTGGACTCATCGGGTCACCGATTCCTTGAGAAGACACGGCGCACGTCCGGTCGCGCACCTTGCCGCCATTATAGAGTAACGCCACGCGCACGGATACTCTCTTGAAATCAGCTTAGAAGGCGCTTTTTCATCCCGCGTTCATTTTCCTGTGGACACTAGAGGAGATGCGCGAGCCGAGTCGTAAGTTGCTGCTCGCCGCGACGAATGCTCGCCGCGAAGCCCGCAAAACCTGCTCCGCCGGGGGCAAGAAGCATGCTCTCTTCGGGAGGTTAAAGGACGCGAAATGGCCACGAAAAGCCAATTTTGGCGGCTTCTGCGCAGTTGTGCCCCGAGCAACTGGATTGATGCAGTGGAGCGGCTCGCCGGGCAGGGAATTGTCGCCTAATTCAGGGCATGGCCGTTGCCGCCGGCCCGTTTGCGGGCCTGCTCCCGCTCGGAGAGCTTCGGAAGCAGCGCGTTGATCCAGTCTTGCACCAGATCCCTGCGGTGAGACTCGGATCTGGACTCGAGGAGCGCCTGCCGTTTCTCGAGTTCGACCGGCAGCAGCGCCGCCATCCGGTAGGCGAGCGTGGCTTCGTCCTCGCCTGGTCCTTGCATCCACGGCTGGCCGAAGAGGAACTCGTGGGCCTGTTCGAATGCCGTGACGAGCCTGGCCCGCTTACCCGCGTCGAGGTCCGAAGGCTCGTCCGTCACATATTCTACCACGCCCTCGTAGTACTCCTTCTCGTCGAGAAGCTCCGTCAGGCGAAAAACGGCGCGGCCTTCGGTCGCGATGTCGAGGCGGCCGTCCGGGTAGTCGCGGATTTTGCGGACGATCTCGGCGGTGCATCCCATAGTGGCGATGTTGTTGTTCGCGGCGAGGATCATGCCGAATTCGAGCTTTTCGTCAAGGCAGCGCGCGATCATCACGCGGTATCGCGGCTCGAAGATATGCAAGGGGAGCGCCATCGCGGGCAGCAGGACCACGTCGAGCGGGAACAGTGGAATGCGTGTCGGTCTCAGCATGTGCGTCGCCCGCGGGCGCCGGGAGGCTTAACGCAGCATCGCGAGGGCCGCTTGCATTTCGTCCCGCGCGTGCGCGTCGCCTGTTTTTTGCGCGACGACGATGCCGTTGGAAAGAAGTTTGCGCGCCTCATCGACCTGCCCGAGACGCGCCAGATGCTGGCCGAACTGGAAGTATCCCGCGACGTACTCGGGATGAATTTCGAGGAGTTTGTGGAAGTGGCCAGTGGCAGCCGTGTCGTCCCCCAGCTTCACGCACTCGAGCGCGAGGCCATAGCGCGCAAAGGCGTCGCCCGGCTTGTCGGCGACGAATTGCTCCAGGATTTCGCGCCGCGATTTCTGTGCGGTGGCCATGGGATCAACGCCGCGTATTATAGCGAGGGCGGCTACGCGATCCAAGAGCGATGCTGGGCTCGTGGCGGATGGATGGACGGCAAAGGCAAGAGCTGAGCGGATCAGCCGAAGGATCGGCAGTTCGGCAGCGCCTACGTGCTTACTCGGATTGTGTCCTGATTGCCGACCATCCGTCCGGAATGCGTTGGCAGCGGGAGCATCACGCTATTACGCCTCGATGGATAAGCGGGACTCCTGGTGATTCGGCCAATTCAGTCGGGACGTCCCGTCAACCGCCGACTATCGGCTCTTATTTCTTGTACGACCTCGGCGATCCAAGCTGGAAGAGATATCCGTGCGTGCGGGTTCGGAATCAGTTTCATGTAGGGTAGCCACGTCAATCCTTGTTGCGTAACCGTCGTTGCAGTCATGAACAGAAGGACGCCGCCAACGCGGGTATGCTGCACTGGTGTGAAACGGCGGGGTACCAGTTCCGCCCATGACTCGAAAGCGGTTGGCTGCCTGGACACATCAACCATCACGAGACCAGACTCATCCCTTGGGAGCTGTCTGGCCTCTGCGGTGAGAATATCCTCCGCTCTCTGGTCGGCGAATGGTGCTCGCACCACGATCTGCCGGTTAGGTTGGTCCGGTCCGACGATGGACTGCGCAAACGACATTCGGGTTCCATCGTCCTTCGGAAGAATCGAAGGAATGATTACTGCCGGGTCGCCGGACTTGACCATTAGCGATGCAAGATCGCCGATGTCCTGTCTGTAGCCATCAGCCGCCTGGCAAGCCTCGAATGCTCGGCGGACCAACTCATCCTCTTCGCCCTCCGTCGGGTCTCGCCAAAACACAACCTCCAGAAGGAAGGGCTGGGGGATGGAAATCACATGACCTGCGATTCGGCGAAGGACGTCTTGCGTTCGCGCGCTGGCCACAGATCGGTTCAGCTGGGTCGCCTCGACGTAGGTCCAGGGTCCCACAGTATTCCGAATCCGGAAGTCGGGACGACGGTGACGGTCGCCGACCGCGATTTCTGGTCCGATCTCGACTACTGTGTCCGAGCGTCGCGAGCGGAGTAGGTAAATAGCAGTCAGCTCGCTTTCAGCTGCAGCATCATTTTGCAGCAACCTTCCTAACAGCGCATCCGCGCCGGGTGCTCCAGTTACCGCTTGTATGCGTTTGCCAAACGCGTAGACGCGAAGGAACGAAGCGAATCCCCATTGTCGACCACCTCCCGGAATACTTGTGGTGCTGAGGACCCACTCGCGGCCACGAGACTGCTCGGCAAAGGCGAACGCGCGTACTACGTCATCAGGAGGCAACTGAACGTGTTCACCGCCCAACCAATCCCTCTCGATCTCGTCAATCGTCCAAGGCATGCCTTTGCAATCGTATACCCCGAAATGCCGAATAGCCCTCGGCTAACCTCAAGATCTTTCCCGGTCGGCATGCCAACTCCCAAATGGTCCGCCACAAATAGACGTGTCGGACGACAGGCTAGCCGGAAGTTATTCCGAGCCAGAAGTCCGCTTATTGGGAAGAGGTGCTTTCACGCGCCACGTTCAATGGGGGCGAAATAATCGCGGATGGCGTCGGCGGTTTGGAAGGCTTCTTCGACGCACTTGCCGATCGAGGGGCCTTCGAGGTAGTTGCCGGCGAAATAGAGGCCGGGGACTGTGCGCTCGGCTTCGCGGATCGCCTCGACGGCGTGGCCGTGGCCGAGGTTGTACTGCGGGAGAGCCTTCTCGTGCTTCCATACGGCTGCGGTGACCGGCGAACCCGTGATGCCCAGAATCTTCGCGTGGTCGTCCTGGACGATCGCCACGATTTCCTCGTCGGTCTTCGCGACGATTCCCGGATCGGTGGCGCCGCCGACGAAGCTGGTGACGGCCATTTGTCCCTCGGGCGCGCGCCCCGGGAAAAGCGACGAATTCCACACGATGCCGAGCGTCCGATGCTTCTCGCTGCGCGGGATCAGGACGCCGAAGCCATCGAGCGGCGCGCCGGCCTGCTTCTTGTGATAGCCCGTGCCGACCACGGCGAGCGATGCGTAGGCGATCCCGGAAAGAATGCTGGCCAGGGATGGCGCCACGGAACCGACCAGGTGCGACGCGGCGTACGCCGGCGTTGCCAGCACCACGGCCTGCGCGACAATCGTTTCCTCGCGTCCGCCGCGCGTCACACGGATTTCGTATCCCGCATCGCCGAGATTGCCGGACCGGCTCATCGCGCTGGCGCACGCATGCGTCTGCGCTTCATCGCCAAGGCTCGCGCCTAGCGCCTGCATCAGCGTGCTGAGGCCGCGGCGGAACGAGCACAGCGGCGGCGGGCCTTTGCGCGCGGTGGTTGAGCCACTCGATGCCGACGACCGCGATTTGATCGCGCCCCGCAGGATACTGCCATATTCGCGCTCCCACTCTTCGAGCGAGGGAAAGGCCGCGCGCAGGCTCAGCCTTTCCGGGTCGCCGGCGTAGACGCCCGAAACAAATGGCGAGACGAGGTATTCGAGAATCTCGTGGCCGAATTTTCGCCGCACAAAATCGGCCACCGATTCTTCATCATTGGGCGGCCGCGTGCGCTTGAACGGCTCGGACACGACCTTCCAGCGCGTTCCGTAGCTGAGCAGGGAAGTGGTGAGCATCGCCTGCGGCGACATGGGGATTTTGCGCAGCTTCCCCTGCCGCAGGACGTAGCGCGGCGCGCCGGGATCGGCCTTGCACAGCTCGTCTTCGATTCCGAGGTCGTGGAACAGACCGAGCAGCGTTTCCGTCCCCTGAAAGCTTTGCGGCCCGCTCTCGAAGAGGAAGCCGTCTCGCTCGACGCTCTCGACCAGCCCGCCCACGCGCGGCGCGGCTTCGAGCAGCGTGACCGGCAAGCATAGTTTCTTCAGCCGGCAGGCGCAGGCTAGGCCCGAGACGCCGCCCCCGATCACGACTACGGTATTTGTGGAATTACTCACGCGAGAGATTGTCCACCAAAGCGGCTAAAAAGTCTGTGACGTTGTTCACAAGATTGGGTCAGTTTCCGAGGAGCCGACGATTCGCCCGACCGGCAGGGATTCCTCGTTCTCGGTTCAATGTCGAGGGTTGAGGTCCCGCGACAGCATGAGCTTGAACGTCAATTTGTCGGCGCCGGAGGTCAGGCCGACTCCGACACCGGTTTCGATATTCACGAACTTGCTGTTGTGATCCATGACAGCCCAGATCTCATGAAACTGGTCATGCAGAGGAAGGAAGTTCCGGAGCGGACCGAAATCGTCATACTCCTCGGCGGCGATGGCCCAGTTGTCGTCGACGTTATAAGCGACTCGACCCGCGGGAACGAACTCGAGGTTGCCGAAACCGCCCGTGTAGTCCGTGTCGACAATCGGATTGTAAATCAGGTCGACTTGATGCAAATGGAGCCCCACGATGGGCCTGATCTCGGAGGTAATACGTTTGGACTCCCAATAGAGGGCATTCACGCTGAACTCGAAATTGACGCCGTAGAAAAACGTGTGGTCGCGAGCGTGAGGCCGGACGAATAGTTCACGAATTTTGAAGCCGTTGATCGTCGCGCCGCGCCCCTGTGAATAAAAGCTGAACACGGGAAGATAGAGGCCCTGCTCGAACCAGGGCGTTACGCCGTAAGCCCATTCCGCGGCGCCGTTGACCGAATCATTTGGAATGATGGCGCCGGGGAATACCGGAGTCGTCCGGCCGATGGGCGTAAAGTTGGTGTGGACCATCAGATTGAATACACCCGGCTCTTCGATCGCGGCGTCGTAGACCTGGATCTCGTCGGTTTGCGCAAAGGCCGCTTTCGGGATTGCCAGAGCCATCATAATCAATACAGCGCAGGCCAGCCCGGAGACGCCGCCCCCGATCACGGTTACGCTGTTCGTGGAATTGCTCACGCGAGAGATTCTGTATCAAAGCGACCGAAAAGTCTGTCTCGTTGTTCGCAGCGATGGGGGCAGCCGCAATGGCCGCCGACTTCGGCAGCCGCCGACGGCGTGGCACGCGCGGAAAAACAGCACCTTTTGCGTATACTCTTGCATCGAAGCCGTATCCGAGGACGAAAGGAAGGAGGGCGCAATGGCAGAGTTAGCGGCCAACCAGGATCCCAAAGCCATGCACGGAGGAAGCATGCTCGCCCGATTGGCGGGCATTGGCGTTCTCCTTCTAGGTGTCGTCGGAGCGTTTCTCTATCTAGGCGGGTGGTTCAGTCCGCACGAGCTGACGCCTGCGCGGTTCGTCGACGAGTTTCAGCGGGTAGATGGCACGTACTCGGGTTTCCGCCGGAATCACGCGAAGGGCGTTTGCGTCCGGGGATTCTTCGATAGCAATGGCCAGGGGACGCGCCTCTCGAAGGCCGCCGTCTTCCGGAGCGGCCGCGTGCCGGTGATCGGCCGCTTTTCCATAGGAGGCGGCGATCCCTATGCCGGCGACGCACTGAGCGACGTCCGTGGCCTGGGGCTTCAGTTTTCTCTCGCCGATGGCGAAGAGTGGCGGACGGCGATGATCAATTTTCCGGTGTTCCCGTTCAAGAATCCGCAAGCCTTTTACGACAACCTGGTTGCGTCCGAGCCTGACCCGAAGACGCATCAGCCCGATCCGGCGAAAGGGGCGGCGTTCCTCGCGAGCCATCCGGAAACGGCGCGTGCGCTCGGAATCATCATGAGCCATGCACCGTCGTCCGGTTTCGCCAACAGCACTTTCTACGGGCTCAATGCTTTCCGTTTCACCAACGCGGACGGCACGACGATTCCCGTGCGCTGGACGCTGGTGCCCGTGCAGCCGTTTGAAGCTGCGAGTGCGACCGGAGCAAGCCAGGACAAGAACTTCCTTTTTGACGGGCTGATTGCGAGCATCCTGCAGCATCCGTTGCAATGGCACTTGATCCTGACGGTGGGGCAGCCCGGCGATCCGACCAACGACGCCACGATCCCATGGCCGGAAGGGCGCGAGACGGTCGACGTGGGAACCCTGACTCTGGATTCCGTGGAAAGCGAAGAGACGAGTCCCGCGCGCGACATCAATTTCGATCCGCTGGTTTTGCCGGACGGCATCGCGCCGTCGGACGATCCCTTGCTGAGCGCGCGGTCGGCTATCTATTCGCAGTCGTTTACGAGGCGGGCGGGCGAGAAGAAAGAGCCGAGCGCGATCACGCCTGCGGAGGTGCAGAAATGAGCATAAAGACGACGACGGAACGGACGCAATTTACGGGTCTCATGCGGTTGCTGCACTGGTTGATGGCTGCGATGGTGCTGACCATGCTCGGCATCGGCGTCGCGATGGTCGCATCGCTCGGCGACTATCACCTTCTGGTATCGATTCATCGCCCGTTGGGGATTGGGATTCTGATCCTGGTCGTGATTCGCCTCGTGACACGGCTCTCGAGCACGCTGCCCGCTTTTCCTCCGACAATGTCGCCGCAAGAGCGCCTGGCCGCGCATGCGTCGGAAATGTTGCTATACACGCTGCTGTTTGTGCAGCCCCTGGTGGGCTGGGGCATGTTGTCCGCAGCGCGCTATCCGATCGTCCTCTTCGGGTCGCTGCATCTTTTTCCGATCCTTCCGCACAGCGTGATGTTGTACGCCTTCTTGCGGGAGACGCATACGATCTTGGCGTACCTCTTCTTCCTCACATTCATCGCGCACTTTGGCGCGATTCTGTTTCACACGCTGATCGTGCGAGACGGGATGCTGGGGCGCATGGTGCCGTGGCGGGTGCGGGCGCGCTAACGACGAACACGGTTGTTTAGCGTGCGTGCGATCATTCGGGCGTGATGCACGGAACCATCTGGCGGCTGTGGCGACGGTAAATGCGGAAATCGCGGTCCGTCGTCAGTACGACGGGATCGGCAAGCGTTTCGGTCATGCGAACTAGACAGGCGTCGGCGAAGCTCATCGGAACGTCGGAATACTTCTCGAGTAGTTTCACGATTGGTTCCACGTTGTCGGCAAACGCGAAGGAAACCAGCAGAGCGTGGCGGCGAAGCAACGCGCCGAGGTTTGGGGTACCGCGGCCTCCCAGAAGGTGAAAAGCCTCGGACAGAGCGGCTTCGCACGTGGGCCACGGGGGCGGAAATTCGGTGGCCTGAGCGACGGCCCATTCGTGGTGAGCGTCGCGGCTACTGAGCAGCGCCACCACGAAGCCAGCGTCAACGAGAACGTTTCTGGCCATAACCTGTGGCGCGCAGATGGTGCTTCTTGCGAGCGGCTAGGTCGGCCGGCAAGCCATCGACCGATCCGATGAGATCGGCGATGGCAGCGAGCGATGCAGCTCGGCGCCGCTGACGTGGACCGCGCTCAAGGCGTTCGCGAACCACATCGGATTTCGAAATTTTGCGCCCGCGCGATTCCGCCTCGATATCCGCCACGAGCGGCTCGGGCAGTCGTACGGTGAGGGTCTTCATAAATTCAGTGTATTACATACATGGCAGATATGCAATACAAGGGTGACGCGTTGCGGATTGGTTTGGACGGGTGTACAGTCGCGCCCGACTAAGGCCCCGAACGGAAATTCCGGCGTCAAACGTCGGCAAGGAGGGTTGGCATGGGATTCCTCGCTTGGATTGTGGTTGGCCTGATCGCAGGTTGGCTCGCAGGTCAAGTGATGAAGGGCGGCGGCTACGGGGTCCTGGTAGATATCATTCTCGGGATTCTTGGCGGCGTCTTGGGAGGCTGGATCTTCGGGATGTTGGGCATCTGGCAGGGGCGCGGCATGATCGGCTCTATCATCGTGGCATTTCTTGGCGCGGTGATTCTAGTCGCAATCACTCGCGTGCTTAAGAAAGCCTGAGCCTGATTGACGTGTTGCCCCGTGCGCCGATCGTTCTCGGCTTCAGAGCGTCTTCGAGAAGAGCGGCTTTTGATCCATTTGCTGCTCGTGGAGGTAGCGGTCGAAGACCATGGCGACGTTGCGGATGAAGATGCGGCCGAGCGGGGTGACGCGGATTTCGCCGGGCGCGAGCGTGACCAAGCCCTCGGCGCGCGGCTCTTCGAGGCGCTGCATTTCCGGCTGGAAATATTCGTCGAAGGAGATGCCGAACTCGGTTTCGATCTCGTGCTTGGGAATCACGGTGTGGCACAGCAGGCGGCCGATCACCGCGCGGCGGACGCGGTCGTCGGCTGAGAGGCGGTAGCCGCGCATCGTGGCGAGGCCGCGCTCGGCGACCGTCGATTGATACGCGGGAATTTCGCGGCGATTTTGCGCGTAGGCGGTGCCGATCGAGCTGATCGCGCTGACGCCCATGCCGTAGAGGTCGGCGCCGGCTTTCGTCGTGTAGCCCTGAAAATTGCGATGCAGCGTGCGATTTTGCTGCGCGGTGGCGAGCTCGTCGCCGGGGCGCGCGAAATGGTCCATGCCGATGTAGACGTAACCTCCCCGCAGAAATCCTTCGAGACCAGCTCGGAAGATGCGGAATTTTTCCGCGCCCTCCGGTAGATGCGTCGCAAATGAGCCCTGCTGCTTCTTGAGCCACGGCACGTGCGCATAGCTGAACATCGCGACGCGGTCGGGCGCGAGGGTGAGGACTTGCTGGATCGTCGCCTGGAAGGTTTCAGCCGTCTGATAGGGCAGGCCGTAGATCAGGTCGACGTTGAGGCTTTCGAATCCCAGCTCACGCGCCGCCGCGATCAGGTCGCGCGTCATTTCATACGGCTGGACGCGATGGATCGTTTCCTGCACCTTGGGTTCGAAATCCTGGATGCCCATGCTGAGGCGGTTGAAGCCCATGCGCCGCAGCGTTTCGAGGTGTGCGCGGCTGGTGACGCGCGGATCGATCTCGATGCCGATCTCGGCATCCGGGCCGAATGAAAAGCGCTCGCGCGCGTAGCCGAAGAGGTTTTCGAGCTGCGCGGGAGAGAGGTACGTCGGCGTGCCGCCGCCCCAGTGGAATTGGACCACCGGGCGCTTGCGCGAGACCATGCGCGCCACGTGATCGATTTCGCGCTTCAGGGAGGCGAGGTAGGGGATTGCGACGGACTTGTCCTTTTGAATTGAGACGTTGCACGCGCAGAAGAGGCACAGGCTCTCGCAGAACGGAAGGTGCATGTAGAGCGAGAGCGGGGTGGAAGCTTCGTCGGCGCGGGCGCAGAATTCTTCGAGGTCGTTCGGGCCGAAATCGTCTTTCCAGACCGGCGCGGTTGGGTAGCTGGTATAGCGCGGGCCGGGGCGATTGTATTTTTCGAGGATCGCGTCGGAGATTTGGCCGATCTCGAGGGTTGCGCCGGGTTTTGTGGTTGTGTTTGCCATGATGCAAAAATCAAGACTGCCGGGCTACCCTTCAACTCCGCTCAGGGTAAAAAGGACCCCTTCCTTCGTCAGGGCAAGCCGGCGCTACGTCTAAACCTTAACCAACGCTGTTTGGCCTGCTTCTACGAACGCTCTTGCGTTCGCGATTGGCGTTGTCGGCAAAATGCCGTGGCCGAGGTTCAGGATGTGGCCGGCGCCGCCCGTTTTCTCGATCGCTTCGCGGACCGCGCGGCGCACGCCCGCTTCGTCACCAAGCAGAATCGACGGATCGACGTTGCCTTGCAGCGCTACGCGCCGGCCCAGCCTTCGGCGCGCTTCGGCCAAATCCGTGTGCCAATCGACACTTAACACGTCCGCGCCCGTTTGCGCCAGATTCTCCAGATGCCGCGCCGAGCCTTTCGCGAAAATGATCTTTGGCACGTCCTCCGCGCCGAGCGCCTCGAAAATACTCTGCGTGGCCGACAGCTCGAATGCCCCGTATTCCTCCGCGGTTAATTCCGTAGCCCATGTGTCGAACAGCTGGACCACCGCCGCGCCCGTCGCGATCTGCGCTTTCAGGTAGCTGACCGTTGCAGTTGCGATACGCGCGAGCAGTTCGCGCACCGTTTCCGGCTCTTCGCGC
>JBKQNJ010000113.1:0-47672 GCA_052146315.1 Candidatus Acidiferrales bacterium | reverse complement strand
GGCTCCTGGTGTGTGTGAAGACCTCTTCTCCTTCTGGAATGAAAATCGTGGAGCGCTTCCCAAGGCCCTAACGCTCACGACGGCGCGACGAAGAAAGATTCTCTCTCGCGCAAAGTCCGATCCAAATTTCCCAAAGACGTTTAGGGATGCCCTTCTAAAAGCTACCCAGACGCCCTTTTGTCGTGGGGATGCTGGCGGGACCTGGAGGGTTAGTTTCGATTGGCTGATTGAGAACGACGAGAACGCCGTCAAGGTTTTGGAAGGCAAATACGACGGCGGGAAAGGGAAACCCAATGCAACAGACGCGCTCGCCCGGAGTATTGCGGCTTCCGGCCTCGACGCAAACGGAAGGCTCAAGCCGCCCGTCGTCCACTGAGATTGCGCGGCAATGGCTCGTCAAGTTTGCGGCTCTCACCGGGCAAGAGGCGACTCCTGTGTTATTCGACATTTGGAGTAACGCCCTACAGGACATCGCGCCTGATCGGCTCGACGCGGCTTGTGATCGCCTGATGAAAACCTGGCGCTTCCCGAAACTGCCGCTCCCCGGCGACGTCCGCGCACAGCTCGACAGTGCCGATGCGAAAGGGCTTGAGTTGGAAGCCGCTCAAGAATGGGAGAACGCGCTCCGCGTGGCTTCGCAATGCTGGCATCCGGACATCGGCCTGTATCAGAACGCGCCTAGCCTCTCGCCCGCTTGCTGGCACGCGCTCAAGGCCGCAGGCGGACTCTCGCACCTGTTCAACTGCGGGCGGGGAGATTTGCAGTGGGCGCGCAAGAGATTCATCGCGGACTATACGCTCACTCACGAAACCGGAAAAGTCGAGCACCTGTTAGGAGCGGGCGAGGCGAAACGCGTCTTGCACCAACTCGCGGCCGGGCCGGCGCCCGAGCGCAAGAGAATCGCTCCCGCATCAGACACAACCGCCGATCCGCCCCAGCGTGAGGAAGTGCGAGCCGTGCTGCTACGTGTTTCCGAGAAGCCCAAGACTCAAGAGCCGAGCGACGAAGAATTATCGGCAAGATGGCGCGAGCAAAAAGAGCGCGCGCGACAGTGGGCAATCGAGCATGGCCTAGAGCTACAGCCGGGGATCTGCGAGGCCGGGCAGGGATGCGCCGAATGAATGAGCAATTATTCCGCGACTTGATGGACAGGCTAGAACGGTGTACCGAAACTGAGCGCCCTGCGATCCTAGAAAAGATTGGGACGCTTACGCCTCACGTCTTTTTCACGCGCCAAGAATGGTTTGTGTTGTCCGCCCGGCTCAACCTAGCGAATGACGCATTGCGAAACTAGATCAATATGACCGATAGGGAGAAAAACTCGCCGCTATGGATTCACGGAGCGGCGTGGAGCGATCCGTCGAGAGAATCCGTATTCGAAGCGTCTTGCGGCGCTCGAAAGCCTGGCAGCGAGCACGCTGGCGATTCAGATATTCCATCTCGGGGTGCGCCAGTCGGAGACGCATCCATCCTAGAGAGACTGCAAAAGCCCGAGCACAAATGACAGGCGCGACAAAACTCGTGATGGCGTCTGCACAACATACAGGACCGATAGCCCGATTGCTGACACCGAAGCAAGCTGCGGAGTGTCTCGGCATCCCCGAGGGAACGCTCGCTCAGTGGCGATCGCAGCGTCGTGGCCCGGCATTTATCAAGATGGAAGGCCGTCTCGTTCGCTACCGTGCGTCGGACCTGGAGAGCTACGTTTCCGCGCGCATCGTTGAGACGGTTGCAAATGGAGATGCATAGCGGTATGCTCTGCGCTATGAAAAAAAAATCACCGGCGGCCGTCGCCCTCGGCAGGCGCGGCGGGTTAGCGCGTGCGAAGCGGCTCTCGAAAGCGAAACAATCGCAGATTGGCCGGAAGGCGGCGCACGCCAGATGGCGGAAGAAATCGAGGAAGCCGTGAGCGTCTTCAAACGCAAGGGATCGCCCTACTACGTTTACGATTTCATTTTCAAGGGGCGCCGATGCCGCGGCACGACGAAACTGACGAACAAAATCGCGGCCGGCCGCTACGAGAACAATCTTAGGGAGAAACTCGCGAAGTTTCGGGCTGGAATCCTCGACCCCGAACCGCCGCCCCTGTTCAAAGCATTCGCCGAGCAATTCCTCGAACGCACAAAAAACGAGATGCGCCCGAACACGACTCGTGGCTATGGCGTTTCGCTCAAGAGCCTCAAACCGCGTTTCGGCTCGCTGCGCTTAGATGAAATCACCGCCGACGGAATCGAGCGATTCAAACAATCGCGATTGGAGCAAAAGCTCTCACCATCGACAGTGAATCGCGATCTCGCTTGCCTTCGCCGGATTCTTTTGTTCGCAGTAAAAAAAGACGTGATCGCGACGACCCCATTCGTCGCGCACAAGGTGGAATTTCTCGAGGAGCATCGACGCGAGCGCGTTCTCACGTTCGACGAAGAGCGGAAATACCTGGCGGCTGCGGGCCAGCCGTTGCGCGACGTTGCGACCGTCATGCTGGAACTCGGTTTGCGCCCTGGTGAAGTGTTTGCCATCCGGCGCCACGACGTTCACCTAGAGGCGGCCCCGGCCGCTTTCGTTCACATTCCCGCTGGCAAGACTCCGAACGCTGTGCGTGATGTTTCTATCACGAAACGCGCGCGCGAAGTTTTGAAGCGGCGCCTTACGGCCGCGAAGGGCGATCATCTTTTCCCGCTGCGGATCGGCAACGAGACGTTGGCGGGGATGCCGCGCGGCCTCTGCTATGACTGGGCGCAACCGATGAACGAACTAGAGCCTGCTCACCTGCGAGCTTTGCGTGACAGTAAAATCGCGCCATCGTTTCGAATCTACGATCTGCGGCACACGTACGGGACGCGCGCGGCAGAGGCGGGAATGGACGTGCTCACGCTACAGCGGCTCATGGGCCACGCGGACTTGAAAACGACGGCTCGATACGTCCATCTCTCGAAGCGCCATCTGGCGGACGCGCAGACGCGAATCGAGCGGCATCGGGCCGAGCGCGAGATCGCAGAAGCGGAAGCCCGGAACGCGGCTACCGTCGAGGCTGTACAGTGAGTTTCGAATGTGGGGACTTTTGTGTGGACTCCGAAAGCATCTTGCGTCAACTTGCTGCAAGTCGGCGCATGGAACGGCAACCGGCTAAGTTTTGTGAATCGAAGCGGGTAGGGAGCAAGTCGCGGGAAATCAAATACGTGCAGGTGATGCCAATAGAGCCACTCTTAATCAGCGGGTTGGAGGTTCGAGTCCTCCGCGGCTCACCAACTTCTTTAAGTCCAGTTAGCTGATGAAACCGCCGCTGCCAGACATCCAGAAGGCACTAGGCCACAAGTCGCTGGCGTGCGCGGGCGTCTATCTCAACCTCACCGACGCCAAAGCCGACCGCGAGATCGCCAAGGCGTTCACCGATGGGTTCTAATGCCCGCCGACTAACCGCAGGTGTGATATTCGGTACGCTCATGTGGATCGTGCTTCCGCATCTAGCGCCCACGATATCCCTCGGTTGGCATCTCGGCCTGACCGTGGTCGCCGCTATTCTCGGAGCCTTCCCTCTTCGACGCTACTAAGACGCATCACCTCATCCAAGACTCCCAAAGAGAACCCTTAATCGGCAGGTTGGAGGTTCGAGGTCGCCGCTGAGGGGATGACCGATCGATTAGGTTATGCCGTCGCGCCTTCGACTCCGCTCAAAACGACATGTTTCTTGATTGCCCCTCACGGCAAGTCAGCCTGCGAAGGCATTCTGCGGACATCCGGAGCCGCAAGGGCTTCCATTAGCGTCTGTCAAGTGTTAGCTACTATCACGATATCTGTGCGTCTGTGTTAGAGTAGCTCCCTCAATATCTGCATAGACGACCTAGGAGAAGATGATTGATGGCTGGCATGAAGATAGCGCGAATCGGTTCATCCCACGTCGCTAAACACAGTGCGGGAAGACCTAAGAGTTCGACGAAACGGCACCATCCTGGCCCATCCAGGAAAGCGCAGGGAAACACAGCGATACCTGGCCTTCGCGAGCGCAAGAAAGTGCGCCTGCGAGGCCAAATCATCGACACTTCGATTCGCCTGTTTCGCAAGCGCGGCTACGAAAACACGCGGGTAGATGACATCGTCCAAATTCTGGAAATCAGCCAGCCGACCTTTTTCCGGTATTTCCCGAGCAAGGATGCGGTTCTGCGCGAGGTAGGCAGGCGCGGGTTTGCCTGCATCAAGGAGCGCCTCGAGACCGAGCTTTCGAACCGCACATCGACTGCTGAGCGTCTTCGCCGGATGTATCAGGGAATGGCCCAGGAAGTGGAGTCGGACCGGCCGCTGTGGCGCGCCGTGGTGCTGTCAGACGCGATGGATCCCGTGCGTTCGCCGGAGATGCGCCAGCCTGAAGAAATCGCGGTGAGCTTGCTGCGGGAGATTCTTGCCGAAGGGCAGAAGCGGGGAGAAATCACGCGCGCCTTTCCGGTTGCTCACCTCGCCGAGTTTATGGAAGGGCTTTACACGACAATCGTTCGCCGTTGGGCGGTTGATCTCGAAGGGCCGCACGATTTGAGCGAGCGCGTGCTCAGCGCCGTCGAATTTTTCCTGCGCGGCGTGCAGGCGTGAGCCGTCAATTCCACCGGCAATCGAGCCGGTGGCGCTGAGATTTCCCGAGCCGTGCGCGAATGAAAGCAGCCGTCCTGCGTGATTTCAAGAAGCCGCTTGCGATCGAAGATGTCGATCGGCCCAAACTGGAATCCCACGAAGTCCTGATCCGGGTTGAGGCCTGCGGCGTATGCCATTCCGATTTGCATGTGGCCGATGGCGATTGGCCGCAATTGGCGAAAATCGTCAAGAAGCCGCTGATTCTCGGTCACGAAATCGTCGGGCGCGTGGCCGAAATGGGGGAGGGTGTTCGCGGCGTTCATATAGACGACCGGGTCGGCGTCCCATGGCTTCATTGGAGTTGTGGCGAGTGCGAGTTCTGCCGCGAAGGAAACGAAAACCTTTGCGCCCGGCAGAAGATCACAGGCGTCACAGTGGACGGTGGGTATGCGGAATTCGTGAAAGCCCCGGCGAGCCACGCACTGAAGATTCCCGACCGTATTTCCTCGATGGAAGCTGCCCCCCTTTTCTGTGCAGGCGTCACGGTATACCGAGCGCTCAAGCAGGCCAAGATTTCGCGCGGCCAGCGGCTGGCGATCTTTGGCATCGGCGGGCTGGGACACCTCGCCGTGCAGATCGGGCGCGCGATGGGCGCGGAGATCACCGCAGTCGATATTTCCGAAGAAAAGCTTGCCCTTGCCAGGTCACTTGGCGCTGCGCACGCGTTTCATGCGGCTTCGACCGACGTGGCCAAGGGATTTCGGGAGATGGGCGGCGTCCACGCGGCTCTTGTTACGTCGGCAGCAAAGGCAGCCTACGATGCGGCGTTTTATAGCGTGCGGCCGAGCGGAACTCTTTTGGTGGTGGGTCTGCCGGCCGAGAACATCTGCTTTCCACCGATTTTGATGGCCGCCCGGGAAATCCGCATGCAGGCTTCGGCAGTCGGCACCCGCGAGGACTTATCGGAGATACTCGCCATGGCGGCAACCGGAAAAGTTCGATGCCAAGTCGCAGCACGGCCGCTCGCCGCAGCCAACGAAGTTCTGGAGCAATTGCGTCGCGGGAATATTTCCGGCCGGATCGTGCTGACTCCTCAGTAAAGCCTTCCGCATAAAATAGCCCCGCGGACACCCCGCAGAACGCATGTGCTTTCGTCTTGACGTTAGTCGATTAAATGTGATATTGGCTATCACAATTTCAGAGGTAACCCGGCGTGTCTAACGGCAGCCGGGTTGGGGGAATGAAAGCGGCCGGCTAGACCGAACGGAAGGGTGGGAGCGAAAAAACTCCTGGGCACACTCTCAAACAAAATCGGCCACGTACTGAATTACGAGGAGGACCTATGAAGCTTGTCCTGGTGGCGAGTGCCTTTGTTTCGCTGGCGTTGTTGCTGTTTGCAAGCCCTGTCGCGAAAGCGCAGGGCGTGGGCGCTTCAGGTGACATCACCGGAACCGTAACCGATCCCTCGGGTGCGGTCATCCCGAACGCCGCGGTGGTCGCGACCGAGACGGCAAGGGGGACAAGCTACACGGCCACTACCGGAGACTCCGGCCAGTACCGGTTGATCGGATTGCTGCCCGCAACCTACAACGTGACAGTCAGGGTCGCCGGCTTCGCAACGATGACTCAAAACGGCGTGGTCGTCAGCGTAGGCGAGACAACAATCGCCGATTTCGGCCTGAAGGTCGCGGCGACTGGACAAGTCGTGGAAGTTACCGCCGCGCCGCCCGTGATCGATACGCAGAGGGGCAGCCAGGCAAACACTCTGACTGAGACATACATAACAAACCTTCCGATCGATCGCCGCGATTACCTCACTTTCACACTTTTGCTTCCCGGCGTGTCGAATTCCACCAGGATCGCGGACGATCAGGATTTTCGCGTGAAGCAGACTCCCCAAAGCGGCCTTTCTTTCTATGGGAGTAATGGCCGGGGAAACAGCGTCACCGTGGACGGCGGCGAGGCTCTGGACGACAGCGGCGGTGTGCGCTTGACCGTGAGCCAGGATGCGGTGCAGGAGTTCCAAGTGAATCGCAGCAACTACGCCGCCGATCTAGGCGGGGCTAGCGGCGCGACCATCAACATCGTTACGAAGTCAGGGACGAACGACGTGCATGGGACCCTGTATAGCTATTTCCGCAACGATGCCCTGGATGCGCGCGACCCGTTTGCCTTCAATTCCGCACTGGCGTTGAACACTACTACGTTCAGCAACTTTGACTTTAACTCCGTCGGCGCGCCCGTGAAGAACAGCCTGAGCCGCTATCAATATGGGGGAAGCGTAGGATTTCCGATCAAGAAGGACAAGACCTTTCTATTTGTGGCATTCGAAGGCTTGCTGCAGAACTCGCAGAATTCAGTTCCGCTGCTGACGAACAGCTCGATCTTCCTCGGACCAAATCCACTTGCGGCATCGAACCCATTTGCGACCAGTGACCCGAGATTCGCGCAACAGGCCATCGTTAGCGCGCTGGCAGTCTCGACGAACCCGAGCGTGCCCTGCCTCAGCGGGCAGCCTAACATGTCCGCGCCGATGTGCGCGGGAGCGCTCGCGACCGCTCTGACGATCAGTCCTGTAACGGGCCTACCCGGAACGGGTCAAACTGCACTGAACCAATACCTCATAGGCCAGTTCGAAGCAAACGGAGGAGTATTTCCGTACAACACGCGCGAGTATTTGGCGTCGGGACGTCTCGACCATCGTATCGACGACTCAAACCAGATTTCTCTTACGTATCGCTACGGACACGATCTCGAGGAAAACCCCGACGTGCAATCGCTGAACGGCTTTTCGGCGGGCAGTTCGGTCCACACTTATGACAGCACGCTTCAGGGGGCCTGGTTCCATGAGTTCAGCCCGAGTGCTCAGAACGAACTGCGGCTGCAGTACGATTATGAGAGCTTTAACGTGATTCCAAATGAGCCCGCGCAGGTAAATCTCCAAATTCCGGGGTTCGCCAATAATCTGGGAACGAACATCTTCCTGCCGGACTACGTCATCCTCCGCCGCTATGAATTCGCGGACAACTTCACTCTGATTCACGGCCGCCACACGATCAAATTTGGCGGCTCCGAACTTCTGCGCGGCGATCACTCGGAATCGCATACGTACATGCCGGGCCGGATTGTGTTTGGATCGCTGCCCGGAGGCATCCTGAGCGATTGCCTGGCGGCACCAGCGGCGGCCTGTGGACTTTCGCCGTCGCTGGGCTCGGCAAGCATAAACTCTCTACAGTCGGCTTCTCTGGGGCTGCCCCAGTTTTATCAACAGGGCTTCGGCAATGCTGATTACCCGGCCTACACGCGTCCATTGACAGGGCTGTATTGGCAAGACTCATGGAAAGTTACGTCCACTTTCACATTGAATCTTGGGGTCCGCTACGAAATCGATTCACAGTTCCAGCCGTTGAACACATATTACGGCGATGTGGCTCCGCGCATTTCTTTTGCTTGGGATCCATTCAAAGACCACAAGACTGTGATCCGTGGCGGATATGGGATTTTTTACGGCCCTATCGATTCCCAGATTCCGCAGGTGGATCTGAGTTTGGGAGCCTTAAACAAGGATCACAGCACCGTAGAGAACCACAACAACACGTCGCAGATTCCCGACCAGGTGAACAACCTCATTGGGACGTGCGGGGTTAACTTTCCTCCTTATCCCCCGGGCACGCCTGTGATTCCCCCCGGAAGCAACAGCCCCTGTACGCGATACATTTCGATCTATGCGGATCCGCTGACGCCGACCGGCCTGCCAATTCAGAACTCGGCGGTTGTGTTTCAGACGCTGTTTGCAGAGGGCGCCATCCAGTGCACGACCCCAGCAGCCGGAAATAACGCTTGCATCACGCCAGGGGAGGTAGAGCCGTTGGGGATCGGCGTCGCGAACAGTGGTCCAATTTCACCGTTGAGTGTGCTCTTTAGCAATCCGCCGAACTACAAACCTCCTTATTCGCAACAAGCGTCGATCGGAATCGAACGTGAGATTTCGCCCGGGTTTTCCATTTCGCTGAGCGGAATTTATTCCCATACGCTCCGGCTCCCGGTTGCGATTGACACGAACCTGCTGAAGGCGCCTTTTGTTTCACTGCCGCTTGCGAACGGAAAAGTGGCCACCTACCGCGACTGGTATACGGATTCATCCATCGATCCGTACAGCCTGATCGCAAGCGCCGTGGCCGGCACTCCGGTCCCGTCCCCGTGCGCGGCGAATCCGTTCGCGTGTTTCGTAAACCCGCTGGTCGTGCAGAATAACCAGTACACGTCCGCGGCCTCCGCCCTCTACGAGGGAGGGATCCTGGAAATCAGAAAGCGATTCAGCGATCACTTCACAGTGTTTGGAAATTACACCTACAGCAAAGCGTTTGACACGTCGACAGATTACAACACGGACTACGGCCCGCAGGACCCGACGAACTTGGCCCTGGACCGAGGGCTTTCCGCGTTCGATCAGCGGCATAAGGTGGTGATCGCCGGCGTGTTTGACAGCCCGTGGAAGGAAGCCGTCTTGTCCGGCTTTCAACTCGCGCCGATTTTCACGTACAACAGCGGGCATCCGTTCAATCTACTGGTTGAAGGAGAGGATAACGGCGACAACCACGTGACGAATGAACGGCCAATTGGGGCGCCCCGCGATTCGGGCCTTGGCCCCAATCTTATCGACTTCGACATGCGCCTGACCTGGCAACACAAACTAAACGAAAAGTTGAATCTGCAAATCACGGCGGAGGGATTCAACATCGCAAATCGGACAAACTTTGCCAGCGTGAATAACGAGGTAGATCCGTTGTTTGGCCTTCCGACTGCACTCGGCGGAGACGGAGAGACCACGTTCAACGTGCATGGGATTCGGCCCGGCACAGCTCTTCCGGGCGGGGGAACGGCTACGCCCAGCACGCCGCTGGCGTTCACGTCGGCGTTGCCCAAGCGGGAATTCCAGTTTGGGGCGCGACTGAACTTTTGATTTTGCTCCACCCCCTGAGGGACCGCGGGTCCGGCCCACCCCGGCTCGCGGTTCCGTTGAACGGCTGCGCGCGGTGAACCGATGCTGCAGGAGAGCGTCCAGGCAATGAACGTCAAGCAGCTCTTCGACCTCACGGGGCGTGTGGCCATCGTCACCGGGGGCTCGGTTGGCCTGGGGCGCCAGATGGCCGAGGGGCTCGCGGAAATGGGCGCCAGCCTTGTGCTGTGCGCTCGCAAGAAGGAGCGCTGCGAACAGGCGGCCGACGAACTGAAGGCGCTCGGCGTGAAGACTCTTGCCCTCGGCTGTGACGTGAAAGATCCGGCGAGCGTTCAGGAGCTTGTGGACGTCACGGTGTCGCAATTTGGACGGATCGATATTTTGATCAACAACGCCGGCACATCATGGGGAGCGCCCATCGAAGAGATGAGCCTCGAGCAATGGAACAAGGTGATCGAGACGAACCTGACGGGGACGTTCCTCTGCTGCCAGGCGACCGGCAAGATTATGGTCGGGCAGAAGCGTGGGAAGATCATCAATATCGCTTCGGTCGCCGGACTCCGAGGTTCGCCGCCGGAATTTCAAGCGATCGGGTATCACGCCAGCAAGGGAGGAGTCATCACCTTCACGAGGGATTTGGCTCGCAAATGGGCGATTCACAACGTCCACGTAAACGCCATCGCGCCGGGATGGTTTCCGACACGCCTGTCTCAAGTCCTAATCGAACGAAACAGGGAAAACATGCTGCGGGGAATTCCGTTGGGGCGATTCGGCGGCGAACACGATTTGAAAGGCGCTGCCGTCTTTCTGGCCTCGGACGCTTCTGATTTTGTCACTGGAGATGTGCTGGTAGTGGATGGAGGACAAGCAGCGTAGGCCAGAGATGCCATGAACGTTCCGCTCACGCCCTTACGATTCTTGCGTTACGCCGAGCAGCAATATCCGGATAAAACGGCCGTGGTGTGCGGAAATGAGCGATTTACGTACCGCCAGCTCGCGGGGCGTGTGGATCGCCTCGCAGGCGCGCTGCGCAAGGTGGGAGTCGAGCGGGGGGATCGAGTCGCATTTCTGAGCTTGAATTGCCACCGATTGCTCGAGGCATATTTTGGCGTTCTGGAGGCGAATGCGGTGCTGCTTCCGTTGAACATTCGGCTGGCGCCGGACGAGCTCACCTATATTCTGAACGATGCAGGGGCGAAGATTCTATTTCTGGAAAAGGATTTCTTGGGCTTGGTGGATTCTTTTCACCAAAATCTTCCCGCGGTGCAGTCGTTTTTTCTGCTTACCGGGACGCCGCAGGCAGCCTGGCTCGCTCGCGAGAATTATGAGGAGCTTCTAGCCGCTGCTACGCCGCGTCGCTCCGACGTCATGGAATTCGACGAGAACGCAGTCGCCGAACTCTTCTACACCAGCGGAACCAGCGCCAATCCGAAGGGTGTGATGCTGACCCATCGAAACGTCTACCTGCACGCGCTGAGCAGCCTGCTGTCGCACGAGACCTCGCCCGAGGGCGTTCATCTCCACGCCATTCCGCTTTTTCACGCCAACGGATGGGGCGCCGCGCATACGGTCACGTTCAGAGGGGCCAAGCACGTGATGATGCCGCGTTTTGACCCGGCAGAGGTCTTCCGGCTGATCGAGCGTGAGCGAGTGCAAAGTTTCGGCGCCGTGCCGGCCATGGCCATTGCGCTGGTGAACTGCCCGGAACGCGAGAAGCACGATTTGAGCAGCCTCAAGTGGATCAATGTCGGCGGCGCGGCGGCCTCCCCGACGCTCGTGCAGGAAATCGAAGAGAAATTTGGATGTACGTGCTTCGCCGGATATGGGCTCACCGAAACAGCGCCGGTGCTCTCCGTTTCTTCTATGAAGCCGGGCCTCGAGTGGGAAGGAGAGAGGCGCTTTGTGGGCCAGGCGATGACGGGTTATGCCATTCCTGGCGTCGAGCTTCGAGTCGTGGATCCGAACGACAACGACGTGCCTCGCGACGGCCGGGCCGTTGGCGAGATCATCGCCCGCGGCGACGGCGTGATGGAAGGCTACTGGAAACAGCCGGAGGCCACGGCCCAAGCAATGCGCGGCGGATGGTTTCATAGCGGCGACCTGGCGACCTGGAACGAGGAGGGGTACATCCTCATTGTCGACCGCCAAAAAGACATCATCGTCAGCGGCGGGGAAAACATTTCGTCGCTGGAAGTCGAGAAAGCACTACTCGCGCATCCCGCCGTGCTTGAAACCGCCGTCATCCCCGTGCCTGACCAGAAGTGGGGCGAGGTCCCGAAAGCTTTGGTGGTGCTGAAACCTGGAGCAGGAGCCTGCGAAGCGGAGTTGATTGAATTCTGCCGGTCGCGCCTGGCCCATTACAAATGTCCGGGGTCGATTGAATTCCTCGAAAGTTTGCCTAAGACCGGCACGGGCAAAATCCTCAAGAGGGAGCTGCGCAAGAAATATTGGCAAGGGCGGGAAACGATTCGCCCGGAAAGCGCAGAACCTGCTCGAAAGGGATCATCTGCATAGTCGAAGGAGTCTCCCGAAGTGGATCTGAATTTGAATGCCGAAGAAAAGCAGTTCCGCGACGAACTGCGCGCGTGGCTGGGCGCTAACGTTCCCAAAGATTGGGCCGAGTGGCGCGAGAAGCCGCTCGAGGAGTCGTTCCCTTACTTGAGGGCCTGGCAACGGAAACTTCATGAAGGCCGCTGGGCTGCGGTTTCGTGGCCGAAGGAATACGGCGGCCGCAGCGCGACGCTGATGCAGCAAGCCATTTTCTGGGAAGAGATGGCGCGCGCCCAGGCGCCGTCCATGGCAAACGCTCTCGGCCTGGGACTGATTGGTCCCACGATCATCGCGTATGGCACGGAAGCGCAAAAGCAGCGATTCATTCCCAAGATTCTCAGCGCGGAAGAAATCTGGTGCCAGGGCTTTTCCGAACCGAACGCCGGCTCCGATCTCGCAGGCCTCCAGACGGAGGCGCGGCTGGACGGCGACCACTATGTCGTCAACGGGCAGAAGGTGTGGACCAGTTTCGGCTGGGTTGGTAATTGGTGCGAGCTGGTTGTTCGCACCGATCCAAACGTGCCCAAGCACAAGGGATTGACGGTTCTGCTTGTGGATATGAAATCGCCGGGCGTTGAGGTTCGCCCCCTGCGGCAGATGACGGGCGAGAGCGAGTTCAACGAGCTTTTCTTTCGCGATGTGCGGGTTCCCGCGGAAAACGTGCTCGGCAAAGTGAACGATGGCTGGAACGTGGCCGTCAGCACGTTGATGTACGAGCGCGGATCGTATGGCGCGCGCCTGCATCTTATTTTCAAGCGGAATATCGAGCGGCTGATCGAACTTGCGCGCACGGTGCAAAGAAACGGTCGGCCGGCTGCCGCGGACCCCCTGATGCGGCAGAAGCTCGCCCAGTGTTACGCCGAGATCGAAATCATGCGCTTGAATCAGCTGCGTGCCTTCAGCCGGATCACGGCGACGGGCGTACCCGGGCCGGAAGGGTCGATCCAGAAGATCTTTTGGAGCGAGCTGAACCAGCGAGTCCAGCAAATCGCGCAGGAGTTACTCGGCCCTTACGGCCAACTGGCGGGCGGGGATCGCCGCGCGGTGGACAACGGCATATGGTCGTACGGCTACCTACGAACGCGCGGGAACACGATCGAAGCGGGGACTTCGGAGGTTCAGCGCAATATCATCGGGCATTTTGTTCTCGGACTGCCCAGGAGCTATTGAGGCGATGGAATTCGGACTAAGTGAGAGCCAGCAGATGCTCAAAGACAACGCGCGGAAGTTCTTCGCGGGCGAGTGCCCGATGGAAGAAGTTCGGCGCCTGATGGAAACCGATACTGCCTACGACGAAGCGTTGTGGGCAAAGATGGCCGAGCAGGGCTACACGGGAATCATTTTCCCCGAGGAGTATGGCGGCGTCGGCCTCGGCAAAGTGGAATTGATTCTCCTGATGGAGGAGGCGGGGCGCGCGCTTTTGCCGGGGCCATTTTTCTCGACCGTTGCGCTGGCCGGCGCCGCACTGGACGCAATGGCAACACCGGAGCAGAAAAAGAGGTACCTTGCGCCGATCTGCAGCGGCGAAGCGAGATCGACCGTCGCCATACTCGAAGACGCCGCGAGCTGGAATGTGGCGGACTTCCGGATGGCAAGCGTGGACGGAGAGCTGACAGGAGAAAAGCTCTTCGTACCTGATGCCGCAGTGGCGAAGTTCATGATCGTTGTCGCTCGGGATGGCGTCTTCGTGGTGGACGCGAAGGCGCGGGGAATCGATGTCGAGCCGATGGATGCCATGGATCCGACGCGCAAGGTGTACTCGGTGCGATTCAACCATACGCCCGCGGAAAAGCTGGGCAATGCCGGAGGTTTGGCGGGGGCTCTCGACATTGCCGCCGCGGCTTTGGTTGCGGAAATGGTGGGCGGCATGCAGCGAACGCTCGACATCACCGTTGAATATGCGAAGATGCGCAAGCAGTTTGGCAAGCCCATCGGCATGTTTCAGGCGGTGCAACACCAGTGCGCGGACATGTACGTCGAAACGGAGTCCGCGCGCTCGGCGGCCTACTATGCTGCGTGGGCGCTCGAAGAGAACGTGCCGGACGCCGCAGTGGCTGTCTCAATCGCGAAGATGTACGCAAGCGACGCGGGGCGCACGGTCGGCAACCGGGGCATTCAGGTGCACGGCGGAATGGGTTTTACGTGGGAAAACGATCTTCATCTCTATTACAGGCGCGCCAAGGCTTCGGAGACCGCTCTCGGCGATTCGACGTGTCATCGCGAGCGCATCGCGCGACTCGTGATCGACGCTGGCGCGGCCTCGACGCAAAGCGCGTAGAGGCTCGACGAAAGAGGCGAACTTCCATGAGCGATCTTGTACAACTCACCAAGTCCGGCCGGATTGCGGTTATTACGATCAACAATCCACCGGTGAATGCTTTGAGCCCGGGCGTGCCAGAGGGTATCTCCGCAGCGGTGGCGCAGATTGATAAAGATGATGATGTTCAGGCGGCGGTCCTCATCGGTGGCGGGCGCACCTTCGTCGCCGGTGCAGATATCAAGGAGTTTGGCAAGCTCACTTCCGGCAAGAAGCAGCGAGGTGCCGGCCTTTTACCGCTGCTCCTTCAAATCGAGGATTGCCGCAAGCCGATCGTGATGGCGATTCATGGCACGGCGTTCGGCGGCGGACTGGAGCTCGCGATGGCAGGTCACTACCGCGTGGCCGCGCCGGGCGCGCAAGTCGGCCAGCCTGAAGTAAAGCTTGGCATCATTCCGGGGGCGGCCGGCACACAGCGCCTTCCTCGGCTGGTAGGAGTGGCCAAGGCTGTTGAAATGTGCGGCAACGGCGATCCAGTCAAAACGGAAGAGGCGTTCAAGCTCGGCCTTATCGACCGAATCATCGAAGGGGATTTGCTGGAAGGCGCGGTTCGCTTCGCGCTGGAAGTCGCGGGCCGTCCGCCTCGGAAAACGCGCGACATCGAAGGAAAGCTAGGAACACCGGAGCAGAACGCCCCGGTCTTCGCTGCCGCGCGAGAAGCCGCCCGCAAAAGGCAACGCGGGATGACGGCGCCGCTGGCGGCGATTGATGCAGTCGAAGCCGCCACGAAGCTCTCCTTCGAAGAGGGTTGCCGGGAAGAACAGCGGTTGTTCATCGAATGCTTGAATTCAGATCAGTCCAAGGCACTGATCCACGTTTTCTTTGGCGAGCGCGAAGTGGCCAAGATTCCGGACATACCAAAAGAGACGCCCACGATTCCGGTGAATAACGTCGCTGTGGTAGGCGCAGGCACGATGGGCGGCGGCATCGCGATGGTGTTCGCCAATGCCGGCATTCCCGTGCTGCTCAAGGAGGAAGGACAGGAAGCGCTCGACCAGGGTATGGCCAAGATTCGGACAAATTATGCCGGCTCGGTGAATCGCGGCCGCTTCACGCAGCAGTTCGTAGATGAACGGTTGAAACTGATCCGGCCAACGCTCACCTATGATGGGTTCGAGAAAGCGGACATGGTGGTCGAAGCGGTCTTCGAAGGCATGGCGCTGAAAAAGCAAGTCTTTGGCGATCTCGATCGCGTATGCAAAGCCGGAGCGATTCTGGCCAGCAACACGTCCACTCTGAACGTTGACGAAATCGCCTCCAGCACATCCCGGCCGGAATTCGTGATCGGCACTCATTTTTTCAGTCCGGCGAACATGATGCGTTTGCTCGAAATCGTCCGAGGGAAAAAATCCAGCAAGCCAGTGATCGCTACTTGCATGCAGCTCTCGAGGAAGCTGGGAAAGATCGGAGTGCTTGTCGGCAACTGCCGAAGTTTTGTCGGCAACCGCATGTTCCATCCATATGTGCGCGAGTCGGTCTTTTTGGTCGAAGAGGGCGCAAGCGTCGAGGCGGTCGACAAAGCGCTTGTGGAATTCGGCATGGCCATGGGGCCGCTGGCGGTTGGCGATCTTGCGGGGCTCGACGTAGGCTGGCGCATTCGCAAAGAATATCGACACCTGGAAAAGCCGGGAATTCGGCAAGCGTTTGCCGGAGATCGCTTGTGCGAGATGGGGCGGTACGGCCAGAAAACCCGCGCCGGCTGGTACAAATATGACGAAAATCGCCGCGCGATTCCCGATCCGGAAGTCTCGATTCTCGTGCGCAAGTGGGCTGCCGAGGCAGGCATCCCGCAGCGGCAGATTTCCGCGAATGAAATTGTCGATCGCTGCGTCTATGCGCTCGTCAACGAAGGCGCGCGGATTCTCGAAGAGGGCTACGCCTTCCGCTCGGTCGATATCGACATCATCTACCTCAACGGCTATGGCTTTCCCGCGTATCGCGGCGGACCGATGTGGTTTGCCGACACCGTCGGGCTTGGGAAAGTGTACGATCGCATTTGCGAATTTCATCGGCAACACGGCGCGCTCTGGGAACCTGCCCCACTGCTGAAGCAGTTGGCCGCGCAGGGCAAGACGTTTGCTGGCTTCAACTCGGTGGGCGGCGCCGCCGCGTAACGCCCAGGGACTCGATTCGCTCGGAGAGAGGGCATGAGAGAAGCGGTGGTGGTGGCGAGTTCGCGGACGGCGCTCGCGAAGTCGTATCGCGGCTCCTTCAACATGACGCGCCCTGACGAACTTGCCGCGCACTGCATCCGGGATGTGCTGCGCAAGACGCCGAAGCTTGATCCCAACGAAATCGAAGATGTGGTGCTGGGGTGCGCGCAACCGCACGGCCCGCAGGGGCAAAACGTAGCTCGCGTTTCAGCGATGCTGGCCGGGCTGCCGACGTCGGTCGCCGGCACGACGATCAATCGCTTCTGTTCATCCGGCTTGCAGGCGATCGCCGTGGCGGCGCATCAGATCGTGAGCGAGGGCGTGGACGCGGCCATCGGCGGAGGCGTCGAGAGCATCAGCCTCACGCCGCGCGACTACTACCCGAATGCGGAGCTGCTCGAACGGCTGCCCGGGCTGTATATGGTGATGGGCGTCACGGCCGAGGTCGTTGCCAAGCGATACAAAATCGGCCGCCAGGCGCAGGACGAATATGCTCTCCTGAGCCAGCAGCGCACAGCGGGTGCGCAGAGCGCAGGTTTTTTCGCTGGCGAGATCGCGCCGATCCGCGTGACGCGAGCCATCCTCGACAAGAAAACCGGCGAGACGATCGGGAAAGAAGAAGTGTGCGTCGAACGCGACGAGTGCAATCGCCCCGACACGACTCTTGAAGGTTTGCTCGCTTTGAAGCCCTATTTCGATCCGGAGAGCGGCCAGGGCACGGTAACCGCGGGTAACACCTCCCAGCTTTCGGATGGCGCATCAGCTACGCTCTTGATGTCCCGCGAGCGCGCCGATCAGTTGGGCATTCCGTATAAGCTGATTTTCCGCGGCTTTCAAATCGCCGGATGCGATCCGGATGAGATGGGCGTCGGACCCGTGTTCGCTGTTCCGAAACTGCTGAAGCGCACCGGCGTGCGAGCCGATGATATCGACCTTTGGGAGCTGAACGAAGCGTTCGCCGTACAGGTAATCTTTTGCCGCGACCGCCTGGGAATCGATCCCGAAAAGCTCAACGTGAACGGCGGGTCGATTTCGATTGGCCATCCCTACGGAATGACTGGCTCGAGGATGGTCGGGACGCTTGCGAATGAAATGGCGCGGCGCAAAGCGCGCTACGGCGTGGTGACGATGTGCGTCGGTGGCGGGCAGGGCGCCGCGGCTTTGTTTGAGCGAGCGGGCTAAGTTTCAAGGAATCGCGGGCGCCCATGGCCGACCTTCGAGACCATCCCACCGCGGTGAGAACGGGCGAGGAACTCGACCTCGCGAGGCTCGAACCATTCTTGCTGAGCCATTTTCCCGGCAGCACGGGTCCTCTTCGCGTTGAGCAGTATCCCAGCGGACATTCCAACCTGACGTACCTTGTGAAGATCGGCGGCCGCGAGATCGTGTTGCGGCGGCCTCCCTTCGGCAGCAAGGTCAAGACGGCGCACGATATGGGTCGCGAGTATCGCGTCCTGTCGAAGCTGCACTCCGGATACCCTGCAGCGCCGAAGGCGCTCCTTTTTTGCGACGATCTGTCCATATTGGGCGCGCCTTTCTACCTCATGGAACCGATCCGTGGAATCATCATCCGCAGGGATCCGCCCGCAGGCTTGGCATTTTCAGCCGAGACGGCACGCAGCCTCAGTGAATCGTTCGTCGACAATCTCGTTCAACTGCACGCATTGGACTATGCTGCGTGCGGCTTGGGCGATCTCGGCAAACCGCAGGGCTACATGGAACGGCAAGTGCACGGCTGGATTGCGCGCTACTACGGCTCGCAGAGTCACGACATCCCCGAAGTCGCGCGCATCTCGGCCTGGCTTACGGATCACATGCCTCCTGAGAGCGAGCCCACGCTGATTCACAACGACTATAAGTATGACAACATCGTGCTCGATCCCAACGACATCACCAAAATTGTGGGTGTGCTGGACTGGGAGATGTCGACCGTCGGCGATCCGCTCAGCGATCTGGGCACTTCTTTGGGTTATTGGGTCGATCCGCAGGATCCGGAGGAGTTGCAGAAAATTCGCTGGTGTCCTTCGACCTACACCGGCAGCATGACGCGCGCCCAGATAGTCGAGCGCTACGCCCGAAAAACGGGCCGCGATGTGTCGCATATGCCCTTTTATCTCGCGTTCGCACGGCTCAAGCTTGCGGTGATCGTGCAGCAGATTTACTACCGCTACCATCAAGGCCTAACGAAAGACCCTCGCTTCGCCTCGATGCCGGAGGTGGTTCAGACGCTCCTTCGCGCTTCACTGTACACCACACGGAATCCCGCGATTTGATGTTGCTTGACCGGCGAACTCAAAGAGGCGCAGATCGCGCCGGAAGCTTGGTCCACTTGCGAAGTTCCTGTTTGGCGATCGCCTCAATGTGAACCTCATCCGGCCCGTCCGCCAATCGCACCGTTCGAACGCCCGCCCAAGCGGCCGCGAGGAACGTGTCTTGTGACACTCCGGCGCCGCCGTGCGCCTGAATGGCCCGGTCCAGCACCTGTAGCGCCACCCTTGGGGCGACCACCTTGATCATCGCGATTTCTCCGCGCGCCGCTTTATTGCCGACCGTATCCATCATATAAGCAGCTTTCAGCGTGAGTAAGCGAGCCTGCTCGATCTCCATGCGCGAGGCCGCGATGTCGGCGCGGATGGTTCCCTGCTCAGCGAGCGGCTTGCCGAATGCGACGCGCGCTTGCACGCGCTTGCACATCGCCTCCAGGGCGCGCTCGGCCACGCCGATACATCGCATGCAGTGATGGATGCGTCCCGGGCCCAGGCGCCCCTGTGCAATCTCGAATCCCCGGCCTTCGCCGAGCAACATGTTCGACGCCGGCACGCGGACATTTTCAAATGTGACTTCGCCATGTCCGTGAGGCGCATGATCGTAGCCGAACACGTCAAGCACGCGCTCGACTTTCACTCCGGGTGCGTCCATTGGGATCAGGATCATGGACTGCTGCTTGTGAGCCGGCGCCGATCGATCTGTCTTGCCCATGAAGATGGCGATCTTGCAGCGCGGGTCGCACGCGCCGGATATCCACCACTTCCGGCCGTTGACGACGTACTCATGGTCGTCCCGGACGATGCTCGCTTCGATGTTCGTCGCGTCCGATGACGCGACGCCGGGTTCCGTCATCGCGAAACACGACCGGATTTCTCCGGCGAGCAGCGGCTTGAGCCAGCACTCTTTTTGCTCCGGCGTGCCGTAGCGTGCCAGCACCTCCATGTTGCCCGTGTCCGGCGCCGAGCAGTTGAACACCTCGGCCGCCATCTGGCTCCGCCCCATGATCTCGCACAGCGGCGCGTACTCAAGGTTCGTCAACCCCGCGCCGTCTTCGTCGTCGGGCAGAAACAGATTCCAGAGTCCTTCGGCGCGAGCTTTCGCTTTAAGCTCCTCGACGATCTTCGTAGGCCGCCACCGGTTCTGCTCGATCTCCTCCTGGAAGCGTTGCTCGTTCGGATAGACGTGGTCGTCCATGAACGCCTGAAGGCGACTCTGCATATCCTTTGCTTTGGCGCTGAATTCGAAGATCATGGGATTGTCTTATCTGCCGGTGAAAGAGGGCGCGCGCTTTTCCAGGTAGTGCGCGACGCCTTCCTTGAAATCTTCACTCTTCAGGCTCGCCAGCATCTCGCGCTCGGCGAGTTCATATGCCTCCGAGAGGCTTTGGAACATCGCTTCGTACACTTGCCGCTTCATCACGCGCAAGGAACGTGGGCTCACGGTCGACGCCATTTCTCGCGCGTTCTCCCGCACCTTGCCCTCAAAAACGCCCTGGGGGAACACCTGGTTCACTAATCCGATCCGCAGCGCCTCGGCCGCATCGATGGTGCGCGCGGAGAAGAGAAGATCGAGCGCGTTCGGGACGCCCACAAGATGCGGCAACATCCACGCCATTCCGTACTCTGCTACCAGGCCGCGACGCGCGAAGGCCGTGCTGAGGCGAGCGCTGTCCGAAGCCCACCGGAGATCGCAATACAGCGCGATCACCAGCCCCAGTCCGACGGCGGGCCCGTTCAAAGCCGCAATCACCGGCTTTCCGACCTGGAGGAAATACGAATACTTCTTCTGGAAATCGGGTCGAATACCTTCACGAAGCGTGTTCGCGCTCATTGCCCGCTTTTTGACGCTTTCATCGAGGCCCTGATTCGCGACGCTGCTGAGAAGCGACATATCCGCGCCGGCGCAGAACCCCCGCCCCGCGCCAGTCAACACGATCACGCGCGCGTTGTCGTCGCGCTCGGCTTCCTCGACCGCCGAACGCACCTCCTGCTCCATGATCGCAGTCCATGCGTTCAGTTTATCCGGGCGATTCAGCGTGATGGTCGCGACGCGATCAGCGACCTGGTAAAGCGTCTCCTGGCCAGCCATGGTGGGGTCATTATATACAACAAGTGGGAATCGGATAGTCGCTCTCTTCTATAACCGACTATCAGAACTTTGACTCTTTGGATATGGCGTTGTGGCGGCAATACGGCTTGGAAAATTTAGCAATCTGGTGATAATTGCAGGTGCAACGGGGCGGAAGAAATCCTCGTGAGCGGTGTCTTAGTGAATTCGTCGGCAGCTATGGCTCTCCAGGAGGAGCGGCCGAGGTAGTGAGTACCAGACAATCAGCGGGTTCGAGGTTCGAGTCTTTAGCGCCTCACCACTTCTTTTCGATCAGTCCAGGCGGCGACGAACATTGGCCGAAATAGCGTTGCGAAGCACGCCGCAGGCGAAGGTCACGAGCACCAACCGAACGCTTAGCGACATCCACGGCAAGTTTCAATGTCCGAAAACACGATTCTAGCTAAGTTACAGCACAAACTCGGTGGACCGCCAGAGGACGAGGCGGACGTCGTTTATGTCTTGGTCGAGATTCGCAAGTACCTCGACCACGTCGATCCGGATCCGACGGCGCGCCAGTACGCAGTGCTACGGACCTATTGCGACTGGGCAGTGCATATATGCCTTAAGGGAAGCGGGGCGGAGCAACTTCTTCGAACATTGGACGATGCCCTCGCGACCAAAGGCACGGAAGAAGAACGCGACTTGGCCATGAAGACGGCTTTTGAACTCTTCTCCCTAACGCAATTCCGAAACGAACTGCGCATCTTTCTCGGATCAGCGAATTTGCCGCTGGACCTGGTTGACGATCATGCTTGGTGGGGTCGGTTCCTGAAACATTACGTTGGCGTGGTTTCTGATTGTCCGTTCGTCTTTAGGGGAACACCGTCTCACGGTAAATCCATTAGGAAGGTGACGCTAGAGATCAATGAAAGAACGAAGTCTGGGGAAAGGCTAGCAGAAGGGACGGCGAACGTGGTTTGGCTTTGGAAACTTGAGCTTGCCGACGGAACCGCGCTAGAGAAATCCCACTCCGAAGGCTACCGTTTGGCGTGACCGAAGAGCTACTGAAACGCTAGGATCATTCGAATTTCTTACTCAGGGCGTGTTCGATGAACAGACACAGAAGCGTGAAGGCCAGCGCCATCGCCAAATCGAACCAATTCGAATCGCGAAGCGCAGCACGCCACGCCTGTACGACAGCCCCGACAACGACAAAAAACTGGAGCGCGAACGCTGCTTTATAACTCATGGCGCGCCGAATTCTATCACCCAAGCCGATTTACGAAGCTAGAGCGTTCAATGTTCGAGTCCTCCACGGCTCACCGCTCTCTTCTCGACGGCGAACCTCAGTGCCGCTTTGAATGACTCCGGATTCAGAATCCCGGCGGCCGCTCGTCTGCCACCTTAAAGCTGCGCTCCAGCGCCAACTCTGCGCGCCCGATTGTGCCTTCATCGAAGAGCCGTCCGATCAGCGTAACGCCGTAGGGCACGCGGCGCGGCGGAGAGAATTTCGGCAGCGGGTTCTTTGGATCCGGAGCCCAATCGCTGCGCGCCTCCGACACCTCAACGAAGCCGGCTCGCATCGTCAGCGAGGGATGACCCGTAAAGTTTGTAATGGTCAGCACCTCTGCGGCGGTCCCGGCGAGCATTGACATCGATACATCCGCCAAGAATTCTCTGCGCGATTTTGACATGCGTCCTCTCCCCTCGCATTGTATCCGTAAAAACATCGCTGGCAATCTGCAGCAATCGCCTTCTGGCATGTCAATTGTGAACGCGGCGGAATAGAGTCAGGCGCCCGCCGCAGGCTGTTCCCGACGTGTGTGGAGACTGAAGGTGTCGAGTATCCGGAACCGCTATTTCTTGTCGCCTGGTCGAGAAAGGGACGGTGCCGTCTTTCCTGGTTCGGCGGAATTCGCTGGTTCCCCAGCGGCGCCTGTCGGAGCCCCCGCTTCCGCTGTGCCGGCAGGTTTTGCGTCGCTCTCGCCCGGTTGTTGGTCCAGGTATTTCACAATCACCGAAATTCTGCGGTTCGAAGGATCCAGCGGATTGGCGGGATCTCGTGGCAGCATATCCGCAAAACCCCGCACCTCCGCCACTTGATCCGGGCGCACTCCGTGCGATTGCAGCAGGCGGCGGGCATCGTTGGCGCGATCGGTGGAGAGCTCCCAGTTCGTATAACCCGCGCCGTTCGAATACGGCTTGGCGTCCGTGTGGCCTTCCACGTAAATTTTGTTTGGAAGCTTTCCAAGTTCTGCGGCGAGCGCGAACAAGAGGTCCTGGCCGTCGACGTTGAATTTCGCGCTTCCTTGATTGAAGAAAGTTCCGGCCGCCGACTCGGTCAGTTCAATTCGCAAGCCTTCGTTCGTGACGGTCATGTCGATGTGATTTTTCAGCTTGTCGAAATCGGGTACTTTCTTCATCGCGGCTTGGAGCTGTTGCTTCAGCTGCTCCATGTTGTCTTTGGACACGACGAAATTATCTTTCGCGCCCTGCATGTCGCTTCCGATCTTCTCGGCCTTGCCCGTTGGATCCTTGAAATATCCTCCGACTGCCTTTTGAATCTTCACGCTGCTGTTCATGAGCCAGAGCACGATAAAAAGCGCCATCATCGCGGTCACGAAGTCCGCGTAAGCCACCTTCCACGCGCCGCCATGGTGCCCGCCGTGTCCGGCCACTTTCTTGATGACGATAATCGGCCGTTTTCCCGTCATTTCGCTGCTGTTTTTCCGCCGCGCATTTAGGCGGCCGCGACCGGCTGTTCGGAGGTTTGCGGCGCCCCTTCCGCTTTCGCCTCCGACTTCCCCTTGATGTAGTTTTCGGTGTCCTGGAAGTTGGGCCGGAGCCGGCCGGGAATGGCGCGCCTCCCAAATTCCACAGCCACGCCCGGCGCCGCTCCCTTCATGGAGGAGACGATCATCACGCGCAGCACCTGATAGTAGTCGTGCTCTTCGTCCGACGACTTGGCCATGTTGGCCGCGAGCGGCCCGATGAATCCGTAGCACAAAAGAATGCCCAGGAAAGTTCCCACCAGCGCCGCCGCCACTTTTTCCCCGATCTCTTCCGGAGGCCCGCCCAGCGCCCCCATGGTGATCACCACGCCCAACACAGCCGCGACGATTCCCAGGCCGGGCAGAGAATCGGCCATCGTCGCCAGCGCCGCCACCGGCTGTGTGCTTTCGTGGTGGTGGACTTCCATATCCATTTCCAGCATCTGATCGGCGTCGAACGGCTCGATGCTTCCGCTCGCCGCCATTCGAATCGAATCGCAGACAAAGAGGAGCGCGTGGTGGTCCTTCAGAAAATTCGGGTACTTCGAGAAAACCGGACTCTTGTCGGGCGCATCACTGTCTGCTTCGAGCGCCATCATTCCTTCGCGGCGCGCTCGCCCAAACAGTTCGTACATGATCTTCATCGTTTCCAGATAGCGCGCCTGCGTGTATTTCGACGATCCGAAAGCTCCTCCCAATCCGCCTGCGATCTTCTTCAGAATGTGCAGCGGATTGGCGATCAGCACGGTCCCGATCGCCGCCCCCAGAATGATGATCAGCTCGGCCGGCTGCATGAGCACCCGAACATTCCCGTGCTCCATCAGGTAGCCCCCCATAATCGCCGCGATGACCAAAACAATGCCAATGATTGCAAACATCTCTTCGTGCTCCTCCGCGCGTGCGCCCCTTACTTTACTCTCCGATAATGGTGATCAGGTTCCCGCCCGCGGCGACGCTTTTTTCCATCGAGCGGCCAACGCGGGCAAGCAGCTCATCGACGGTGTCCTCCGGCAACACCGTCGTGGCGCCCAGCGAGGCTGTCACCGGCAGTTGATCCCCCCACCAGTTCACTTTGATTCCCTGCACGCTTCTCTTCAGCCGCTCGCAGACTCTGGTCAAGTCGGATCGCGAACACTCCGTCAGGATGGAAAGAAAGTCAGCCGTTCCACTTCGCCCGAGAAAATCCGTCGGACGCAGGCTGTTTTCCAGGGTTTGTCCCACGGAACGCAGAAGAACGGCGATCACACCCGGCCCGTACCTGGCCTTGAGCTCGTCGAATTTGTCTACTCGAACCGATACCACGCTAAAGGGGACCTGGCATTCCTTGAAAGTCCGCAGGTTCTCGCGCAAGTGCGACAACAGGAAGTTTTCGGTCAACACACCGGTATGGGCATCCAACGCGCCGTAGCCGGACAGCGTTTCCTGCCGCCGGTCCCAATCGGATGCCGAGACGCTTTCTTCGAAGCTGCCCGCCGCGGCGATGATCGTCCCGCGATCGTTTCGGATCGCTACCACTCTCATTCGCGCGGGGACGAGGTGGCCGTCTTTGTGCCGCAGCATCACCTCGGCAAAAGCCGGCTTGCCGTCGCGCAGGACTTCCGCAACGAAATCCTTCGTGTCAGGCGAATCTTCTTCGGCTCCCCCAGTGCCCGACTGGACCAACTCCTGCGCGTCATGGCCCAGCACGTCTTGCCGCAGATGCCCGGTAGTCTTTTCCGCTCCCTCGTTCCAGAAGCGGACCTTCCGTTTCTGGTCGACCAGGCACACTCCGGTTTGCAGGCTTTCGAGGATTCTCCGGTGCATATCTTCGTGCTCGAACTCGGACACAAATTCACCCTCGACCGTTTCATCGGCCATATACCCTTTCAAGTTTAGGGAACGTTCGAAACAGGAGGCCTACGCCAGCCGGATTCGACTCAACATCCGGAAACTGGGCTTATCAATCGGCCGGAAAATTTCGGCGTTGATTCGGCCGCCATCCTGTGCCATTTTCTCTCCGGCTTTTCGGTCCATTCCGGGCCGAGGAGTCTGGGCGGGCTCCTTGTTGTCTCAATCGAGTGTGGAGCCGCCGCGTGAAGAAGTAGAAATCAGAGGGGGACACATTGAAATCATTAACGAGAACAATCGCTATCCTGTTGTTCGCGGCCGCCATTTTGGCCACCGCGCAGCCGTCGCAAGCAGCGCAGTGCAATCGCGCCTGCCTGGAGAGTACCGTCGATAACTATCTGGCGGCGCTGGTCGCGCATGATCCTTCGCGCGTCAAGTTTGCGCCCAACGTGGAATTCATCGAAAACCTCACACCGATGAAGCCCGGCGAAGGACTCTGGAAAACCGCCTCCGCCTTGCCCACGACATTCAAGATCTACGTTCCGGATCCGGTTTCCGGGGAAGTGGGGTTCATGTGCATCATGCAAGAGAGCGACAAGCCCATCGACTTCGCTCTGCGCTTGAAAATCCACAATGGACGGATTGTCGAAGCCGAGCATTTGATCGCCCGGAACCTTCGCGAGAACTCGCTGAAGAATCTCCAGACGCCGCGGCCCGGCCTGCTGGCAACAGTCCCGCCGGGCGATCGCGTTCCGCGAGCCGAGATGCTGACAATCGGCGCTTCGTATTACGAGGCGCTGGTCTCCGCTGACGCCAACAATGCGCCGTTTGCCGATGATTGCGTCCGCCGCGAAAACGGCATGCAAACTACCAGCAACCCCCCGCCTGACAAGCCCGGCTTTGGTTCGCTGGGCGCTCTCGGATGTGCCGCGCAGCTCAAGACCGGCACGTTTAACTACATCAAGCGCATCGAGCCCCGCCGCGTGGAAATTGCCGATTCCGAAACCGGCTTGGTGTTTGGGCTCTCGCAGTTTCGCCACCCGATGACGCAGACGACTTTCGAGATCGTGGGCGTGCCGGGTGTCGATCACAACGATATGAGTAAGACTAAGCCGTTCGATATGCCGGCGGCTCACATCTTCAAGGTGAGCGGCGGCAAGATCCACGAGATTGAAGCGATGGGCTTCGTGGCGCCCTACGATTCAAAGACTGGTTGGCCGAAGTACGACGACCAGTCGTCGCACTAGTCGACAGGTCTGTCGGGCTCCACGGGGGGCTGCCCAGAAAAAATCGAAGTCTTACGCTCGGCTCGCGGATTGGGCGGTGGCTTGCGCCTGAGAGAGCAGCGAAACCGCGCGATGAGCCGAGAGCGCGGCGCCCTCCTGCCAGCCGACGATATGGCTGATGTGCTCGCCGCAGAGGTAAATCGGCCCGTCGGGCTGGATCGCGCGTTCATACCCGGGATACATCACGGGATCCTCGATATGGACCCACGAACCGAGATTGTAAGGAATGCGGCCCCAGCAGACGCCGATAGGCTTCGTCAGATCGTGCGAGCGGCCCGGATGCAGCGCCTCGACCGATTGGCGCGAAGCCTCGAATTTCGCGGCGAGGTCCATCGTCGCCATCACGGTGCCGTTCTCCAGGCCATACCCGGGGATGATGACGCCCTTTTCCGAGAAAAGGCGCGCGCTCGGATACCATACAAGGTTTACGGGCCGGTTCAGAAACGAAATCCCGCCGTAAATCGAATCGTCGCGTTCCCAAAATCGCGGCGATTCCCAGGCGACTTTGTACGCCTGGTCGTAGGTGGTCCTGTCGATGATCTGCTTGAGGTCGGGCGAAAAGTCGGCGTCAATGTTTTTCAGCACCGAGAACGGTATCGAGCAGATGCAGTAGTGCGCTTCGATGGCATCGGTCGTTTTCGCTTTGCGATCACGATAAACGACGCGAACGCCCTTGCGCGTCTTGCGGATTTGCTCGACCGGGCAATCGAAGCGGATCAGATGCGCAAGCCGCTTCTCGAATGCGGCCGGAATGCGGTCCATTCCGCCGATCGGCTGGAACATCGTCGCTTGCCAGAAAATTTGCTCCGCGTACAACATGCCGTCCCACAGGTTGGCATCCAGCAAGGCGCGCATATCGAGAGGATCGTTGACGGTGCCCTCCTGATCGCCGGCGCCCGGCATGACTTTGTAGCCCGAGCGATTCGAGCCCTTGTAGAAATAATCGGGCGAAAGATCGCCGTATGTGCGCAGGAATTCAAGCATGCGCTCTTTATCGCCCCCGGAGATTTCCTGATCGAGCGAGCCGCCGCCGACAGCCTTGGCGAGCAGCTCGGAGACGTGGCCGCGCGTGTCGTTCACCACCCGCCGCTGTTGCACGGGCTTGCCGCCATTCAGGGCGTCGCTCTGCAGCAGGGAGCTGCGCGATGAGTTCACTTCCACTTCGAGCGGCACGCCAAACTCTTTGCAATAGCCGAGCATCGTGACGTGCTGCGAAGGCAAGCGCGCCGGTCCCGGGTTGAGGTAGGAGGACTCGTCCCACGTGCAGGTCTGCGAAGTGCCGTCCGTCATTTCCACGCGCGTGCCGTTGCGAATCGTCCAGCTGCGCCCTCCAGCCCGCTCGCGTGCTTCCAGAATCGTGCACTGGTAGCCCGCCTTTGAAAGTTCCCACGCGGCGACCATTCCAGCGATGCCCGCTCCGAGAATCACCACCGTCTTGCCCTTGCCAGAATTTTCCGCAAGGCGAAGGGTGCTGGCTTGCGTCGGCGGAATCGGCAGCAGCCCCAGCGACTGCATGATGAGATAGGTCGCGCCGAAACCGCCGGCGTAGCCCACTTGCGTAAGAAAATTGCGTCGTGTCGTCATGAGGCCTCGATGATACCCGTTGCAGTCGTGATCCGATTCGTCGCGCGTAAGGTACAGACACCCTCAGCGAGAGTCAAATTGGATTCCTGCATCGAGCGGATCGTTTTCTTCTGTTGTGTCTCGTCTTGATGTCGGCGGGCCGAATCACGAGTAGCGGAACAGCGCCTTGAAGCCGTAATCCATGTGCTGCTGAATGTGGCAGTGGAAGAGCGTCAAGCCGGGATGGTCAGCGACTAAATCAACGGTGACGCGCCCGTAAAGCGGAACGATCACCGTATCCTTCATGACGCCCGCGGTCTTCTTCCCGTTCACGTCGACCAGCTCGAATGAATGCCGGTGAAAATGGAGCGGATGCCCGTCGTCCGTTCGGTTGTGAAAGACGATCCGGTAGCGCGCGCCTTCCTTCAGCACAAATTCGCGGTCGTGCGGGTATTGCTTGCCATTGACGAGCCACGCGTTGAACTTTCCCGCGCCGCTCGGGATTTTCTCGAAGACCATGTTGATCGTCTGATCGGGTGCGGGCTGCGTGCCCGTGTGCCCGAAGATCGTGTAGTCCCACGGATTGTTCGGCGGCGCCACCCACTCCGGCTGCTTATGCTGATTTTCGTATTCCACCACCACGCCGAGCCCGGCGCCGCGAATCATGTCCTCCGTCGAGCCGAGAATCCACACGCCCGGCTGATTCATGTCGACGAACGCGTCGATGCGCTCGCCGGGACCGAGCGTGAGTATGTCAGCCGATTGCGGCGAAGGCACAGGGTTGCCGTCGAGCGCAAATACCTGAAAACGGTGCCCGGGAAACGCAATGGTGCGATTCTCGATGGCGCTCGCATTCAGCAAATGGAAGAGAACGCGATCTCCGAGGCGGACGCGAATCGGCTCGCCCGATCCGAGCGCCTTATCGTTGATCGAGAACATCTGCGAAGTCACTTCGAGTCCATTCGGCCGCGTGTCAAGCACGGCCGGTTTTTCGGGCTGCGGCCCACCCTGCCCCTGTTCGTCCGTGTCCATGTCCGCATTGCTAAAAAACGGCTCCCAATCGCGGATCGCCAGAAAAATCTCCTGATCGTAGTGGCCCGGATCTTTGCCCGAATCCACCACGAGAAATCCAAACTGCCCCGTATAGGTGCCGCGATGGAGATCGTCATCCGCCATCGCGTGGCTGTGATACCAGCGCGTCCCGGCGGGCCGGGGAGCGAATTGATAGCGGCGCCGTCCGCGCGGCGGCACTGGCGGAGTGCCTTCTTCTTCTGCTCCATCCACTTCCGACGGCAAGAACAGTCCATGAAAGTGCACGTATTCGGGCACATCCGTGTCGTTGATGGCGTCCACGGTCACCGGCACGCCCTCCCGCATTCGTAGCAGCGGCCCGGGCGAGGTGCCGTTGTACCCGATCGTGCTGATGATGTAATTGGGCGTCAGTTCGACGGTCACCGGCGCGATGCGAATCGTGAAGTCGGCTGGCGTAGTCTCCGGCGGCGGGGAACTCGCCTGCATTCCCGGCATTTGGCCCTGCTGCGCGGGAAGCACCTTCGCCGCGCCAAGCTCGGCCGCAGCTGCGCCCGCCAGCTTCAGCAAATCCCTTCGCTTCACGAATCCCCCAAAACACGCCCCGATTTCAGCGCGCGTCAACGATCGGCAGCCATCAGCGCTCACGATGCGCGCGTTTGGAAAGCATACATCAATCTGTTACGCTCTCCGGGCGCATCAGAGTATCTCATGAAGCTTCTGCCAAGGATTTCGGCGGTAGTTTCCCTCGTAGTGTTGGGCAGTGGTCTGCTAGCTCTCCGGTCGGGTGCGCAGTGGTACGGCTCAAGTCCCTTCGCGCCGGTCTCGCCCGAGCAAAGCCATGAAAAGGCAGAGTATTCGTGGTCGCGGCTCAAGTACACCGCGGTCGCCCGCAGCTTTGGCGGTGGCTACGGCTATGGATACGGCTACGGTTTCGGGAGGGGCAGTTGGTCGCAGGACTATCCGAAGGCCGACCGGCAGTTCCTGCTCGCCTTGCGGCGGCTCACGCGGGTGAATGCCCGGTCCACAGAGCAGGTGGTCGATCTCGATAGTGACGACATTTTCAACTACCCCTGGGTCTACGCCGTGCAGGTCGAGAACTGGACGTTCACTCCGCCGGAAGCCAAGCGCCTCCACGACTACCTCCTCAAGGGCGGCTTTCTGATGGTCGACGATTTCCACGGCACCGCCGACTGGGAAAGCTTCATGAACGGCATGCGCATGGTTTTTCCCGACCGCCCCATCGAAGAAATGAACGACAACGACGAGATCTTTCACGTGCTGTACGACCTCGGCCAGCGCTTTCAGGTGCCGGGCGAGCAGTATGTCAACACCGGCCGCACGTACGAGAAGGACGGCTACGTGCCCAAATGGCGCGCGATTCGCGACGACAAAGGTCGCATCATGGTCGCCATCTGCCACAACATGCATCTCGGCGATGCTTGGGAATGGGCCGACAGTCCTGAATATCCGGAGCGCTTCGCGTCGCTGGCGTTTCGCTTGGGAATCAATTATGTGATCTATGGAATGACGCACTGACGAGAAGTCTTTGGGGCGGTCGGGCGATTCGGGGCTCAGGGTTCTCCAGAACATGTTTCAGTTTCTTTTCAAATATCCGGCCGCGATTTTTTCAAAGGGCCATTTCATACTGCTGGGCACCTGGCCCCGGTGGTCGCTGTGGCTGCTCGTCTTTGGGGCCGTGGCTGGGCTGGGATGGCTCGTGCGTTCGCGAATGGGGAAGGCGGCGCCGGGCGTTCGCAACTGGCGCGCGGGAATCATCTGGCTGCTGCAATCCGCGGTCGCCGCGCTGATACTCCTGCTGCTCTGGCAGCCGGCCATCACGGTCGCCGAGCTGAAGCCGCAGCAAAATATCATCGCCGTTTTGGTCGACGATTCGCGCAGCATGGCCATCGCCGACAATGGGACTACGCGGCAGGCGCAGGCCGTGAAGGCGCTCGATGGCGGCGTCCTCGCCGATTTGCAGAAAAGATTTCAGACGCGCCTCTACAGCCTTGATAGTCGCGCCACTCGCATCCCCAGCCTCAACGCGCTCGAGCCTTCCGCTCCTGCCACGCGCATTGGCGACAGCCTCAAGCAATTCATCTCCGAAACGAACGATCTGCCGGTCGGCGCGATCATACTGCTCAGCGATGGCGCCGATAATTCCGGCGGCATCGATCTCGACACGATTTCTGCGTTGCGCAACCGGCGCATTCCCGTGCACACGGTCGGCTTGGGTGCGGAAGAAGTGCCGCACGACGTGGAAATTGACGATGCAGTCCTTGCACCGAAAGCGCTGGCGAATTCGCGGCTCGCCGCAACCGTCACCTTCCACCAGCGCGGCTACTCAGGCCAGAAAGCTACACTCAACGTGCGCGACGGTGACAAAATGCTTGCGTCACAGCCGATCGAATTTGCCGGCGACGGCAAAATCCAGACTCAGAACGTCCTCTTCAGTGCAGGCGACGCCGGAGCAAAGACTCTGCAGTTTTCGATCGACCCGATGCCGGGCGAAACGAACCGCTCCAACAACGCTGTCACGCGCCTCGTCAACGTGGTCAACGACAAGCGCCGCATCCTCTACGTCGAGGGCGAGCCGCGCTGGGAATACAAGTTCATCCGCCGCGCGGTGGACGACGACAAGGTCGTCGAGATCGCCTCGATGCTGCGCACCACCGAAAACAAAATCTATCGCCAGGGCATCGAGAATCCGAACGAACTTGCGGAGGGCTTTCCCTCGAAGCCGGAGGACCTCTTCGGCTATCAAGGGCTGATTATCGGCTCACTCGAAGCCGGCTACTTCACGCCGGCCCAGCAGGATTTGATCCGCCAGTTTGTCGACAGGCGCGGCGGCGGCCTGCTGTTCCTCGGCGGGCGCTTCGCGCTGGCCGATGGAGGCTGGGGCGGCTCGAATCTCGCGGATTTGCTGCCCACCATTCTGCCGAGCCACAAGAATACATTTCATCGCATCCCCGCCACGGTCCAGCTGACTCCTGCCGGTGAAGACAGCCTGATTTGTCGCCTCATCGACGATCCCGGACGCAACGCGGAACGCTGGAAGACGCTTCCATACCTCATGGACTATCAGGAGCCCGGCACGCCCAAGCCCGGCGCAACGGTCTTGGCCGAGATACGAGCGGGTGGAGGCCACGTGATGCCGCTGCTCGTCACGCAGAATTTCGGACGTGGCCGCACCGCACTGATGGCCACTTCCGGCACGTGGCGCTGGCAGATGAGCTTGCCGCTCGGCGATACGAGCCACACGATGTTCTGGCAGCAGCTCTTGCGCTGGCTCGTTGCGGACACGCCGAGCCAGGTCGTAATCTCCGTGCCCAGCCAGATGCTTTTTGACGATGGCCACGTAAAATTGTCCGCGGACGTGCGCGACAAGAGCTACCTGCCCGCGCCCGATGCCACCGTCGAGGCGCATATCCTCGGGCCCGGCGGCGTCGCTGCTACCGTCGAGATGACGCCGGTTCCCGACGCGCCCGGCACATTTCAGGCCGATTGGAACGCCGAGAAGCCCGGCTCGTATCTCACCGAAGTGGTCGCGCAGCGTGGCGGACAGGAGCTCGGGCGGGACGTGCTGACTTTTCAACGAATGGACGGCGTCGCCGAGAATTTCCATACCGAGCAGAACCGCGATCTGCTCGAAAAGCTCGCCTCCGAAACCGGTGGCCGCTACTGGACGCCGCAGGACGTCTCGAAGCTGCCGGGCGAAATCGCGTATTCCGAGGCCGGAATCACGGTGCGGGAAACGAAGCCGCTGTGGGACATGCCGGCGATTTTTCTTCTGATTCTCGCGCTGGTTTTCGCCGAATGGCTGCTCCGCCGGAGATGGGGGATCGTGTGAAGACCACGCTTCTCGCCATCTGCCTCGCGGCCGCGCTGCTGTTCGCCGTCCCGGCGCGCGCAGCGGTCTATTACGTCACGGTGGCAGGCCTTGGCGGCGAGCCGGATTACGAGCAGGAGTTCACATCGCTGGCGATGGATCTCGATAAGCTGCTCAAAGCATCGGGCAGCGATGTCCACGTCTCTACGCTCACTGGAAGCGACGCCACGCGCGCGCATCTCTCGGATACGCTCGCGCAGGTCGCGAGCGAAGCCAAGCCGGACGACGATTTCGTGCTCACCCTGATCGGCCACGGCTCCTTCGACGGCTTCGAATACAAGTTCAATCTTCCCGGCCCTGACATCTCCGCCGCGGACCTCGCCGCCCTCTGCGACCGCGTACCCGCGAAGCGCCAACTGATCGTCAATACCACAAGCGCCAGCGGAGGTTCGGTGGCAGCGCTCGAAAAGCATGGCCGTGCCGTGATTGCCGCCACGAAAAGCGGCACCGAAAAGAATGCCACCGTTTTCGCGCGTTATTGGGTGCAGGCGCTGCACGATCCGGAAGCCGATGTGGATAAGAACGACGCCATCTCCGCCCTCGAAGCGTTCCGCTACGCCACAAGCCGCACGGCTGAGTTTTACGACGCCCAAAAGCGCCTGGCCACCGAACACGCCGTCTTCGAGGACACGGGCCTGCACGATCCGGTGCGAGAAGCGTCCACCGACACAGGCGAGGGCCTGCTGCTTTCGAGCTTCACGCTGATTCGCCTCGGCGCTTCCCAGAAGGCATACGCCGACCCCGCGAAAAGGGCCTTGCTCGCGCGCAAGGAAGAACTCGAGCAGCAAATCGACACGCTAAAATATCAGAAGGCCGCGATGTCGCAGGACGATTACAAAAGCCAGCTCACGGCCGCCCTGATCGAGCTGGCGAAGGTGCAGGAGGAACTGGACAAGTGAGGCGCGCGCGCCAATTCGCGATCCTGTGCGCGCTGACGCTGGCCGCGGCAAGCGCCGCCCTCGCGGCGACGCCCGACGATTGCCACGTCCTGCGCAGGCACGGGCATCGCGCCGAGGCGCAGGCTTGCTACGAATCGCTCACACGCGCGCGCGATCCCTACCTCCGCGCGGAAGGCGATTGGGGCCTCGCGATGTACACGGAGGCGAACAACGAATTTCGCGCGGCCGTCGCGCAATCGGACGGCAACGCCCTCTACCGCGTCCGCTGGGGACTCCTCCTCCACGAGCGCTTCAACAACACCGACGCCGAGGGCCTCTTCAAGGAAGCGCTGCAACGGGATCCGAAGAATGCGCAAGCCTATCTCGGCCTCGCGCTCGTCAGCGAAGACGGATACGACAACAACGCGATCGTCTGGGCCACAAAGGCGCTCGAACTCGATCCCAAACTCGTGGCCGCGCACGAGCTCCTCGCCGAGATCGCACTCGAAGATTCCGATACGGCTCAAGCCATCGCCCAGGCGGACGAAGCGATCAAACTCGCGCCCGACGCGCTCGATGCGATGGCGGTCCGCGCCGCCGTCGAAGTGCTCGCCGATCGCTCGCCCGACGCGTGGTTCGCGAAGATCGCGCAGATCAATCCCACATACGGCGCGGCCTACGCGATCGTCGCCCATAATCTCGTCCTGCACAATCGCTACGAAGACGCCGCCGCCGACTATCGCAAGGCGATCGAGCTCGATCCGCAGCTCTGGTCCGCGCGCTCCGAGCTCGGTATCAACCTGATGCGCCTCGGCCAGGAAGACGAGCCGCACCGCCAGCTCGAAATGTGCTACGACAACGGCTATCGCAACGAAGCCACCGTCAACACGCTGCGCCTCCTCGATAGCTACAAGAATTTCGTCATCTTCAAGGACGCCACAACCATCATCAAGCTCAATAAAAAAGAAGCCGACCTCCTGCATCCATACGTCGAAGAAATTCTGAAGCGCGCGATGGCCACTTATGAGAAGAAATACAAGATGACGTTGCCCGGCCCGGTGCAGGTCGAGGTCTATCCCGACCACGAAGATTTCGCGGTTCGCACCACCGGCATGCCGGGCCTCGGCGCGCTCGGCGTCACATTCGGCATGGTTGTAGCGATGGATAGCCCTTCGGGCCGCCAGCCTGGCGACTTCAATTGGGCGAGCACGCTGTGGCACGAGATGAGCCACGTCTACATTCTCACGGCCACGAATCACCGCGTGGCCCGCTGGTTCACCGAAGGGCTCGCGGTCCACGAAGAGACGCAGGCATCGCCCGAATGGGGCGATCCCATCACGCCCGACGTCGTCGCGGCGTTGCGCGACAAAAAGCTTCTGCCCGTCGCCGATCTTGATCGCGGCTTCATTCGTCCCGAGTATCCCGCGCAGGTCATCGTCTCCTACTACCAGGCGGGCCGCATCTGCGACTACGTCCAGGATCGCTGGGGCGCCGACAAGCTGCTCGATATGGTTCACTCCTACGCCGCGCTCAAGACCACGCCCGAGGTGATTCAGGAAAATCTCGGCATGACGCCCGAGGAATTCGACAAAGAGTTTCAGGCGTGGCTCTACAAGGGCGTTCAGCAAACCGTCGACAATTTTGACAAGTGGCGCGAAGCGCTAAAGAGCCTGGCGCAGGCGGCCAAGGACAATAACTCCGACGAGGTCCTGAAAGACGGCGACGCAGCCGTCCAAATGTACCCGCAGTATGTCTATGCCGCGAACGCCTACGAATTCATCGCCGAAGCCGATCTGGCAAAGGGCAACGAGCCGGCCGCGGCCGCCATCCTTACCGAATACGAAAAGCAAGGTGGCCGCGATCCCGACGCGCTGAAGCACTTGGCAACGCTCGAAGAGGGCCTCAGCGAGCCGAAAGCAGCGGCTGCCACGCTCGACCGTCTCAACTGGATCTACCCGATGGACGAAGACCAGCATCGCCATCTCGGCCAGCTCTGGCTCGCCCAAAATAATTACACGGGCGCGATCCGCGAATACTCGTCCGTGCTCGCCCTGCACCCTCTCGATCGCGCTTCGGCGCAATTCGATCTGGCGCAGGCCTACTTCGACGACGGTCAGAAGGACAAGGCGGAAGACAACGTCCTCCAGGCGCTCGAAGCCGCTCCCGATTATCGCCCGGCCCAGAAACTACTCTTGCAGCTCCAAGGTTCCGAGAAAGGAAAATAGCCGATGGCTGCTCCCGCTGAAGTCAATCTCAACTCTGCCGAGCTCAAGAAGCGCATCGATCGCTTCCATTCGGTGCGCGACGGCATTCTTGCGCAGGTCCGCCAGGTGATCGTCGGGCAGGACGAAGTGCTCGACCAAGTCCTCACCGCGCTCTTCGTCGGCGGCCACTGCCTGATCACCGGCCTTCCCGGCACCGCGAAGACGCTGATGGTTCGCACGATCGCCCAGACGCTCGGCCTCGTCTTCAAGCGCATTCAGTTCACGCCGGATCTCATGCCCTCGGACATCACCGGCACGGACATCATCGAGGAGGATCCCACCACAGGCCACCGCCGTTGGACGTTCGTGCAGGGCCCGATCTTCGGCAATATCCTGCTCGCCGACGAAATCAATCGCACGCCGCCCAAAACGCAGTCAGCGCTGCTCGAGGCCATGCAAGAGCTTTCCTGCACGGTGCGCGGCAATCACTACACGTTGCCATCGCCGTTTTTTGTTCTGGCGACGCAGAACCCGATCGAGCTCGAAGGCACCTACCCGTTGCCCGAGGCGCAGCTCGACCGGTTTCTCTTCAACATCCTGCTCGATTACCTCAGCGCCGAGGACGAAATAAAAGTCGTCGATCTCACCACGACCACGCGCGTCGCGCAGGTCGAAGCGGTGACAAACTCGCAGGAGATTCTCGATTTTCAGCAGCTCGTGCGCATGGTGCCCATCGCCGAATCGCTTGCGGCATATGTCGTAGGCCTCGTTCGCGCCACGCGCCACAACAGCGGCATCGCGCCCGACTTCATCAAGAAATATGTCAACTACGGTGCGAGCGTCCGCGCGGCACAATTCATCGTTCTGGCGGCCAAGGCGCGCGCTCTCGCTCGCGGGCGTTACCACGTCGCATACGAAGACATCACAGCGCTCGCGATCCCCGTCATGCGCCATCGCGTGCTCCTCAATTTCCATGCCGAGTCCGACCGCATCGATTCCGACGAAATCCTGGGGCGCTTGCTCCAGGCGATGCCGCCGCCGGCAGGAGTGTGACGTGCAGCGTTTTCTCGATCCAGCGGTGCTTGCGCGTATCTCGGGCCTCGACCTCGTCGCCAAGACGGTCGTCGACGGCTTCGTCGCGGGCCTTCACCGCTCGCCGGATTTCGGTTTCAGCCAGGAGTTCGCCGAGTACCGCGCCTACACGCCCGGTGATGATCTGCGCCACGTCGATTGGAACGTCTTCGCGCGTACCGAGCGCTGCTACCTCAAGCGCTATCGCGGCGAGACCAACAGCCTGCTCACCGTCCTGCTCGACGCGAGCAACTCCATGAATTTTTCGTCCCACGGCGTGAGCAAAATGGACTACGCGCGATTCATCGCCGCGTCGCTCTTCCATCTCGCGATACACAATCAGCGCGACGCAGCAGGCCTGATCGTCTTCGACGACGAAGTGCGCAACTACATTCGCCCCTCCACGCGCCAGGGCCAGCTCCACCGTCTGCTCAGCGGCCTCGAACTCGCCGAGCCCCGCGCCCGCACCGACTTCAGCAAGCCGCTGCACCATTTCCAGGAATTTCTACGGCGCCGCGGCCTCGTGCTGATCATCTCCGATTTCTTCGAAACGCCCGAGACGATCGTGCGCACCATCGAGCCGCTGCATTTCCACGGCAACGAAGTCATCCTGTTTCATGTGCTCGACCCGAAAGAAATTCAGCCGCAGCTCAACGCGCCCGTGATCCTCGTTGATCTCGAAACCAGGGAGCGCCTCGAGGTCACTCCCGAATACGCGCGCGATGAATACCGCCCCAAAATGGACGCGCATATCGCGGACCTGCGCAGCCGAGCGCAAGGCGCCGGAATGGACTATTTCGTCCTCTCGACCGATCGCCCGCTCGATGAAGCGCTGGCGGAATATCTCTCGATCCGGCAGCGGAGGAACTAGCCTTGCGTCAGAGAAACGAATGCACCGATTCGGCCTCAGGGATTCGTTGTAGGGGCGCTGCTTGCTGCGCCCCTTTCAGGCGAAACGTTTGCGGAGAAGGAAACTGATGGGCCTTCTCGCTCCATGGTTCCTGGCGGGAGCAGCGGCGCTGGCCGTGCCGCTTTATCTGCATCTGCTGCGCCGCCATACGTCAGATCCCCAGCCCTTCAGCTCGCTGATGTTCTTCGAGCAGCGGACGCAGAGCTCGATCAAGCATCGCCGCCTGCGCTATCTCTTGCTGTTGGCGCTGCGCCTCAGCCTGCTCGCGCTGCTCGTGCTCGCCTTTGCCGGCCCGTTCATCAATCGCCCCGCCGTCAGCGCGGCCAATGACAAGCTCCTCATGCTTGTGATCGACAATTCCTTCAGCATGCGCGCTGGCTCGCGCCTTGCCGACGCGAAGCGCGCGGCCCAATCCGTGCTTTCTTCGCGGAATCCCGCCGAACGCGCGCAGGTGATGGCGCTCGGCTCGCAGTTGCAAGTCCTCACGCAGCCGACGCAGGATGCCGCGACGCTCAGCGCCGCCGTGAACAGCATCGAGCCCGGCGATTCGCGCGCAAGTTTCGCTGAACTCTCTCCCGCGCTTCGTTCCGCGGCGCAGAGCATGTCGGCCCCGGTCGAGCTGCATTTCTTCAGCGACATGCAGAAGTCCGACATGCCGGCGAACTTCGCCGATGCCGTCCTGCCCGCCAACGTTTCGCTTGTCCTGCATCCCGTCGTGAAGAGCAACGTGCCCAATTGGGCGGTCGAGAGCGTGAACGCCCCCGGCCAGGTGTGGGATGTGAAGAAGGCGCGCGTCCAGGCCGTGATCGCCGGCTACGGCACTCCCGCCGCCACACGCACAGTTTCGCTCATCATCAACGGCAAGACGGCCGCGACGCGCACCGTCGCCGTGCCCGCCGCGGGCCGCGCCACCGTCGAATTCGATTCGCTCGACGTTCCGCACGGCTTCAGCCGCTGCGCGGTGCGCATCGATTCCGCCGACGCACTGCCGGCCGACGACGTGAGCCGCTTCGCCGTCGAGCGCTCCGATCCGCAAAAGGTGTTGTTCCTTCACGAATCCGGCGACACCCGCTCGCCGCTCTATTTCGGCGATGCCCTTGCCGCTGCCGCCGAATCGGCCTTCACGATGGACAGCATTCCCGTCGCCCAGGCCGTCAATGTGCGCCCATCCGATTACGCCTTCGTCGTTCTTTCCGATGTGGTGTCGCTGCCGGCGTCGCTCGAAAATGACCTCGCACGATACGTCCGCGCCGGTGGCAGCGTCCTCGTGGCCGTCGGCACAGCCGATGGCGCGCGCCAGCGCATCGCCGTGTTCGACGCAAACGTGCTCAAGGCCAATTACTACACGAGCGCGGGCGGCTTCGCTCAGACAGTCGGTGATACCGACCCATCCTATCCTTCCATCGGGAAAGCCGATCGATGGTCCGGCGTCAAAATCTATTACGCGGTGAAAGTCGATGACGCCGGCTCGCGCGTCGTGGCGCGCCTTACCGACCAGACCCCGCTGCTCCTCGAGAAGCAGATCGGCGAAGGCCGCGTCCTGCTGTTCGCTTCCGGCCTCGACAATCTCACCAACGATTTCCCGCTGCATCCCGATTTCGTCCCGTTCGTCGAGCAGACGGCCTTCTATCTTTCCGGCACCGCGCGCCGCACCGGATCGCGCCTCGTCGATTCGTTCATCGATCTGCGCACCAGCAAAGAGGAAGCAGTAAGCGTGGAAGTGATTGACCCACAAGGCCGGCGCCCGCTCTCGCTCAAGGAAGCGACCAGCGCGCAAACCTACCAGGTGACCCAGGCGGGCTTCTACGAGCTGCGCTTGGCGAATGGCCGCCAGGACGTGATCGGTGTCAATCCGGACCGCCGCGAATCCGATCTCGACGTCCTGCCGCCCGATGTCCTCTCCCTATGGACCGGGAAGAACGCTACGGAGCAGGGCGCCCAGGCCGCCACCGCGGGGCCCGGCCCCTCGGAAGATAAAAGCAAACCCTACGGCCTATGGTGGTACGTTATGCTAGTAGCATTGGCGGCGGCGCTGTGTGAGTCCTGGGTAGCCAGCCGGTACCTGGGGATTCGACGGGAGGATTCATGAGCGCGCGGGAACAGCTCAACTCCTATATCAGTCAGGTCGAGAAACGCCTGCGCCTGGGCACCGCCGCGCGCGGTGCGGCCATCCTCACGCTCGCTGCGCTTGTCACCACCGTTATTCTCGTCCTGATCGCGAACGCGTTTGGTTTTTCGCAAGCAAGCCTCGCGAGCGCGCGCGCCATTCTCGTCCTCGCGCTGCTTGCCGCCCTCGTTTACGCTCTTGCGCTCCCGCTGCTCTATCTCGACCGCCAAAGCGCGGTCGGCAGGGCGGAAAGCGCGTTCCCGAAATTCAAGCAGCGCCTGATGACATTCGCCGAGCGCGATCCCAGCGCCCCGGATGCCGACACCCGCGAGCCTTTCATCGAGCTGCTTGCCGCCGACACCCTCGAAATCGCGCGCGGCTCCGAACCGAAAGCGCTCGTGCCTCAGCGCACGCTGCTCGTCTTCAGCGGCGTCCTCGTAGCTTCCCTCGGTGTACTGATTTGGCTGGTTGCCGCCGGCCCCGGCTATCTCGGCTATGGCGCCTCGCTGCTGTGGATGGGCGCGCGCACTGGCGCCACGCCTTTCTACGATATTCGCGTCAGCCCGGGCGATGCCTCCGTGCGCCGCAATGCGGACGAACTTGTCACCGCGCAGCCCATCGGCCTGCAAACCGACAAGATGCGCCTCTACGCGCGCTACGAGAGCGCCTCGAAATGGGAGCAGGTCGCGATGCAGCCGCAGCCCGGCGGCTCGGGTTTCCAGTTCCTTTTCGCCGGACTTCCCGAGGCGGTCGAATACTACGTCGAGGCCGGACCGATCCGTTCGCGCCATTTCAAGATTCGCGTCGTCGATCTACCCGGCGTGAAGCAGATTCGCGTCACCTATCGCTACCCGTCGTGGACCGGCCTGCGCAGCACGGTCGAAGAGCACGGCGGTGATTTGCACGCGGTCGAAGGCACGGTCGCCAATCTCGAAGTCCTCACGGACCGTCCGCTTCGCGATGGACTGCTCGTCCTCGACGACGGCCAGCAGATCCAGCTCACGCCCGATGCGAATGGCGCGAACCACTATACCGGCTCGGTCAGCATGGCCAAGGACGGCAGCTACCATGTCGCCGCCGTCGATCAGGGCCAGCCCGTTCGCCTCTCCGAGGATTTCTTCATCGAGGCGGACAAAGCCAATCCGCCGCAGGTCGAGGTCACGCGACCGGCGCGCGATTATCGCGCCAGCCCCATCGAAGAAGTCACCATCGCGGCGAATGCCAACGATCCCTTCGGCGTCGACGCGATGACCCTGCACTATTCCATGAATGGCGGCGCCGAGCAGACGGTGAACTTGCTGAAGCGCAAAGGCGCGAAGGACGCTGACGGCTCGACCGTGCTCTCGCTCGAAGACTTCAAACTCGTTCCGGGCGATCTGGTGAGCTTCTACGTCACCGCCAAGGACGCGCGCGCCGAGGCGCACACCGACATCTTCTTCATCCAGGCCGATCCTTTCGAGCGCAATTTCTCGCAGTCGCAATCCGCCGGTGGCGCCGGAGGCGGCGGGCAGGGCAATCAGAACGATATCTCCGAGCGCGAAAAAGAGATCATCGCGCAGACCTGGAAGCAGCGCAGCGATAAGAGCGCCGCCGCGCAGCAGGCTGCCGAAGCGGGGAAGTTCCTTTCCGAGGTGCAGTCGAAGCTGCGCGATCAGGCCATCGCGCTGGCCGGCCGCCTGCAATTGCGCGACCTCAACACCGAGAACGAGGAGTTCAATTCCTTTCAGCAGGATATGAACGCGGCCGCGCAAGCGATGAATCCGGCCGCCGATCAGCTTCGCAAGCAGAAATGGGACGAGGCGCTTCCGAGCGAGCAGAAAGCGCTGCAGCATCTGCTTCAGGCGGAAGCGACTTTCCGCCAGATTCAAGTCGCCTTCGGCAATAGCGGCGGAGGCGCTGGCGGCGGAGGCGCAGGCCGCGATCTCGCGAGCCTCTTCGATCTCGAACTCGACACGCAAAAGAATCAGTATGAAACCGCGCAGACAGCCTCCTCTGCCGATCAGCGCCAAAAGGAAATCGACGACGCGCTGAAGAAACTCGACGAGCTCGCGCGCCGCCAGCAGGATCTTGCGAATCAGTCGCAAAACAGCAATCAAAGCTTCCAGCAGCGCTGGCAGCAGGAAATGCTCCGCCGCGACGCCGAAAAATTGCAGCAGCAGATGGAGCAGCTCGCGCAGCAACAGTCGCAGCAGAACAGCCAGCAGTCGGGCCAGTCATCTTCAGGACAATCGTCGTCCGGGCAATCTTCCTCGGGGCAGTCGCAGGGGCAGGGCGCATCCGGCGCCGATTCGCGCGACCAGCGCGTGCAGCAAGCTCTCGAAGAGCTCCGCCAGGCGAATCAGGATATGCAGCGCGCGCAGCAAAATCAGGACAGCGCCGAGGCGCGCCGCGCCGCCCAGCGCCTGCGCGATGCTACCAATCTTCTCGGCAGCATGCAGCAGCAGCAAGCATCAGGGCGTCTTGATTCAGTGGCCAGCGAAGCCGACCGCCTCGCGGGGGAACAGCGCGACCAGGCCGACCGCATGCGCAAGTTGCTCAGCGACGCGAGCTCGGCAGACGAGTCGGGCCAAGCCCCGCAGGATCTCTGGAATCAGGCCAGCAAGCTCGCTCGGGACCGCCAGCAGCTCGCAGATGATCTGGCGGCGCTTGAGAAGCGGGCTCGCGATGCTGCGCGCGACCTCGCCTCAACCCAGCGCGGCGCTGCTTCCAAGCTGCGCGACGCCCTCGGCAATCTCGATCAGGAAGATTTGCAGACGCGCCTGCAGCGAAGCGCGGATTGGCTCCGCCGCGGCATCGCTCCCAATTCGCTCGCGGCGGAATCGGGCATGGCATCCGATCTGCAGCGCTTCGGCGATCAGGTGAGGCAAGCCCAGCAGGCGCTCGGCGCCGGACAACAACAGGATCAAGGGCAGGCGCAGGCCGCCATCGACCGCCTCGAACGTCTGCGCAATCAGATGGCGGGCATCACGCGCGATAGGGGCGCGGCAGGTCAGCCCGGTCGTCAGGGAAGTCGCCAGGGTCAGAACGGACAAAACGGTGAAGGCGGCCAGTTCGCGCAGAATGGCCAGCCCGGCCAGGACTCCGGCCAAAACGGCGGAAGGCTGAGTCGCAACGGCACGCCGGATGGTGGCGCAGGCGGCGGTCCCACGAGCGGCCAAGTCGGCGACGATTACACGCGAGGCTACGGCCAACGCTACGGCGGTGCGCGAGGCGGCAACAACAACTGGTGGATCGATACGGGCAACAATTCCAATCTGCCGCAGCCGGTCGCTCCCGATAATTCGCCGCTGCCGCCCGATCCCGAGCGTTCTTACCAGCAAAGTCTCGACAGCCTGAATCAGCTTCGCCAGACGGTTGAGAACGATCCCGAAACCGCGCGCGAATTGCAGGAGCTGATTCGCGAAATGCAGCAGCTCGACCCAAAGCGTTTCCCCGGCAACCCGGCGCTCTTCGAGCAGCTCCACACGCAGGTGCTCAACGACGTCGATAAACTCGAGCTGCAATTGCAGCGCAAGCTCGACGACAAGCAGTCCGGCCAGATTCGCAGCGCCAATCCGATGCCGATGCCCGCCGGCTACCAGGACGCCGTCGCCGATTATTTCCGCCGCCTCAGCAAGAATCCTTAGCTTCGCGCCGCGCGATTTCGGGCGAATTTTCTGCTCCGCCGGGCGCAACAATGTTGCTGCCGTCGGGGGCTTAAACGGCCGCCAAAATGGCCAGAAAAAGCCGAATTTGGCGGCTTTTTGCGTTGTAAACTTTGTCTCGCCTCGCTTCGAGGCTTTATCCGCTTTCGAATCATGGAGGTGCAATGCGGTTCACGCCGAAGTGTATCTTGCTGGCTGTGGCTTTGCTGCTTCCGTCCACCTGCGTGGTGTGCGCTCAGGCCAACGCGCAGGCAACTCCGATCCACGTGAAGGTCGTCGTCGTAACGATGTTCGAGGTGGGCGAAGACACCGGCGACCGCCCCGGCGAATACCAACTCTGGGTCGAGCGCGAGCACCTCGACCAGATTTTGCCGCTCCCCGCCGGCTATCACCATGTGCGGATGAACAAAGATGGCGTGCTCGGTATGCTCACGGGTGTTGGCACGGCACGCGCGGCCGCATCCGTGATGGCGCTGGGCCTCGACCCGCGTTTCGATTTCTCGAAAGCCTACTGGATCGTCGCCGGAATCGGCGGCGGCGATCCGGCGGACGTCTCGCTCGGCTCCGCCGTCTGGTCGGATCATGTTGTCGATGGCGATCTCGCGTATGAAATCGACGCGCGCGAAATTCCCAAGGATTGGCCCACCGGCTACGTTCCGTTGCAGCACGCCACACCCTACGAGCAGCCCGTCAGGAAGGGCGCCACGGGCGAAATATATACGCTCAACTCAGGGCTCGTCGGCTGGGCCTTCGGGCTTACGCGCAACGTGCCGCTCGCGGATACCGATGGGCTGCGCGCGTATCGCGCGCGCTTTGCCGGATTCCCCAATGCGATGAAGCCACCGTTCATAGCGCGGGGCGACAACATGTGCGGCAGCACCTTCTGGCACGGCACGCTGATGGACCAGTGGGCGAACGCATGGGTGCGCTACTTCACCGAGGGCAAGGGCAATTTCATGGTTTCGGCGATGGAGGACACCGGCACGCTGCAGGCGCTGACGTTCCTCAGCCAGACTGGGCGCGTGGATTTTAATCGCGTGCTGGTCCTGCGCACCGTGAGCAACTACGATCGGGAGCCGCCCGGCTCGACGCCCGCCGCGAGCCTCGCGCAGATGGCTCAAGGCAACTACCCGGCGTACATGGAGTCACTCGAAGCGGCGGAAACGGTGGGCGACAAGGTTGTGCGCGATATCGTCGATCACTGGAGCGACCGCGAGGCGAATATTCCCTCCGCGCCGTAAAATACAAGCTTAAATTCCGGTGTACTGCTGGCGGCGGATGAATTCGCCGCTGCCGGGTTTGCCGACGAAAATTCCGTTCTCGATCACCGGGCGACCGTGCGACAGCACCGTTTTCGGCACGCCCTTCACGCGGATGCCTTCGAACATCGAATAATCGACGCGCATGTGATGCGTCGCCGCGCTGATCGTCTGTTCTTTGTTCACGTCGAAGATCACGAGATCGGCATCGGAGCCGATTGCGATGGTGCCTTTGCGTGGAAACAGGCCGAACAATTTCGCCGGGGCTGTCGCGACGAGCTGAACGAAGCGGTTCGGCGAAAATCGCCCGCCGTGCACGCCGCCTGTGTAGATCAGGCTGAGCCGGTGCTCGATTCCCGGCCCGCCATTGGGGATTTTCGTGAAATCGTCGCGGCCGAGCTCCTTTTGCTCCTTGAAGCAGAACGGGCAGTGATCGGTCGAGACCACTTGCAGCGTGTCGTGCGCGAGCCCCTGCCACAACTTTTCCTGGTGCCACTTCTCACGCAAGGGCGGAGTAAAAACATACTTCGCGCCTTCGAATCCCGGCGCGTCCATATTTTCGAGCGAGAGATAGAGATACTGCGGGCACGTCTCGGCATAGGCAGGCAGGCCGCGGTCGCGCGCCTCGCGCACTTTTTCGAGCGCGTCGTTGCAGGAGAGATGGACGATATACACTGGAGCGCCCGCCATTTCCGCGAGCGCGATGGCGCGGCTGGTCGCTTCACCCTCGGCCGTCGTGGGGCGAGTGAGCGCGTGATATTTCGGCGACTTTTTGCCTTCCGCCAGCGCCTTCTGCACGATCACGTCGATCGCGCCGCCATTTTCCGCGTGCATGCAGATGAGGCCGCCGAATTTCGCTGCCTGCGACATCGCGCGGAAAATCGTCGCATCGTCGACCATCAGCACGCCCGGATACGCCATGAAGAGCTTGAAGCTCGAGACGCCTTCGCCGATCAGCGCGCCCATTTCTTCGAGTTGCGCGGCACCAAGATCCGTGATGATGCAGTGAAAGGCGTAGTCGATGGCGGCTTTGCGGTCGGCCTTTTTCATCCAGGTGTCGAATGCCTGCCGGAGGCTGTGGCCTTTGGTCTGGATCGCGAAATCGATCAGCGTGGTGGTGCCGCCGAAGGCCGCCGCGATCGTGCCGGACTCGAAATCGTCGGCGCTCGTGGTGCCGCCGAACGGCATATCGAGGTGCGTGTGGACGTCGATGCCGCCCGGCATCACCAGCAGGCCGGTCGCGTCGATCAGCTTGCCCGCGTTTTCGACTGGCAGCGCTTGCGCGATGGCCGTGATGCGCCCGCCGGAGATGCCGATGTCGCTCACATAAGTGTCCGTCGCGGTGACGACGGTGCCGTTTCTGATCACGGTGTCAAAGCGCATCGAATCTCCTTGTAAAATGCAGGTTAGGCATCTTAGGGCAATAACGAAAGCTGGCGCAACCCGTTCATCGTGTTAGAATCGTGCGCTTACAGGCAGTCACGCGCGCTCGAAGCGTTCGTCCCGCCCGGCCGTGCGATTCGGAGATTCATACTTTTCCATGCCGCTTCGCGAAACGGCGCCGAAGCTTCTCCCGGAACAATATGAAAAGAACTTCGCCGAAATCGCGCCCGCGCTGAATCCGCGGCAAGCCGCCATCGAGGCCGCGCGCTGCCTCTACTGCTTCGATGCGCCGTGCACGATCGCGTGCCCCACGCATATCGACGTACCCGCGTTCATTAAGAAAATTTCAACCGGCAATTTGCTGGGTTCCGCGCGCACGGTTCTTTCCGCCAACATTCTCGGGCACAGTTGCGGGCGTGTCTGCCCGACGGAGGTGCTCTGCGAAGGCGCCTGCGTGATGCACGAGAAGGGCGAGCCGCCGATCGAGATCGGGCGGCTGCAGCGCTACGCCGTCGATCACGTGCTCGACAACAATATCCAGCTTTTCCATGCCGGCGCGCCGAATGGAAAGAAAGTCGCGTGCATCGGTTCAGGACCCGCGTCGCTCGCCTGCGCCGCGGAACTTGCGAAGTGGGGATACGACGTCACCATCTTCGATCGCAACGAGCTGCCCGGCGGCCTCAACACCTACGGCATCGCGGCCTACAAGGCGCGCGCGAAAGACGCGATTCGCGAGGCCGATCTGGTGAAGCAGCTCGGCGTGAAATTCCGCCAGAAAGTCGGAGTCGGCCGCGACATTAGCTTCGCCGACCTTGAAAAGCAGTTCGATGCGATCTTCATCGGCATCGGACTCGGCGAGACGTGGAGCCTCAGTCTGCCCGGAGAGGACTTGCACGGCGTCCACGGCGCGATTGAATTTCTCGCTAAAACGAAGGTAAATCCCCTGCACGAAGTCGAAGTCGGCGCGCGCGTCGCTTGCATCGGAGCAGGGACG
>JBKQNJ010000112.1:0-16474 GCA_052146315.1 Candidatus Acidiferrales bacterium | reverse complement strand
GACGGCTGAAAGTCGGCTTCTCGAAGGAGGGCAAGGTCCTCGCGATCGACATGTTCGTGATCTGCGACAACGGCCCTTACGAACAAATGTTCGACGCCACCTCATCGGGCTGGATCGTTTCCCTGCTTTTCCAGCCCAAGGCCATGCGGTGGCGCGGGCTGACCGTGCTGACGAACACGGTGCCCCGCAGTGCGCAGAGCTCGCCGGGAGGCATGCAGGGAATCACGCTGATGGAGCCGATTGTTGCGAAGGCCGCACGCAAACTGGGAATTGATCAAGTGGCAATCCGGCACATCAACGCTCCCGAGGGCAAGGCGGAGTTCGGACAGCCGTTCGGCCCGCGGCGCCAGCACACGACGAGCTGCTTCTTGAAGGACGCGCTTGATCAGGGCGCGAAGCAATTCAAATGGGATGAGAGGGTGGCGCAGAAGCGCCGGAATGGTCCGAAGTCACGCGGGCTCGGCGTGGCGGTCAGCACATTCTTCGGCGGCGGGATCGGATATGACGGACTGATTGTGCTCAAACCCGATGGGAAGCTGTACATTCAGTCCGGCATCGGCAATCACGGCACTGAGTCCGTGAGCGATTCGCACCGCGTGTCTGCCGAAGTCCTCGGCATTCCTTGGGAGAAGGTCGAGCTGACCTGGGGCAATACGTCGAAGAATTTGCCGTTCACATGCGCATCGGGCGGCAGCCAAACCACCCATTGCATGACGCGGGCCGCCTACGCGACCGGAATGGATGCCAAGGCGAAGCTGCAGCAGATTGCGGCGAAGGATCTGGGCGGCAAGCCGGAGCAGTATGAAGTCGCCAACGAGAGGGTATTTCGCAGGGGCGGCGGACCGAGCATGACGCTGGCTCACGCGGCGCAGCGCGCGATCGCTCTCGGCGGCATCTACGACGGCCACGAACTGCCCAAGGACATCAACAAAGCGACCGTGGCAGCGGCCACGGCGCTGGCGGGTCAGGGCCTGATGGGGGTGGCCAAGGACAGTTTCCCGCGCGACGGGACAACCATGTCGTTCGTCGCGAGCTTCGCCGAGGTCGAGGTTGATATGGAAACCGGCGAGTACCAGATCCTTGATTTCCTAGGGTACGCCGACGCCGGCACGATCGTGCACCCGGCCGCGTTTGGCGGTCAGGTCCTCGGCCGATCAATGTTGGGGATCGGCCACGCCATTGGTCAGAAGTGGGTCTATGACAAGCACTATGGCGTGCCGGTCGCAAAGAGGTTCCACCACACCCGGCCGCCGACTATTCTCGATGCGCCGACACAGATGGCGTGGGGCGCGGTCGGGCTGCCAGATCCGGAAACACCGGTGGGCGCGCGAGGAATCGGCGAGCCTCCGGTGGGCGGTGGCTGCTCGGCGATCCTGAATGCGCTTGCGGACGCAGTAGGCGACGACGTGATTCGGCGTGCGCCTGTCAACGCTGACTTAATTCTCACAGGGCTAGAAACCAAGAAGCCGGTCCATCACAACTTTGCTGCTGACGTATGACGGCCGGTGCCCGCGCGAGAGTTGACAGGTCACTCTAGCGGGGCGGGTGAAATCAGCCCGGAGAGAATGAGGAGAACGAAACATGGCTGTGATTCGCGACGTAATACCGGCGTTCGAACTCTTTCAGCCGACAACGACGGACGAGACGCTCGCCTTGCTGACGCGGTACGGCCACTCGGCCTGGGTGTTCGCCGGCGGACTCGACAGCATGGACTGGTTCGCCGACCGGGTGAAGCGGCCTGAGTTCGTGGTGGATCTGAGCCAGGTCAAGGAGCTGACCGGGGTGCGCGAGGGCGCTGACGGCGTCGAGATTGGCGCAATGGCGACGCTGACGGAAGTGGTCCGGCATCCCGTGATCAAAGAGAAGTACAGCCTCCTAGCCGAGGCGGCGGAATACGCCGCGTCGCCGCAGATCCGCAATCAAGGGACGATCGGCGGCAACGTCTCGCAAGACGCGCGTTGCTGGTACTACCGCGGCGGCTGGCCGTGCTATCGCGCGGGCGGCAACATCTGCTACGCCGACTCGCCGAGGGGCATGAACCGCGAGCACGCGATTCTGGATGCGGTGCGGTGCGTGGCCGTGAATCCATCCGACACCGCTCCGGCGTTGATCGCACTGGATGCAAAGATGGTAATCCGCGGGCCGAAGGGCGAGCGCGTCGTGGACGCCGAAGATTACTTCATCGGACCGGCGATTGACATCACGCGCATGACGGTCCTGCGGCTGGGCGATCTCTTGACCTCGATTCGCATTCCATCCACGTGGGCGGGCTCAAACTTTTACTTCGAGAAGGTGCGAGACCGCAAGGTGTGGGACTTCCCGCTGGTCAACGTCGCATCCGCGGTGAAGATGTCCGGAAACAGCATCGAGGACATCCGGCTGGCGGTAAATGCAGTCGCGTGCCGCCCGTTGCGATTGACCGCGGTGGAGGCGGCCGTGAAGGGCAAGCCGCGAAACGCGGAAACGGCGGAGGCGGCCGGGAACCTCGCCATTCAGGGCGCCGAGCCGCTGCAATACAACGGATACAAAGTGCCACTCATGAGGAACCTCGTAAAGCGCGCGGTCCGCGGAATGAGCGGCGAGGAGGCAGCTTGAACTTCATCCAGTGGGCAACCAGTCCTTGGGGCGAAAAGATCCCGACGCACATCTCGTGGGACCTGATCTGGGTGGCGATCATTGTGGGAGCGCTCTTTCTGATCGTGCACGCCATCTACGTTGGCTTCGTGGCCAAACCCGAGGCGATTGCCCCGATGGATTCAAAGCAGGCCGCGGCCGCGGCGCGCGTTCCGGCGCGCGTGACGCGTCACTCGTTTGGGGCGCGAGCGTTTCACTGGGTGATGGCAGCCTCGATGTTCGTTTTGGTGCTCTCCGCGCTGCTCCCGAAGGTCGGCTACCAGTTTGACTGGGTCAAGCTGCACTGGATCGCCGGCGTCGTCCTGACGGTCTCCGTTCTCTATCACATCATCCACGTGACATTCGTGCTGGATTTCTGGTCCATCTGGCCTGATAGGCAGGATATCGCGGACGTGTCGAATCGTCTCAAGCGGGCGCGCGGGCAATCGGCGCCTGCGCCGATGAAGGCGGGAAAGTATCCGCTCGAGAACAAGCTGTTCCATCTGATCGTGCTGCTGGCGGGCCTGTCCGTAATCGTCACGGGCGTGTTTATGATGTCGAGGGTGCGCACGCCGTTCTTCACGCGCAATCCCTATCTCTTCGGCGACACGACGTGGGGCTGGATGTACGTGCTGCACGGTTTCGCGGGCATCGGATTCGTTACGCTCATCATGGCGCACATCTACTTCGCCGTGCGGCCGGAAAAACTCTTCCTGACGAAATCGATGTTTGTGGGTTGGATTACGAAGGAACAGTTCCTCGAACACAGCGATCCCGAACGGTGGAATGTCGAGGGTGGCGCTTCGAAGGCCGGACCGAAGGGCCGGGAAGTGACCACCTGAGGCGATGCACGAAGACATCACATCTCGTTGCGACGCCATCGAGGAATGCTACGAATTCATGCTGGCCTACGCCGGGAAGGGGTTAAGCGGCGGCGAAAGCAGCCAGTCTTCCACGCAGGTGCGCGATTATCTGAAGCGCGCCGTCACGGCGCTTTCAGGGATCGAGGCAGCCTATGCTGCGGCCTTCGAGAAAACGAACCCTCAGGCGTCCGAAGCCTACGGCGGGTTTCTCGCAGTGTTGGGCAGCGACGCCCGCAACGCTCTCGCCGCCATCCAGCTCGTTCTTGCCCAAGGCATCCTTAGCTCTCAGTTGATTGATAATCTGAATGCTTCGATTCATCTCCGCGCACTGCTCACGGACCTTTTTCTCGTCGACGAGATCTTGAAGCCGCGACAGACTCAGGCTCAGTCGGTGACCACGGGCTAGCTGGAAACATAACGGTATTCGCCTGCGCCGGGCTCTGAGATGATTTTCTTTCGGGCCTGGCATCCGGATTGTTGAATCTTTTCCCACGTACGACGATTTGCCCCAGGCGGTCGCGTCGTTTCAATGACGCCATTTGGTCATGCACGGCACGAATGCCGCCGAGTCGTATGGAAGCATTTCAAGGCGCTCGTTGCCGATTTGTTGTAACCAGCTCGCGCCGGCCGCACCCGTTGTGTAAATGCGGCACCAAAATTTTTCAAAGGAGCGTTTTCATGCGATCCGCGTCGTTTTGCATCGCAACCATCTTTGTATTGGCAGGATGGTTTGTCTCCCCGGCGGTCATTGACGAGCCGGTTCATGTTGATTCCGGATTAGTCTCGGGTATCGCGGGCTCGGACCCCGCTGTCCGCATTTTCCACGGAATCCCTTACGCTGCGCCACCCGTCGGACAATTGCGCTGGCGCCCGCCGCAGCCCGCGGCGCATTGGGACGGCGTTCGGAAAGCCGATGAATTCGGGGCGAACTGCATGCAGCCGGCATTCCGCGGCGCGATTCCCGCGGCGAATCCGCCCAAAATGAGCGAGGATTGCCTCTTCCTCAACGTCTGGACCGCGGCCACTTCGGCCCGCGAGCGGCAGCCTGTCATGGTCTGGATTCATCCAGGCGGCTATCAAACCGGCTCCGGATCGAGTCCGGTCAACAACGGGGAAGCGCTGGCCAAGAAGGGCGTCGTGGTCGTCACCATCAACTACCGACTGGGAGTGTTTGGATTCTTCTCGTATCCCGACTTGACCAAGGAATCCGAGCATCATGCGTCGGGCAACTACGGATTCATGGATCAGGTCGCCGCCCTCGAATGGATCCAGAGGAACATTGCCGCATTTGGCGGCGATCCGCACCGCGTCACGGTTTTCGGCGATTCGGCCGGAGCAGCCAGCATTGCCAATCTCATGGGATCGCCGCTCGCGAAGGGGCTGTTCCAGCGGGCGTCCGGCGAAAGTGGCGCGTGGATGGGTATTTCTCTCGGACCCATGCGAACGCTCGCGGAGGCTGAAGAAGCTGGCGCGAAAATGGCGGAGGCGCTTCACGCTCAAAGTCTGGAAGACCTGCGCGCGATGCCGGCGGAAGATTTGCTCAAGGGCGGCCGCGGCGGCGGACCCGTGATCGATGGATGGTTTCTTCCGGAAGACGTCGGAACGGTATTCGCCGAGGGCAAGCAGAATGATGTGCCGTTAATCAGCGGATCGAACAAGGACGAAGGAACATTCTTCCTTCAGCCCACGACGGCCGAGAAGTTCATCGAGCGTTCGCGCGCGCGTTTCGGCGATCAGGCGGACGCGTTCCTGAGACTCTATCCCGCGGACTCGGACGAGGAAGCGAACGCGTCGCAACTTGCCGCATTTCGCGATGAGCTGGCGTTTGTCAACCGTATTTGGGCGCGCGCGCAAACCAAGACCGGGCATTCGAAAGCATTTCTCTACTACTTCACGCACCAGCCTCCTCCGCCCGCTGGCTCGAGTTCTCGCGGCGGCTTTGGTTCGGGCGCTACTCATGGATCCGAAGCCCAGTATATTTTCCAAAACCTGCTGCCGCCTCGCACGTGGACCGACATTGATCATCAAGTTTCAGACATGCTCGCGTCGTATTGGGTGAACTTCGCGAAGAACGGCAATCCAAACGGAAAGGGTCTGGCGAAGTGGCCCGCCTTTAATGACGAAACGAGCGACCGGCCAATGGTCTTGGGCGATCGAGCCGAAATTGGGTCGGCACCGGATCGCGCGCAGCTCGCGTTTTTCGAACAGCTCTATGAGAAGGGGCGGGGAAGCGGGCACTGAGCCGCGTCATTCGCCCGCGCTCCGCCGGTCGTTTTCTCTCTGGTTTGTCGAAGTAAATCCTGGGATGAACCGCGCGCTGCTGGCTTGCCTAGCCGTAGCTCGCGCGGTCATAGCCCGCCTTCGTCCGCCGCGGCGGACTTCGGCGCGGCAGCCTTCGCTGCGCTGCGCGAGCGTAGGCAGGTGGGCCTGGGGAGACTTGAACTACCGACCTCGCCCTTATCAGGGGCGCGCTCTAGCCACCTGAGCTACAGGCCCACGAACAACGCAGAAACGATTTATTCATGATAGGTGGCAGGCGGTGTATTGGTCAAGGCGTTCGACCCGGGACGTTTGGGTCCGAGCGGCTGCGGGGACGATCAATTGCCGCACCGGCTAGTCTCTGCCGAGCACTGCGTCGAGCATGAGCATGGTCAATCCAGCCATGATCAGAACCGTGGCCAGTGTAGCGAGGGCATCGAAGCTCATGTCCTCAATATCGGCGAGCGCTGGCCTCTTGTCGACACGGACTTACACGGTGTTGCCAAGCCCGCAATATAAATCTTCAGCACAGGCGATTCGATCTGCGGCTTGACATGACCCATGCGGCCACTGGCGTGAACCCGTCCTTGGGTCCGGGCCTGCGGTCAGTGTCAGCCGACAATCATCTCGTCGATGTAGCACCAGCGCCAGTCCTCGCCGGGTTCGAACGACTGAATAATTGGGTGGTGTGCTGCGTGGAAGTGCTTCGTCGCATGCTTGTTTTTCGAGCTGTCGCAGCATCCGACGTGGCCGCAGCTGAGGCACAGCCGCAAATGGACCCAGGTGTCGCCCATCTCGAGGCACTCTTTGCATCCCTTGCCGCTGGGCTTAACGTCGCGAATTTCCTTAGTGTGCTTGCAGGTTTGCGCCATGGCGGGTCTCCGAATTTAGCCGACTCACCGATTATAAACTCGCTTCGCACAAAAGTATTTTGGGACTTCCGGCGCTGATCGCCGGCGGCTAGGCGTGCGCGGCGTTGTCGTGAAAACTGGCGAGGGCTTCCGCTTCATTCGTGTAGGTGGGAAAGCATTGCACCAGCCGGGTCAACTCGAGAATCTCCTTCACGTGTCCGCTCGGATTCAGGAGCTTGAGGCTGCCGCCGTCGCGTTGGAGCGTGACGAACGAACGCACCAGCGTGCTGAGCCCCGAGCTATCTACCTGCGCGACGTCGGTCAAATTGATGAGAACGTTGCACGGCGCGCTCTCGGCCAGCTTGCGCAATTCCGCGGCAAGGGAATCATTAGTGCGACCAATCAAGACACGGCCTCGCAGGTCCAGAATTGTGACGTTCTGGGATTTCCGCTCGAAAATTTGGAGGTCCATCGCCGCCCTCCTCCGGCCACCAGGCTCACGCAACCTCAAGTAAGCACACGGGCGGCCGAAACTGGCTCACATGTGGGCAGCATTATAGCGCCCCAGGCCATTGAAAAGGCAAGCCCCCGCCCCATGGAGGCGGCCTATTTTGCCTGCAGGGACTTGAGGTACTCCGTGAGGTCGGCGATCCGCGCCGCCACTTTCGCTTCGCCAGCTTTCGTCGCGGCCTTGAACATGACGCCCCACACCGGCATTTCCGCGGGGCCATGGTCCGGCATTTTCACGCCATGCAGCAGGACGGACTTCACGTAGGCTGCAGGAAATTCTCCGTCGTGACGTTTGGCGAGCGTCGTCAGATCGGGAGGCGGGTCTTTGAATGGCGACGACGCGGGCGGCGGCCCGTTTCCTTTTCCGTCGTTGCCGTGGCAGACGGCGCAATCCCGTTTGTAGATTTTCGCGCCGGCCGCGAGCGACGAGTCCGGCTTCGCCTGCTTCTCCGGCTTTTCCTGTGCCGCGCTGAGACTCGCGCAAAATCCCAGCAGCACGCAACAAATGATAATTTTGCGAATGGCGCTCGAGTTGGGGCTCATGAGAGGTGCTCCCATTATTCCGAGCGAGCGCGTTTTGTCAATGAAGCGATTGTCTGCAACCGTTAGGCCTTCGCGGCGAGCGCCGCTTTCACGCGCTCGGGCGTGAACGGCGCTTGCCGGACGCGCGCGCCGGTGGCATCGAAGATCGCATTGCCGATCGCCGCGGCGGATAGCGTGATCGCCGTTTCTCCCGCCCCGGTCGCTCCGGCGTCGGGGCGGTCGATGAGAACGCTCTCGATCACAGGCAGCTCGAACCCGAGCGGCAGCGAGTGGTAGGTTCGCCAGTCGACCGAAGTGACTTTGCGATCGTCCCAGGTGATTTCTTCGCCAAGCGCGCGGCTCATGCCTTGCAGGATGCCGCCCTCGATCTGGTTGCGCAAGCCGTCCGGATTCGACACCGGCCCGCAGTCGATCGCGACGACAAACCGCTTGGGCTGCACGTGCCCGGTCGCCCGATTCACCTCCACTTCGGCGACCACCGCGGCGTATCCGTTGTCGCCCTCGTAGGCCACGCACGCGACGCCGCGCCCGGTGGCGCTGCCGCCGTGCCAATCGCCGCGTTGGGGCGAGGGGCGCGCCGCCCAGCCGGCTTTCTGTGCCGCAGCTTTCAGCACATCGATGATTCGCGTCTCACTCAAATGCCGCAGCCGGTACGCGACCGGATCGGCCTTCACATGGGCGCAGATTTCGTCCATAAAGCATTCGTGCGCGAATGTGTTTTGCAATCGCAATGGCGAGCGCAGCGGCCCCGTAAACAAAGGCGAGGCCACGGTGCGCATCATCACGCGCTCGCTGCGGATCGAACCGCCTCCGCCGCATTGATCGCCAACGCATCCCGCCAAATAGGATGGCACCGCGTTGCTGCCGTTGCGCAGCGGCCTGGTGGGCTCGACGGCCGCCCGCGGCGAAACCGTCTCGGGATCGAAGCCTGCCAGCATACCCGTGATCACGTTTCCCGGCCTCTCGTATCCGGGTCTGTTGCCGAACGACACCGACCAGCTCACGCAGTCCCAGGCCGCGATCGTGCCGCTTGCATCGATCCCGGCCTGTTGCTCGATCACGCTTGCCGAGCCGTAGTTCTCGGAAAGGAACTCATCCTCTCGCGTGAGTTGCACGCGAACGGGCCTGCGCACCGCCTGCGAGAGCAGCGCCGCATCATAGGAGACCGTATCCGCCGCGTTGAGTCCATAGCAGCCCGAGCCGCGCACGAAGATCACGCGCACGCTCTCCGATGGCAGGCCTGTGAGCATCGAGATTCCATGCTGCGTCGGATAGACGGATTGCGTGGGCGACCAGATCGTCGCGTGGTCCGCCTGCACATCGGCCACCGCGCACGACGAGCCGATCGAACCGTGCGCCTGATAGGGATACGAATAGGTGGCTTTCAAAACATGCGATGCCGCTTTCAGCTTTTCATCCACATCTTTGGAATCCACCAGCAGGAAATCACTCGATGGCTGCTTGCGAATGTACTCGTAGAAGCTGCTCTGCGCCGGCAGGCCGGAGCCGGGATTCCATGCTACCTTCAGGGCCTTCGCCGCTTGCGCCGCCTGCCACTGCTTCTCCGCCACGACGCCGATGAAGTTTTTTCGGACAACGACCTTGATGATCCCGGGAATATGTTGCACGGATGTTTCGTCCACATTGGCGACCGTCGCGCCTATCTCCGGCGGACGCACCACCCGGCCGTGGACCATTCCCGGCACCTGCACGTTGTGAACGAACTCGAACGTGCCGGTCATCAGCGCAACTCGGTCCGTCGATGGAACGGGCTTCCCCAGCACCGTCCACTCGCTTGGCGATCGGCGCTTCGCCGCGGGGTTCACCGGCAGGTTGAATTGCTTGCCGCCAATCAACTCGCCGTAGCTGACGCGGCCGCCGCCCTTCGCACTAACAACGCCATCCTCCGGCGTAAGCTGATCCATCGGCACGCCCAGTTGCTCCGCCGCCATTCCGATGAGGGCTTCACGCGCCGTTGCCGCCGCCTGCGCGAGATTCCGCGCGTTGAAATTCGTTGGTGTCGACTGGCTGCCGGACGTTGTCCCCTGATCCGGCGTTACGGACGTGTCGCATTGGATCAGTTTCACGCGGTCGAGCGCCACGCACAGCTCCTCGGCCACCAACTGCGTCTGGACGGTGTACATGCCCTGGCCGAGATCGCATTTTCCGGTATAGGCGGTCACGCTGCCGTCGGATGCGACCGCCAGCCACGAGTCCAGCTTGAGTGGATCGACGTGCGACGGATGCGTGTCGAATGGTCCCTGCGCCGCCGCGAATGGTTCGATGATAGCCGCCGCGCTGAAGCTGACCACGAGCGCGCCCGAAGCCTGGAGAAAGTCGCGGCGGGAGAGCCCTTTTTTCATGCGCGGCTCCTCTGGTAGAGCTTGATCGCGCGCATCATTCGCGAGTGCGTAAAGCAGCGGCATAGCACATTCGACAGCGCCTGCCGGATCTGCTCGTCCGAAGCCTTCGGATTTTCATCCAGCAGCGCTTTCGCCGTCAGGATCACGCCGCTGAGGCAGAACCCGCACTGCGCGGCTCCCTCATCGATGAAAGCCTGTTGGATCGCGTGGGGCTTTTCCGGAGTTCCGACGCCTTCGAGTGTGGTGATTTCCCGATCCTTCACGGTGCTGACGTGCATCACGCATGAGCGCACTGCCCGGCCCTGGATGAGCACCGTGCAGGCGCCGCACTGCGCGAGGCCGCAGCCGAATTTGGGCCCGCGCAATTGCAACTCGTCGCTGAGGACGTACAGCAGCGGCGTCTCCGGATCGACATCCACTGCGCGATCGCGACCGTTCACTTTCAGCGAAATGGCAGCCATCGTCTCGCTCCCAAAATCACAGCTCACACCGCCCGATACTCGAAGGTTTAGATGTAGCGCTACGGCTTTCAGGTCACATTAAGCGAGGTGAACGCGCGCGGCAAACTTTCGAGCGCAATCGCCCGCCGGGTCATCCGAGCAAATCGGCGAACACGAAGCCATCCCTCTCCACAATTTCGCCGCGCCGCACCGCGATCGGCCCGCGAAACATCGGCCCGGCACAAGCAAACGTGTGGAATTCGCCGTTTTCGCCGCACGGGTCGGCCGTAGGAGGCAAATCCGCCAGCAACTCCGAATTCCACTCGCGCCCCGCAAACGATTTATCGAGCTTCCGCGGATCGATACAGGTGATGTACGAACGCAGCCCGGCGGCCATCATCTCGCCGGCAAGTTGCCGCGAGGGAATCCCCCACAAAGGAAACACTGGCGTAATGCCGCATTTGGAGAGGTTTTCTTCGCGATAGCGGCGCACATCCTGGAGAAACAGATCGCCGAAGATCATGTGCGTAACGCCCTCCGCTCGCGCGCGGCCCATCGCCACACCCATCGCGCGTTCGTATTCCTCGTTTGGGCAGGGCGAAGGGATTGGCACCACGACAAGCGGCAGACCGGCCGCAGCCGCCTGCGCTTCGAGCAGCGATTCCCGCACCGCATGCATGGCCACGCGGTTGTGCGTCCGATTCACGGTAGTGAGGAGCGCAACCACGTCGAGGTCGCCGCGCGCGCGGACCACGTGCAGCGTCCAGGCGCTATCTTTCCCCGAGCTCCACGCGAGCCACGCCTTTGCCCGCGCGCTATTTGCCGCGTTGCTCATGAAGCTTTGCCCGTAACTGACGGCTTAGTGCGAATTCGCGGGCTGCGCGAGGCCGCGGTATTTCAGCATCGGTTTGACCGTGGGTTCCGCGCCAAGCCAGGCCGCGTACATTTTCGCAAGATCCTCGGTATTGCCGCGCGAGATGACCATCCTGCGAAAACGGTCGCCGTTTGCCCGCGTCATGCCGCCGTGGTCTTCGAACCACTGAAACGCATTGTCATCCAGCATTTCGCTCCAGAGATACGCGTAGTATCCGGCGGCGTACCCGTTCGCCCAGATGTGCAGGAAGTAGCTCGAGCGGTAGCGCGGCGGCACGTCGTGAAGCCAGAGATGCGTCTTCTCCAGCGACTCCTTTTCAAATATGCCTGGATTTTCGAGCGGTGCGCTCGCCGGCAGAATATGCCACTGCATGTCGAGTTCCGCCGCGGCGATCAGCTCCGTGAAATCGTAACCCTGGTTGAAGTTTTTCGTCTTCTTGATTTTTTCGGCGAGTGCCGCCGGCATCGGCGCGCCCGTCTTGTAGTTCTTCGCGTAGTGATCGAACACAGCCGGATAGCTCGCCCAGTGCTCGTTGAATTGCGAAGGGAACTCGACGAAATCGCGCGGAGTGTTGGTGCCGGCAAGGCTCGGATATTCGGTCTGGCCAAACATGCCGTGCAGCGCATGGCCGAACTCGTGGAACATCGTGGTCACATCGTCGAAGCTGAGCAGCGCCGGCTGGCCCGGCGCCGGCTTCGTGAAGTTTGCCACGTTGTAGACCACCGGCAGCGTACCCATCAATTTCGATCCTTGCACCAGAACGTCCATCCAAGCGCCGCCGCTCTTGTTGTCGCGCTTGAAGTAGTCGCAATACCACAGCGCCAGCGGCTTGCCGTCCGCGTCGAACACCTCGAATACGCGCATGTCCGGGTTGTACACCGGAATGTCTTTGCGTTCCTTGAAGGTGAGCCCATAGAGCTGGCCCGCCGCGTAGAAGACGCCGTTCTCCAGCACGTTATCGAGCTCGAAGTACTGGTCCACTTGCGATTCATCGATGTCGTATTTCCTTTTGCGAATCTGCTCGGCGTAATAATTCCAGTCCCACGGCTGCAGCTGGAAGCCCCCCTTCTGTCGGTCGATTTCTTCCTGAATCTTTTTTGCTTCCCTGGAGGCATTCGCGGTCGTTTCGGGTGCCAGCGCGAATATGAATTTCTGCACGGCATCCGGCGTCTTGGCCATCTGATCTTCGAGCGTCCAGGCGGCGAAATTCGGGAAGCCGAGCAGTTTGGCTTTCTCGGCCCGCAACTGCGCCAGGCGCGCGATGGTGGCGCGCGTATCGTCTGCGCCTTCGCGCTCGGTGCGGTTCCAGGAATCCTCGAAAAGCGCCTCGCGGGTCGAACGATCACTCAAGGAAGTCAGGCTCGGCTGCTGCGTCGTGTTCTGCAGGGGAATCACATAGCCGTCCATCTTCCGTTCTTTCGCAGCTTGCGCGGCCGCATCGATTTGCGCGTCGCTCAATCCTGCAAGCGCGTTTTTATCCGTGGTGTGATACGCCCCGTCTTTCGTCCCGGCAAGCAGCTTGTTCATGAACGTGCTCTCGAGCGTCGATTCCTCCTCGTTCAGCTTCTTCAGCTTGGCCTTGTCGGCATCGGGCAGGTTGGCGCCGGAATGAACGAACAATTTGTAATCGAATTCCACCAGCCGCAGCGATTCCGCATCGAGCTTCAGCGAGCGGCGCTCTTTGTAAATCGCCGCGATCCGCTGAAATAATTTCGGGTTGAGGAAGATGGCATCCTGCGTCGCGGCCAGTTTGGGCGCCTCGATGTCCCTCACTTTTTCGAGCGTGTCGTCCAGGTTGGCCTGGCTCACGTCGTTAAACGCGTTCTGGGCGCGATTGAGCAGTTGGCCGCTCTTCTCCATGGCCACGAACGTGTTGTCGAAGGTCGGCGGCGCGGGATTGTCCGCGATCGCCTGAATTTCTTTCAGCTGCTGCGCCATTCCCGCTTCCATCGCGGGCTGGTAATCGCTGTCCTTGATCTTGTCGAACGGCGGCGCCTGAAACGGCAGCGTGCTCGGCGCATAAAACGGATTGCTCGGACCAAACGCAGTCGCCGTCTGCGCGTTCGAGGCGGACGTCCCGCTCAGCGCCACTCCGACCGCGATCACGCCAATCGCAACGAACATCCCCACCGCTGTACGCACAGCCTTTTGCTCCCGCACTCGCAGCATCCTCATCGTTCTCCGTCCTCGCCCCGCGCAATTGTACGCGACACCCGCCGCCGCGGGCTACCTCGGATTCGGCGCCCCTATGATGCGGATGCTCGCGTGGGTTCCGCTTGACTATTGGGGATTGCGCTCTATATTAGGCGGCAACCGACCATCAACTCAGCGGCGGGATACCTCGGCCTTGGGACCTAATTGGATTTTGAGCTTGGGAGGCAGTGCCAATGGGCAAGGTTGCTGCGTTTCTCTACGGAATCATCGTCTATCTGATTTTCCTGGCGACGTTTCTCTACGCCATCGCCTTCGTCGAAAATTTCTTCGTTCCCAAAACCATCGATTCCGGCGCGGGAGGCTTTTCGATCGAATCCCTGGGAATCGATGCGCTCTTGCTGGGACTTTTCGCGATTCAGCATAGCGTGATGGCGCGCCAGTGGTTCAAGCATGCGTGGACGAAACTCGTTCCGCGCCCCGTTGAACGCAGCACCTACGTCCTGTTCGCCAGCCTGTGCCTCGATCTCCTCTATTGGCAGTGGCGGCCCATGACGGGGGTCGTGTGGAACGTCCAGAACGCCGCCGGCCGCTGGATACTTCTCGCCCTCAGCCTTGTTGGTTGGCTAACTGTCTTGGGCAGCACTCTGCTGGTGAGCCACGCCGATCTTTTTGGCCTGCGGCAGGTCTCACTCTACCTGCGCAGCCAGCCCTATCAGCCGATCGGTTTCAAGGAGCCCATGCTGTACAAAAGTGTCCGCCACCCGATCTACCTCGGATTCCTCGTCGCTTTCTGGGCTACGCCCCGGATGACGCAGGGCCACCTGCTCTTTTCGATCGCAACCACCGGCTATATTCTCCTCGCAATCCAGTTCGAAGAACACGACCTCATCACCTTCTTCGGCGATGCCTACCGGCAATACCGCCTGCGCACGCCGATGCTCGTCCCATTTCTGAAGCGCCCAAGTAAGCCGACGCAGGTATAGATAAGCGGAGGCGTGCGCGCGTGATTGCCGTTGCCTCTTCGCAACCCGCCTGTTGTGCAATGGCCGCGTTCGGGTTACCTTTCCTTCGACGTTCTGGAGAAGTACAATTGAATTCGGTCTACGCCATGACAATGGCCTTTCGCACTTTCGCATTATGTGCATTTGCCCTCGTCCACGTTTTCTTTGAGCCCCAGCTCGGGTTGTTCGCTCAACAAACTCTACCGTCTGAGGGCGTGGGGCAAGACAAACATCCCCCGTCTGTCGCGGGACAAGTACTTGGCGTAGCCACTAATGAGCCGCTCAGAAAAGCTCGCGTCATCTTGCGAAACCAAGACGACCTCGGCGCGGACCCGTACGTGGCTGTCACAGACGCCGAAGGCCGATTCAGCATCACAGGAATTCAGCCGGGTAGATATGAGATGGACGTCGAACGTGACGGCTATGTTTCTAAGTCGTACGGCGAGGACGAATCGGGCAATTCATCTTCGATCCTCACCCTGGACTCGGGACAGCGCGTCACCGACTTGATATTCCGTCTACAGAAGCGCGGGGCGATTACTGGTCGTGTGACGGACGAAGACGGCGATCCCGCAGAGGGAGTCACCGTGGAGGCCTTAATCCGCCGAAGATTTAGAGGAAAAGACGACACCTTCGAAGCCCGCCGCGCCGAAACAAATGATCTTGGGGAATACCGTATATTTGACCTTTTGCCCGGCCGCTATTTGGTTCGCGCGACGTTCGATCGCGGCAGTGCCTCAATCATAGGGAAAATCCGCTTGGAAAATTCGACGGTGGAATCCGCAGGCGGATACCTGCCGACCTACTACTCCAATGTTTCGGACATTTCTCGGGCCTCGGCCATCGAAGTAGGACCTGGCGACGACGTGCCCGGCGTTGATTTCACACTCGTGCGTGGACAGTCCTACAGAGTGCGTGGCCAGATATTCAATACTGCGGTTGAGCATCCGAGAGTGGTCGGCGGGACCATGGTCACTCTTGTGCCCAAGGGCCTGGAATCAGCTTCCTTCGCTGACCTTCGGCAGGGAGAGATGGATTCGAGGACCGGCGAGTTTGAAATCGATGACGTTCCCCCTGGCAGCTACACGCTTGTCGCCCAATATCAAGATGAACAAGGCCGGTTTACGGGCTCGACACAGGTGGACGTCGTGAATACAGAAGTTAATTCCGTTCGCGTCGTTATCACTCGTGGCGCCGCGGTTCGCGGGCGAGTGGTCCCCGAAGGTAAAATGGCCGCCTCCTCAGAATATCGCGTCTCTTTCGAGCCTCGGGACCCGGAATCGTTGGGCGAGTCTGAGTACGTAACAACTAAGAACGATGGCACGTTTTCAGTTGCGGGGTTGTCGGACGGAATGTACGACATCGATATTTCCTCCTTCGAGTGTGGTATTTGCTTCTCCAAGTCAGCCACGGTCAGTGGCCTGGACATTCTCGACGCGGGCCTGCTGGTCAGCTCGGGATCCGCGCCATCGCCGATCGAACTCGTCTATAGCGACGCGACCGGCGCGGTGGATGGCACCGTGGTTCGGGAGGACGGGTTGCCAGCCGTAGGTGCCACAGTCATGCTCTTCCCAGATCGCCCGCGTCGCGCCAGCCGACCGGACTACCGCACTGGGTCAACCGACCAGTATGGACGCTTCCTCGTGAAGGGGGTTCCCCCTGGAAACTATCATGCGTTCGCTTGGCAAGACTTCGACTACGATAGGTACACGGATCCAGAGTTCCTTAAGTCCCTGGAACAAAAGGCTCAAGCCTTTTCGATAGCCGAACGTGAGAAGAAGACGTTACAGCTCGCGCTGCTTCCAGCCCCTGCCAAGGACAACTAGACTGAATCCCTTTTCAAAGTACATGTGTTCTCGGGTAACTCCTGATTAACGCGGTGCATTCGATGGATCGATGCAACACCATCTGATAGACGGGCTGTTTAAGGATGGTGTTTATGAGCCAAGGGAAACGATCGAGACTTTCTTTCAGGCAGAGAAACGAGATCTGGAGCCGTTGGA
>JBKQNJ010000111.1:0-6600 GCA_052146315.1 Candidatus Acidiferrales bacterium | reverse complement strand
CAGGGACCTCCTTGTGACCCAAAATTTATCTCAACCATCAAGCAACACTGCCCCGTGGCTCCCCACGCGAAGCGTCCGCCGCGCGGGCGGCTTTGTTCTAACGCGGTAACCGGAAACTGACTCAGTATCCCAGCGCCTCTGAACTGTCGGCCGAAGGGCTCTCTCCTGATGGACCGTGAGAAAGAGGACGCGGTAGCTGGACTAAAGATGAGGCGAACCCCGCGGCTGAAGCCGGTGTTATTCCGACGGCTTTTCGAGGGCCTGAAGGCCCACGCTTCCACCGGCACTCTCGTGCTCACCGCCGAAAGCGCGGTGGGCTACATAAAAACCGAAGATCCTTCGGTCGGCAGAACAAGAGGCGCCAGCCTCAGGACGACGTTCGTGCGTCTTCCCCCACCTCACACCAGCTGTCACGCGATTCAAGCTCTGCGCCGGCTCGACCGGGGCTTGCCTTCCATTGCAGCGCGTAGGAGCTTATTGATTCGGGTCTGGTACCCCCGGCCCTGACCCTTCAGCCACGCCAGGACATCGGCATCAAGACGAATCGTGAGCGACTTCTTGACTGGCCTGTAAAACCTGCCTACTACCGCCTGACTCCAGTTGCGCACTTCGGCCGCGTCTGAAAAATCGATCTGTGCGTCGCGCATCGCGGCCAGCGCCGCCAGCTCCTTCTTCTGTTTTCTAGAAACCTTGCTCATAAGCCATCCTCTCCTGTGCCGTCGCTTTTCGGGCGGAAATCATCCGGATGATTTCCTCGCTCCCTTCTTCACGGTAGGTGTGTACCACGAGAAGAATTACGATTCCGCCCACAAGCCCCAACGTTTGCCAGCGCTCCTCGCCATCTTCCACGCGTTCGAGCCGGCTAACGGCGCTGGGATCGTCGAATACAAGCCTTGCCGTCTCGAAACTCACTTCGTGTTTGGCGAGATTGCGCCGGCTTTTCTCTTCATCCCAGATGAATCTCATGCTCGCACATACACAAGTGTAACTACATTGTGGTATGGACGCAAGTCTCACCCTGCCTGGCCTTTTGTGCAGGTTTGGGCTAGTTCTAGTTCCTGTCCTTTTTAGCGGATGTTAACCCTTGAAACTCCCACGCCGCCGTGCAAGCGTAGATTGAGTGGTTAGCTTCAGATTTGAGGAGCGGCACGTGGAATGGAGAGCGATGAACAGCACGAGACGAGCGCAAGCAGCAAATGTCGCGGCGCGCAGCCTTATGGGCTCGGCGCCTCGCAAAATCGCCCCGAAACGCCGCTTTCTAATCGACACTGCGGCGATTAGAAATCAGCCTATCCTATTGAAAACACTGTGCGAAAGTTTTTCTAATCGACATAGTAGCGGCAGGTCTTCCTGCCCGCCGAAAACTCGCTCTGCGGCGCCTTTTCTGCGAAACTTTCGAAATGATCGCCGCCACTCGACCAGCCGAAGGAGCCGCGCATGACGACTGAATCCAAACGTTCCTTCGTCTACCATGCGTCGCCGGTGCGCGCCGTCTTCGGAATCGGCGCGATCGAGAAAGCGCCGGAGGAAATGGCGCGGCTGGGCGCGGAGCGTGTGCTGATCATCGCGACGCCGGGGCGGCGCAAACTGGCGAACGATTTGGCGGCGCGATTGGGAGCGAAAGCTGCGGGCGTTTTCGATCGCGCGGTGATGCATGTTCCGATCGGGAATGCGAAGGAGGCGCGCGCGGAGGCGGAGCGCTTGCGCGCGGATAGCTACATCGCCGTTGGCGGCGGCTCGGCGACCGGCGTTGCAAAGGCGATTGCGGCCGAGACCGGGCGCCCGATCCTGTGCATCCCGACGACCTACTCGGGATCGGAGATGACGCCGACGTGGGGATTTACCGAGGGCGGCATCAAGAAGACGATGCGCGACGCGCGCGCCCAGCCCAGGACGGCGATCTACGATCCCGCGCTGACCGTGAGCATGCCAGCGGCGCTTTCAGCGACGAGCGGGATGAACGCGATGGCGCATTGCGTCGAAGCGCTCTATGCGCGGGACGGGAATCCGATTGTGTCGCTCGAAGCGGAGGAAGGAATTCGCGCGCTCGCGGCAAGCCTCCCCGTTGTGGCGAAGGAACCGTCGAATATGGAGGCGCGCTCGCAGGCGTTTTATGGGGCGTGGCTTGGCGGCATGGTGCTCGGCGCTACCACCACGGCATTGCATCACAAGCTGTGCCACATCCTCGGCGGCCTATTCAATCTGCCGCACTCGGAGACACATACCGTCCTGCTGCCGCATGCGACGGCGTATAACGCTGGTGGCGCGCCGGACGCGATGGGGCGAATCGCACGAGCGCTCGGCGGCAAGGCGAGCGCGAAATCCGCGGCGGCTGGATTGCATGAACTCGAAGCGTCGATGGGCGCGCCGCTATCGCTGAAATCGCTCGGGATGAAATCCGACGGCTTGGACCGCGCCACGGAGCTTGCGATGCAAGTGTCCTTCTACAATCCGAGGCCGCTGACAAAGGAAGGGATTCGGGCCTTGCTCGAAGATGCATACGAAGGACGAGCGCCGCGCGCGTGGGCCGCTTCAGCTTCCTCGAGCTAGGGCTTGGGATCGGCGGCAGACTTCGATCCGAGCATGGCGGGCGTGACGTCGAGAGAGAGGCGCACCCATCGATCCTGATGGGTGAGCTTGGCCTGGCTGATGACGGCACTTAGCAAGGCGAGTTGGTCGCGGCTCATTTCGCGGCGGGTTTTGGGATCGGAGAGCGCCATCGATCCGATCATGCGAAAGCCATCGAGCAGCGTCGACATTTCGATGGCGTGCGTCATCGAGTCGCACTCGGCGTCGAGGGCGAGTTGGAGGTCGTCGGCCTTGGGCTGGCCGACGAGTGTGAGGCCCTGAATGTTGTGCGCGAGCTGCTCGAGTTGCGGAGAGCCGCTGAAATTGTTGTAGAAGGCTGCAGGCAAGTTGTCGGTGCGGGCGACGGCAAAAACTGGCGCCGCGGCAACTCGATCAGTCAGAGCTTGTATTGGCGGATCGCGCGGTCCGGATTTGAATGGGCCGAGGAGGCTGGCCGGGTTTTTCCCGCTAGCGAGGATGATGCGCGCCGGCGAGAGAAACTCGAACGCGGTGGGCGGGTTGCCCGGCACTTCGTAGATTGCATCGGAGCCGTGCATCACGACGTTGCCCATGCGGAGAGCGTAGGCCTTGATCTTCGGCTGATCGAAGCGGCCTTCGGCGATCGCGACGACGCGGTCAAAGATGCTCGCTTCCGCAATGTGGCTGGCAGGCCAAAACGCGATCGCGGCTTTGTCGAGATCGCGCGTGTAGTCGAAGCCGGTGCCGCGAACGAAGTTGGCGTAGTCGCGGTCGGTCGCGGGGTCGGCGCCTGCGAGGCCCAGCATGGCCGCCAGCGGCGAGCCTTGCAACTTACGGAGCGCTGCGACATCTAAGTAGGCAACGCCGGGCGCATCGGGTGGAAGCTCACTAAGAACACTGGGAACGGGAAGGATACTTGGAGCAGCGGCTGGCATTGGCCGCCGGGCGCGGTAGAGATAGACTCCCGCGACTGCTGCGGCCAGCAGGAAGAGCGCCGCGAGTGCGATGAGCGCGCGTTTTGTGGCGGACGTAAACATGGCGGCGTGCGGCAATTAGTGTAATGTTTCGCGGCGCGATTGCGAACGGGAAACGTGCAATGAAATTGAAACGATTGCTCGGCGTCGCGGTGATAGGAATCGCGCTGGCCGCGCCCTCGCGCGGGCAAACACCGCCGCAATCGGCACCGGCTGCGCCGCTTCCTTCTGTGGATCGGATCTTGAATCACTACATAGACGCTGTGGGAGGACGCGGGGCTTGGCTGAAACTGACGTCGCGAGTGACGATGGGAACGATCGATGTGACGGCGCAGAATCTTTCCGGCACGATCGAATTGCGCGAGAAGGCGCCCGACCGGATTCTTTCGGAGATTCGGATTTCGGGCATTCTCTTCCGGCAGGGTTTCGACGGCACGGTCGGCTGGACCGACGATCCGCAAAACGGCCTTCGCGAGCAGAGCGGTCCGGAGCTGAGCGAAGCGCGTCGCGATGCGGATTTCTATCACGCGTTGGATATGAAGAAGCTGTACACGAGACTCGCGGTAGTCGGCCTGGAAAAAGCGGACGACCAGGACACGTACGAAGTCGAAGCGGATGCTCCGGAGGGCGCTCCGGACGAAATTTATTTTGGTGTTGCGAGCGGACTACCAGTGCGAGTCGTCAGCCATCGCCACGGGCCGCAGGGAGACGTTGACTTCCGTGAGGATTTTGACGATTATCGCGAAGTGGACGGAATCAAGCGTCCATTCAGGATTGAAGAGACGACGGGCGATCAGGTCGTGACGATCACCGTCACGGAAGTCCGGCATAACGTGCTGCTGGATGATAGCGTCTTTGCAAAGCCGGCTGCACAATAGGGCATAGGCTGGTTAAGAAGCTATAATAAACTCAATGGTGGCAACGAGTGTGCTGCGGGCCGGAAGCCCCGCTTGCAATTCGATTGCCGCTGTGATAACTTCGGTAGGTTTGGCAGTGCTGGCGTAGCTCAGTTGGTAGAGCATCTGATTTGTAATCAGAGGGTCGGGGGTTCAAATCCCTCCGCCAGCTGAGTTTGAGGGAAGCGGCATTCTTAGTTCAAGTATAGGGACGGCTTCCTCGCGATATGAGCGAACAGGGCTGGTGTCTGCGGACACAGCCCTTTCTGCATTGCGGAGTACCCCATACAGGAGTCCGGATCAGCTCTGGCGCAGTGCGTGGGACGCGACTTTTGTGTCCCGAGGGTTTTCTAGCGGGACGGGTGGGTGAGTGGCTAAAACCAGCAGACTGTAAATCTGCCGCTCCTTGCGGGCTACGGAGGTTCGAATCCTCCCCCGTCCACCAGTGTCCTGTAGGACCAGCGAGAAGCTCTTGTGAGCTGGAGGAACGCGATGAACGAATCGGAGATTCGTGAATTTGTCTCGACGACGCCTGACAGTTGCTGGCAGCCCTTGGGCCACCAAGTGATCTCTAGGTTTAGTGATGGCCAATATGTCTGTCTGACTAGTAAGGGAATTAACCTGTGGCTTAGGCAGGGTTATTCAGGTTATGCCCACAACCCTGAGACGCTTGTGCGGTTCAACCAGCTTTTGAGACGCTCTTGAATTTGGGGAGGCCGGATCGGGCCTGGGTAGCTCAGTTGGTAGAGCGCGTCCTTGGTAAGGACGAGGTCACCGGTTCAATCCCGGTCCCAGGCTCCAGATGGAATGGGCGTTTTGGGATGAGCGGGGGTAACTCAGTGGTAGAGTCTCTGCCTTCCAAGCAGATGGTCGCGGGTTCGAGCCCCGTCCCCCGCTCCAACACAGGGACGAAGGCGAGCGGGTTTCGAGGCGATTGAGACTCAGATTTGGGACGCGCGGGGAGCGGCTGCGGCCGCGAAGCACGTGATGCGAGGGTGAGGGGCGATGGCGAAGGAGAAATTCGAGCGGAGTAAGCCGCACTTGAACGTGGGGACGATCGGGCACATCGACCACGGGAAGACGACGTTGACGGCGGCGATCACGAAAGTGCTCTCGAAGAACAACCCGAAGGTGTCGTTCCGCGCATTCGACACGATCGACAACGCGCCCGAAGAGCGGGAGCGCGGAATCACGATCGCGGTGTCGCACGTGGAGTATGAGACGCCGAACCGTCACTACGCGCACATCGACTGCCCGGGCCACGCGGACTACGTGAAGAACATGATCACGGGCGCGGCGCAGATGGACGGAGCAATCCTGGTGGTGGCGGCGACGGATGGCCCGATGCCGCAGACGCGGGAACACATACTGTTGGCGCGGCAGGTGGGCGTGCCGGCGATTGTGGTGTTCTTGAACAAGTGCGACGTGGTGGAGGATCCGGAACTGCTCGAGCTGGTGGAGCTGGAAGTCCGCGAGCTGCTGAAGACGTACCAGTTTCCGGGGGACACGATTCCGGTGATACGCGGCTCGGCGCTGAAGGCGCTCGAGGGCGATGCGAAGTGGGAGAAGTCGGTGCTGGAGCTGATGGAGGCGGTGGACAAGCACATCCCGCTGCCGCCGCGGGAAGTGGATAAGCCGTTCGCGATGCCGATTGAGGATATTTTCTCGATTTCGGGACGCGGGACGGTGGTGACGGGACGAATCGAGCGGGGCAAGGTGAAGGTGGGAGAGGAAATCGAGATTGTGGGCTTTCGTCCGACGATGAAGAAGACGGTGACGGGCGTGGAGATGTTCCGGAAGCTTTTGGATGAGGGGATGGCGGGCGACAACGTGGGGCTGCTGTTGCGCGGGACTGAGAAGGATGAAGTGGAGCGCGGGCAGGTGTTGTGCAAGCCGGGGTCGATCACGCCGCACACGAAGTTCAAGGCGGAAGCGTACGTGTTGACGAAGGAAGAGGGCGGGAGGCACACACCATTCTTCACGGGATACCGGCCGCAGTTTTACTTCCGTACGACGGACGTTACAGGGGATGTGAAGTTGCCGGCGGGAGTGGAGATGGTGATGCCGGGAGACAACGTGAGCGCGGAGATCAGTTTGATCACGCCGGTGGCTTTGGAGAAGGGGCTGCGATTCGCGATCCGCGAAGGCGGCCACACGGTGGGCGCCGGCGCCGTGACGGAGAT
>JBKQNJ010000110.1:0-4507 GCA_052146315.1 Candidatus Acidiferrales bacterium | reverse complement strand
CCTCGAAGTGAGCAAGTGTTCCCCTTCCCTCTTTGGAATTTGAACGTTTCGGAAAAGCCTTCATGAGGAGATTAGGGTACACAGCATGTAATCTCTAAGAAAGTGGGCGCGTGGGCTCTGTTTGCAGAGGCTGGAGTCTTGGTGTATAGAGATCGTGCAAAGAGATAGATGAGAGTATGACCATCAAGCTATATGCGGCACATTCGCAGCCCAAGTTGAAACATACGCCGAAGGCGGCAAAAACAACAACGTCCTGAAGATCTCCACGAGGATCCTGCAAGGCCCGCCGGGCCGCTCCCGCGGAGCAGGTGCGCTAGGACCGTCTCCGCCTGGTCGTCGGCCGTGTGCGCGACTGCAATCCGAGTGGCCTTTCCTTCTTTCACGACGCGCTCGAAAAACGCGTAGCGAAGGCGCCGGGCGGCATCCTCGATGTTCCACTTGTGCTTTGCCGCCGCCGCCGCGACATCCTCGCGGTCGACGACGATGTCGAGCGCCAGGCCCCGCGCGAGTTCGGAGACAAACCCTGCATCGGCATCGGATTCGGCGCCGCGCAGGCAGTGATCGAAATGAAGGACGACCAGCGTGATCCCGAGTCGCTTGCGAAGGCCATCGAGCAGGCGCAGCAACGCCACCGAGTCCGCGCCGCCCGATACGGCCACGCCCACGCGGTCGCCCGGCCGGAACATCCTCTCTTCCCGGATGGTGCGCAGCACGCGTTGTTCGAATGGCGTCACGACGGCAATGCCGGGATCCTATGGTCGAATGTGGATGGTATCAGCCGGCGTGGGAGGGGTCGAGCATGATGAAGGCGAAGAAACCGGTGAAGACTTCAGAACGGGCTTTGCACTCTCTGAGCGAAAAGCTTGCGCGTGCAGGATATCCGGCGGTCGAGAGCCACCGCCGCAAAATGAGAACAGTTGCGCTGCTCTTTCTCGGCCCACGATTCCACGCGGGGAACCAGGCCACGCGATGCACGGCCGAGCGCGCGTACCAGACCGTAATACGCCCATACAGCGCGCATGCTTCGATGGTCCGCACATTCTTCAGGACAGACGCGCGCGAGCTCCAGGAACCGTTCGAAGTCGCCCGGCGCCACCCCATCGCGGTCCACGCCGGCCGCTTCGCACACGCTCGCCGGAAGCTGGATTTTTCGGCTGGAAGCGAGGATTGCCCGGCAGTAGTGGATGAAAAATTCCGCAAGCACTACTATAAGCGCAATATAAATCAGCGTCAGACTCATACGCGCGTCGCGACCCCCAAACCAGCGCGACTGCCTTACCGCCGCCCGCACATCATCGCTCCACGGAGCGTATTTCGTCAATACGTCCCTATGGAGTTACCCCGACAGCCCTCGAGGGGGCGGCCGCGGCAGAGTGTATGTCTCGTGAGCGAACGAGCCTGACGGCCGCGCGCGGCGAGATTCGATTTGATTTCCAGCTTTTGAGCGAGCACGATATCTGGTTCCTTCAGTCAGCGATGCGCGCCTGAGTTCGCGTGTTTCGCCAAAGATTTATCTGTCGATTGACCCGAAACCGCTCTCGAGGAAAACGAGATGCCTTCTCCAACCGCCAAGCCCCAACCAAACCCGGAGTTCATCTTTGAAACGTTGAACGCGTATCAGCAGACGGCCGCGCTCCGGGCAGCCATTGCTCTCGACATTTTCACCAAGATCGGCGAAGGAACCGACACGTTTCCCGCACTGGCGAAGCGCTGCGAGGCCACCGAACGCGGCATCCGAATTCTCTGTGACTACCTCGTGGTCCACGGCTTTCTCGTGAAAAATGGCGATCGATACGCGCTCACGGACGATTCGGCCACATTCCTCGATCGGCGCTCGCCGGCGTGCATCGCCTCCGCAGCAGGCTTCCTCACTCTGCCGGTTACGATCAACGCCTACCACGATCTGGCCCGCACGATTCGCACTGGGCAGCCTGCCATGGCGGATGGCAAGGGGTCCATCTCGGAGGAAAATCCCATCTGGGTCGAGTTCGCGCGCTCGATGGCGCCGATGGTGGCGCCCTCCGCGGAAGAAATCGCTTGCGTCCTTGACGCGCCCGCGGGCAAAAAATGGAAGGTACTCGATCTTGCGGGCGGCCACGGCATGTTCGGGATTACGCTCGCCAAACGCAATCCGAACGCCGAAATCTTCGCCCAAGATTGGGGACCGGTGCTCGCGGTGGCAACCGAGAATGCGCGCGCCGCGGGCGTCGAAGCCCGACATTATTTAATTCCGGGCAGCGCCTTCGAAGTCGAATACGGCACGGGCTACGACGTCGTGCTGATCACGAATTTCCTGCACCACTTCGACGCGGCCACAAACGAGAAGTTGCTCCGCAAGGTCCGCGCATCGCTCGCGCCTTCCGGCATCGTCGCGACACTCGATTTCATCCCCAACGAGGACCGCGTGTCGCCGCCGCGTTCGGCAGGTTTCGGCATGATGATGCTTGGAATGACTCCGGCAGGCGACGCCTACACCTTCAGTGAGTACGAGCGAATGTTCCGGAACGCGGGATTTTCGGCGAACGAACTGCGGCCTCTCGCGAGCGGCCACAGCCTCATTCTCTCGCGGGGCTAGGATTCGGCGCGGCTAAGAACCGAAAGCGACGCTGATCAGCGTTTTCTGTTCCATCTCGTGCGCCTTTGCGGATCCTGTGGCGGGGCTCGCGGCCGCCGAGCGATTCACGGACAGCACCGGGCGTCCGCGAGACAGCCGCTCGAGCTCCGGAATCACGAAGTCGTGCGCGCCCATGTTGCCCGGTTCTTCCTGCACCCACACGAATTCCGTGGCTTTCGCATGGCGATCCATCTCGGCCGCGACTTCGTCTTCCGGGAACGGATAGAGCTGCTCGACAAAGACGATCGCGGGAGCATTCTCGGGATGGCGCTTTCGCTCGGCCTCGAGTTCGTGCCCGATTTTCCCGGTGCAGAGCAGCACGCGCTCGGCCGAGCCGTCGCCCTTGTCCGGAATCACGTTGCGGAATCGCGGCACCGCTAAATCCGCAAGCGTCGAGGAAGCCGCCGGATTCCGCAGCATGCTCTTGGGCGTGAACACGACAAGCGGCTTTCGCCAGCTACGCAGCGCCTGGCGCCGCAGCAGATGAAAGTACTGTGCCGCGGTTGACGGCTGGCAGATCTGGATGTTGTCGCGAGCAGCCAGCTGCAGGAAACGCTCGATGCGCGCGCTCGAATGCTCCGGCCCCTGTCCCTCATAGCCGTGCGGCAAAAGCATCACGACTCCCGAAAGCAGATTCCACTTGTCCTCGCTCGCGCCGATGAACTGGTCGATGATGATCTGCGCGCCGTTGGCGAAATCGCCGAATTGCGCCTCCCAGAGGACGAGCGCCTCAGGAAAATCGCGGCTGAAGCCATACTCGAATCCAAGCACCGAGGCTTCTGATAGCGGCGAATTGTAAATTTCGAACCAGGCATTCTCCTGCGCCATGTGTTCGAGCGGGACGTACTCTTCTTCATTCTCGATATCGATCAGCGCCGCGTGGCGCTGATTGAACGTTCCGCGCCGGCTGTCCTGTCCCGAAAAACGGATCGGCACTCCGCTTTTCAGCAGCGATCCGAAAGCCAGCGCCTCGGCCATCCCGAAATCGATCGCCCTCTTGCCTTGCGCCATCTCGAGCCGCTGCTCGAGCAGTTTCTTCACCTTCGGATGAATGTGAAATCCGCTCGGATACCTGACGATACCTTCGCCAATCGCCCCGAGCATCGCAGCGTCGAGCCCGGTGTCCACTTCAAGCGACGCGTCATAGCGCCCGCCGCGGAATGCGCCCCAGTAGCGCGGTAGCTTGCGCATCGAGGGAGTCTTTTCGATTTCCTTCGCTTCCTCCTGCGCGGCATCCAACTCTTTCCGCACGCGCTGCACGACCGGCTCGGGATCGACGCCGATCCGATCGGAATAGATCCGCCACATCGGCGGATGCGCTTCGATTTTCCGGTAGCGCAGCGGCTGCGTGATCGTGGGATCGTCCACTTCGCTATGGCCGTGGCGGCGGTAGCCGATCATGTCAATGACCACCGGCGTGCCGAACGCGTCGCGATATTCGATCGCCATCCGGCCGACGCGCACGATGGCGTCCGGATCCTCCGCGTTCACATGGAAAATCGGAATCTCCAGCCGCTTGGCCAAGTCGGAAGAAAAACGCGATGATCCGGTGTCTCGCGGCACGGTGGTGAAGCCGATCAGGTTGTTCACAATAATATGGATCGAGCCGCCCACCGTGAATCCGGCGACGCCGCTCATATTCAGCGTCTCCGCGCAAATACCTTGCCCCGCGAAAGCGGCGTCGCCGTGCATGCAGATCGCGACGACCTGGCGCCTGCCTCGCTCGCCGCGGCGCGTCTGCTTGGCCCTCGTGCGGCCCATTAGCACTGGATCGACAGCCTCGAGATGGCTCGGATTCGACACCAGATGCATTTCCACCACGCGCCCGTTCGCCGCGTGAAAATCTCCCGTCGCGCCCATGTGGTATTTCACGTCGCCGCCGCCGAGCGTGCT
>JBKQNJ010000109.1:0-3044 GCA_052146315.1 Candidatus Acidiferrales bacterium | reverse complement strand
CGGTGAAAGGTCTGCGGTCGAAAGGCCGCGGGCGCCAGACGGGTGCTGGCAAGAAGGCATCCAAACGGTGAGGTAACAAGGTGAACTCAACAGTACGTACGGTCCTCTTTTGGCTCCTAATGGTCGTGTTGGCGGCTGTCCTGTGGAAGATGGCTTCGCAGGGTGGTCCCGCGACTCATGAAGATGAGCCGACTTATACGAATTTTGTGAATAAGGTCGAAAGCGGCTCGGTGAAGGATGTCACGATCCAGCTCTCGGCCAACAGCGCCGAGATCGAGGGTGAATACCGCGACGGCTCAAAATTCAAGGGCGTGACGATCGCGAACTCCGCGATTCCAGATGTTACGAAGGATCTACAGGACAAGGGCGTCCTCTTCAATTACAAGGAACCGAAGGACTCGAACTGGCTTACCCTGATCATCAATCTCTCGCCATTCATTGTGATTCTCGCGATCTGGATTTTCATGATGCGGCAGATGCAGGCTGGCGGGAATAAAGCGCTGAGCTTCGGCAAGTCGCGCGCCCGGCTTTTGACCGCGCAGCAGAAAAAAGCCACTTTCAAAGACGTGGCCGGCATCGACGAAGCCAAAGAAGAACTCTACGAGATCATCGATTTCCTGAAAGATCCGCAAAAATTCCAGAAGCTGGGCGGGCGCATCCCCAAGGGCGTGCTGCTCGTCGGGCCTCCCGGCACGGGGAAGACTTTGCTGGCTCGCGCGATCGCGGGCGAGGCGAACGTTCCATTCTTCTCGATTTCCGGTTCGGACTTCGTCGAGATGTTTGTGGGCGTCGGCGCGAGCCGCGTTCGCGATCTTTTCGAGCAGGGCAAGAAGAATGCGCCCTGCATCATCTTCATCGACGAAATCGACGCCGTCGGGCGTCACCGCGGGGCAGGCCTCGGCGGCGGGCACGATGAGCGCGAACAGACGCTCAACGCGCTGCTCGTCGAAATGGATGGTTTTGAGTCGAACGAAGGCGTGATCCTGATTGCGGCCACCAATCGACCGGACGTGCTCGACCCGGCGCTGCTGCGCCCCGGTCGTTTCGACCGCCGCGTGGTCGTGCCGCGGCCGGACGTGCGAGGCCGCGAAGAAATCCTCCGCGTCCACACGCGGAAAGTGCCTCTCGCCGAAGATGTCGATCTCTCCGTGATCGCGCGCGGCACGCCCGGATTCTCGGGCGCCGATGTGGCCAACCTTGTGAACGAAGCCGCGCTCTGGGCCGCCCGCCAGAACCGGAAATTCGTCATGATGGCCGATTTCGAGATGTCCAAGGACAAAGTCCTGATGGGCGTCGAGCGCAAGTCGATGATTCTGTCGGACGAGGAAAAGAAGAACACGGCGTATCACGAGGCGGGCCACGCGCTCGTCGCTGCGATGACGCCGGGGGCCGACCCGCTGCACAAGGTGACGATTATCCCGCGAGGCATGGCGCTGGGCGTCACAATGCAGTTGCCGATCGACGACAAGCACACCTACACAAAGGAATTCCTTGAGTCGCAGCTTGCCGTTCTGATGGGCGGCCGCGCCGCGGAAGAGATTTTCCTCAATCACATCACCACCGGTGCAGGCAACGATATCGAACGCGCCACGGAAATCGCACGGCAGATGGTCTGCGAATGGGGCATGAGCCCGCTCGGCCCGCTCACCTTCGGCAAGAAGGAAGAGGCCATCTTCCTCGGGCGCGAAATCGCGCAGCATCGCGACTACTCCGAAGACACCGCGATCAAGATCGACGCGGAGGTGCGCACCATCATCAATACCGGCTACGGCCGCGCGCGCAATATCCTCGAGACGTATCGCGATTCGCTCGAGCGCATCGCCCAGGCGCTGCTCGACCGCGAAGTGCTCGACGCGACCGAACTCAAGCTTCTGATGGAAAACAAGCCGCTTCCGGAGAAGGTGCCTCCGCCGCCTCCGGCGCCGCCCGTGGCAACGCGAGAGCCGCAGATCACGCTGCGTCCCGATCCGCGACCGATTCCCGGAATGGCCAAGGGCGAAAAGCCGGCTCCCGCCTAGAACAAAGCGCCCGTCGCGCGAAGGCCGGCGCCTTTCTCCGCGCGGGTCGAAGGGCGTACAATACGGCCATGGCGAAGAAACCCACCGCCGACACCTTCGAAGTCGATTGTCCGTGTTGCCAGTCGAAGCTGACCATCGACCGCACGCTCGGCGTGGTTCTGGCGCACACGCCTCCTCTGCGCGCGCCGTCGATTGACCTTGACGACACGGCCCGCCTGCTCCGCGAGCACACGGATTCCGTCGAAGCGAAATTCCGCGCGTCCGTGGAAGCCGAAAAGATGAAGGAAGATGTTCTTGCGCGTAAGTTCGCCGAAGGCCTCAAGAAGGCCAAGGACGCGCCCATCGAAAAGCCGATCCGCGATTTCGATCTCGATTGAAAGCGCCGATGCGAGCGCATCGTTCGCCGCGGCTGGTTTCTCTCCTCCTCGCCACTTTCTGGATTTGCTGTGCCGGCTCCGCTCTAATTGCGTCTGCGCGCACGCAGGGGAAGCGCCCCAAGCAGCCCGATCAGCTCGACAAAGGAATCGTCTGGCACCGTGACGTCGCCACCGGTGAACTGAACATCGTTTCGGCAGACGGCTCCGCGCACCCGGATCGCTCGGACGAGGGCGCTGCGCGGCACGCGATCCAGGTCCGCACGCAGGCGGTTCCGGTCACGTGCGTCGTATCGACAACCGACGGCACCGCCGTGCAGGGCCTGCGTCGCGAGGATTTCCGGGTCTACGAGGACGGCCTCGCGCAGAAGATTTCGTATTTCGACGCTTCGACGCAGCCCGCGAGCGTCGCGTTGATCCTCGATGCCAGCCCGAGTGTCCTGCCGGATGCCGATGAAATGCGCGAAGCGTCCGACGCACTGATCGACGCGCTCGCCCCGCTCGATCAGGCCGCCGTGGTCGATTTTGCCGGGCATACGTATTTGCAGCTTCCGTTTTCCGACGCGCGCGAAGAGATTCGCCGCGCCGTGGACCGCGTAAATGTTCGCGAACTTTTCACCGACACGGGCGGCTCGAATATCTACGAGGCCGT
>JBKQNJ010000108.1:0-3483 GCA_052146315.1 Candidatus Acidiferrales bacterium | reverse complement strand
CGGTCGCGGAAATCGGCAAGCACTCGATTTCGCGCCTTCTCAACATCACCGAGCGCCGTTTGCTTGACCGTCTCGGCGGCGATGCGCGCTTGCGCGAACTCGTTTGCCAGATTAGCCAGATCCTCATCGAAGGACCGCAAGCTAAAGGTATAGTTGTTCAGGAAGCGATGCACTTTCGATTGAAGGGCCGCCACCGGGCCACGCTTGAGTTTTTCGAAACGCCGGCGCTCCTTCATGACGGTTTTCCTTGCGCGCTTGAACCACCGCCGAATGACGGATTTCTCCAAGTCTTTGCGGCGCGGGAATATCCAATTCCACCAGTGAGTGGGAGGCATCTCCTCGAGGACGGCGGCTTCCTCGTGGTGTAGTTGCGTCTCGAGCGCGCCCAAGTGGTTCGGGAACTGCCGGAGGAACCGTTCCAGGCTTTCAGCTTGTCTCCGCTCGATTTCGTCAAGCTTTTGCCGTGCGTCAGATTGAATTTCGTTCCGCGCGGCCTCGAACTTCGCCTGGCACAGAGACTCCAGCTCCTTCACTTCCGCCTTCGACTCCGTGAGAGCAGCATCGACGGCGGATCGAGCGCTGCCGAGAATAGCCTCATATCTCTCGTAGGCTTTCTGAAAGGGAGCCATTCGAGACTTGTGCGCAAGACCGCGTCCGGCGATGGCTCCCGCCATGGCTCCAACCAGGAGTCCGGCGCCGACTCCCATGGGCCCCGCGAACGCGCCGATACCTCCTCCAACCTTGGCCCCGACGAACGCCCCGGTGCCGACGCTCGCCACATCCATCGCAACGTGCTTCACGGCGCGCTCAATGGGAATCTTCTTGGCAAAAAGCAATTCCAGCTCTCGCCAGGCCGAACGTAGCAGCGTGCCGAGTGGAATATGGAGTCCGGGGTCAAATCCCTCGTGGATCACAGATATCGCGTCCTTCGATGCTGTACCGATCGCGTCATGATCGAAGTCCGACAGTCCATGAATCATGTGTACTTTTGTCTGCGCGGCAATTCGAAGGTCAGTCGCGGCTTCTTTCGCGCCGCCCTCCTTGACTTCGATCACGGGTCCGAGTGCGATGGAGTCTCCCGCAACGTAGTCCTCCAAGCGCTGCATCCATGATTCTGCACTCGCCGCAGAGAAATCATGAAAGTTGGCTTGGACGTAGTCACTGATGGAATCCTCGCTGCGCAGTTGTTCGGCAGTGGAGGCTTGGATTGCGCGCAAGACTCCCGGGTCAATCCTTGCCAGAGTGGCGACCGCGCCAAACGAGGCCACCGCGCCGTTTGGCGCTGACGAGCCCGCGGCCGACCTCTTCGGCCGAGCGGGCGTCGAAGGACGGCGCTTGCGTTTGTCTGAGCCGTTCTTTTCATGGGGCGCGCTGACTGAATGATCGGAGGGCGGAACTTTCCACGAGAGTTGGCCTGAACGCGGGAGAAGCGTGCGAGACCACTTGGAACGCGATCTCCACAGCCGGATGCGCCACGCAAAGTATGCAAGGGCAATGGAACATAGAACGACGACTATCCATAACGCCTCGCCCGTTCGCATCCGTTGCCTCCATGAGGAGCGAAAGTACGGAGAAAACCTGATTTGGCGCCGGGGCGCACGACGAAGTACCCCTTTTCAATTAGAGAGCACGAGTCCTGCTTGGTAAATGGTACGGCGGGTCATTGTCCTGAATGCCACACGGACTGGCCTAACGGTCAGGGCTCCGCGACTTCCGCTGCTGAGGTGGATTTGCCGGCACACCGCACACGTCCCGTTTCCCATTTGGCGAGGGCCCAGCGCGCGTGGCTCGATATGACTGCGTCGTCGGAGGATGCGAGGCGATCGAGCAGCGTGGTGACGCGCTGGCGCGCGGCTGGATCGAGCGATGCGGAGGAATTTCCGAGCGCGACGCAGGCGTTGCGCACGATGCCACGCCATTTGGCGCGCTTGACGGCGCTCTTGCGGAATACGGCGCTGAATTCCTCCTGCGAGAGCGAGGCCAGCCATTCGAGTTCCGGCGCGAGCAGGCGTTCGCGCGGCTCGAATGCGGCGAGCGCCGCGACTGGCGCTTTGCGATTCCACGGGCAGACGTCCTGGCAAATGTCGCAGCCGATGACGGCATTTCCGACATGCGGGCGAAGGTCTTCGGGGATTTCGCCGCGAAGCTCGATGGTGAGATAGGAGATGCAGCGGCGCGCGTCGAGAACATACGGCTGCGGGAAAGCTTGCGTGGGGCAGGCGTCGAGGCAGCGCGTGCACGTGCCGCAGAAATCAGGAGGCGGCGGCTCTCCGGGAGAGAGCGTGGGATCGACAGCCAGCGTCGTCAGAATCACGCCGAGGAAAAGCCAGGAGCCTAGCTGGGGATGGATGAGACAGGTGTTTTTGCCGAGCCAGCCGAGGCCGGCATATTTTGCGGCGACGCGCTCGATGATCGGGCCGGTGTCGACGTAGGGGCGCGCTTCAAACGGCTCGGAAATTTGCGCGCGCATTTCGGCGATCAGCGCGTTGAGCTTTTCGCGAAGGATGTCGTGGTAATCGTCGCCCCAGGCGTAGCGCGAAATCCAGCCGCGGGGAGCGAGAGCGTCTGCATCGGCGTGTGGATGCGCAGGCGGCGGATGCGGCGTGTTGTAGTTGATGGCGACGACGATCATGCTGTTCGCGCCCTCGAGAACGCGGCGCGGATCGGAGCGGCGCGGATCGTTCAGGTAACGCATTTCACCGGCGTAACCTCGGTCGAGCCATTCCGGCAGGCGGCTGAGTTCGGCGAGATGTTCCGCGGCTACCGGCGCGACGCCGCAAAGATCGAAGCCGAGAGCGCGAGCGCGTTCGGCGATCCAGTGCGTTTGTTGCGCTGGCGGCATGAGTCTCATCATGCATCAGAGGCGTGCCCGAGCGAAATTGAAGACGGCGAAGTTAAAGGCGCCTGCCTGGAAAGCAAGGCGGCCGCTACAAAACCAGCGCGGATGAATCAGCCGAGATGAAACGACACCGCCGCACAAAATCGCCGCGTTTTGCTTGTAACGATGGCGTTGGGTGCATACAATCCTCCCTTGCTCTTGAGACAACGGAGACACCCATAGATGAGTAGCCGGCGAATTGCGGCGAAAATCACGGGAGTGGCGGGGTACGTGCCGCCGCGAACCGTGACGAACGCGGACATCGAGAAGTTCGTTGATACGACCGACGAATGGATCCGCACGCGCACGGGGATTCGCGAGCGGCACTACGCCGAGCCCGGTGTCGGATCGTCGCATCTGGGAACGGAAGCGGCGAAGAAGCTGCTTGCGGCGAAAGGCGTGAATCCGGAAGAGATCGGCATGATCGTACTGGCGACGGTTACGCCGGACATGCTGTTTCCGGCGACGGCTTGCCTGGTTCAGGATCGCATCGGCGCGAAGAAAGCGTGGGGATTCGATCTCTCGGCGGCGTGCTCGGGGTTTCCGTACGCGCTCACCGTCGGCGCGCAATTCGTGGGGTCGGGCGCGCACAAAAAAGTGCTAGT
>JBKQNJ010000107.1:0-7170 GCA_052146315.1 Candidatus Acidiferrales bacterium | reverse complement strand
GTCACCCCGAGCTCTTAGAACGTCTCGCTTAAACCATTAGGGCGGGCCTTTCGGCCCACCTGCTTTCCTTCCCTTGGATACTTCCTCAATCGTTGCTTGAAGGCAATTAAGTGTGAGTTTCGACTCTCCCTACAGCTTGTTGAGCCCGTCCAGCGCCGCAACTTTGTAGGCTTCGGCAAGCGTCGGATAGTTGAAGACCGTGTCGCGGAAATATTCGATCGAGCCGCCGTAGGCGAGCACGGCCTGGCCGATATGGATGATTTCCGTGGCGCGTTGTCCGATCGCGTGCACACCCAGCAGCTTGCGCGTATTGCGATTGAAGAGCAGTTTCAGCATCCCGGTTTCGTCGCCCAACATCATGCTCTTGGCCAGTTCGGCGTATTTCGAGATGCCAACTTCGTAGGGAATTTTGGCTGCCGTGAGTTTCTCTTCCGTCTGTCCGACCATCGAGATTTCCGGGATCGTATAGATGCCGTAAGGAAACAGCTCCTGCATATTTTCGAATGGCGCGCCAAACATGCGGCAGCTGGCCAGCCGTCCTTGCTCCATTGACGTGCTCGCGAGCGCGGGAAAGCCGATCACGTCGCCCGCCGCATAGACGTGCGGAACGTCCGTCTGATAACAGTCGTTTACTTTGATTTTCCCGCGAGGGTCGGGCTGCAGCCCGGCTGCCTCCAGGCAAAGCTGGTCACCATTGGCTTGGCGCCCGACGGCGTAGAGCAGGACGTCTCCGCGCACTTTCTTGCCGCTCTCGAGCTCCGCGAATACGCTGTCGCGCTCCTGATCGTAGCCCACCCGCGTCACTTTCTCTCCGAGCCGGAACGTCGTGCCCATCTGTCTCAGGTGATAGGACAAAGCCTCGATGATCTCGCGGTCGACAAAGTCCAATATAACGGGCCGCTGGTCGATCAGCGTCACTTCGGCGCCCAGCGCGGCCATGAACGACGCGTACTCCAGTCCTACGACACCCGCGCCGACAACGATAATCTCCTTCGGCACGCTGCTGATGTTCGTAAACTCGTCCGTATCAAGAATGCGCTTGCCATCGAAAGGAATGTCCGCGCTTCGCGCCGGGCGCGTGCCGCAGGCGATCAGAATGTTGTCTCCATGGAGTGTGATTTTGCCTTCCTCCCCTTCGACCTCGATTGTGTGCGGATCGGCAAACTGGGCGAGCCCTTGATAGACCGCGACGCCATTCCGTTTCAGTTGCGCGCGGATCACGTCCGTCTCGCGCGAGACGATGCTGTTCACCCGGAACGAGAGGTCCTGCAGCGAAACATCTCCATTCCCCCGGTAGTTGTTGCCATAAAACGTCCGGACCGCGATTCCCGTCAGTTGAAAAATGGCCTCGCGGACGCTCTTGCTCGGAATCGTCCCGGTGTGGACGCACACCCCGCCCATCATCAATCGCCGGTCGATCACGGCGACCCGCTTGCGGAGCTTGGCGGCGCAGATCGCCCCCTTCTGCCCGGCGGGGCCGCTGCCGATGACAATCAGATCGAAGGATTGGTCATTCACGATGAGGTACCGATTATCGACCGCTAATTATTACAGGAAAATGAATGCACGCGTGCAAAACCAACTACCAATTCATCGGCCGAACCACGAAATTCTCCACTGACTGCCCTAAAGCGCGTAAAGCGAGCGAATCACGCAAGAACCACCAGATCGATCTCCACACGGATATCCATCGGCAGACGCGCCGCCTGAATCGTCGTACGCGCCGGCGGATTCTGCGGAAAATAGCGCCCGTAAACCTCGTTCATCGCAGCGAAATCGTGCATGTCTTTCAGGTACACCGTAGCCTTTACGGCTCGGTCGAGCGACGAGCCGGCTGCCTCAACGATCGCCTTCAGATTCTCCATCACGCGCGCCGTCTGGGTAGCCGTGTCGCCCTCGACAAGCTTTCCCGTTGCGGGGTCAAGCGCACCCTGCCCGGCCGTAAAGATAAATCCGTTGGCCTTGACGGCTTGCGAGTAAGGTCCCAGCGCCTTCGGCCCTTTTTCAGTCGATATGATTTCTTTCACGAAGCCTCCCGCTTCCAATTCGACTATTGATATCGTTCCCTGAAATCTTGTGGGATGCCCTTTTGGTTGAGCCACACGCGAAACAACTCGGCGAGATTCTTGCCGCTTGCTTCCTCGAGCGCCGAGCGCAGGGTGTCGTAGCTTGCTTCCTGGCCGCGTAGCAGTTCGACCATCTGCTTGAGCCCGCTCCGCATCGCTTCCGCCCCGCAAGCGTCTTCCAGCGCCACGAAGAAGAGCGCCGCTTTGGCCAGGGCGATGCGGCGCTGGCCCGGCGAGTCGGTCAGCATCGTGATGCCAAGTGCCTTCTCGTCGGCACTTCTCCGCGCCTCGTCATATTCTCTCAGGTACCTTTGGACGCGCTCGCGGCGAGCCGGGGCACCATTCCGCGCTTCGTCGATAACGATCGTGGCGTACTCGGGCAGGCCCTCGCCCAGCCCCAAAGCCGCGTCTGGCGCCGGATACATCTCATCGCCGAACCAATCGTGCGCGAGCGAATGGGTCACCATTTGAAGAAACTGGTCGCTGTTGATTCCAAGCGCGAGCGCCGCGGGATTCACAAGCACGCCTCCCGGCAAGGCAGCCGCTGCTGGTCCTGGCTCATCCTCGGAAGTGTGCCCGCGCAATTCCGGCGACTCGACGACGTGCGGCGCCGCCATGTTCCGATCGAGCGGCCCGAAATCCTTCTCGAGAATAGCCCACGCCTGCGCGATCTGCACGGCCGCTTCCTGCGGACTGCTTGGCAGCGGCTTCAGCGTCCAAAACGTCGCGGAATCCGGCGCGCGTTGAGCGGGTGATTCGACGTAGTTCCCGGCAATCACATAGGGCGGCAGATCGCCTTGTAGCAGCGCGAAGCGGTATTCGGTTTCGCCGCCTTCTTGTTTCCGGCCTTTCGGAGTCCCTCGCGCCAGCACCAGGAAGTTCGAAGGGACGCGGATTATGTACGGCGTGACCTTCGGCCGTTTCGGGAAAGGGGAGAGTACATGCTTCGGAGGCTGCAACACCGGAAACCATCCGCGCGAGCCGAGATGGAACTCGTCGGCGCCAAGCGTGATGCGCGACCCTGTATCTTGCGGCGACACCAGATCATATTCGACTACGAGTTCGAGAGACTTCTTGCGCTGCCACGGTGGACTGAAAGGGATGCGCACCGCGTTCGGATTGTCCTGTTGATACTCCTCTGGGATATTCTCGGGAGCGATCTCACGGCCGTCCAACTCCATGCGAACGTTCTGCAGTCCGAAGACTTTCTCTTCAGGCAGCGTCACGTCCACAAAAGTCAGATCGCTGTTGCCGGTGTTTTGGAGCTTGAAGCGGCCGGTTATATGGAGCGTTGGAGATCCGGTCGGCACAAAACGGACCTCGCGCGATTCCCGTACGATCTGATAGCCGGGAACGATGGGGACGTCGCACGAAAAAGCGCACAGAAAAAGGACGACAGGAATCAGGGCGATGGCTAGCGTGCGCGGCGCAGGTCGATTCAAGATGCGAAGATTCTACCGGGAGGGCACGCGCGCGGGCAAACCGTACTTCAGGAGCCGGTGAAATGGCGCAAGATTTGCCGATCGCTCGCGCCGTGACGCCGGAGGGCGATAATGGCGTTAGTCTGCGAATCGGGAACGCTGTGGCGCACGAGGTCGAGCAACGTCGATTCGCGCATCCCGGCATTCTGTAGGGTGGCGAGCGAAACACCGGACAATACCGGCTGCCCCGCCGCGTGGTGCTGGGCTACTTCGAGGACGATTTCGTCAGACAAGCCGGCAAGCCGCATCGCCTGCAGCTCACCCGCATTGAGTCCCAATTGATTCAGCTGCGCGAGCTTGAGGACCGTACCTTCACTCATTCCCGCCCGCATGAGGCCAGCGATCGCATCGCCTGCGTCGAACTTCTGCTTTCGCTCCCGATATATGCGCACGACCTGTAGGCACGCGTCGTCGGAAAAGCCGCTTTGGCGCGCCGCCGCGATCTGCGCGATTTCCGGAGCCGTCACGTCGAGCGCCTTTAGCTGGTTCTCGGCGTCGTAGCTCATGCCGGCGTTGTCGAGCGGCGCCGTGTCCAGCGGGGGGACATTGTGGCAGCCCAGGAACGCGAGAGCGACTGCCAGAGCAGCGAGCCGCGCGAGAGGCTTCCCTGCCCACGTGCTTCCGCCTGAACCGCGGAAAACGCGGTTTGCCAGGATGTACCCCATAATTTTCATTCTACGCGCCTGACGGAACGTCAAGACCCCGTGTCGCCGATGAATTACGGGTGTAAGTGAGGGGGAAGTTCATACGTTGTAGACGCGTTCGATGTCGAAAACGCCGGGGATGCGCCGGATGCCGGCGAGGATGTGCTCGAGCTGCTTGCGGTCCTTCACGTCGAGGGCGACGTCGATGCGCGCACGAATGTCTTCGCCGCCGCTTTCGAATGTCCGAATATTCGCGCCCGTGTCGCTGATGACGTTGGTGATCGCCGCGAGCATGCCGGGACGGTCTTCGGTGAAGATGCGCAAGCGCACCGGGAAGGTGGTCTGATTGGACTCGGCCCACTCCACCGGTATGCGCCGCTCGGCCTCGTAGAGCAAGTTCTCTACGTTGGGACAATCCTTGCTGTGCACGGCGATGCCGCGCCCGCGCGTGACGTAGCCGATAATGTCGTCGCCCGGAATCGGATTGCAGCATTTCGAGCGGTAGACCATGAGATCGTCGTGGCCCCGCACGACGATCGCTGCATCGTCCATTCCAAGCATGCGCTTGACGGTGGACACCGCCTTGCGCGGCTTTTCTTCGGTCTCTTGGGCGAGCGGCTGGCCGGTCGCCTTCGAGAGGACCTGCCGCGCGGACCATTTGCCGTAGCCCAGCTCGGCGTGGAGATCCTCGATCCGCGAACAGCCGTATTCCGAGGCGACGCGCTGCCAATCCTCCGCCGCAATTTTCTTGAGGCTGACGCCCGCCTGCCGCGCTTCCTTTTCAAGCAACCGCCGCCCGACGTCCGTGGCCTGCTCGCGCTCGTGCAGATTGATCCACTGGCGAATCTTGCTGCGGGCGCGCGAGGTGTGAACGAAGGAGAGCCAATCGCGCGACGGCGCGTGGCCTTTCTGCGTCACGACCTCGACGACATCGCCATTCGCGAGCGCGTGGCGCAGCGGCACCATTTCGCCGTTTACCTTTGCGCCCGCGCACTGGTGGCCGACTTCCGTGTGCACCGCGTAGGCGAAGTCGATCGGCGTCGCTCCACGCGGCAGCACCACGACGCGGCCTTTCGGCGTGAACGTGTAGACCTCTTCCGGGTACAGGTCGACGCGCAGGGTCGAAAGAAATTCGCTCGGCTCCTGCATCTCCTGCACCCACTCGATCAAATGGCGCATCCAGACGATGCGCTGATCGTCCGCCGAAGCGGGCGGAGCCTCGCGCCCGCCGTCCTTGTATTTCCAGTGCGCGGCCACACCCTGCTCGGCAATGCGGTGCATCTCCTGCGTACGAATCTGCACCTCGAACGGCTGGCCGGAATGAATCACGGCCGTGTGCAACGATTGGTAGAGATTCGGCCGCGGCATCGCGATGTAGTCCTTGAAGCGGCCCGGCACCGGCCGCCAGATCTGATGGATCACGCCGAGCGCGCCGTAGCAGTTCTTCACCGTGTCGGTGACCACGCGGATCGCCAGCAGATCGTAGACCTGATCGAGATTGCGCTGCTGCTTCTGGATTTTCTGGTGGAGCGAATAGAGTCGCTTCACGCGGCCTTGCACTTCGGCGGGAATTCCGTTCTCGACCATCTTGCTGCGAATCGCGTCCTGCACTTCGAGAAGGAATTTGTCGAAGACTTTCTGTTTCGACGCGACTTTTTTCTGGAGTTCGAGAAACGCCTCGGGCTCGAGATAGCGGAATGCCAGATCCTCGAGCTCGCCGCGAATCAAGCCCATGCCGAGACGGTTCGCGACGGGCGCGTAGATATCGAGCGTCTCGCGCGCGATGCGTTGCTGGCGCTCGGGAGCGAGGAATTCGAGCGTGCGCATGTTGTGCAGGCGGTCGCCCAGCTTCACCATCACGACGCGCACGTCGTTGACCATGGCGAGCAGCATCTTGCGGACGTTTTCCGCCTGGCGATCTTCCGGGGCGAGTAAATCGAGCTTGCTGATCTTGGTGACGCCTTCCACCAGCCGCGCGACATCCGGCCCAAAGGATTCCGAAATTTTTTCGAGCGGGATTTTGGTGTCCTCGACCACGTCGTGCAGCAGCGCGGCGCAGATCGAGGTCACATCGAGCTTCATATCCGCGAGGAGATGCGCCACTTCGAGCGGATGCGAAAGGTAAGGCTCGCCGGAAAGGCGAAATTGCGTCTTATGCTGCTCGGCCGCGAAATCGTAGGCGCGGCGCAGCAGGTCGACGTCGTCGCCGGGACGGTTTTTGCGGACTTTGTCGGTGAGTTCGACGAAGCGCAGATCAACGGTGCGCCGCGCGCCAACGCTCATCGTGGTTTTCCTGGCCGCGTCCATGATGGGTATTATAGCGCTCCGCCGCTTCGCGCCGATCATTTCGGGCGCCTTGCTGACCCCTCGTTACTGTGTCGATTAGAGTGTGTGCCCATCGTTTGTTTTCAATGAGTTGCAGCGATTTCTAATCGCCGCAGTGTCGATTAGAAAAGCCGTGATTCGTGATTGGTGACTCGTGATTCGTGGCTTGCAAAGCGGCCCCGAGGATGAGGAGCAGCTCAGTGAATACAGTGAAGGTCGAGGAGTTGCAAAATGCGAACGGCCGCCTTTCGTTCCGCGTAGGTCTCGCCCGCCGATTATGACCGCCATAGCCCATATTCGTTTTTCTCCGGGGCTCGAAACCGCCCCTACTCACGTTAATACAGGTGGCACTCTGCCGTCTATTGTGGGAACTACGCAGGCCCGCAACTGCAAGAAAAAATTGGGAGCTGATGCAGTAGCAGGATTTCTTCCGCCGGTTCTGCCCACAATCCACAGCAAGCTCCCAACCGAACTCAAGTTCCCCCAAGCGGCGAACGTCAGCAGGGTTTCCACTCGTCCGGTAAGCGCTGCTGGCTCAGACGGTCGACGCAACACTTTCTCGAAGTTTACTCGCAGGAGTGTGGAATCCCTGCTGACGTTCGCCGCTTGGGGGAACTTGAGTTCGGTTGGGAGCTTGCTGTGGATTGTGGGCAG
>JBKQNJ010000106.1:0-57420 GCA_052146315.1 Candidatus Acidiferrales bacterium | reverse complement strand
GCTGACCGAACAAGAACGCTGGGAAGCGGTCGATTACATCCGCACGTTCGCGGCGAAATCCTCTGCGTCCAGCCCGGCGGCAGCCGCCCAGGGAACGCAGCCCATCCAACCCTGAGCGGCAACGGCGCCCGAAGCGCGCCTATTTCAACTGAGCGATCGCGTCGGCTACTTCCTTCACGTCCGGCACGGTCGGAATATCGTAATTCTTGAACCACGCCAGCTTGCCGCTGCGATTCACCACGGCGATCGCGCGCCCCGTGATCCCTTTGTCCGCGAGATACACGCCGAACTTATCGCCCACGGCCCCGCGAGGCTGGAAATCGGCGAGCAGCGGGTAATGAATCCCCATCTTCTCCGCGAAGGCTTTGTGCGACCACACGCTATCCACACTCAAGCCAAGCACTTGCGCGTCCAGATCCTCGAAACGTTTTAGATCGTTGACGAAGCAGACGTGCTCGTTGGTGCAGACCGGGCTCCAATCGAGCGGATAGAAGACGATCACCACGTTCTTCTTGCCCCGGAAATCGGAGAGCTTCACGTCTTTCTGATTCTGATCCTTCAGGGAAAAGTCGGGAGCTTCAGCCCCCACCGAAATCGCCATGCCGATCCTCCTCTTTCGCTCTCGCGGATACGAATTGCAAACCGCCGTCTTCAGGCCATCATGATAGCCCAAGCGAGGGCACCGGCCAAACTCGCGGCAAAAGTAAAAGGCCCCGCTTTTCAGCGGGGCCTTTGGGCGGCTTCGGGAGCAGGATCAGTTGTCCGGCTTAGGAGCTGCCGGTCTTGGCGCCGGCTTTGAAGGTGCCGAGGCGGCTTTCACCGGATAGGCTTCGTCGTACAAGCGGATGATGTCCTGCGTGATGTCGATCTGGTTTGCTTCATAGATGATCGGTGTCTGCTGCGACGAGCTGTCGAGCACGACGGCGTAGCCGCCCTCCTTCGCGTACTTGTTCAGGACGTCTACCATCTTCCGCCCGATCGTGTTGATCAGGTTCTGTCGCGCGTCGTTGAAATCGTCCTGATCGTCCTGGCTCTTGCGCTGAAGCTTTCGCGTCAGAGTGGTGTAGTCCTGAGTGAGGCGCTCCTGCTCCTCATCGCTCAGCGTCGTTTGCCCGGTCCGAAGGCGGCTCTGGTCATCCTCGATCTGCTTCTGCATTTGCTGGAGTTCCGTCTGACGGGGCGCGAACTGCGATTGCAGCTCGGCTACAGCTTGTTTACCCTCGGCCGTGCCCGTAATCGCGGCCTGCATGTTAATCACGCCGACCTTGGCCGGCGCCGCCGTCGATTGCGCCCGAAGAGCGGGCGTGAACGTCATCGCGGCCAGGATTGCTATTGTCGCTCGAATCTTCATTCTGACTCCTCGCTGAGATATATAGAGAAAATTCACGTAAACAGAAATCGGAGATTATAGCCTCCCTCTTGGAGCACGGTCAATCGCATTCGGGTTGTACGGCCCACGCCCGCCTAGTGAGGTAGCGGCACCAGCAAAACGCGATTGTTGTCCGGATCCACGAGCACGGCCATATTCAGTTTTGGATCGATCGCCACAGCGTTCGGACCGAGCACCAGCGGCGAAGTCTGCGTGCCTCCCAGCTCCAGCACCGTGCGCACCTTCGGCCCGACGCACGCGGCGGGCGCGCCCGCGCCCGGGGGACACACATAATCCAGCACCGACAAGGTCCCGCTCGGCGAATTCGCCGTCACCAGCGTGCTCGTCTGGAAGTTGTAGTCGATCGACGTCGGCGCGATCCCGACGTTCACCGGCGTCTCGATAAACGTCGTCGGATCGACGAGGATGATGTCGTTCAGCAGGCTGTTCGCCGTCAGGAAAATCTGGTTCACCGGATCAAACACGATTCCACTCGGGTTTTCCAGGGCGGTGTTGATGGTCCCTACGGTGCCGAACGTTGCCATATTAACGAGATTGATGCTGCTCGCCTGCGATGCCGTGGTCACAGCCGCGTAGTTGAGATTCGGATCGACTGCCACCGCGACAGGATCGTGATCCACCGAAAGCGAACCGGCGGCGCTCGCGGGTGTCGCGGACAAATCCAAGAAGCTCACCGTCCCGGTGCTCACGGGGCCTGTCGGGTTTGTGTCCGCAATAGCCGCGATCCCGCTGTCTTGATTCATGGCGGCGCCCGCGGGACCCGAGCAACCGGTGCTGCAGATGCCGATGTTTTGGGGAACCGCCACTCCGGTAAGGTCCACGACTGTGGCATTGTTGCTGCCGTTGTTCGCCACGACTGCCAAGCCCATCCGCGGCAGCACCGCCACTCCCTCCGGTGTGGTTCCGGCGAGAACCGGCGACCGGATGATCCCGACGTTCCCCAGAGATTGCGGCGATTCGCTGCTGATGGGTGCAAGGGAAATGAGTGAAACGGTTCCGTCGCCCGAATTTGTGACCACGGCTGCATCACGGTCCGTGTCCACCGCGACCCCCACGGGCAAACTTCCGACCGCGATGGATTGGATCACGCTGAGGTCGCTCACGTTCGAGACGGGTGCGGCTCCGCCGGCCCCATTCTGAACCTGCACGGCGTAAAGGCGGGCGGAATCGAGCATGCTTCCCGGCACTGTGGCGACGATCTTGCGAGAGCTCACCACATTCACGTCGCCTCCGGGCAGAGCGATGCCGTCCAGAAGCACTTCCGAGGTGCCGGCGACGAATCCTCCGCCGAGGATCGTCAAGGTCGTGTTCGCAGTTCCCGGGCCCCCGTACACGACTGCTGGGCTCGCTTCTGTAATTTGCAGGGAATTGATGGTTGCCCCCAGAGATAGGAGCGTGACCGTGCCACCTTCGTGGTTGACGACCACTGCTTGATTGCTTGCCGGATCGACGGCCACAGCCTGCACCGCCGTGGAAGCTCCCAGACCTCCCACGGTCTGCAGCACGATGCCATTCGCGAGATCAACGACCACGGCGGTCGAGTTCTTGTTCACCGCGATGCCGACATCCTCGAGTGAACTTGCCGCCGCCGCGCCAAAACCCGCCTGGTTATATGGGCCTCCGCTGCCCGGCAGACCGGTGCTTGGCAACGTGACGACTTCGACCGTATTGTCGAGCGCCGTAAATGTATAGAGCGTCCCGGTGTTCGGATCGGAGAAAAACACGTTGTGCGTCTCCGGGTCGATGGCGACGCCTTGAACCGTTTGCGACAGTAAGAGATTCGCCACCGCGTAAGGACTCCGTCCTTCTGGCTGGCTCGGACTTGCATCCACTCCTAAGTCCACCACGCTGATTCCACCTGCGCCGCCGGGCGTGACGACGGCCCAGTTCAGCCGCGGATCGACGGCGATCCCGGGCGTCGCTCCTGTCCCGGTGAAATTGCTGGAGCTGCCTCCGATCGTTTGTACCTTCGTAAGTCCGGGGGCACCGCCTGAGTCGGATACATCGAGAATCATCGCCAGGCTCGACGACTGGTAAGCCACAATGGCACGATGGGTCAACGGATTTGCGCCGACAGAGTAGGGCAGCGGGGGATTCGTGCCGGAGGAGATCGACACACTCAGCGTCATTGTGTTTCGCGTCGTCAGGTCGATTGCCGTAACCGTCTGATCGGCGTTGTTTACCACCACTGCGACCGGATCGGGCAGGAGATCGTCCACTGCCACACCCGTTGGGTTCTTTCCCACGGTGATCGCCCCGCCCACTGTCGTGTCACTGGTCACGTTGACCAGGGTAACGGAACCATCGCCCGCGTTGGCAACTACCGCGATCCCATCCGCTTCGTCCATTGCCACCGCCGACGGGTCTGAGCCGACCCCGATCGGCGCCTTATTCGGTGCGCCGGGAATCGAAGCCTGAGCGGGTGTAACCGCGACATTCATTGCCGACACGTATGATTGGCCCGCCGCCACTCCCGAGTTCTGCACCACGATCGGATACAACCCCGGAGTAGCGAGCACGCCCGATGGAATTGCGGCGGACAACTGCCGGCTGCTATTGAACACCGGCGCGACCGTGGAGCCATTCACGGTCGCGGTCGTCGCGCTCGAGAAATATCCACCCGTCAAGCCCACGCTCGCGCTCGCCGAGTTTTGCGACACGCTCTCGGGCGAAACAGCAATCAGCGCCGGCCCAACAGCGAACGCACTCAACGGCAGCACTGCGGAGACGTTCACAGGAGTCGTCTGGCTCTGTATCTGAAGCGAGACCGATCCGGCTGCCGAAAGCACGCTCGCCGGAAGCGTGGCACGGAGCAAAGTCGTGCTCAGGAAAAAGACGGAGCTTGCCGGCAGTACGGTCGGCAGTTGATTCGGAGCCGTCACGACAACCTGACTCGTACTCTCGAAATTCGTTCCAGTTAGATAGACGTCCTGTTGCGCCGAACCTTGCGCGGCCACGCCCGGGTCTACGCTCGTGAACGTCGGCGCTCCTCCGGACGAGATGCTGACGAGCGCCGAGCCGCTTTGCGTCGGATCGGCCGCCGACGTTGCCGTGACGGTCACAACCCCAGGTGACGCTCCTGGCGCCGTGTACAGTCCGGCCGGCGTAATCGTTCCCAGCGCCGGAGGATTGTTGTTACCGGCGAGGCTCAGCGTCCATGAAACACCCGTGTTGTTCGTGGGACCTTTTACGGTAGCCGTGAACTGGAACGATTCCAACGGGCCGATCGTTGCCGTGGGCGGCGTCACTTGCACGCTAATGCCGGATTCGATCGTGAGGCTCGCCATCGCAAACGCGGTTGAGTCGACGGTGCTCGTAACCAGGATCACGGCCGTGTTTGGCGTGGGCAACGCGGGGGGCGCCGTATAGAGCCCGTTTTGTTGAACCGTTCCGTATCCTGTCAGGACGGTCCCGCCTTTCGGTGTTGGAACTCCCGGAATCGGCGTGCAGTCGGTCGGCTTGGTCGTTACAGGCGGTGGGGTGATGCCGGAGGTCGTTGTCGCGGGCAAGCAAACCTGCCATGTCACGGTTGTGGCGGAGGCTCCGGAGACGTTCGACAGAAACTGCAAAGAGCTATTCAGCAGAACCGTCGCTGGGTTCGGAGCCACGGTGACGCCCACGGGAGTCGAATTCCCGCCGCAACCCGCGGCCCAGGCGGCCAGGAGCACCACCGCAGCTACACTCCACGATCTCATTTGCTTTCCTCCGACAATGCCCGTTCCGTCTCCCACTCCGCCTCGCCAACCATTGTTGGCCGTCTCTCTCCCGTGCCTCGCGCATCGACTCATCAGAATGTCCGGCTCACTGCGAAGCGCAGGGAAGACCGCTGTTCGAGCAAGCCCGGCGGAATCGTCTGCGAAGACCGGGTTTGAAGCAAGAAATTTTGGAGCGCCGGCACGATCTGCGTGTCGTAGACGCCCAATTGTTGCAAAGCCTGCCGCTGGGCCGGCGGGACGTAAAACGCACCGTCAGGCGGAACAATTTCCTGATTCAGGCGCAGGTAATTGAACGCGTAATAGATTCGAAACGGCGCCTGGATGATCGGAATCTGAAAGTCGAACTCGATTCCCGCGGAGGTATGCGGCCTGAAATTCGTGCCATGTGCGATCTGCAGATTCGTCCCGATATGCGTATTCGGGAAATCCGCGTTCGGATACTCGTCCAGTGCCAGGGCAATCGCGGAAGGATCGATCTGCACTTGCCGTACCGTGCCGTCCAGGCCGAGATCGTTGAAAAGGCTCATCGTCACGTAGCTCTTCGCCAGCGGTATCCGGTACTCCGCGTTAAAGACACCCTGCAGATCGCCGCCGGGACGCGTCGGAACGTACTCCAAAACATTCACGGGCAGCGTTTCGAGCGTGGGCTGCCCCGATTGATTCAGGCGTTCCGGATTGTAGAATTGCACCTGCGTCGAGGTCTGGTAGGGGATAAAGACAAACGGCGAAATCGTATAGAATTCATAGCCGCGAACGTCCTGTTCTCCGCCCAGATAAAACCTGTTGTTGGGCGGGACTTCTCTCCCGCTAAACCCATTGATTTCCGCGCCCTGCACTCGCAGGGCGAGCACGTTCCGATGGTGGTGCATCGGCCGGTAGTACGCCATCGTGAAGGTGTTGCTGATCGTATCGACGTTCCCTTGCAACGGTCCGCCGGTCAGCGTCGTCCCGTAGTAGATGCTCTTTCCGTGCGTCGGAAAATTGGGGCTGTCCACCGTGCTGTACGAAATCGTCGGAGTGATCGAACTCATGTTGATGCCGTTCAGTGCGGACGGCCCTGCAAGGCTCGTGAACTTCGTGTATTCGAATAACAACGTTGCCGACTGGCTGAACGGCGTGATGTTCGTCGTCGAATAGCCGTACTGCAGGCCGAGCCGCGTGAAGGCCGATCTCCGCAGCGGGTAGCTCGCAAAAACCGTGAAGCCCTTCGAGTCCGTGTTGTAATTTTCTTGCAGCGCCGGGTCGATGGCCAACTGCTGGCCAATCGCCAAGCCCTCTTGTCGGGCCGTGTTGTAGTCGAATTTGCTCAGGAAAATCGTGAATCCTGTCGAGATCGGCCGGTCGAAGAGATACGGCTCCGTAAATCCCAGCCGCACGTCTGTCTGGATGTTGCCGATTTGGGCCGAGAGAGTGAACGTTTCCCCGAGGCCGAGGAAGTTGTTCGTTTGATACGAGAAACCGACGAAGCTGCCAGCCAGTCCGCTCACGCCGCCGTTGAAGCTGATCGATTGCTTGCCCTTTTCCTTTACCTTCAGGAGAATATCGACGGTGCCCGCTTTGACGTTGCGCTTCAAATCCGCATTTTCGGGTTTGATCGGATCGAAATAGCCGAGCTGATTAAGCCGCAGGAGGCTCAGTTCCCAAAGGCGATTGCTGAACACCTGCCCTTCGTCCAGCAGCAGCTCGCGCCGGATCACTTTGTCGCGCGTCGTCGTATTGCCGGAAAACTCGATCCGCCGCACGAAGAACTGCTTTTGCTGGTCGAACGTCAGCGTCAAGTTGATCACCTTCCTCGGTTCGTCGACGTCGAACGAAGGTTCGGCGTTAAAGTCGATATATCCGTAATCGCCATAGAGTTTCCTGAAATCGTCAAGCGACTTGCGGATCTTGTCCGCGTCAAAGATATCGCCTTGTTTCAGCGGGAAAACTCTTTGTAGGAATTCCGGTTTGAAGATCAGGCCCTGGTCGGGGTCGGCGCTGCGGAAGTTGAGCTTCCCCATCCGGTATTGCGCCCCTTCTTCGATCTTGATCGTGATATTCGTCGCCTTCCCGTGCTGCGAACCGATGCCGGGCACCGGTATCGGAATCCCGGCGCGATTCAGCGTGACGGTCTTCAGAGTCGGTTCTTCCACGTCGACCCTGAAATACCCGTGATCCTGGTAGAGGCCGCGAATCCCGACTTCCAGGTCCTCGTCCAGCTTCGGCCGGTCGAACGTCTTGGCCATAATCGGGATTTCGGTTATGTAGAGGGGAATCGAGATCGGCCGGTCGTGCTTCATCGCGCGAATGATTTTCCGCGTCGAGAACGCCTTGTTGCCCACGATCGTGATCGTCCCCACTTTCACTTTCGGCCCTTCGTCGATGTTGAAGACGAGTTTGACGGCGTTCGTCGCGGCGATGCGCTCGTAGGTGGGTTTGACGGTCGCGAATTGCCGCCCGTGCTCCGCCAGCAATTCTTTGATCACCGTTTCGGCGTGTTTGATCTTCGTGGGATCGAACTGGCTCTCCACCGATAGGCCGACCTTCTTCTGCTTGAAGGCATCGAGAATATCCGATTCGGTGACCGACTTGTTGCCCTTGTACTCGATGCGCCTGATGATCGGCCGCTCGCTGACGTAGAAAAGGACGATTTTCCCGTTCGGCTGATCGGGCCTGTTCTCCACCTCCAGCCGGATGTCCTCGAAAAACTGCGTGTTCCACAGGGCCTGAAAGTCGCGGCGGAGGGCGTCGGGGTTATAAGGATCACCCGGGCGGGAAAAGATGCGAGCGAGCAGGGTATCGCGCTGGATCCGGCGGAGCCCGATGAATTCGATGCGCTCGATCACATATTGCTGGTCGTTTGAGGGAGCGGCCTGTTGGGCCCAAAGGCTTTGCGTCACCGCAAGGATCAGCAACGACACAACGACGATAAACTCCAACGCGCGCGGAAATATCTCCCTCTTGGCGGCCGTGATGATCAAGGCCGCAGTTCCCCGCCCAAGATTTTATGCTCCCCCGCCGGCTCGGCTTTATCCGGCTTGCGCGTGTAGGATTCTTAGTGGGCCACCGGGGTTGCTTCCGCCACAGGACGAAACGCCAGGCCGTCGCCGGAGAGAAAGACTTCCAGTGTCGCCGGCCGCTGGAGTTCGCCCTGAATGAGAGCTTCCGACAGCGGGTCTTCGACATACTTTTGCAAAGCGCGCCGCAGCGGACGCGCGCCGTAATTCCGATCGCCGCAGGTCTTCTCGAGAATCCATTGCCGCGCCTCGATCGTCGTTACGATCTGCACTTGGCGGTGCACCAGCGTCTCGTTCATCTGGCTGATCAGAAGATCGATGATCAGCAGCAGGTCCGCGTCCGTCAGCGAATTGAACAGAATCACTTCATCCAGACGGTTCAGAAATTCCGGATTGAAGACCCGCTTGACCTCGCCCATCACCATGTCATCCTGGCTCTTCGCATTCGCGACGCCATCCGCCGTCTGGAAGCCCAGGCCGCTCTGCTTCTGCAGCTGCCGTGCCCCAAGATTCGAGGTCATAATAATGATCGTATTGCGAAAATCAACTGTATTTCCCAGGCCGTCCGTCAATTGCCCGTCTTCGAAGACCTGCAGCAATATGTTGTAGACGTCCGGATGGGCCTTCTCGATTTCGTCGAGCAGGATCACCGAATATGGCGTGCGCCTCACGCGCTCCGTCAGTTGTCCGCCCTCTTCGTATCCCACGTATCCCGGAGGCGCGCCGATCAGCTTCGACACGGAGTGCTTCTCCATGTATTCCGACATGTCGAAGCGGATCAGCGATTTCTCGCTGCCGAACAGGAACTCCGAAAGCCGCCGCGCCACTTCCGTCTTGCCCACGCCGGTCGGCCCGAGGAATAGGAAGCAGCCCACCGGGCGTCCCGGCGCCTTCAATCCGGCGCGGCTGCGGCGAATAGCTCGTGCGAGCGCAGTGATCGCCTTGTCTTGGCTGACGACGCGGCGGTGCAGCTCTTCCTCGATGCGCAGCAGTTTCTGCTGCTCGTCTTCCTTGATCGACGTGACCGTAATCCCGGTCCAGCGCGCCACCACTTCTTCGATATCCTCGCGCGTCACGATCCCGGTCGAAGAGTCGTCGATCTTCAGCTTCTCGCGCAGCACCCGCAGATGTTCTTTTTCCTTGCGCTCTTCCTCCGAATAGAACCGCGCCTTCTCGAACTCGTGGTTCGCAATCGCCGTTTCCATCCGGTGCGTGATGAATTTCACGCGCTTCTGTACTTCCGAAACCTCGTCCGGAAGCATGGCCTGCCGCAACTTCACGCGCGCGCCCGCTTCATCCAGTAGGTCAATGGCCTTGTCCGGCAGGAACCGGTCGGGAATGTAGCGGCTCGAGAGATAGACGGCGTAGCGGATCGCGTCTTCCGTGTAGCTCACGGCATGGAATTTTTCGTAGCGGTCGCGCACGCCTTGCAGCACGCGAATCGCCTCATCTTCGCCCGGCGCAGGCACCTTGATCGACTGGAAGCGCCGCTCGAGCGAGCGATCCTTCTCGACCGACTTGCGATATTCGGCTGGCGTCGTCGCGCCGATGCACTGAATCTCGCCCCGGCTCAGCGCCGGCTTCAAAATGTTCGCGGCGTCGAGCGACCCTTCCGCCGATCCCGCTCCCACGAGCGTGTGCAATTCGTCGATGAAGACGATCGCGTTCTGGCTCTCCATCAATTCTTTCATGATGGTCTTCAGCCGCTCTTCGAATTGCCCGCGATATTTCGTTCCCGCCACGATCAGCGACAAATCGAGCGAGAGAATCCTCTTGTCCGCGAGGAACGGCGGCACGTCGCCATCCGCAATACGCTGCGCCAGCCCTTCGACGATCGCCGTCTTGCCTACGCCCGGCTCGCCGATCAGGACAGGGTTGTTCTTCGTGCGGCGGCATAGAATCTGAATGGCGCGCTCGAGTTCGCGGTCGCGGCCGACCAGGGGATCGAGCTGTCCTTCCATCGCCGCTTGCGTCAAATCGCGGCTGAATTCCGCCAGCAATGATGCTTCTTTGGGACGGTTCACGGGCACCTTTCCTTCTCCCGCACTGCGCGCCAATTCCTCGCGCACGGTGGATAGCCTCAGTCCTCGTTCCAGCAGGATTTCGGCGCCAAAGGATTTCTCCTCCCGCAGCACTCCGAGGAGGAGGTGTTCCGTTCCTACGTGCTTGTGGCCGAGCCTTTCCGCCTCTTCGGCGGCGTAGTTGAGGATGCGCTTGCACTCCTGGCTGAGAGGGACTTCGACCGACGTGGAAATGCGTTCGCGGACCGTGATCCGCGATTCAATCTCCTTGCGGATGGATTCGATCGAGCCGTGGGTCCGCAGAAAACGATTCGCGAGCGCCTTGTCTTCGCGCAACAACCCGAGAAGCAGGTGCTCCGTCTCGATGTACGGGCTGCCGTACTGGCTGGCCTCGTACCGGGCGAAGAAGATCACTCGCCGAGCCTTTTCTGTGTAGCGTTCAAACACGGTTCACCCCGCACTCTCCCGGGGACTGGCCCCAGCGCTCGCCGCGCGCGCTCCCTCAGTCGCTGCGCCTGCCAGCACTTCTACGCTCGGCGTCAGCGTCCCGTGCTCGAGATTCAACACACGATCCGTGCGCCTTGCCAAGGATAAGTTGTGTGTCGCGAGAATCGAAGTCAGGTGATGGGACTCGTGCAAGCCCTGCATGAGCTCGAAAACGGTTTCTGCATTCCGTTCGTCCAGATCGCCGGTCGGCTCGTCCGCCAGCAGAATCACCGGCTCATTCACCAGCGCTCGCGCGATCGCCACGCGCTGCTGTTCGCCGCCCGATAGTTCCGATGCTCGCTGCGTAGCGCGGTCCCCGAGACCAACTTCCGCCAGCCATTCTCCCGCAGCGCGCAACGCTTGCCCGGCCCCCTTGCCGCCCGCCAGCAGGGGCATCGCCACGTTTTCGGCCGCCGTGAAATCCGGCAGCAGATGGTGCCGCTGCCAAACGAACCCGACGGACTTGTTGCGATATTCTGCCAGCTCGGCCTCTCGAAGCGAACGGAGTGAATTCCCGGCGAAGTATACTGCACCACTTGTCGGAGTGTCCAGCGCGCCCAGAAGATGCAGCAGCGTGCTCTTTCCCGTTCCCGACGGTCCCACGATCGCAATCATCTCGCCCCGCTCGACCGAAAGATCGATCCCCCCCAGGGGTACGATCTCCTGTGAGCCCGAGCTAAAAATTTTGCGAAGGTTTTCGGCGCGCAGAATCTCACTTGAGGTTGCCACGCCCCCGACATTCGAGTCGTCCGCTTCGATCATCGTAGCTGCGTTTTTCTGCATTGTCCCGCCGGTTCTCTTCACACGTTAGATGCCGAAAACCGCTACAGATATGTCCTTGCTTTACACCACATTAGTTGCACGCCGGATCTGGCCTCGGAGAATCGTTTTCACACTTATCCCAGACTCTTCCATTGTGCGCCCAGCGAACTGCCAAATTATGGCACTGTCCCGATCAGACACCCCATTTTAACACGCCCGCGCTTTTCGAACGAATCGGAAACGGCTATCGAAGGGAGTCGATTCTCTGATCGAAGCAGCGCTTCGGAAATTCGGATTTGAGACGATCATTCGAAGCGAAGAATTTCGACGGGGAGAATGTTCGAGGCCGAGCGCGCGGGCAAAACCGTCGCGGCGATGCTGATCGCCAGCGCGGCTACCGCGATCCAGATCGCGTCGGTTCCATTTGCGTGAAAGGGAACGTACGGTATCGCGTAAACCTCGGGGTTCAGCGGAATCAATTGCCATCGATTTGCGACCCACGAAAATCCGAAGCCGGCCACGAGTCCCGCGGCTGTTCCCGCGATGCTGATGGCGAGCCCCTGCAGCACGAAAATCCTGCGAATCTGCCGCCGCCTCGCGCCCACCGCCATCAGGACGGCGATGTCCTTGGCGCGATCGGTCACCGTCATCGTCAGCACCACCAGAATATTCAGCCCCGCCACGAACGTGATCAATCCGATGAAGAGCGCCGTTACTAATTTTTCGAGGCTCAGCGCGCGAAACAGGGCCCGGTTCTCGTCCATCCAGGTCGTCGCGTGATATCCCGGGCCCGCCCGCCGCACCAACTCATCCGCAACGTCGCGCGCATCGTCGAGGTTTTTGACGCGCACCTCGAGCAGGCTGACCACGTCACCCACTCCGGCCAGCGCCTGCGCCGATTTCAGCGTCACGAAGCCCCAGTTCGCGTCGTAATCGTAGAATCCGGAGTCGAAAATTCCCGTCACCCGAAATCGCCGCGAGCTTGGCAGCATGCCGAACGGAGTCAAGCTCCCCTGCGGGCTCGTCAGTGTGACGTAATCGCCCACCGAAATATCGAGGTTTTCCGCGAGAATGTATCCGATCAGGACCGCCGGAATGCCGTCGGCGTCCGGCTCGAACGTGCTCGATCCCGCCGCGAGATGTCGCAGCGCTCCGCTCGCCCGGAGTTCCATATCCGGGTCCACGCCTTTCAGGACGACCCCGCTCGGCTTACGCCCGAAAGAAAGCAGGACGGTGTTGTAAATCGCAGGCTCGATCGATTGCACTCCGGGCGCGTCGCTGAGCCTCGCGATCAGCGCGCGATAGTCGCGGATACCGTCGGCCGCGTCCTCCGGCTTCAGATTGACGTGCGCCGTCACGGTGAGCAGCCGGTCGCGGATCGCCTGCCGGAATCCCGTATTCATCGAAAGCGCGATGACCAGCGTCGTGACGCCCGCCGCCACCCCCAGCACGGCGAGAAACGTCACCAGCCGCAGCACCGCCGGCCGGTTCGGCGACCGCAGGTACCGCAGCGCCACCAGCCATTCAAAGTTCATTTGGGACTTTCGTCAGGCGCCGCGTCGGATTCTTCGGCGCCTTCGCCGCGCAAAAGAGGGAAGAGGATCACTTCGCGGATCGCGTGCGAATTCGTGAGCAGCATCACCAGCCGGTCGATGCCCACGCCTTCGCCTGCCGTCGGCGGAAGGCCGTGGCTCAGCGCGCGAATATAATCGATGTCCACTTCCTACGGCGCTTCGAGCCCGCCCTTTTCCACCTGTTCGCGGAAGCGCTTCTCCTGATCCTCGGGATCGTTCAACTCCGAAAAGCCGTTCGCGATTTCCATCCCGGCGATGAAAAGCTCGAAACGCTCGGTCAACGAAGGATCGTCCGCGCGGCGCTTTGCCAGCGGCGAAATCTCCACCGGAAAATCGTAGATAAACGTCGGCTGGATCAAATATCTCTCGGCGACCGCCTCGAACACGTCTCCGATCGCCCGCCCCAGGGGCTCGCGCCCCAGATTTGCCAGGATTAGATGCAGGATCGCTTTCTCAGTCGTCAGCGCTTTCTTGGAACTCGCAACTCCGCCCTCCCACGGCAGCGATTTCCGCGAAGACTCATCCGTAATCAAAGCATCCAGCACCGGCAGCGCCGCCTCGATCAACTTGCGCAACGCATCCTTGGACGCGAGATCGCTCGGCTCCGCGGTTTTGCCCGGTGGCACAGGCATATGCCTCAGAATCGCCTCCCGCATCGACAGCCGCGTGAATGTGCCAAAGTCGATTTCCGTCTGATCGTCGCCCTCACCGTATTTCACTTTGGCCGCGCCGCATGTTTTCTCCGCCAGCTCGCGCAGCAATTCCTCCGTCAGCTCCATAAGCGCGTCCGCGTCGCTGTACGCCTGATAGAACTCCAGCATCGTGAATTCCGGCTGGTGGATCGCGTCGATTCCTTCGTTGCGGAAGTTCCGGTTGATTTCATACACGCGGTCGAGCCCGCCGACGACCAGCCGCTTCAAGTAAAGTTCCGGCGCGATCCGCAGATACAAATCCATGTCAAAGGTATTGTGATGTGTCACGAACGGCCGCGCCGTCGCCCCGCCCAGAATCGGGTGCATCATCGGCGTTTCGACTTCCACGTAGCCGCGCTCGTCGAAAAATCGCCGCAATTCGCGGATGATCTGGCCGCGCCGGATGAAAATCTCGCGCGTCCGCTCGTTCACGATCAGGTCCAGATACCGCCTTCGATAGCGCTGCTCCGTATCCGCCAGCCCGTGCCATTTTTCCGGCAACGGCAGCAGCGCCTTGTTCAGCAATTCGATCGCCTCGACCCGCACCGTCAGCTCATTCGTCTTCGTCCGAAAAAGGTGCCCGGAAACCCCAATGATGTCGCCCAGGTCGAGAAGCTGAAAAAGCTTGAACGCCTGCTCGCCGATCACGTCGAGCCGCGCGTAGATCTGCAGCCGCGCGCCATCGCCCGCAAGATGCGCGAACGCAGCCTTCCCCATCGGCCGCAGCGCGACAATTCTTCCCGCCACCCGCACGCTAACCCGCTCCGCCTCAAGCTGTTCGCCCGTTCGCCCTTGGAATTGCTCCGCCACCTGTTTCGGCGTGTGCGTCCAGTCGAATTTGTGAGGATAAGGCGGATACCCGAGGGCCTGGATTTCACTCAGCTTCTTGCGGCGCTGCTGATACTGATCGAGCGGTTCGAATTCCAACGGGACAATCCTTTCCGGTCGGCTGCAACACGCGAATCGGGCGAGTATAGCGGTCGCCTTCCAAGAGCGTCAAGAATCGCGCCATTCCGCCGCACCTAAATCCGGCACCCTATACTTTCGTTTACGAGTGGTCTGGAGAGTGATAACTTCCTACGCGAATGTATAGCCCTCTCGGAGGTTCCGATGACTGCTGCTAATTTGGACGGCAAGGAATCTCCCCTGGCCGCGCGCTTGCTGGCAACTACCAACGCACTCAATGAATTGGAAAAGTCGGTCAAATCCGGCGATCTTGATCCTCGTGTTCTCGGCGAACTTCGTAATGCGATCGAGCACATTCGCTATACTGCGTTGGCCGTTCAGGACTGGTACGGAGCCCAGGAGCATTCCGGCGACCCGTACGCCGTCCTGTCCACCCTCGCCGCTCTACGCGTCCGCCGCGCCGCTCAACTCGCTAAGGATTTGACCCTCGACCTTGAAAATGTGGATGTGAGTGTGGAGACGCAGGGAATGGGCGACCTCCATGACGCGGTGGATGGCTTGCACAGATCTCTCCAACGCCTGTTCAAACGCGGAACCTAGGCTCGCCGATGCTGGGCACCCATCGGTCACCTGCCACCATAGTCAATATCCAAGTGGCCCCAAGGCCGGAAAGCCCCTTCCCGTTGCGCTAGGGCCATCGGTGGTATACTCCATTCAGCGATCTCGGGGGCGGTGTGGTTTTCTCTAGGCGCAGCGACGGGCGTCCTTCTGCCGAGCGTCGCAGAGTCACGGAAGAATGGTTCGCGGCTCTGCCCCGCGAGAAGGGCCAGGTTTTCGACACGGTCGTTCGCCGTTGGGAGTGCGGATACGCGATGATGAGCGTGGCGCTCGACGGAGCGCTATCTCTGCGCGCGCGCGGCGAACTGGTTTGCGCCCGCCAACAGGTTTCCGTCGCCGCCGATCTGTTCGGACGCCTTTCCTCCACGCTCGTCGGTCTTTGCGACACGCTCTATGCGCGGGGCCGTCGTATCGCACGAGTTCCCGCCGTCGAGCCCCTGAACAGAGAATTTTTCCGCGGCAATACCGGCCAAAGCGCGGCCTCCTGGAACGGCATTCTTCACCATCTTCTGTTCGGCCATCGCTCGCGCCTTTTACATAAGCTCCGCATTCTCTCCGACACCCTCGAGCAGATCGACCGCGAGTTTCACGAAGCAGCAGGCGATATTGCCAGGGGAACGTCCATCGAGCCCGCCGATTGCTGGACAAAGCTCGATGATCTCCACTACGATTTCAGCACGTGCTTGCGCGAGGCAGAGATTGTCCTGAAGGGCTTCCTGCGTTTGTTGCCCGCCGAGCAATTGTCCGGCTTGGCCACCGAACTCGATGCGCCGCCGCCGGTCAAGCGCCTGCGCGCCAAGCCCCGTCTCTCCGGCGCCCCAGCCTGAGCGTCCGTTCGGGGTTTTCGCCTTTGACGTTCCGGGTGCCCATCCTCGGTCGCCCGCGCTCTGGACGCGCGGCGCGATTCCGACGACAATAGATCGGACGACGTTTCCAAAGCGTTTCGCGATTTTGAGATCGCGGCTCACCGCAAACCGCCCGCCAGGACAAGTTCTCGGCATCAGGGGTGTGCGGAAGGAAACACGAAGTACAACTTCCGGAGTAGCGGATGCATCGCAGTGAAGGATGCGTCCCGACGGGTAGCGTGGCCCGAACGAGACGAAATGATGCCGGAGAGATGGCCGAGCCGGATGCAATCCGGCTTGCCCAGCAAGGCGATGCACCCGCCTTCGAGCGGCTCTATCAATTGCATAGCCGCCGGGTCTATTCGCTGTGTCTTCGGATGGTGGGGAATACGGCCGAGGCTGAGGATCTGACGCAGGAAGCGTTCCTGCAGCTCTTCCGCAAGATTGCGACGTTTCGAGGCGAGTCGGCATTCTCGACTTGGCTTCATCGACTTGCGGTCAACGTCGTCCTGATGAAGCTTCGGAAGAAATCGGGCAAGGAAACTTCGCTCGAACAGGTCACCGAGGGCGATGAAGAGGCGGGTACTCCGCGGCGGGATTTCGGGGCGGTCGATATCGAGCTCACCGGATCCATCGACCGGGTCAACCTCCAGCGTGCGGTTGACCAGTTGCCGCCCGGATATAAGTCGGTGTTCGTACTGCACGACGTGCAGGGATATGAGCACAACGAGATTGCGGAGATCATGGGTTGTTCGATCGGCAATTCCAAGTCGCAGTTGCACAAAGCTCGCATGCGCCTTCGCGATTTGCTCCATGAGGCCGTGCGCGCGAAGGCCCGCGAGGACCGCCGCGCGGCAGGAAGCGGTTCCGGTGGCGAGGTTTGAACATGAATACAATCGGATGTGACGAATTTCAAAATCAACTCGGCGATTGGATGGAGGGCAACCGTTCCGCCGAAGCTCAGGCCCATCTGCGCACCTGCAGCGAGTGCCGTTCGCTCGCAGCCGATCTCGAGGCCATCCAACACACCGCCCAATCCTTCGCCTCCGACGATGTAAAACCTTCGCCGCGCGTCTGGCTGGCCCTGCGCGCGCAGCTCGAGGAAGAAGGCCTGATCCATTCCGATCGCCACACGCCGCCGGTCCGGAGTTCCGGAAGCTGGCTCGACGTCGTGTTCGGTGCAATCCCGCGGCCCGTGCTCGCCGGCGCGTATCTCGCGGCGCTCATCGCCGTCGGTGCCGCGCTCACCGGCACGGGCAACCGCCACGCCAATGATGCCCGCTGGCTCACTCGCACCGAAAACTCCACGCAGCCTCTTAGCGCACAGCTTGATACGGCCGAGCAGGACGCTTTTTCCGCTCTGAAAAATGCCGATCCCGTCGTCACCGCTTCCTTGCAGAAGAACCTCGCGATTGTTGACAACTACATCGCTTTGTGTGAAAAAAGCGTGCGCGAAGATCCTCAGGACGAAGCCGCACGCGATTATTTGTACGGTGCTTATCAGCAAAAGGCGGATTTGCTCGCACAGATGAGCGACCGCGGAGACGATGGTCAATGAGGACCCTAGCCACTCAGCCGGCTTCGTTTCACCAGTGGAAGAAAGCGGCGCTCCTTGTGCCGGGACTCTTGATCCTCGGCGTCGCGTCCGCGTCGGCCGGCGATCGCATCACCCAGCACTTCCGCGTCGAAGCTCACCCGGTTGTCGCGATCCACAATCCCAGCGGCACTGTCACTGTCCGCGCCTGGACCAAGTCCGAAGTAATGGTCATCGCCAACCGCGCCACCACCGATGTCGAAGTCGATGCCGAGCAGACGGGCAATCGCGTCGACATCCTTACGCACCAGGTTTCCGATTCGGCCGCGCCCGGCGACCTTCGCACCGATCTCGAAATCAGCGTGCCGCAGGATACCGAGCTCGAGATTCACGACGATTCCGGCGGCGTCAACGTCTCGAACGTCCTCGGCGACATGAACGTCGATACGATTGCAGCCGGCGTGGATCTCGAAGACGCGGCGGGCTACCTCAACGTCAAAACCGTCGACGGTTCCTTCCAATGTGTGCGCTGCTCAGGCCGCATCGAGGTGAATTCCATCAGCGGCAATTTCCACTTCATCGACATTAGCAGCCCTTACGTCCGCGCCCAGACGTCCACGGGAAACATCACCTTCAACGGCAAGTTTCTCCCCGAGGCCACCTACCGCCTCAAGAACTACAGCGGCGTGATCGAAGTGCGTTTCTCGCCCGGCGACTCCTTCGATTTGAGCGCCACCTCGCTCAAGGGCCGGGTGAACAACGAGGCGCGGCTCGACCCGCCCTCGCGTCACCACTTCCTGCCGCGATTCGGCAAGGCGCTTTTCGGAACGCTCAATTCCGGCCGCGCCAGCGTCGAATTGAGTTCCTTCGATGGTACAATCAACATCCTGAAGCGCGATTGATCGAGCGGGGCACGAGCGCACGCGATCGCGCGCCCAGCGTTGGACAAAGTTTCGAATCCGATGCCGAATGAAAACCGTCCTCGAAGGCTGGTCTGCCTCACCGGATTCATGGGCAGCGGCAAATCCACCACCGCGCGCCTGCTTGCAAGCCAGCTCGGCTGGCCGAAAGCCGATCTCGACAAAAACATTACGGAAGCAACGGGCGCGAGCATCGCCCAGATTTTCGCCGCGCAGGGCGAAGCCGAATTCCGCCGCATCGAGCGCGAGCAGCTCGAGCGCATCGTCGCCGAATACGCCGAAACGCAGCGCCCGCGCATCGTTTCGCTCGGCGGCGGAACGATCGCGCAGCCGCAAAATCTCGCGCTGCTTCGCGAAAACGGCGCGATCCTCATCTGGCTTCAGTGTCCCGTCGAGCAGTTGTTGCACCGCTGCGCGCAGGTCACCGACCGCCCGCTATTTCGCGATGAAGCCAGCTTCCGCCGCCTCTACGAGGAGCGCGTGCCCGCCTACGAGCTTTCCGACTATCGCGTCGATAGCAGCCGCGAGCCGCTGCGCGTCGTCGAACAGATTCTCGCGCTCGGGATTTTTCCGCAGGTGACGGTATGACAGGATGCGGAAAAAAATGCGGGCTGTCATCCCGAGCGAAGTCCCGCGCGCTTTTGCCGTTCCCGCCTGCCCTGACGAAGGAAGGGCGGTGTGTGCGGGCGCGGGACGCAGCGAGGGATCTGCTGGTTGCGGCCCTCCGAGTGACGGTTCGGCATTTTTTCCGCGGCCTCATGAGCCGCCCGCGCCGCCCGCTCGCAACGCGCCGCATTCTCGCCGCCTCCGTCTTCGCGTTATTCCTCTCGATCGGCGTCGCCGGCTCGCTCGCTTCGAAGCCGCTCTCGGGATTCGCACCGGACAAAGGCACCTTCAAGATTCTCGTCAACGGCCAGCAAGCGGGGAAGGAAGATTTCGACATCGGCCCGGGCGGCGGCAACGGCGATTGGATCGCGCACGGCAGCTCCGAGATCACCACGCCCGCCGGCACGACGAACGTCACCGGCACGCTCGAGTTTCGCGCCGACGGCACGCCGGTCCGCTACGAATGGTCCACGCAGGGCGCGAAGAAAGCCGCTGCGACGGTCACCTTCAACGGCCCCGTCGCTTCGATCGAGCTGCGCATCCCCGGCGCGCGCCCGTTCACGCAGCAGTTGACGTTCAGCTCTCCGCTGATCGTGATCCTCGACAATAATCTCTACGATCAGTACGCTGTCCTCGCGCGCATCTATGATTGGGAGAAGAAGGGTCCGCAGACTTTCCCGGTCCTCGTCCCGCAGGAGAACACGCCCGGCACGATCACGGTTGATTCGCTCGGCAGCCAGGACGTCGACGGCAAGAAGCTCGACGAACTCAGCGTGAAAACCGAAGACCTCGAAGTCGACGTCTACCTCGACGGCCCCCGCGTCGTCCGCATCGTCGCCCCCAGCGCCAACGCCGAAATCGTCCGCCAATGACGATGCGATAAGCATCGTCATCGCATTTGTAGCGGCCGCCTTGCTTTTAGGCGGGCGCCTTTTCCTATCGCGTCATCGTCGTCGGTTTCCTCCGTAGGGGCGCTGCTCGCCGCGCCCGCCGTTGCCTTACGGTTTGCCCTTGACGTTCCGGGTGCCCCATCCTCGGTTTGTGAGGGTGGGCCTTCTCTTCGTCGTGGCCTTCGTGGTTTTTCTTCCGTAGGGGCGCTGCTCGCTGCGCCCGCCGTTGCTTTTCGCTTTTGCCTTTGACGTTCCGGGTGCCCCATCCTCGGTTTCTGAGGGTGGGGCCTTTCTCTTCGTAGTAGCCTTCGTAGCGGCCGCCTTCAGGCGGGCGGTTTCGGCCTTATGGTTTTTCCAGGCCTTCGTCGTTTGTCTTTGTTTGCCGGATGTGCGATGTGATGCTACAATGTATCACATGAAGAAGGCATCGATTCGGGATCTCCGCTACGATTTCAAGAAGGTGGAACGCCTTCTCCACGAAGGCGAGGAAGTCGAAATCACCAAGCGGCGGCGCGTGATTGCGCGGCTGGTTCCCGAGCGCAAGCGGCGCGCGAAGAAGGTTCCGGACTTCCTCGCGCGGTTGCGTTCGATTTATGGAGAGAAGCTGCTGGCGGTGAGTGGCGCCGACGTTGTGGCCGAGGATCGGAACCGGCATTGAAAATCTACGTCGACACCAGCTTTCTCGTGTCGCTATACAGCCCTGACGCGAACTCCGCGGCCGCGGCCCGCACGATGCAAGCTTCCCCGGCGGACCGCTTCCTGACTGCATTCGGCGAACTTGAGCTCGTCAACGCCTTGGGATTGCGGCTGTTTCGGAAGGAAATTACCGCCGAGCAGGCGAAATCTTCGTTGAAGAATTTCGAAAGGGATTTGCGCGACGGAGTCTTTCACCTGCGCGCTCTCGCGGACCCCGTGTTCGAGCGGGCGCTTCGCTTGTCGCGGCAAACGACGCCGAGACTCGGAACTCGCAGCGCGGACGTCTTGCACGTGGCCGCCGCCCTCGAGTTGGGCGTCGATCGCCTGTACAGTTTCGACGAACGCCAACGGAAACTCGCGCGAGCCGTCAGACTCAAATTGAACTGAGCCAAGAGCCCACCCTCACAAGGCGAGGGTGGGAAACCCGGCCCTCAGCGCAGCAGCATCACCGATGCGTTCATCAAAAACCCGCCACCCAACGCTTGCCAATGGCACTAGATCTTAAACGCGTAGTCTTGCAGATCGGCATCGACAGTTGCCCCTTTGTAGTAGTTTACGTAATCAAACGAGGAGCCCGTTTTGTAGTTTGAATTTGTCGTTCGCTGTTCAACCCATTCCTCGAATTCCATCCATTGTGACAGCAGCGCCTCGACTGCTTGGGGCTCGGTCTTATCCTCAGGCAAGGCTCGATTTGTACAGGCCGCGACCACTGCATATTGCCCGTATCGCAAAGCCTGACCGAACTCCTTCGTGTGATATCGATCTCCCTTAGTCTTCGGTTTGCCCTTTCTTTTTTCGTCCAAGAGCCTGAGCACCTCATATCCAAACGCATATTTGCCGGCATCTTTGACCTTGAGCACGCCGGTGATCGCTCCCTCTTTAAAAAACTTTGCGATACTTGAACGCGCTTGATTTGTGCGATAAGCACACGCGAGACTGACGCGAACCAATTTCTCGCGGTTGACGACCAACTGAGGGGGAACGTAGCCGTAGTGAATGCCGTCGCTGAATTCGCCCCGTTTTCTTTCATAGTAAAGTCCATAATCCTCAAATAGCTTACTCTGAAGGTCCAGCTGGACCGGGTCGTTCGAACGACGATCCGACTCATCGACCTTAGTCTGAGAGTTGCTTGCCCTTGATATCTCTCCAATCAGAGTGAGCCGAGCAGTTTCGTGCGACGGCCTTTGCGAGCCAACAAAGGTTATTATTTTCAGCAGGACTTCCTTACCCTTAAATACGTTGAAGTTATTTCTGGTAGAGCACTCCTCGTAGATTCGCCCAAGTGTATAAGCGGTCTGAGCACCGTTTACCAGCTGCGGATTTCTTAGCACGACTTGAGCTGTCCCTTGCTTTGCGGTGTCGGAGCTTATTGAAGTGCCGTCTGCAATGATCGTAATCCCGTTGTTGAAGAGTGCGAATTCGTTGCTTTCTATGTTTCGAATGCTCTCTTCGATTTCCTGATTGACCGGATTGCCGTTCAGCTCAAGAAAGCTCCGAGGGTTGAATTTCAAGATTGAATTCTTGTAGGTCTGCATAATCCGCCCAATCTCGCGGGTCGGAACGAAGAGCAGCTTGATGTTTGGTTTGAGCGATGCCACCTTCACCCCGTAATCCAAATGCGAGTCGCCTTTGAGATTCGCTAAATCGATTTCTATCGTCAGGTGAGGATCGGTGAAATAAGTTCCGTTGATGACTGGGAACAGCAGGTCTTTGTAAGTGCGCTCATGCGGAAACTGATCAACTGTATATCCCTCAACGAGCCTTTTCAGCTGCGATGCGGAAAGTCTCTTCGTATTTCCCAACAACACCACCTGGGTTGTGTAGCTGCCCGTGTCCGGCAATTTCTGAATCGCTTTCTGAAATCCCCTGATTCCATCGTTGTAGGGCACGTTATTCTCGCCGGACTTCTCACCCTTTAGAATACGGCTGACATCCATCTTTAGAAGATCCGCCGGCGTCATGTTCGTCGTGGCGAAGTTCACGGCCGTCGCACGGAATTTTGATTGCAGGACGTAGATCAGCTTCGTTTTCTTGTCGATGTAGTAGGCGTCTATTCCCCCATCGTGGGTTCCGTCGGTAACGAAATGCTCGCGCTCCGCGAAATGGATCAACCCGAAGCGAGCCTTCAAGAAAAGATGGAGAAGCGCACGCGATCGCGCCTGGACCAATGCTTCTGCATTTCCCATAGCCGGCCGATAAGTGCGATTGCTCGACGGCGCTTCACCCCGAAGAGCATCGAGTACTCTGCAGAGCGTGTCATAGAGTCTAGTACCACCTATCGTTGTGCTCATTACCCCTCCGAATTCTGGGCTGTTTCGGATTTATACGAGCGGCAATTACGAATGGTATAACATAACGGTCTCGTGGACGCACGCTTGCTTCCGGCGGGTGGCCCATACGTCGGAGCAATCGCGAGCGATTCACACCGGAGTCCATTCAGGCCCTCGAACGAATTTGCGGGGTGCCGCATCCCTTCACGATTTGTGTGAAGGGTGCGCGAGGTGACTCTCAAATCTGAAATCTGAAATCTCAACTCTCAACTCTCAACTCTGAACTCTCCACTCTCACTCGTCATCACCCTCGACATACTCATGCGTGAGCTCGGCGAAATACCTGACCGGGTTGCCGGCGCGCAATTTACGGCAGAGGCGGCTCAACGTGTCCTGCTCGCGCGCATTCAGAGCTCGCATCAACGCCTTCATCATCTTCGTATGGGTCGGCAGGACATCCGCGATGAATTTCTTCCCGGTGTTCGTCAGGCCGACGACGCTCGTCCGTATTCCCTCGCGCCCCTCGTCCCGCTTGGACGCCGGCACGTGAGCTCGTTGGAATTCCACGGGCGGAAGTTTGACGATCTTTCGCATCACGAATCCGCGTTTTGAAAGGCGTTTGACGATCACGGCCACGGCTTGCTTGTGCAGCCTCCGCTTGCGCGCGATGTCCGGGGCGAACATCGCGCCCTCCCGATGGAGCATCTCGATCAGGCGAAACTCTCCCATCGACAAGTCGTACAGCACAAGAGGCCCGCGCAACTCGCCCTTGAGCCAATCCGCCGTCTCAAGCACGTCCATATACGCTCCGAACGCTCGTTTGGCCCTTTCTCTCGGGGTCGGGTAGTGGGACATGGCAAAATCCTCCCAAAAATGGCTTTTCTTGGCCATTTAACCCCGTTTAAGCCCCCGACGGAAGCAACATTGTTGCCGCCGCCGGAGCCGGTTTTTTTCGGCTTGTCTTCGTAGTGGCTGGGCGGCTTTTTTTAGACGCCGGGATGTTCGAGCAGGAGGCGGATGCCGCCGTTTACGGTGCGGAGCGAGATTGGATTGCCGCCGTGGCCGAGGCGGCCGTGGAGGATCTGCGTGCCGGGAAGCGCGGCCGTCGAAGTGACGGGGACGTCGGAGGAGACGTCGCCATTCATGTTGCGGACGCTCAGGTCGGCGCTGGCGTTTGAGGGAAGGCCGAGGGTGACCGAGCCGTTGACCGTTTCTAGATTCATCGGCGCGCCGTCGGCGAGGCTGCAGAGCTCGAGATGCAGATTGCCGTTCGTGGTGTGCGCGCTGAAGCGGCCCGAGCTTTCGAGGACTTCGACGTTGCCATTCACGGATTTGAGTTCGCCGGCGCCTTGCACGCCGCGCACCGAGACGCTGCCATTCACGGTGCGGATGCTGTGCAGCAGGACGCGATAGGGCACGTGGATGACGTACTCGACCGCGACTTCGGCGTTCTGGCCATCGGGATAGAGCGTGTGGACATCGACTTCGCCCGGATGGCTTTGGACGTCGATCTTCACGAGCGCGAGATCGCGGGCGTCGCTTTCGGAAGTTTTCACCGCGCGGACTTCGACTTCGTTGCGGTCCCAGCCCTCGACGCGGATCGAGCCGTTCACATTTTGCAGCACGAATTGGCCGCCGGACGCGAGCGGGTACGTTTGCTCGAAGACCTGGACGTCGGCAAAGCCGGGAAGCGCGAGGCAGAGGACCGCGGCGAGCGCCAGGAAAATTCGCGCGAGCGATGGCGAGCAGCGCGGCGATTGGGATTTCGAGTGAAGACACGAATGGCTACGAGACAGCAGGCTGGTCGTCTTTTGCACGGTACGCCCCCTAAGCTTCCGTTTGCAATTTGCGACTGCTCAAAATCTGCCGGGGCTGAAAGCCCCTTATTATTGCGCTTTTTCGCGAGCCTAAAGAGTCCGTGCGACAACCTCGCTCTTGCGTCAGGGCACGACTTCAGTCGTGCCGTAAGCGCCGGAAAATCAGTGCGGCTTTAGCCGCTGAGGTTCGGCCGTTCGAGTTCTCACACGGTCTCTCAAAGCTCACGCTTCCACCTGAGACTACGGCCCGTCGTTGCCGCCGGGCTGCCAGACGCCCGCCTTTTGCAACTGCGCTCGCAGCTGCTGCTGGAGCTGCTCCATCTGCTGCTTGTAAATTTCAAGCTGCTTGCTGACGTCGCTCAACTCGAAGCGGATGTTGCCGTCGATGGTGCGGAGCCGAACGAGCGGGCCGCCGCCATTGAGCGATCCCTCGGCGCGAACGGTGCGCGCGCCGTTCGACGAATCATCATAGGAAACTCGCAGCGGGAACGCAGGATCGACGATCACGCGATGCTCGTTGCCGCGCGCCACCTCGGCGTCGATCGTGACCGCGAGATTGCGAGGCATGTGCACCACGATATCGCCCGCGCTCGATTGCAGATCGCACGTGCCGGAAGATTTCGGCGGAGACACGAACCACGCCGTGATTCCGCCGTCGCTCGTCGACGCTTTCACCGGGCTATCGACTTGCGTGAGATAGATGCTGCCGCCCGAAGTTTCCAGATTCGTGGGGCCGATCACGCGGACCACGCGAATGCCGCCGCCGCCCGTTCGCGCGCGGACGAGCCCCGCAGCTTCGCCGACTTCGATTTCGCCACCGCCCGTTTCGGCGGTGAGCTCGCCGCCGGAATGCTCGAGCGTGATGTTCCCGCCCTCAGTGTCCAGGTGAGCAGTGCCCTGAATGGAGGTGACGCGGATGTGTCCGCCACTGGTGTGCAGCGCGGCGTTGCCCTGCACGGTGCCGATGGTGATGTGGCCACCGCCGGTATCGGCAGTGAGCTCGCCCGCGACGCTTTTCGCGCTGATGTTGCCGCCGCCCGTTTCGAGATGCGCCGGCCCGCCGATATTCCCGGCCGTGATGTTGCCGCCCGCAGTCGAGAGCGAAACTCTGCCATCGATTTCAGTGGCATCGATGTTGCCGCCGCCGGTGGTTACGTCGAGGCCGTTATTTTTCGGAATGTCGAGCTCGAGCGTGACCCAGAGGCGGCCGGAGGAGCGCGCGGAACTTTCCGCTTTCAGGAGCAGGGCGTCGGGCGTGTCGCGCGAGGAGATGGTGAAACTTTTCAGGAGCTTCTGCGCGTCTTTTTGCGAGGCGTCGGTTTCGAGATGGATTTTGTAATCGACCGTTTCGGCGTCGTGGGTGTGAACGACGATGCTGCCGAGTTCGGTCGAGAGGCGAATGTGCTCGCCGGGGCGCGTCGCGATGGAGCCGGTCAAGTCGGAAGTGAGATGCGGGCTCGAATCGCGGGCAGGCGAGGAATCGACTCGGCTATGCGCCCACGCGGCGCCCGCGAGCGCGAGAACGAAAACCAGCGACGCTGCAAGCAACGAGCCCCCTATTTTTGCTGCGCGATTGGCTGAGCGAGAAGGCGCGGGGCTCTGCATGGTCAGAATTTCTCGCGCGGGCCCAGCTCGCGGATCACCTGCGCGCTCTGCAAGCGAATGTAAGTGTTCGGATCTTTCTGCATGCGGTCGCGGAGGACGGAGAGCATGTGCCCATCATCGGAAGAGACGCGGCCATTCGCGGCGAGCTCGCGAAGCTCGTTGATGGCTTCGACGCGAACGCCGGGATTATCGTCGTCGACGAGCGCGCTGAGCAGCGTCTGCTGCACGATGTCCTCGGGCTCCGTGCCATCGAGAGCTTCGAGCGCCTTGAGGCGCACGGCGGCGTTGCGATCGTTGCGAACCGTGTGGCAGAGAGCTGCGCGGACGTCGGAATCGTTGTTGCGCGCGCGGAGCAGATCGACGGCATCGAGGCGCACATCGGGGCAGAAGCGCTCGCCATTGCGGAGGACGCCGAGGAGAACGTCCTTGACGTCGTCATCATTCACCGTGCCGCTCAGCGTGACGGGCTGCTGCGAACGCAATTGCAATTGGACGCGCGGAGAGTCGTCGGCGCCGTCGGAGGGGAGCACGTCGATTCCGGCAACGTCGGCGGTGCGCAGATCGAGCGGCGATGCGGCGAGATTCGCGGACGCGTTGTGATCGGACGAATCCGCGAGCGCGCTCTGAGACGAACCGGAATCAGTGGTTGCGACAACTTGAGAATTGGAATTGGCGGGAGCCTTGATATTTTCAGGATGGCGAAGAAGGCGCGGGGCCAAAACTCCTACGCTGAAGCCGATTAGGAGAAGCACAGCCGCGCTCCACGCGGGGCGCGGCGAAAGCCAATTCGCGGGCAGGAGAGCGCCGAACGTGCGGCGCAGCCAGCCGCCTTCCTCTTCGCGGTCGAACGCGTCGGTGAGGCTGGCGCGGCAGCCGGCGAGCAGGGCAGCGTCGGGCTCGGCGTGATTTTCGGCGAGAAGAGCGAGAAGTTCTTTTTCGCGTTCGAGAGATTCGGAGCAGGAGGAGCATTGCGCGAGGTGGGCAGCGAGGCGATCGTGTTCGGCGCTTTCGAGTTCCTCGCCTGCGGCGGAGAGCATCAGCAGCGGCTGCCACTCAGCGCATGGCGTGTTGGGCGTGTTCGCTGCGTCCCGATTCATTTCGGAATTCCTCACCGAATGCCGTCCAGGCTCTCGCGAAGCTTACGCGTGGCCCGGAACAGCGAATTCTTTACGGTTTCTTCGGACGTGCCGAGCAGATCGCCGATGGCGCGGAGCCGAAGGCCCTGGTAGTGCTTCATCTCGAAAACGACGCGCTCACGGGGCGAAAGCTTTTTCATGGCACGCTCGATTTGCTGGCCGACTTCCAGGCCCAACAAACTTTTTTCCGGATTCGCCGCGGCCCTTACTTCCGGCTGGCGATCGAAAAAGTCCGGCGCGAGGCCTTCAGTCTCTTTCGGCGCCGGGGCTTGCTCCTCGCGATGGCTGGTGCGGCGGCGAAGATGGTCGAGCGCCACGTTTGTCACGATGCGGTAGAGCCAAGTGTAAAAGCTGCACTCGAACCGGAAGCGATGCAGGTTCCGGTAGGCGCGGAGAAAGCCTTCCTGATAAACGTCGCGGGCATCCTCGGGGCGATGGACCAGATTCAACGCCAAGCGCAGGACATCGCGATCGTAGCGGCGGACCAAGTCCTCAAAAGCCAACCGGTCACCCGCCTGGGCCTTACGGACCAGTGCCCGCTCTTCGTCGAGCTTCACTGCCGCTGCCTGGCGCGCATCTCCGTCGAGTGCGACGCTCATCCCCATCGTATCCGCCGCCGAACTGGATTCTGTTTCGGTGCGCCCGGATTCAGTGGAGCGATCCGGCGCATCTGGCCCGTTAACAGCCTGTTGCGATGGCTTTTCCGCGGGCCCCTGCTCGGGCCCCTTGCCGGGCCCTGTCCATATAGACGGGGGCACCGGCGGTTGGTTAGCACCCGAGGAGGCCATTTTGGCACCATCGGACGGTTCGACCAAGGTCGTTTCCTCCTAGAGGAAGCGTGACACGGGGCGGCGCGCGTTCACAGATTAATACGTGCGAGGCTGAGCGGTTGTTCCAGCCAAATTGGGCTCGGAGGAGGCAGGAAGCAAGGAGAGCAGGGCCCGGGGCTGAAGCCCTTTTATTATGGGGTGCTTCTCGAGGGCCTGAAGGCCCACGCTTCCACCGTTTTGCGCTTCGCGCACGAGGTCAATCTCCGTTCTTACACGGACTCTTATGAAGCTATCCTCAACAGATTTGACGGCGGGGAGGGGCCGGCGGGACGCCGGCGCTACAGGCTGGAGCCGAGGCGGATCAGGCCGTAGACGGCGATGCAGACGATGAAGTCGATTCCGGCGCCCCAATCGGTGCGGAAGCCCTGGTGGCGGAGAGGACCGGGTAAGTGCGGAACAAGCGAGAAGTAGTAGATTGCGTTGCCGATGAGGATGGCGACGAGGTATTCGAGCCATCGCCGCGGAGTCACGCCTAAGAATTGCTGCGCCATGAGATCGATTCGCCCGACGAGCGTGCCAGAATGTCCGGCACCGCCGAAGGCGCCCGCCGGACCGAGACGGGCTTAATGGGGCATCTTAAGCCGACGCCTGTGCCGATGCAAATCCGGTCTTCGCAGGGTAGTGGTGTCATTTGGCCAAAACGCGCGTGCATTGCACGTCGATTTGGGGTGTCATGCGGAGTCAGGCTAAAGGGGTGCCTCAACACAGAGAACACAGAGCCAATCAAGAGGACACGGAGAAATAGTCGACGTTTCTCTGTGTACTCAGTGCCTTCTCTGTGATCTCTGTGTTTAGTCGGGCGATTAAATCGACACCCGGTCAAACGACACCACTATCCTTCGCAAGCCGAGTCCGGACTTACCGAAATCCCGAGCCGCGAATTTTGGGTTGGACCCTGAGCCCGCGCATCGTACGCTTCCTCCTGCGCCCGGCAGAACGGCTTTGGGGATGCTGAAAAATGGCAAGGGCCAGCTTCAGGGGCTAAAGAGCCTATGTGGCAACTGGAAAAACCGCACCTCAGCGGCTGAAGCCGTATTGAATTTGCGCCGTTTACGGCACGACTGAAGTCGTGCCCTGACGCAAGAGCGAGGTTGTCACACAGACTCTAAGGCCCTTCTCAGATGATGGCGCTTATGGCGGGGTTTAAACCCCGCCCTTCGCCCGAAACTGAGGTTTTCAGCAGCCTCTTTAGCGGCGGAGCAGGTTCTTATGTCCAAGCCATGGAAAATCATCGCACTCTTGCTCGTCTTCTGCCTTGCATGCTTGCTTGTAAGGTTGTTCCTGATGGAGAGGCTTCTTGACGTTGTCGTACGGCTGCTAGGAGTTCTGAGCAAGCTTGGAAGGAAGTGAGTATGCCTCGCTTGATTACGGGTGGAACAAACGACAGGCGTTGAGCGTAGATATCCTTAGGGAAGGCCGTACACGCCGGCACGGGAGGACTCTGCCATGAACTTACAAACAGCTCGAAGATGCCTGATTGCCGCTGGGTTGCTGGCGATGGCCGCGCCCGCGTGGGCCGGGTCACAGATCGAGAAGACGCTGAAGCTCGAGCCGGGCGGGAAGTTTGTTCTCGAAGCGGATGAGGGAAGCGTGGACGTGGTGGGCAGCGACCAGCCTGGCGCGAGCGTGGTGATCACGAGCTATCGAAACGATCTTGAAAAGGAAGTCGATTTGAAGTTTGAGGAAGATGCGGGGATCGTGCGAGTCCGCGAGCAGCGGCGATACTGGAACCCGCTCGATTTCCTGTTCGACCCCTTGGGGCTGCACTACGAGATTCGCCTGCCGAAATCGACGACGCTCGAAATCAGAACCGGCGGCGGGGGCATCCGCGTCGATTCGATGGTGGGCTACGCCGATTTGAAGACGTCGGGCGGTTCAATCGAACTCTCGCATTTGACCGGAGACGTGCATGCGCATACCTCCGGGGGAAAGATAAGCGCGGAGCAGATTCGAGGCGAAGTCGAGGTTGGAACCTCCGGCGGAGGAATCGAGGCGGATTCGATTGACGGCGGACTCGTGGCGGACACGAGCGGCGGGGGAATTCGCATCAATGGAATAACAGGCCGCGTCCGCGCGCACACCTCGGGCGGATCCATCGAGGCGAGCCTCAGCAAGGGAAACGGGCACGGAGGAGTGATCGATACGTCCGGAGGGTCCATTTTCGTCAGGCTTGACCCGGCGGTGAATCTCGATGTGGATGCGTCTTCATCCGGCGGGGGCGTCAGATCCGGCATTCCGCTACGCGGAGCCGACTCGACATCGTGGGACGCTTTGCGCGGGACTTTGGGTACGGGCGGAGAGTTGCTGCGCGTACACACCAGCGGCGGCTCCGTGCGCTTGGAGCCGCTATGAACGGGTGCCCGTGAGGCGTTCGCGAACGTCGCTGTTCGTCGCGAGGTCGATGCAGGTCCATGCCATCGCGAGAGCGCCATCGATGAGCGCTTTATCCGCGTCTGGAGTGACGCAGTGCGCGGCGAATTCCGGCTGGTGATTCACGGCGGGCAGGGAATTGATGCCGATCATCGGATGGATCGACGGCATCGCGAGCGAGACGTTGCCCATGTCGGTCGAGCCGGTGGGCCGCGTTTCCCATTCGCCGAGATTCGGGAACGGGCGACCGAGCGCTTCGGAATTCTTGCGGTAAAGCGTGGCCATGGCGTCGTCGTGCAGCATCTCAGCATAGGGTTTGTCGCCGCCGGTGATTTCGAGCTTCGATCCGGTGGCGAGGGCACCCGCCTCGAAGCAGCGGAACACTTTGGGGCGCAGTTCAGCGAGCTGAGCCAGCGTTTCCGAGCGAGCGATGTACTTGGCGGACGAGTGAGCGGGGACTACGTTCGGAGCGGCGCCGCCATCGGTCACGATGCCGTGGATACGATCGGTCGAGCGAATATGCTGGCGCAGCAGGCCCAGCGCTGTTTGCGCGATGGTGAGCGCGTCCGCCGCATTGATGCCCAGCTCGGGGAAAGCCGAGGCGTGGGATTCCTTCCCGGTGTAGTGAACCTCGAACATCGAAGCGGCGATGATCTTGGAGCGCAGCATGTCGAAGGGCGCGGGGTGAACCATCATCGAGGCGTGAATGCCGTCGAAGCCGCCGCGCTCGAGGAGGAGAATCTTTCCGCCGGCGTTGCCCACTTCTTCGGCGGGCGTGCCGATCACGCTGATGGTGAGGCCGACCTCGTCCGCCACTTTGGCGGCGGCCAGCGCGGCGCCAATTGCCGAAGCGGCGATCACATTGTGGCCGCAGGCGTGGCCAATGCCAGGCAGGGAATCGTATTCGGCGCAGATGCCGATGTGCAGCGGACCCGATCCGGCGCGGGCGCGGAGCGCCGTCGGCAAATCGCAAATGCCTTTTTCCACCGCGAAGCCGGCGTCGGCCAGCGACTCGCACAGCCAGGAAGAGGCTTGCTCTTCCTCGAAGCCGAGCTCGGGATGCGCGTGGATGCGGTGGCTGAGATCGATCAAGCTGTTGCGGGCGGATTCGAAACGCTCACGGGCTCCGGATTTGGCGTCCATGCTGAATTTCCCCTTGTCGTTTTGAGTTCTCGGAGGGGGAGGATAACACGCTGCCGCGGCCCGCGAGGAGTATGCTTGAATTCACAACGATCGCGGTACACGCCAGTTGACGTGCAACTTCCGATTGTGCCGGTGCGTAGTAACAGTGGGAGGAATCCGATGCGATTGAAGATGATGGTCACTTTGATTTTCGTGGCGAGCCTTTCATTGCTTGCGGGCGGCGGTGCAGCACAGGCGCAGAATCCGCCGGCGCCTCCTTCGACGCAAACGGACCAGGGGCAGCCGAGCCAGCGGCCGATGGGCGGCGCGGCGATGGGCGAGGGCATGATGACGCCCCAGATGATGCAGATGATCGGGCCGATGCTGGCGCGTTCTCAGAGCGTGACGGTGCGCGGCCGGGAAGACGGCGGGCCGCTTGAGAGGTTTTCGCGACTGATGTCGGCGCTCAACGATCCGCGCGCACAGAAGATGCTCGGCCTGTCCGACGAGCAGGCCGACAGCCTGCGGAAAATCGTGACCGATACGGAAATATTCACGATTCAGCGAGGCGCGAACATCGCGGTCGATTCGATCGAGCTGCGGGAATTGCTGCGGGCCGACAAGCCGGACAAGGCCGCGGTGATGGGCAAGGGCGACGAAATCTCGAAAGACACGTCGGAATTGATCAGCCACTACCTCGGCGCGATTTTGGATGCGAAGACGATTCTCACGCCCCAGCAGCAGCAAATGATTCGCGAATATTTGGAGAACGGCGCGCCGCCCTTGCCGGGTCCGCTGCCTCGGCCGTAATCGCCAATACCGCTTCACTATCCATGAATCCGTGGGCTCGCGCTGCATCCGAACGCGGGTGTCACATGGGCGTAACAATTCCCTTGGCGCGCTGCCTTAGACTGAAGTTGGACGCGACAAAGGGCGGGAAACGTCCTACAATCCCCCGGCACCGGGGGGCGAACCCCGGCAACTCAAAGGAGCGAAAATGCGCAACGGAAAGAATTTCGTCCTGATTGCATTGGCGGTGGCTTTAGCAGTGGCGGTTACGGATCGCCCCGGGAGGGCGGCAGGCGACACGGTTCGCGTGGGCATGATTCCAGATGCAGGCGCGACGCAAGTTTCGATCGATCAGAAAAAGCCTCTCAAGGATTACTTGCAAACCGCTTTGGGCCAGCCCGTCGATTTGATTATCCCGACAAACTACAATGCAACGGTCGAGGCGCTCGGCAATGGCTCGCTCGATTTCGCGTATCTTGGCGGATTGACCTACCTGAAGGCGCACGAGCAGTACGGCGCGATGCCGCTCGTGCAGCGGGATACCGACCTACAGTTCCATTCGTTGTTCATCACGCAAACGGATTCTTCGATTCATAGCTTGGCCGACCTCAAGGGCAAGAGCTTCGCGTTCGGTGACATTAACTCGACCAGCGGGCACTTGATGCCATTCCTCGCGATGAAGGACGCCGGGATCAATCCAGACGCGGATCTCAAATTCCGCTATACGGGGAGCCATCCGGCGACGGCGAAGGCCGTCGAAGCCGGCGCCGTGGACGCGGGCGCACTGGACGAAACTGTGTTCCGCCAACTGACTTCGGACAAGACCGTCGATCCGGCGAAGGTGCGGGTTTTCTACACCACGCCGCCATTCGTGGACTACGTCTGGGTGGCGCGCAAGGATGTGAATCCGGCGCTGGCTCAGAAGTTCGCGGAGGCTTTCCTCAAGCTTCAGCAGCCGCAGGACGCGCAGATTCTCGACATTCTCCGCGGGACGAAGTTCGTGCGGGCGGATGACGACGAGTACAGCACGCTGCGGGCGGTCGCCAAACAACTCGGAATGCTTCAGTAAGCGCGATATGCGAAACTCTGCAGTTGGGACCCCGATGCTGAAGCTCAACGATGTAACCGTACGGTACACGCGGCAGGGACCTGCCGTGCTGGACCACCTGCACCTGAACATTGAAGCCGGCGAGCGAGTAGCGCTCGTCGGCCCGAGCGGGTCGGGGAAGACGACCCTGTTGCGGTCGGTCAACGCCTCGGTGGCTGCGGAATCGGGGCAGGTGTGGGTGGGCGACGTAGAGGTGACGCGCACACGCGGCGCGGCTCTGCGGAAGATTCGCAGCCGGATCGCGTTCATCGCGCAAAAGCATGATCTTGTCGACCGGCTGAAGGTGTACGAGAACGTGATGGCGGGCGCTCTGGGGCGCTGGTCAACGGCGCACGCCTTGAGGTTTCTGGTCCGGCCGAAGACGAGCGAACTCGAAGAGGCGAGCGAAGCACTCGAGTCGGTGAATTTGCGCGAGAAGCTGCGCGTGCGCACCACCGAGATTTCGGGCGGGCAGCAACAGCGCGTGGCGATTGCGCGGGCGCTGATTCAGAGCCCGCTGATCATACTGGCGGATGAGCCGGTGGCGTCGCTCGACCCGGAAAATGCGGAACAGGTGCTGGAACTGCTCTGCGGGCTCGCGAAAAGCCGCGGGATCACGCTGCTCTGCTCGCTCCACCAACCGGAACTCGCGCGGCGCTATTTCGACCGGCTGCTGCGAATCGAGAATGGGCAGGTTGTGCCGGTGCCTCCGCCGCCGGTCGCGGGGCCGCGCCATGCGGCGTACGTTCCGTGCTGATCTTCACGCGGCTATTGGGATTCTTCCACTTCCTGGGGCAGTTTTTTCCGCCCGATCTCTCATGGCACTACGTTTCCTATCTCGGCACGCCCGTCGGCCAGACGGTGGCGATGGCGCTCTCTTCGATTTTTCTGGCGGTGGTACTCGCGCTTCCGCTCAGCCTGATCATCGGGACGCGCATGCCCGGATCGAAGGCGCTGTATGCCGTGCTGGCTGCGATTCGCTCGATTCCGGATCTGACGCTGGCCATTTTCTGCGTGATCATCGTAGGCCTTGGGCCCGGCGCGGGCATGACGGCGCTGGTGATTTACTACGGCGCCGCGATGGCGAAGATTTTCGGCGAGATTTTTCTCGCGGCCGATCCGCGGCCGCTCGAGGCGCTGCGCGCGACAGGCGCTTCGCGGATTTCGCTCGCGGCGTTTGGCCTGATCCCACTGAAACTGGGCGACGCGCTCACCTATGGCCTATATGAGCTTGAGAGCGCGATTCGGGCGTCGGTGATCGTGGGAGCGGTGGGCGCCGGAGGAATCGGCGCGGAACTCGTGGGCTCGCTCAACGATTTCGATTATCGCCGCGTAACGACGCTGATCCTCACGCTGGTGCTGCTGATCTTGCTGGTCGACCGCTTCTGCTGGTTTGTGCGGCGATATCCCATCGGGCTGGCGGTGATTCCGCCGGCGGGCATTGTCTCGCTATTTTTCTGCTGGCCGCAGCTCTTCGCAGCGCGGCATGCGCTGCACACGTTTGCGTCCATGTTTCCGCCGCATCTGAATTCGAGCGAGCTTCACCGGCTTCCGATACTGGTGCTGCAGACATTCGGCATGGCGGCGGGAGGAACGGCGTGCGCATCGGTGCTCGGGCTTTTGATCTCGCCGGCTGCGGCGCGGGGAATTGCGCCCGCGTTTGTGGTGCAGGTAGTGCGGCGAGCGCTGGATTTTCTGCGAGCGGTGCCGGAAATCGTGTGGGGGCTGCTGCTGGTCACTTTTGCGGGAGTCGGCCCGTGGGCCGGCATGGCGGCGCTGGGCGTGCATTCGACCGGCGTGCTGGGAAAACTTTTCGCGGAAAGCCTCGAAAACGTGCCGAAGAATCCGATTCGGGCGCTGGAGGCTACGGGCGCATCGCGCCTGGCCGTGGCCGCTTTCGGAAACGTGCCTCTGGCCGCCGGGCCGATCGCGATCCACACACTCTTTCGCTTCGAATGGAACGTGCGTTCGGCGACGGTGCTCGGGATCATCGGGGCAGGCGGGATCGGCGAGGCGCTCTTCAACGCGCAGGAACTTTTCTTTTATCGCGAGATGATGGCGTACGTGCTGGTGACTTGCCTGATGGTGGGCGCGATGGATATCTTCAGCACGAACATGCGAAAGCGCTACCAGGTTTCGTGGGAAGCAATTGAATGAGCGGGGCGACGGGCTCTAGCGATGCACGGCCGGTCGTGTTTGTGACGAACCGCGTGCACCGCGAGGTGATCGCGTTTTTGGAGGAGTTCGCGGAGGTGGAGGCGAACCCATCGGCAGAGCCATTTCCGCGCGAGGTCTTTTTCCGAAAGGCCGCGCGTGCGAGCGGCATGATGGTCTTCATGAACGACTCGCTCGATGCGGCGGCGCTCGAGCGGTGTCCCAAGCTGCGGATCGTGGCCGCGGCGCTGAAGGGCTGCGACAACTTCGACGTGGCCGCGTGCACGAAGCGCGGAATCTGGTTCACGATCGTGCCGGACCTGCTGACGATTCCGACGGCGGAGCTGACGATCGCGCTAATGCTGGGGCTCGCGCGCAAGGTGCTGGCGGGCGACCGAGTGGTTCGGTCGGGCGCGTTTGCAGGCTGGCGGCCGATTCTATATGGCGCCGGACTTTCGGGGAGCACGGTTGGAATCGTCGGCATGGGAAAGCTGGGGCGCGCGGTGGCCGAGCGGCTCGCTGCGTTCGATATGAAAATCCTGTATGCCGATCCGATCGCGTTGCCGTCCGAGAAAGAGAAAAGCCTGGGCGCGGCGCGCGTGGAATTGCGCGAGCTTGTGGCGCAAAGCGATTTTGTGGTTGTGCTGGCGCCGCTCGGGCCGGGCACGTTGCACCTTTTCGATGCGGCGATGCTGGCGCGGATGAAGCCAGGCAGCTTTCTCGTGAACGTCGGCCGGGGATCGGTGGTGGATGAGCAGGCCGTGGCCAACGCGCTGAGGTCCGAGCATCTGGCGGGCTACGCGGCGGATGTTTTCGAGATGGAGGATTGGGCGCGGGCGGACCGGCCCGCGGCGGTGTGTCCGGACTTGCTGGCGCAAGGCGACAAAACGCTTTTCACGCCGCACCTCGGCTCGGCAGTTCGCGACACGCGCCTCGAGATCGAGATGTGCGCCGCACGCAACATCGCGGAGGCGCTGGCTGGGCGGCGCCCGCCCGACGCAATCAACGAGCCCCGCCGCTTGCAATGATGCGAGCGATCCTACCGGGCATTCACGTCACAGGGGATTCGAACAGGCCGGACAAAAAGGAGAGAGGCGCTCGGCGAAGTCACAAGCGCCTCCTCTACTGCGTCAACGTAAATCGTACCTCACTGGATCACCTCCTTCTCGGCTAAGGAGCCGATGTCGACAAGTTGTCGAGTTCCCCGAGTATAACGCGGGACCGGCCAAATTCCAGAACAAGCCTTCCTTGAGCTTCGATTGTGACACGCGCCCGCTCATTGCCGATTGGGCGCAGCCGGTTGCCAATTAAAGTGGGTTCGAGTCGGCGGCGGCGAGCTGTTCGACCGTGCTCGATATCGCGCGAACCGGAGTGGAGACGTGCACGGTCTCGCCGGCATCGTCGACGTCCACAACGATCGAGCCGCCCGCTTTCGAAACCTCGACGTGTTCGCCGGGTTCGTTCACGTCAACGAGCACGACATCTTCTGAATCGCGCAAACCATCCAGCGCCGCGCGAATCACCGGCATGTAGGGCTGGATTTGCCGGGCCGCTTGCGCCAGATCGCGCTGCGGCGCCAGGTGCACGGCAATCGGCGCCAGCATCGCGGGGGCAATCACGTTGATGTGGACGCCTTGCGGCTGTTTCTCGATCACTTTCACGTGAACGAGACCTTCGCTGCAGAGAATGCTCGCGCCGGCCAGTCCCACGCCGGCCATTCCCAGCACAATCTTTCCGAGCAGTATCATCGCTTCGCTCCTCACTTTCGGCTGTGATGGTTCGCCCGGTTCGGGCGTCCAGACAGGCTCATTCTTGCGTATTCAGCGAATCCACCCAAATGCGGACCTTCTGGTCCGAGTCGTGCACGGTCACCAACACGATGTCACCTGCATCGCTTAAGGCCCGCAGCGCGGCCGCGACGTCCAATTGGTCGTTCTTCGCGGTGGCAAAGAGCGCGTCGACAATCTTGAGGGGAACCGTGACGTCAACCGTTTGCTCCTTGCTTTTCGCGTCGATCACATGAACGATGATGTTTCCGTTGGCCTTGGCCACGCGGACATTGGAATCCTTGTCCTTGACTGTGACGAACTCGTTGTCTGGGGCCGTGCGCACCGCATCCAGGAGCGCCCGAAGGTCCACCCCATTCATTTCCGCGTTATGGATCGTTACCTTGCCGTCGTGCAGGTCCTGATTGTTGATGGCGGGCAGAATCTTCTCGGCCATCGCGAGTGGCACGTTCACTTTGACGCTTTCGCCTTGGGCCGAATCCTCGACGTTTACGTGCAAGTACCTTTCCGCAGGCGCCGCCGTTGCAGGTGTTACCAGGGCCGTCATTCCCGCCGCGAGCAGGCAGAGCACCGCCGCGGTTTGCGTTCGCCTTCGCATGGCTTTTCTCATCTTGTGGGCCTCCTCAGCCCGTCTTGGCAGTTAATACGGAGCTAGCCCTCGAAATGTTCCCTGGAATTTGGGCAGCACAGCTGGCCTTTGCGGCAAGCCGGCACGGGAGCCGCACGGGCGATGGGTACGAAAAGCGAACTCGCTCTCGGCCGACCTGGCTCGATCAGGAATGTCTATTGAAACCGGCTGGATGCGACACTAAGATACGCGCCTGAGAGTTATGTCCTTCGAAAGATCATGACCGCAGATAATCCCATCGCCGCGAAGCCGCGAGATCAGGCGCCGCAAATCGAGCACAGAGCAGGCGTGTGATGGCGCAGGTTTATTCACTCGACGGAATTATCCCTGTGATCGACCCCACTGCTTTCGTGCACCCGACCGCCGTGCTTATCGGCGACGTAATTGTGGGACCGCGGTGCTATGTGGGTCCTTGCGCCTGCTTACGCGGAGATTTCGGGCGCCTGATACTCGAAGAGGGAAGCAATCTGCAGGACACCTGCGTGATGCATAGTTTTCCCGGCGCAGACACCGTCGTAGAAACGAATGGCCACATCGGCCATGGCGCGGTCCTCCACGGCTGCCGCATCGGCAAGAACTCGCTGGTTGGCATGAACGCGGTGATCTCGGATGGAGCCATCATCGGCGAGTCGTGCATCGTCGCGGCGGTGGCCTTCGTGAAAGCGGGGGCGGTAATTCCGCCTCGCAGCCTGGTCCTCGGCGTTCCCGCCAAGGTCGTGCGCGAGCTGACGGATGCTGACATAGCCTGGAAGAGTGGAGCCACCGCGGTCTATCAGGCGCTCGCCCAGCGCTGCCTCAAGGGTCTGAAACCAGCCGAAGCGCTCGCTGCGGTCGAGCCCGACCGTGCGCGGTTTCCCAAGCTGCCGATAGACCCGCTCTACAAGTCAAGACAGACGCCTCGGCAATGACTTTGGGCGGCGTCTCTGGAATAACGGCCCCGTTCCATAGAAGCATCACGAAGCGCTGTGACGTTCGTCACCGCGTCCGCTTGCGGTATTTCGTAAGTTGTGGATCTTGCTAGAAGTGAGCCGCTGAGGTCCATCTTGACAAGCGTGACTGGAGGCTACGGATTTCACTTAACAGCCGCAAACACGCCTGTAGAGCCTTGGGAACTCCCCACCCTCGACCCCAGCCCAGATGAGGTTGTCGTGCAGGTTGCGGGCTGCGGCGTGTGTCACACGGACATCGGCTTTGCATTCGACGGTGTTCCGACTCGCCATGCGCTACCGCTTATCCTGGGGCATGAAATTTCCGGACGAGTCGTGGCTGCGGGAGAAAATGCTGCCGGCTGGCTCGGGCAATCGGTGATTGTTCCGGCTGTGATTCCGTGTGGGTCCTGTCCGGCGTGCCGGGCGGGGCGAGTTACGATTTGCCGCCAGCAGTTCATGCCGGGCAATGATGGCGACGGAGGCTTTGCCACGCACGTGCTCGTGCCTTTTCGCGGGTTGTGTCCCGTGCCCGAATCTCTGCCATCGGGCGTCACACTCGAGATGCTGTCTGTGGTTGCCGACGCGGTGACGACGCCATATGAAGCGATGCGAAGAGCGAATCTCGGGTCCGAAGACGTCGCGGTAATCGTGGGGGCCGGCGGTGTTGGCGGATTCGGCGTGCAGATTGCCGCCGCGATGGGAGCGGCGGTTGCGGTCATCGACATCGATCGCGAGCGGCTGGATCTTGCCGCTCGGCATGGCGGCAGCCTCGCCCTGGATGCCAGCACCACGGACCTCAAGGGCTTGAGAGCAGCTGTGCGCACGTTCGTCAAAGAAAGCGGCCGAAAAGGCGTTGGGTTGAAGATTTTCGAAATGAGCGGCACCCCCGCCGGCCAAGCGACGGCCTTTGGACTGCTGGATCACGGCGCGTATCTGGGGGTCGTCGGTTTCACGCCCAAGAGCGTCGAGCTTCGCCTGTCGAATTTGATGGCTTTCGACGCGACCGCGCGCGGAAACTGGGGCTGCCCGCCGGATCAGTACCCCGGCGCGCTGCAGATGGTGCTCGATGGAAGAATTGCACTCGGTCCTTATGTAGAGCTCCATCCGCTGGCCGAGGCTCCCGCTATACTCGATGCAGTCGCAAAACATGCCGTGCGTCGCCGGGCCATCCTGCAACCGGGCCCGAATCATGTGAAGCACTGACGGGAGGCAGCACGTGAAAAATCACAACCTCGTTGAGACTTTTTCTCCGCGAGAAATACTCTTCGAGCGCCAGCCCGTGCGCGATCGCTCGGGTAAGTCCGTCGACGGCCTCCACAACGTTTGGATCACGCTCAACAACCCGAACGAGCTCAATAGCTATACGACTTCCATGGCCAAGGAAGTGATTCTGGCATTGCGCGAGGCAAGCAACGACCGCGCGGCTGTGGCCGTCGTCCTGACGGGCGCCGGAACGCGCGCCTTTTGCGCCGGCGGAAACACGCGTGAATACGCCGAGTACTACGCAGGAGCGCCGGGAGAATACCGCCAGTACATGCGCGTCTTCAACGACATGGTCACGGGAATTCTGCAGTGCGACAAGCCCGTGATCTGCCGCGTGAATGGAGTGCGCGTGGGCGGCGGCCAGGAAATTGGAATGGCCTGTGATTTCTCGGTCGCGAGCGATCTCGCGCTTTTCAGCCAGGCCGGACCGAAGCACGGTTCCGTTCCGGACGGAGGAAGCACGGATTTTCTTCCCGTTTATTTGGGAATCGAGCGGGCCATGTACAGCGGAACGCTTTGCGAGACCTGGAGCGCGCATCGTTTCTATTGGCTGGGAGGGCTCACGCAGATCGTGCCAGCCTTGAAAGTGGAGGGCCGATGGACGGCCAATCCCCTCGTCGTAACCGACCGGGTGCTGGACGAGTACGGACGCATCGTGCTCGGCGAATGGAAGACGGGGCAGGCTCGCGAGGAGGGAAAATCGTTGCTGGCCAAGGGCAGCGTCGATCTTTCGCTGCTGGACGAGGCCGTCGATCAGATGTGCACGAAGCTCCTCTACACCATGCCCGACTGCCTCATCAAGACCATCGAAAGTCTGCGCAAGCACAAACTGGTGCACTGGGACAAGAACCGCGAGAGCAACCGCGCCTGGCTTTCGCTGAACATGATGACCGAAGCCAATGCGGGTTTTCGCGCCTTTCACTACGGGACCAAAGACGAGCGGGAAGTGGATTTCGTTCTCTTGCGGCAGCGGCTTGCCCAAGGAGCGCGGTGGAATGAGGAGTTGGTCCGCGAGATTGCTCCGTGGGTCGCTCAACCCGCAAAGACCGGCAAGTAACTCTGGAATCCGCCGGCCGAAACAGGATTTATTCAAGAGCTGTGAGGATTGACCCGATGCCGGATCGATATCGAAGCATCCTCTACGCAGTCGAAAATGGAGTGGCCCGGATCAGCCTCAATCTGCCGCCCCTGAACATCATCGACATCCCCATGCTCGGCGAAATCCATGGCGCCATCACGCGCGTTCAGTCGGACCAAGACGTGAAGGTTCTCGTGATCGACCATCAGGGAAAGGCATTTTCCGCCGGTGTCTCCGTTCGCGACCACACGCCGGACAAAGTATCGGAAATGATCGAAAAGTTTCATGGGGTGTTCCGGCTCCTTCATTCTCTTGCTTTGCCCACCGTGGCGCTCGTCGACGGGATGGCTCTGGGCGGCGGCTGTGAACTAGCCACCTTTTGCGACATGGTCGTCGCTTCCGAGCGAGCCACTTTCGGCCAGCCCGAGATCAAGGTGGGAGTTTTTCCGCCGGTGGCGGCGGTCGTTTTTCCCCGGCTGGTGGGACGAAACCGCGCGCTGGAATTGCTGCTGACCGGAGACATCATCGACGCAGCGGAAGCCAAAGCGGCGGGCCTCATCAACAAGGTCTTCCCGACGGAGGAATTTCGTCAGAAAGCGGATGAATTCATTGGCAAGCTCACGTCGTTGAGCGCGCCCGTGCTGAAGCTGACGAAACGAGCAGTGGACCGGGCGCTGCATGCGGATGTGGTCGAGGGGCTCGCGGCCGCCGAGAAACTCTACTTGGGGGAACTCATGCGGACGGAGGACGCCCGCGAAGGCCTGAACGCCTATCTGGAAAAGCGAAAGCCTATTTGGAAGAATCGATAGCGCGCCACGCTACGAAGCGGGTTTCTGATGGTCCACCGCGCTATTTGAATCGTGATCCACCTGCAACTCACGCAGCTTGAAGCGCTGTACCTTGCCAGTGGCAGTCTTCGGAAGATCGCTCAGAAACTCGATCCACTTGGGACGTTTGTAGCTGCCGATCCGTTGCCCGACCCAATCTTTGAGTTCGCGAACGAGTTGGTCACTCGGATCAACATTCGGAGCTAGGACGAGGTACGCGACCGCCTTCGTAAGTCCAACTTCATCTTCGCGTGGGACTACGGCCGCCTGGTAGACGGAAGGATGCGCGATCAGCGCTCCCTCAACCTCGGATGGATTCAACCATCGGCCGTTGATCTTGAATGTGTCGACGGTGCGCCCGGCATTCCAGAAGTAGCCGTCTTGATCCTGGTAGTACCTGTCTCCCGTGCGGAACCAGTGATCGGCGAACCCGCCTTCGATTTTTTCTTGTCCGTTCCAGTAGCCGGAGCAAACCGAATCTCCCTTGATCATCAAGCTCCCTACTGCCCCAATTGCAACCGAGCGGCCATTTTCGTCGACAATCTTGGCTTCGTATCCGGGAACGACCTTGCCGGTCGATCCCGGGCGCACTTCCCCGGGACGGTTGGAGATCACCGTTTGAAGCGTTTCCGTAGAACCCAAGCCATCGAGGATTTCGATGCCGAAGCGCTGCTTGAAGCGCTCGAATATTACTGCCGGAAGCGCTTCGCCCGCCGAAATCGCGAGACGCACGCTCGATAAGTCGAATTCCCGTCCATCTTCACGCCGGTGGGCCAGCAATGCGGCGTAGTTCGAAGGCACCGAAAAAAACAATGTGGGCCGGTAGCGTTCGATGACGGCGTAGATACCGGCGGGTGTGGGATGAGTGGGCGAGAGAATCGTAGTGCCCCCGGCGTACAGCGGAAAGTAGCCGGCATTGCCCAAACCGTACGCAAAAAACAGGCGCGCGACGCTATAACCGCGGTCGCGATCGCTTATGTTGAGGATTCCCTTGGCATAGCGCTCGGAACAAACGAGCATGTCCTGGTGAGCATGAACGCACGCCTTGGGGGGGCCGGTGCTGCCGGACGAATACAGCCAAAAGGCGGGAGCCTCTTCGCCCATTGGCGCGGGGTGAAGTTCCGAGGATGACTCGGCCATCGCGTCGCCCAAACGAAGATGGCGCTGGTTCGATTTGCCGACAACGACGATCTCCCGCAGATATTTGAAACGCTCGCGCGGAGTCACTTCCAGGAGCGGAAGGAGGAACTCGTCGACCACGACGATCTTGGCTTGCGCATCATTCAACAGGAATTCGTATTCATGCGGTTTCAAAAGGGTATTCAGCGGCACTGCGACCGCGCCAATCTTGATTGCGCCGAAGAAGCAGTATAAAAACTCAGGCGAGTCCGGCAGCAAAAGCAGCACGCGCTCTCCGGCCTTCACCCCCAATCCGCGAAGAACATGGCCGACGCGGTTTGTCCGGTCTGACAGTTGCTGATAGCTGACGCGCTCGCCGCCACATTCGATCGCAGTGTTTCCCGCTCTGCCCTCGAGGATGTGCCGATCCACGAAGCTTGTGGCCACATTGAATTCTTGATTCCAATGCATGGCTGAACGGGAGCGCGTACGGGTACCCTATTCGCATATCTGACTCTGGCGCAATCGCTCAGTGATAGGGATCACGATCGGCGGTGACCGCCGTCACCTTTCGCGCACGAGAAGACCCGTAATGGAAGTCGGATTGCCGGACACGTCCGCCACGCAAGTGGGGCTATTTGGTGCCTCGACTGATCTGTCTCGCAAAATGCTGGTACACTCCGCGCATAGCCTGCTGCAATCAAGGAGATAGGAATGAAAGTCGCGAAGGACATTACCGAGCTGATTGGCAAAACACCACTGGTCCAGTTGAACAAGGTCACGGACGGCTGTAAGGCGACCGTGCTGGCGAAACTGGAGAGTTTTAATCCGAATGCCAGCGTGAAAGACCGCATCGGCGTGAGCATGATCGCGGAGGCTGAAAAGGCGGGGAAAATTCATCCCGGCAAAACCGTGCTGATCGAGCCGACAAGCGGAAATACAGGGATTGCGCTGGCGTTTGTGGCGGCGGTGAAGGGCTACAAACTCATTTTGACGATGCCGGACACCATGAGCCTGGAACGCCGCGTGCTGCTGAAGGCGTTCGGGGCCGAGATCGTCCTGACGCCGGGCGCCAAGGGCATGAACGGCGCGATCGCCAAGGCCAACGAATTGCTAGCCGCCACGCCAAACGGCTTCATCCTCCAGCAATTCGATAATCCGGCGAATCCCAAAATTCATTTCGAGACGACCGGTCCGGAAATCTGGAACGACACGGACGGCAAGGTCGATATTCTGATCTCCGGGATCGGAACGGGCGGCACGCTGACCGGCGTGTGCCAATACATCAAGCCGAAAAAGCCCTCGTTCAAGGCCATCGCCGTTGAGCCGACGGAAAGCCCGGTGCTCTCGGGCGGCCAGCCGTCGCCGCACAAGATCCAGGGCATCGGAGCGGGATTTGTGCCGAGCATTCTGCGCCGGGATTACATCGACGAGATCGTCCAAGTATCAAGCCAGGACTCGATCGATATGGCGCGCCGGCTCGCGCTGGAAGAAGGTCTCCTGGTGGGGATATCATCGGGCGCCGCGGTCGTCGCGGCCCTGCAAGTGGCGCGGCGCGATGCGAACGCCGGGAAACTCATCGTCGTCATCATTCCGGATTTCGGCGAGAGATATCTAAGCAGCGTTCTCTTCGAAAGCTTGAAGAACGAAGCACAGCAACTGACCGCAGCGCCGATGTGAGCCGGGAGGAAGCAGTGTCCGGATCGATACGAGAGGATATTGCGTCGGTTTTCGATCGCGACCCGGCCGCCAAATCCATCCTCGAAGTCTTGCTGTGTTACTCGGGGCTGCATGCACTGTGGTTCCATCGCCTCAATCAATGGCTGTGGAACCATCGCATGCGCCTGCTCTCCCGCTGGCTTTCCCAGGTGGCGCGCCTCCTCACCGGAATCGAGATTCATCCCGCGGCGCAGATCGGAAGGCGCCTGTTTATCGATCACGGCATGGGCGTCGTCATCGGGGAAACCAGCGTGATTGGCGACGACGTGACGCTGTATCAAGGCGTGACGCTGGGCGGAACCGGCAAGGAAAAAGGCAAGCGGCATCCCACGATTGGGAACGGAGTTACGATCGGCGCGGGCGCGCGCATCTTGGGAAACATACGAATCGGAGACAACTGCCGTGTCGGCGCCGGCTCAGTCGTGCTTCGCGACGTGCCCGACAATTCCACAATCGTTGGGGTGCCGGGCCACATCGTCTTGCGGGCGGGCCAGCGCGTCGTCATCACCGATCCGAAACAGATCCAGGATCCCCTGTCTGAGGCTCTCGCGGCGGTGGCAACCCAGGTGAAGGACCTGAGGGAACGCCTTCAGAAGCTGGAGGGAAGCGTGCCCGCTGACTCGCGCGCCGCCGACGAACTCCAGGCCATCATCGATTACCAGATTTAGTCAGCCAAGCCGGATAAGCCAGCTAATCGGACAGCCGTGCTACAGTCATGCCTCTGTGGATGGATGAGGCGAACCTTTGCGAGGTGATATGAAAACGTTCACTTGTGCTCCACTGATTTCCGCAATGATTGCGGTTCTGCTGCTGGCTGCGGCGCCTTTGCGGGCGCAACAGACCGAGGAGCAGCGGGAGCAGCAGGTGTTCGCCGCGCTGAAGACGAGCGAAGGCGATTATGTGGCGCACGACTTTCATTTCAAGTCGGGCGAGACGATGGCGGAGTTGCGGCTGCACTACACGACGCTCGGCAAGCCGGTGCGCGACGCGAACGGGCGCACGACGAATGCGGTCCTGATCATGCACGGCACGGGCGGCGACGGCTACAGTTTGCTGCGGCCGATTTTCGCGGGCGTGCTGTTCGGTCCCGGGGAACTGCTCGATGCGAACCGCTACTTCATCATCCTTCCGGACGGGATCGGGCACGGCAAGTCGAGCAAGCCGAGCGATGGACTGCGCGCGCGCTTCCCGCATTACGACTACGACGACATGGTGGCGGCGGACCACGAGCTCGTCGAAAAGGGGCTGGGCGTCAATCATCTGCGGCTGGTGATGGGGACTTCGATGGGGTGCATGCACACGTTCGTGTGGGCCGAGACGTATCCCGATTACATGGACGCGCTGATGCCGCTCGCGTGCCAGGCGGTTGCAGTGGCTGGACGCAATCGCATCTGGCGAAAGATGGTGATCGACGGGATCGAGAACGATCCCGAATGGAAGAACGGTGACTACACCACGGAACCGCGAGCGGCTTTCGAGATTTCGACGGACATGCTCGTGATCGCGGGAAGCGCGCCGCTCCAGATGCAGAAGAATTATCCGACGCGCGACGCGGCGGACCAATACCTCGAAGACGACCGCAAGCGGAATGCGGCAACATTTGACGCGAACGATTTTCTCTATGCGGTGAGCGCCTCGCGGAACTACGATCCCTCGTCGCAGCTCGAAAAGATCACGGCGCCCGTGATGTGGATCAACTCGGCGGACGATTTCATCAATCGCCCGAGCTTGGAATCGCCCAGCAGCAGATCAAGCTCATAAAGAACGGCCGGTTCATCCTGATTCCGGCGTCGCTCGAGACCTACGGCCACGGCACCCACACGCACGCAGCCGTCTGGCAGCAATACCTGAAGGAAATGCTCGACGAATCGCAGCATTGATGCGACGCGGAATGTCGGGACATGTCCCGCAGCGTTAATCGGGCATGTCGACCGATTTGGAGTTTCCGAGCGGAAATGCGCGGAGCGGAGTAGAGTTGCTGTGACACCTTAGAAAGCGTCACAAAGCCACAGGGCGATGCTCGTTGGAACTGTAAACTATCGCTGGCTCAATTCGTGGTGCTTGGCAGGGGGTGCGGAATTGAATCTGCGCGCGCGCCGAATCAAAACGACGGTATTCGTCCTCTGCGTTATAAGTGCATCGACGCTAGTGACGCCCAATAGCGCCGCACAGACGGCGAGTCCGATGCCAGAACGGCAAATCGACCTGCGGGCGCTGAATTTCGCACAACCCAAAATTCCGAACTACAAAGATAGGGAAATTTTTTCTGACATTTCGCTGCTATTCCAGGATGTGCATGCCCATGTTGAATTCATCGATGCCAAAGAATTGGTGGTGTACTTCAGCGATGTCGTTGATGAACGCGCCGCTGCTAGGAACGGTCAGTCACCGACTCCCGCACCGGCGCATAGCATGCAAGCCCTCTTCCTAGATGTCGAGAACGGCAACCTGATTTCACATCAGGTCTGGCAAACGCGACGAAGGCGCTTTTTCAACACTGGGACCGACACCCAAGCTCGAATCATCCCGGTACGGAGCGGATTCCTAGTGCACGCGAACAACACGTTAGCGCTGTACGCGGCCGACCTCCAGAAGAAGAGGGAGATGGCCCTTGACGACTCGCTGGAATATGCCGCGATTGTTGCGCCGGGCGGCGGCGTCTTTTTCCTGGAGAAGAGCGCTCCCGGCACTGTCCGGAGTGCGGATGGTGTCTCCATGGTCCAAAATGCAGATAGCGGCTTGCTGACAGCTCACGGGGAGTGGCGATCCTCTGAAACGTTCGATAAATTGGGCGGCATCGATCTATTCCCCGGGGGGGCCGACTCCGTTAGTAAGGATGCGTTCGCGGGGCGCTGGTACACGTGCATTGTCGTTCAGAGGGTGGACTCAATAAGAACCCCTCTATGCTGTGACGACCCCTGCACATACGGTCAACCAGTTTTCCTGGATGATGACGAGGTCGTTTCATTCTTTCGAAGCGGATTTCAAGTGCTGTCCACAAAGGGCGAGGTTTTGTGGGGGCGACAGAGCCGGGATAGGAAGAACTGGAAGAACTTCATATTGTCAGATCTCGTGCGGTCGCTAGATGGGTCACGTTTTGCCGGCTTGTTTTACGCCGATCGTAAGGTCGAGATTGATAGTACCGAAATTCCTAAAAAGCGGTTCGGCGTATTTGTGTACGACCGCTCGCAACGAGCCAAGGTCTTCGACGTTGTGTTGGAGGCGGATAGCACTCCAGCAATTGCATTGTCCCCAGACGGAGATCGTCTCGCGATTCTGAGCGGTACAACTCTCTTGTTATATAGAATGCCTGAGACTTCAACTCCTGATTAGTTGGGATTCCCGGACTGTGGCCCATAAGTCAAAACCGGGCGCGGCAAGCATGCGCCCCTACAAACCCAGCGTAACCTAGGCCACGCGGCGTTGCGGTTCAGTTTGCGCTGAACGCGAGGAGTGCGTTGCCGGGCATGGCGCCGAAGCCGGGGTAGCCGGAGACGACGAAGATCATGCCGCCGGCGATGACCGGGCCGCCTACGTCGAGCGAGCCACCTTTTGCGGGAACTTTGTTCACCGAATCGAATGACTGCGCGGTGTCGAAATCCCAGATGATTTTGCCGTCGCTGGTGGCGTAGGCGCGGAGGTGGCCGTCGATCGAGCCGGAGAAAACGGCGCCGGGAATCGCGCTGACGGCTTGCGACTGCGCGGGACTGCAGGGGCGTCGATCGCCGCAGCCGGGCGGCGGAGTTTTCCAGAGCAGCGTGCCGTCGTCGACGCGATAGGCCGAGATGCCGCCGCCCTTCGTGGGATCGGGGCCGCCCCTGCCAAATGCGAGATCGGAGACGGCGACGTAGACGTTCGTGCCGTCGGTGGCAGGGCCCCACTGCACGCCGCCGAGCAAGCCGCCCACGCCTGCGTGCTTGTACCAGAGCAGCTTGCCGCGCGCGTCGGGATCGACCGCGTAGATGATGCCGGTTTTTTGGCCGAGCAGCAGGACGCGTTTGTGCGAGGGCAGCGCGGCCAGAATCGGCGACGCGCCGAGGTCGAATTCGGGGACGCTGGGCGGTTCGCAGCCCGCGGCGGGAGGCGTGCCGCATTCCATTTTGTAGATGTCGTCCTTGTCGAACTGCGCGGACCAGAGTAGCTTGCCGGTTTTGAGATCGAGGGCTACGACCGCGTCGCTCGTGTCGGTGCCCGGCTCGGAATAATTGTCGCCCGTGCCGACGTAGATTCGCTTTTTCGCGACGTCGATTGTCGGCGAGGACCAGATCGCCATGCCGGAGGGCGCGAAGATCGTGCGGCCGTCGGGAGTCTTGCCGTGCGGCGACGGCGCGTCGGGCGCCATGTACGTCTGCCAGAGAATTTTTCCGGTGGCCGCGTCCATCGCGACCACGCTCCCGCGGAAGGTGCAGCATTCGTAGCCGGGACGGCGGCGGGATTGCTCCTCGCCCGAAGATACGGGAACGTAGATGCGGCCATCGAGATATGAGGGCGTGCCGGTGATCGTCGCGGCGGGGTGAGTGTCGGCTTGCGTCCGCCAGAGGAAGTTACCGGAGTTGGCATCGAGCGCGTAGACGGAGCCGTCCGCATCGCCGAAGAAAACCGCTTCGCTGGAACCAGCTTTGCCGACGAGCATGCCGGAGCGCACGGCTTTCGGAGTGGAGGTCGCCCAGAAGGTGCAGCCGGTCGCGGCGTCGAGCGCGTAGACGCTGCCATCATTTCCGCTGACGTAGAGGCGGCCGCCGAAGAGCGCGGGCTGCGAGCGCACGATGCGTGCGTTGGGAATGCCAAACGCCCATTTCAGCTTCAGGTGCGGAACATCTGCCGCGGAAATTCCGGCTTCGGCGGCGGGCTGGAAGCGCCAGTTCGCGGGATTCACGCCCCAGCCGGTCCACGAGGACGCGGTCGGCGCGCCGGGCTTGACGTCGGGCGCGCAGCGATTCGCGAGCTGATCGGCTGGGACCGGCGTGGCCGTCGCTGGCGTTGTCGCCGGCGGCGCCTGGGCTGATGCGATGGAACAGAAGGCGGCGCTCGTGGCGAGTAGGCAAGCAGCCGCGATAAGCGAAAGAGTTCGAATTTTCATTTTGTGCCTCTCCCGGCGAATCCTAGTTGATGCCCGAGACTATACCGCAAGCGACGCGATGATATAAATTGGAGAACGTTCGGGTAAGAGCACCGACAGGATTGTCGGTGCCACTGTACGCCTGATGATGTCTGTCCAGCTGAACAATCCGGTGAAATATTTGCGCGGGGTGGGGCCGCAGCGCGCGGCGGCGCTCGAGGAGCGCGGCATCGCGACCGTGGGCGACCTGCTCGGCTATCTGCCGTTCCGCTACGAAGACCGGATTCGATTCACGAAGATCGCGGAAATTATTCCCGGGCAGGTGCAGACGATTCTCGCGGAAGTGGCGAGCGGCGGAGGCAGCACGGTACGGTTTCGCGGCGGACGCGGGCCGGTGTTTCACGTGATGGTGCGCGACGCGTCCGGCTCCCTGCACGCGCGATTTTTTCACGGCGCGTATCTCGAAGGGAGGCTGAAGGAAGGCCAGCGCCTCGTGATGCACGGCAAAGCGGAAATCGACGCGTACCGGCCGGGGCGCATCGAGATGGTGAATCCGCAGATCGAAATTCTGAGTGGCAGCGGCGACGGCGCGCCCGCCGATTCGACCGAGGTGGGACGCATCGTGCCGGTCTACGAGGCGATCGGCGCGATCAGCTCGCGGATGCTGCGGCGAATCATCTACGCGGTGCTGCTGAATTTCGACGGCAACATTCCCGATCCGCTGCCGGAAGAGATTCGAGCGCGGTATCGCTTTCCGGCGAGGCGCGAGGCGCTGCTGGCGGTCCATTTCCCGGAGAAGAATGAAGATGTCGAGCGGCTCAACACGTTTCGCAGCCCGGCGCACATCCGGCTGATCTTCGAGGAGTTTTTCTACTACCAGATCGCGCTGGCGCTGCGGCGCTCGCACGATCACCGGCAGCGCGGGATCGCCATGCGTGTGCGTGAAGAAAAAGTGCGCGAGGCGCTGAAGCGGATTTTGCCGTTCAAGCCGACGGCGGCGCAGAAGCGCGTGCTGGCCGAAATCGCGGGCGACCTCGAAAAGCCATTTCCGATGCACCGGCTGCTCGAAGGAGACGTCGGCAGCGGGAAAACGATCGTGGCGCTCGAGGCGGCGACGATCGTGATCGAAAATGGCTACCAGGTCGCTTTGATGGCGCCGACCGAAATCCTCGCGGCGCAGCATTTTCTTTCGGCGCGGCGATTGTTTGCGCCCGCGGGATACGGCGTCGATCTGGTGGTCAGCGGGCGCAAGCGCGCCGAACGCGAAGAGGCGCTCGCGCGCATCGAAAGCGGCGAGACGAAGTTGGTGGTCGGCACGCACGCGCTGATCGAGGACCCGGTGAAATTTCACAAACTGGGGCTCGCGATTGTCGACGAGCAGCACCGCTTTGGCGTGCTGCAGCGCAAGCGGCTGATCGAAAAGGGCGCGTCGCCGCACGTCCTCGTGATGACGGCGACGCCAATTCCGCGCACGCTCGCGCTGACGCTCTACGGCGACCTCGATCTTTCGGTGATCGACGAGATGCCGCCGGGGCGCATGCCGATCGACACGCGCTGGACGGCCGACGCGCAGTTGCCGGGCGTGTGGGAATTTCTGCGGCGTGAAATCGCGCGAGGGCGGCAGGCGTATGTATTGTATCCGGTGATCGAGGAGTCGAAGCAGGAGCTGAAGGCGGCGACGGCGGAATACGAGCGGCTCGCTAAGAATGTTTTTCCGAAGCTGCGCGTGGGCCTGCTGCACGGCCGACTGAAAAGCGACGACAAGGATTCGGTGATGGAGCAATTCCGCCGCGGCGAGCTCCAGATTCTTGTGGCTACCACGGTGATCGAGGTTGGCGTCGACGTGCCGAATGCGACCGTGATGGTGATCGAGCATGCGGATCGCTTTGGGCTTGCACAGCTGCACCAGCTTCGCGGGCGGATCGGGCGAGGAAAAGAGAAATCGTATTGCATCCTCGTGGCGCCCAAAACAATCCTTGGAGATGCGCGGGAGCGGATCGAGACGATGGTCGCAACGTCGAACGGCTTCGAGATTGCCGAGCGCGATTTGAAACAGCGCGGCCCGGGAGAATTTTTCGGCACGCGGCAAAGTGGCGATGCGGCGTTCTCGTTTGCGCAGCCGTTGCGGGACCACGAGATTTTGGAGATGGCGCGGCGCGAGGCCTTCGCGATCGCCGAGAATCCGGCGCAGGCCGAGGAGATTGTGAAGCGATTGGAGGCGGTGAGCCCGACTTGGCGCGCGCGGTATCAGCTTGCGTCGGTAGGCTAGAAAAGCAAGGAAGCAGGAAGCAAGAGGCAAGGAAGGCGGGAGGCAAGGAAGGGCTCGCGCCGTCATTCTGAGCGAAGCGAAGAATCTCTCTTCTTCCCGCTCTGCGCTGCGCCCTCCCCGAACCAAAGCGATGCGGGTGATCGCGGGAAAATTCGGGAGCCGGAAGCTGAAGGGGCCGGGGAAGCTGCGGATGCGGCCGACGAGCGACCGCCTGCGCGAGACGCTCTTCAATATTCTGGGCCCGGCGGTCGAGGATTCGCTTTTCGTCGATCTGTATGCCGGGACGGGCGCGATCGGCATCGAGGCAATCAGCCGCGGCGCGAAAGAGGTGGTGCTGGTCGAGGAGCATGCGGCGAGCGCGCGGCTGATTCAGGAAAACCTCAAGGCGCTGGGCGCCACCGACACGGCCGAGGTGATGGCGATGCCAGCCGCGAAGGCGCTCGAGAAGCTTGCGGCGCGGCACCGGATGGCCGATTTCATTTTCCTCGACCCGCCCTACCAGGATAAAGATGAGCATCTGCTCGTCCTCGAATTCCTCGACGAGTCGCATCTGCTGGCGCCCCAAGGCCTGGTGATCGTCGAGCATTCCTCGAAAGTCGAACTCCCGAAACGATTTACGCGGCTCGAACGCATGCGCGTGGTCGAGCAGGGCGACGCGTCGCTGAGCTTCTACTGCCTGGCAGCCGCCGCCTGACCGGGCGCATCTGACCCTTCTGGCCTTCCTAGGCCGGACGCGTATAATGGCCGGACCCATGCACCCCCTCCTCCAGGGCGATCCGCATCCCCTCAAGGGTTCCATCGAGGAACTCCCGCCACACTCGCGTCTGCCCAGGCTCGACCTGGCAATCGACTGGGAATCGCCGCAGCAAGAGTTCGTCACGAGCGTCCGCGTGTTTTTCACGGGGCCAAAAGCGCCGAAGAATGGGGAACTTCCCGAAGGCCGCCCGCTGCGCGTCGATTGGGTGGAGGGGAAACCGCCGGCAAAAGCATTTCTCGCGTCGTGCCTCTGGCATGGGATTGCCGTATGGCTGCTGATTTTGCCGATCTGGGGCTTTCTGCCGCAGACGCGGCCGACGCTCGCGCCCGTCCAGATCGAATACGACGTGTACGATCCGCCCGACCTGCCGAAAATTTCGCTGCCGAGAGCCCCGATGAAGCCAAGCCCACCGCCGAAGAAGGCGGATGACCCGAGCAAGCAGCCGGTTGCGCGCGGCGAGGACGTCTATCATCCGCGGCAAACGATCCTCTCGGTTCCCGTGAAGGTGACGCATCCGCGGCAGACGCTGATCCAGCCGGATGCGCCAGCCGCGCCGCCGAAGATCGTCACGCCGCTGCCGAATATCGTGGAGTGGGCCGCGAACGAGCAGCCGAAGCTGCGGATTCCAGTGTTGCCCACGGCGGTCGCGCCGAAGATCGAGCAGCGCAAGGTGCGCGACGTTGCCGCGCCAGAAGTGGCCAACAACGAGAAAAATTCCGGGCCGCTGAATATCGCGCAATCGCAGGTGGATATCGCGCGCCCGCAAATCCCGATCAATCCGATGTCGAAGCCGGTCGCGCGCCAGCGTCCCACGCACGAGAATCCGGCCGCCGCGCCGGAAATTGCGGAGAGCGCGGGCGATTCCAGTGCGCGGCGTTTGATCGCGCTTTCCGCCACTCCGGCGCCGCCCGCTCCAGTGGTAAGCGTGCCGCAGGGTAATCTCGCTGCGCGGATTTCGATGGGGCCGGACGCGAAGCCCGGCGCTACCGCGGGCGCAGAGCACGGCGCCACCGACGCGAGCGAAGGCAAAGGCTCCGCTGCGGAGGGAGAAAGCGCATCAGCGGGAGCGAATGGCGGATCGGGAAATCTCTCCGCGATGGCGGGCGGCGCTGGCAATAGCGAACTGCCGGCGGCGATCAGCGTGAGCGGCGGAAGTCCGCGCTCGGCGGGCGGTGGGCTTGCGCCGGTGCATCGCGGGCTGATCCTGCAGCCGATGGTGCTCGCGGATCCGTCGGCGAACTACCGGCGGGACCCTGCGAACGTGGCGGCGCTCAACCCGAACCAGCCGCCGGAAGCCATCTTCGGCGGCAAGGAAATCCACTCGATGCGCATCGACCTGCCCAATCTGACCAGCGAGAGCGGGAGCTGGGACTTGAGTTTCGCGCAACTCGACGAGGATCCGCGGCCGCCATACCGCCCAAAGGGCGTGCTATCGGGCCCAGAGCCGATCGTCAAAGTCGATCCCGAGTATCCAGAGGATGCGATCAAGGAGCATATCGACGGCGAGGTGGTCCTCTATGCGATCATCCGCAAGGATGGCTCGGTCGACAGCATCCAATTGATGCGCAGCCTCGATCCGCGCCTCGACAAAAACGCGATGTCCGCGCTCGCGCGCTGGAAATTCCTGCCGGGAAAGCGCGCGGGCGTGCCGGTCGATATCGAGGCTGTGGTGCGCATTCCGTTTGAGTTCAAGAATCCGCACGACGAGTAGGCGGCGCAGGCCGGGAAAGTCCATTTGTCCACTCGCAGAGGGAATGGTGTGGTTATCCGACTTACCAGGAGTTGACTGTGCGCGACCTCGCCAGGCTCAACGCATTATGGGCGGGTCGGATCGCCCAATCTAGTCGGTATGTATTCGTTGAAACGATACCAGAGGAATCCCAGCGGCACGAAGAAAAGCCACAGAAAGGGCTTCCAGTGTCTTTTCTGTCTTCGGATGAACCAGTCGTAGAGCATCCAAAAGGGACCGACGCATTGGAAAGCATAGTAGGCGAGTGCCAGGCGAGCCGCGATGGGATCATCTTTGAGATTCAAATCAGAGAAGATCACAATCCATGCGCTCAGTAGCATGGCTGCGAGAAATATCAGGATCCAGACCACTCGTTTCATCTAACTATCACGCCTGTCTCAGCTACGCCGTTATCCGACTTATCGGGAGTTGCGATGCTCTATATCCCATATACGGCGAGACGAAGAACCTGAGTTATGGCTGGGCTTTTTGTTGTAGATTCTTCATCAATTCCTGGTAGATGGGCGTCGACCAGTTCCTTTTAAGCAATCGCCCATAGAACCCCTTGCCGGTTGTGATGATTACGTGCGCCTGATCGCCCTGCGCTTCCAGCCGGGCGGTTACGCTCTCGCCGCCTGAAGCCTCCTGCTGGGAAGTGGCATAGACGCGGGGGCGCTTACACTCGATGCTATCGGCGGTTGTCGACGTCACATAGCAATCCTGGCTCTCCATGGCTGGCTTGAGTGCGGCCATCACTTTGTCCATGGGAAAGGGAACGACCTCATCTATGTTGATCGTTACTCCGATCAGGTCGACGGGACCGGCGTCGGGATTAATGGTGGCGTCCTTCAACGTTGCGATCCATTTCGTTCGCGTTTCCGGCGCGACTTCATATACTCTGGCGGTATACAGCAGGGTAAACCAGCTCTGCTTGCCATGGACGATCCTGCAGATGGAGTTCAGTTCGTGCTCTCCATTGTCCTTGCAAGGCTTGGACTGCCATTCGAATAAAATGCTGTTTTCATCGTGATCGATTACGTTCCATGGCGTTGCGCCGGGACAGTGCTTTTCGGTGTCCGCCTTGATGACATTGAATTCCTCTTCGGGAGACTTCTGGTTGGATTTCATACGGCCGGTTTCGAAACGCAAGAGCTCATTCCAGCGATTGGGATTATCCTGGTGGCGGAGATAAACGGCATATCCGCTCGTACTGTCTCCGCCGCTGTCCAACATGTACCAGTCGGGATCCAATTTGAACTTGAGGCCTTCCATCGGAGCCTTTTCCGCGGCGACTCCAACCCACGCGATGAGGCATAAGGAGACAACGAGCGGCGCCAACTTGTTCATGAACCCTCCGAATTTCTACGCAGCCCGGGGTTCCCGATTTAGCCGAAATTTGTTTTGTGGGCCTTTGGTGAGCAAATCGTATACCGCTTCCAAGCGCGGCACAACGAATTTGGCGCGTGAGCATGCCTCCGATTGGAGCGAAATACGAGGCTCCGGGCGTATTGCCGCATACACGGAAGTTACGCTGACAGAACTGCGAATAGGAACTTCTGCGTTTACGGCTCCGGGTGGGAAACGGTTTTATGAGATCGGCTACCACCGGGTTCGCCCGGTGTCCGTTCATCTCCGGCAAAATTGAGAAAATGCTTCGTTTCAATCGGCTGTCCCGGCTCGACGACAACAAAATCGTCACCCCAATCGCCTTCGAACATGCGCTTCAACAGACTCGTAGTGCCGGCAATTTCCTCGTACTTCATGTTGAACCGGGCTGCCATCGTGCGGGAATACTCGCGATCCGCTTCCAGAGTACTGACATTGGGCAGGCGAATATAGGCGAGCCGGTTGTAATTAACCAGCATCTTTGCCATCAGCTTTTCGGCTTTCTCACGACCGTATTTCTTAACGACTCGGTCATAGTCGGAGAATACTGATCCTCCCTTGTCGCCGATGTAGCCTTGTGTCAGAAAATAAGTTCCGGGCGCGCTCGCTAGTTGGTTGAGGCGCTCTTGTCGCGACCCTAGGAAGATCGCAATGCAGTCATCATTCTTCGGCATTACCAAGCGCGACTTCTTGGCCATTAGGCCGACGACCGCCATGCCGCACAACCCGTACCCAAGATAAATCGGATCGTAAATGCCGTCGGAGGTATCAATGGCCTCCTGCAGCTTCGTCCGCAGTACTTCGGGACGGTTGTGCAAGCTGATCTCAAACACCTCGGTTGCTACCCCCTCCGGCAGAAAGAGCTTGATTTCATCGATCATTACCCGGCATGAGATCAGCTTGGATGGCATTAGAAGTTATCTCATAAACACTTTCAACGCACTGAACGGTTGAAAGTTATGGCGAATGACGTAAACCGGGAGCATGGACCTCACCGACGCCCAGTGGGCGTTGCTCGAACCGTTGTTTCGTCCGAAA
>JBKQNJ010000105.1:0-15654 GCA_052146315.1 Candidatus Acidiferrales bacterium | reverse complement strand
ATACGGCGTTTCATGGGAAGTCTCCAAGGCGCCGAACGTAGCGCGCGAAAGGGCGTGTCGCAAGAGAATGAACGTACGCAACGTCTGAGGGACGAAAGTCTTCAGGGACGAAGTGACATTTGTGCCGTTGCCCCAACTACCGGTCTGGCGGCCCGTTGGATGGTAGGCCTTGTCCGGGTTGCGGTTGGGGTGGCGGCGGCTGTGGCTGTGCCGGCGGCTGTGGCTGTGCCTGTGGCGGCTGCTCTGGCGTCCCTTGCGGGGGCTCCGGCGTCGGCTCGATCGGCGTCTCCTCCGGCGGCGTCGGCTGAGGCTGCGGAATCCTTTCCTCTCTCGGCGGGATGACGCCAGGGGCGCCAACCTCTCCACCGGCCGCCCCAGCTTCGCCCGCCAACGATCCTTGCCCTGCGTAGATCACGCGGTTCTTATGCGGCGCGAGCCGCACCAGACGCGGCGTCACGAGAATCAGCAGCTCGCTGGTCTGGTTTTGCGCCTGATTGTTCCCCGCGAGGTACCCCACGCCTGGCAGCTCCGCCACACCCGGCGTACCGGCAATGGCGTTGGTAAGGTCTGATTGCAAGAAACCAGCAAGCATCGCTGTCTCGTTCTGCTTGAGCCGCAGCGTCTGCTCCACCGTGTCGTTGCTGATCACGGGGATCGCGTTGAAAGCCGTCCCGGTCAGGCTGCTAATATCCAAGGCGAGTTTCAGCGTCACGTCGTTGGGATGAATGCGCGGCGTCGCTTCCACCTTCAGCCCCACATCAAGATACTCGACGCCCGGATATGGCGTGCCCGCCGTGCCCTGCCCGCTGCCGAGCAAACTCGCCGTGTTCAAGACGACGGTGGCGTCGGCCGATCCGTTGTCCGCGGTCGCGATGTCTGGGCGGCCATCCGCGTTGAAATCCGCCGTGGCGACGGATACCGGCGCCTTATCGACTGTGAGTTCTTCATTGGCAGCAAATTCGCCGCCGCCAAGATTCAGGATTAAGGAGATCGCGTTGTCAGTCTCATCGGAAACAACCAGATCGGCGAGCCCGTCGAGATTATAGTCGGCCACGGCAATGGACGTCGGCCCGTTCCCTGCCGCGAAATCCCGCGTCGTGCCGGCAGCGAACGTTCCCGTAGGCACGTTCTCAGTGTTGATCTGGTTGTAGTAGATGCTCACCGTGTTTCCGCTGTTCGTGCTGGTCGGCGCGCCATTGTTCGCCACCGCGACGTCCAGCGCGTTATTTCCGGTGAAATCTCCAAACGCCACATAAACCGGATCGTTGCCCGTCGGGTAGTCCTTGCGCGGCTGGAACGTTCCGTCGCCATTGCCGAGCAGCACCGAGAACGTGTTGTTGCCCTCGTCCGCCACCACCAGGTCGATGTGGCCGTCGCTATTCAGATCCGCGGCCGCAAGCGACGAGGGCTCGAATCCCGCCGGGAGCTTTATCAGCGTCGGCGTCTGGAACGTTCCGTCGCCCTTGCCCTGAAAGATCGAAATTGTGTTGTCGGCTTGATTGGCCACCGCGAGATCGACGCCGCCGGGCGCGGTGACGTCGTGAAAGTTTGCCGAGATCACCGAGACCGGCGCGTTGCCCGTCGCAATGTCCGTCTTCGGCTGAAACGTGCCGTCGCCATTCCCCAGCAGGATCGAAACCGTGTTGGCTCCCTTGTTGGCTACCGCCAGATCGAGGAAATCGTCGGGGGTCACCGCCGTCGACCCGTTGTTGAACTGGCCGGTCGCGATCGCCACGGGGTCGGTCCCGGTCGGATACGTCACCTGCGTCGCGAACGTGCCATCGCCATTGCCAAGGAGCACCGACACGGCGTTGTCTGCCGAATTCGCCACGATCAGGTCGTACACGCCGTTCTCGCGCAGGATCGACGTCGCCACGAAAGACGGCGCGTTTCCCGCCGGGTAGTTCACGATCGGGTTCTTGATCGCGCTGCTGTTGACCCCTTGCCCCGAAACGAAACTCGACGAATACGTCGAAAGCGACACGGGAATCCGCTGCCCGACGAAAAACGTCGCCTTCTGTCCGTCCTGCGCGCGCAGCAAAATTCGCCGCCCGCTTTTCACCAGCGAAAGCATCTCCGAAAAATTGGCGCTGGCCCCCGGAAGCGTCGCGAACTCCGTCGTCAATCCTCCGCCGAACGCGATCAGCCCCGGAATCGTGGTCGATCCGAACACCTGCTGGAGGACGTCGAGCAGGCCTTCCTGGGACGCCTCCGCTTCTTGCACCTGCGCACTGCTCACGCTGAACGTTTGCGCCGTCTCCGGCGGCGTGATGCCCAACTGCCGCGCGAGGTTTTCGTTCACCTCGAGGATCTCTATTTCCAGAACCAACTCGCCGGTCGGTTGTTCGATGTTGTCAATCAGGTCCGTCGCCACGGCCATCGCTTGCGGCGAAGCGCGGAGCGTTAGTGTCCGGCTGTTCACGTCCAGATCCGAGCGCGGAATCCCCGCCATCTCGCGCACCAGCCGCGTCATCTCCATCATGTCGTCGGCCGTCGCGGAGGCGGGCAGCAAAATCGTTCGCACCACCGACACATCGAAGTCCTTGCGTTTCTGCGGCGTATTTTCCGCCACGAAAAACAGGCGTCGCCCCAGCGGCCGCCAGAACGTTTCCGTCATATCCCCCAGCAGCCGCATGGCCGTGGGAAAATCTACATCGCTCACTTGGAAGCGCACCGCCCGCGACACAATGTCTCCGTCGAACGCCACTTCCACGCCGAATTGCTTTCCAACCTCCTGATAAGCGCCTTGGGTGTCGCCCCGATAGTCGAAGCTGCGCGTTCCCTGCCGATAGTCGAGCTGCACGGGGCCTGCAATGTCCGGCTCCGTTACCGCGCGAGATTGGCCCGGCTCCTGCGCGATCAGTTGCTCCAGCCTTTCGCGCAGCACGCGGTTTGTTGGATCGAGATACGTAGCGGAGAGCAATTCCTTGCGCGCTTCGTCGAGCCTTCCTGAAACTGCGTCGCGCTCTGCGGCGTCTGCCCTTTCCTGCACCAGGCGGCTCTTCCCCAGTTCGCGGTGAATGAAATATTCGCGGTTGTTCGGCGCGTAGTTCACGGCGTCCGAGTACGCGGTGTAGGCTGCGTCCAAATCCTCGTTCCGCTCGGCGCGCACACCCCGCTCGTAGGCCTCTTTCGCTTTCTTCACGTCGGGCTTCTCTTGGGACGCGGGTCTGCTTTGAGTCGCTGGCGGTGCCGGTGATGCTGCCGGCGCGGCGGGATTCGGCGCCTGCGAAGATTGCGCGAAGGGATCGGGGCTCCATGGCCGCCCGAGGAATAAGATGATCGCAAGCGAGGCAGCAAGCGCTGCGGCGCGGATGCGAAGTATTCGTCGATTCCCGTCAGCCATCGACTCCCTCAGCCACGATTCCTATCGGCCATGCGAACGTCAGATGCACATTCTACAGTTAATGTCCCGGCGCGTGAATTCGTCCTCAGAAATGGCCAGAATAGCAACGGTTTGAGGCCGTTACAAAAAGCTCCGAGGTGTTGAATTTTCTTGTTTTTAGGCGTGGCGCGCGTTACACTCCTTTTTTCTAGTTGTAACTGGGTAACAACTGGCTGACCTCATGGTTTCTGCTCTCTTAGTCGCTCTGCGCGAAGGCGTCGAAGCCGCCCTCATCGTCGGCATTGTCCTCGTGTATCTGAATCGCACGGGCCGGCGCGCGCTGCGCCCGTATGTCTGGACTGGCGTAGCGCTTGCCTGCGCGGCCAGCATTGCTGCCGCCATTTTGCTCCAACGCTGGGCGATTAGCGAGGACGGCTTCGAGGGCGTTCTGATGCTGGTCGCTGCGGCGCTCGTAGTCACCATGATTGTCTGGATGAACCGCATCGCCCGCACCCTGCGCAAGGAAATCGAGCAGCGCATCGAGACGTACGCGCAAAAATCGTCGCGCGCCGCCGGGTGGGCAATCGGCGCGTTCGTATTCTTCATGGTCGTGCGCGAGGGCGCTGAGCTCGTCCTGATTCTGCGCGCGGTCGAGCTATCGAGCGCGGGCGTGCAGACTTGGATCGGCACGGGAATCGGCATCGCGATTGCCGTCGCCGTGGGGTTCTTCTTCTTCGAGGGGACGCTGCGCATTCCCCTGCACCGTTTCTTCGCCGCCACGAGCATCATTCTGATGGTCGTCGCGTTTCAGCTCGCGCTTACCGGCATCCACGAGCTGAGCGAAGCGGAGTGGATCTGGTCGAGCAAGGCCGAAATGGCTACGGTTGGCCCAATCGTCCGCAACGAGGTTTTCTTCTTTGCCGTGATTCTTGGCGTGGCCGCGCTCCTGGTGGTGCGCGAATATTTTACGGCGCGGCGCCCGGCCGAAGATCCCGCCATGAATCCCGCCGAGCGCCGCATGCGCGAGTGGGAATTCCGCCGTCAGCGCCGCTGGAGCTTTGCCGCGGCGATTCTCTGCGTGCTGGTGATCGTCTCGCTTGCGACCGAATTCGCCTATGCCCATGCGATGAACGCGCCGTCGCCCGCCAAAGAGCTCACCGCCGAGAATGGCGAGGTCCGCATTTCGCTCTCCGATCTCACGGATCAGAGCCTGCATTTTTACGATGCCGACGTGAATGGCACCGAGATTCGCTTCTTCGTGATTCACCGGACCAACGGAGACTACGCTGTCGCGCTCGATGCGTGCGAGATTTGCGGCTGGGCGGGCTATAGGCAAGAAGGGCAAAACGTGATTTGCCGCAACTGCGGCGCCACGATCTATATTCCGTCGATCGGCGACAAGGGCGGCTGCAATCCGATTCCGGTGAAGTCGGAAGTGTCGAATGGCGAAGTGATCGTCGATCTCGCGTCGCTGACGTCTTCGGCCTCGCAGGTGCACAAATCATAAAATGTTCGCGAGACTTGTAGGCGAATCGTTCGTACGCAATCCGCGCCGCAAGGTGCTGACCGCTGCCGCGCTGGTGCTCGCCATGGCCGTCGCCACGGCCACGCTGACTGTTGCGCTCGAAGTCGGCGACCGCATGGCCCGCGAATTCCGCAGCCTCGGCGCGAATCTCCTCGTCACGCCGAAATCGGATACGCTGCCGCTCGAAATCGGCGGCGTCGATTACCGCCCCGTCGACGAAGGCGCCTACCTCAACGAACGCGATCTCGGAAAGCTCAAGACCATTTTTTGGCGGCACAATATTCTCGGCTTTACGCCGTTCCTCGACGTGCCGAATATTTCCTCAAGCTCACGCGGGAACGGAGAACGCATCACAGTCATCGGCACTTGGTACCAGCACGAAGTCCCCGTGCCCGACGGGACCAAATTCAAGACGGGCCTAAGCGTTACGCACCCTTGGTGGACAATCCAAGGTCGTTGGTTCCGAGACGGCGCTCCCGAGTGTGTGATCGGCAAAACATTGGCGCAGACGTATCCGGGCGGCATTTCAGTCGGCCAGACAATCTACCTACAGATGGAGGTTAGAAACGCACGCACATATGGTGTGGCGCGCTTGTTGCCGTTCGTCGTCACCGGCATCGTTTCGACGGGCGGCGCGGAAGACGATACCATGCTCGTTCCGCTGCCCTTCGCCCAACAGATTTCTTATCATCCCGGGCAATTCCGGCAGCTTTTCGTCAGCGCGCTGACAAAGCCCGCCGATACGCTTGCCGCGCGCGATCCGAAGTCGTTGACGCCGACCGAATACGACCGCTGGTTCTGCTCGCCCTACATTTCGTCGATCAGCTATCAGATCGAGCAGGTGTTGCCCGGCGTCGATGTGCACGCGATCCGCAAGGTGGCCGATTCCGAGGGGCGCATTCTGTCGCGCATCAGTTCCCTGCTGTGGATCGTCACGCTGGCCGCGCTGATCGCGGCGGCGCTGGCCGTCGGCGCGACGTCCGCCGCGACCGTGATCGAGCGGCGCGGCGAAATCGGCATCATGAAGGCCATCGGCGCGACGAACGCGCTCGTCAATTCCATTTTTCTCACCGAGCAATTGATGCTCGCGATCGCGGGCGGCGCAGTCGGTTTCGTGTTGGGGGCCCTGCTCGCGCGCGTGCTTGGATCGAGCGTATTCGGCTCGCCTGCCCCGCCGCGGCTCGTGCTGCTGCCAGTCGTGCTTGGACTCGCCGCGCTCGTCGCGCTCGTTGGCAGCCTGATTCCCTTGCGACGCGCCGCGCATTTCAATCCCGCGCCGATTCTGAGGGGCGAATAGTGTTCGGCCGCATCGTCTGGAAGATGCTGCGCGGCGGCAAAGGACGTATTTTCGTCGCGCTCCTCGCCGTCACCAGCGGCGCAGCCGTGATCTCCGCGCTGCTGAATGTCCAATTCGACATGCAGCACAAGCTGACTGAGGAATTTCGTACGCTGGGAGCGAATATTGTCATCGCCCCGCTATCGGGCAGCCAAGCATCAGGTCTTGGCGAATCCTCGGCTTCGACGACGGCCACAGTTCCGGTTCTGTTGAACGAAACTACCGTCGGATCGGCGCTCAACGAAAATCGCTCGGCCGACGTCGTCGCCTCGGCTCCGTTCCTCTTTGCGATTGCGCACGTGGAACAGACGCCCGTAGTTCTGGCGGGCACTTGGCTCAACGAACTTCCCCGCCTGAACCCAACGTGGAAACTGGACGGCCAGTGGATCGATTCGCGCATCGACGAATCGGTGTGCCTCGTCGGTCGTACCGTGGCGCGGCAATTCCAACTTTCCCCTGGCAGCAATCTGACGCTGAGTTACGCTGGCAGCACCGCGCACCTTCAAGTAGCGGGGATCGTCGATTCGGGAGCGGCCGAAGACGATCAGGTTTTCGTGAATCTTCCGGTGGTGCAAAATCTGATTGGCACCACGAACGTGGTTGGTCTCTGGCAACTCAGCGTCAGCGGCACGTCGGCCAGCATCGGCGCGTACGCCACGCGGCTCGCCGCTGCGTTACCGTCTGCCAGCGTTCGCCCCATCCGCGAGGTCACCGAAGCTGAAGGCAATCTGCTGCATCGGACGCGGCTGCTGATCGCTTCAATGGTTGCACTGATTCTGGTGCTCACGGCGCTGTGCGTTCTCGCGACGATGGCTGCGCTTGCGATGGAGCGCCGCGAGGATGTGGGCCTGATGAAGGCGCTCGGCGGCTCGATCGCGCGAATCGTCAGTCTGTTTCTTGCCGAGGTCAGCGTGCTGGGTGCGGCGGGCGGATTGATTGGCTGCGTCATCGGCATCGTGCTCGCGCAGTGGATGGGGCAGCGCGTGTTCGATACGTCGATCACGCCGCGCTGGGAGATTTTCCCGCTGACGATTGCGATGATGATTGCAGTGGCGCTCGCAGGCGCGCTGCCATTGCGCCTGCTCGGCAAAGTGAAACCCGCTGTGATTCTGCGAGGGGAATGACCATGTGCCCACAATCACGAAGGCAGAAGCAGATCCCTCGCTGCGTCCCGCGCCCGCACAAACCGCCCTTCCTTCGTCAGGGCAGGCGGGAACAGCAAAACCCGCGGGACTCCGCTCGGGATGACAAGTTTATGGTTGGTCGAGGCGTCTAATGGCCGAACCCGTCGTCCGAATCGAGAATCTGCGCAAGGAATTCGGCAACGTCCGCGCGCTCGACGGAGTCTCGTTCAGCGTCGAGCCCGGCGAATGGATCGCGATCATGGGCCCGTCCGGCTCGGGCAAGACCACGCTGATCAATATTCTCGGCGGGCTCGACACGCCCACATCCGGGGGCGCGCTGGTCGATGGCGTCGATGTCGCCCGGCTCGACGAATCCGGACTCACGCGCTTTCGCGCCGAGAAAATCGGCTTCGTCTTCCAGCAGTTTCATCTCGTGCCATATCTCACCGCGCTCGAAAACGTGATGCTGGCGCAGTATTTTCACAGCACCACGGACGAATCGGAGGCGCTCCAGGCGCTCGCTCGCGTCGGCCTCGCCGACCGCGTGACGCATCTCCCCTCGCAGCTTTCGGGCGGCGAACAGCAGCGCGTCGCGGTGGCGCGCGCGCTGATCAATCATCCGAAATTGATTCTCGCGGACGAGCCCACCGGCAATCTCGACGAGGTGAACGAGGAAATCGTCCTGCGGCTGCTGCGCGAGCTCCACGCCGAGGGTCACACGATCATCATGGTGACGCACGCGGCGTCGATCGGCCAGCTGGCGGACCGCCGCATCGACCTCGCGCACGGCCGCCTCGTGCAGATCACCGAAATTTCCGAGGCGGAGGAAGCCGATTTCGACCACCTGCTCGAGCAGGTCTGGATTTTCGACGAGGAGGGCGTGACGCCCGAGCTCACGCGCATTCGCGAAGGCGGCGTGAAGGATACGCCTGCGCTGATCGCGCGGCTCAAAACGCTCGGCCTGCTCGAAATGCGCGACAAAGAAGTCGCGCTCACCGCGACGGGACAGAACCGCGCGCGCGATATCGTCCGCCGCCGGCGCCTCGCCGAGCGGCTGCTCACCGATACGTTTTCCGTCGCCGATTCCGAGGCCGATTCCCACGCCTGCAAGTTCGAGCACATCATCAGCCCCGAACTCGATCAGCGCATCTGCACCTTCCTCGGCCACCCGAAGACGTGCCCGCACGGCAATCCAATCCCGCCCGGCGCCTGCTGCCCGACCCGGTAGCCGAAAAGGCCGTTCGCACGAACATGTCCAACCCATATGGTATTTCTAAGCAAGATGAGGAGCACATTCGAGCGAGGGACAAAGAGTGCGTGTATTGCCGCGTTCCTGTGAAGCGGCACCCCAGTAACAGGGCCTTGGAAGCAACCATCGAGCACTTCAACAATCACGGACCGATGAGAAAGAAATACAACCTAGCCATCTGTTGTCGAGGCTGCAATTCGAGCAAACGAAAGAAGAGACTGCTGGATTGGTTTAAGACGGATTACTGTCAACGCAAAGATATAAGCGAAAAGACGGTTTTGAAACCGGTCAGAGAGTATCTGCGAACCGTGCGTGGCCGACGTGGACGGGCCAAAACCTAAACATTACGCAGAGGACACAGAGAAGCGCAGAGAACGCGGAGAATCCGAGGATCGATTACGCGCCAGTGAGGAATTTGTATTGCGCGGCGTTCAGTGGGACGACGGAGAGTCGGCCCTGCCGGACCAGCGGCGAATCAGCAAATAATTTCTGGGCCTTCACCTCGGCTAACGTGACCGGCTTCGCGATCGCCTTCCCTGCCTTAATTTCCACCACAGGACTCTTCGGATTCGACGCGTCCACTGAAACGACTACCGCGGTGCCCACCGCGGTTTTGCGGTCACCCGTTTCGTAGATAACGAGCTTTGCGCCGGGCGCCATTTCGCGCAGATTCCTCAGCGCGACCGGATTCGACACGCCGTCCCATTCGGTCTGGCCGTCGCGCTTCAAATCTTCAAACGAGTATTCGGAAGGTTCCGTTTTCAGCAGATAGTAGTCCGCCACGACGAACTCGCCTCCGCGCTCCTCTGTCTTACCACTTCCCGAGCGACAGCCTAAAGACCACCGCGATAAGCCCAACCCCCGCGCACACGCCGACGATCGGCAGTATTCCCCACCAAATATCCTCAATGATCGCGCGAATATCGATTTTCTTATCCATGCGCACTCTCCCTGTACGAAGCATTTGTAGTATCCGCCCGCCTGGCCGCGCGCGCAACTACCGTGCTGGTGGCAAGGGATTGCACGAGTCCGGGCGCAGCAAGCCTTCGACAGCTCAGGCCAGCGCAGCGCCCCTACGATACCTGGCTGAAATTATGGCTTCGCCGCTGCTTGTGCAGATTCTCTATGCGCTTTCTCCGACCACTCCAGGGCTCTCTTGGCATGATCGAGAGCTTGTTTCGAAAGTTCGTGCGCGGTCAGGTGATCTTCCTTTCCGTGGTGCACGGCGGCAACGCGGTGCGCGTGTGCCGCAAGTTCGTGGAATTCGGCTGCTCTTTGGTGCGAGTCATTCGGCACGGTCTTCTCCCGCTGGCTTTATATCCCAACACATCTTGGAACCATCAAACGTTTACCGCCGGTCCACAGCCGCCTCCGCAACTGCTATGCTGGGCGGTAAATGCTCGCACGAAGAGACGCAACACGCAGTTGGTCCATTTTCCTCGCTTCCCTCTATTCAGCTTCTTTCTTGTGCAAGCTGGTACAGATGTCGATCGCGTTCGTCGGATCAACCGCGCCGTTGCCTTCCTGTATGTGCTGGATCTTGCCCTGCTTGTCGACGACAAACGTGGTGCGGTTGGCAAACTGAAATTGGTCGTTCAGGATGCCGTAGTCTTTCGAGACTTGCCGCGTCATGTCGCTCAGAAGCGGGAATTTGACTCCGATTTTCTCGGCGAACGCTTCGTTCGAAGGAGGAGCGTCAATACTGATGCCCAGGACCTCGGTGTCTTTCAGATCGATCTTGCCCGAGTCGATACCAGACTGGTATCCCTGAAGTTCTTTCGTTCAACCACCGGTGAAGGCAAGAACGTAGAACGCCAATACGACGTCCTTCTTGCCGCGGTAATCGCTCAGCTTCACCGTCTCTCCCTTGTCGCTTCGCAAGGTGAAATCGGGCGCAACGTCGCCGACCTTCAGGAACGTATGAGCGATCTGGGGCATGGGCGGCTGCTGCGCCTGGGCAGCGGGCAGAGTGAAAAGCCCGGTAAGGAGCAAAGCCAAAAAGAGGGGCAGGATTCGTCTTGTCATCTGTCGTCCTTTCTCTCGTTTCGTTTCGCGAAGCGCTGACGATTTGAAGTATACACGACCCCAAGTGAAGCGCATCCGGACATGGCTCCTTTTGCTGAACCAGCCTACGGACGCATGGAAGGCATATGGTGGAACAGGTGCGGTTTTACGCTAGGCCAAAATTCCTGAAACGCGTTGCTTCCCATTCTCCCTAAAAGTCCCGTCAGCGTGCGCAGAAGCGCGTCGTGCAGGTTGGCTTCACTGTTTGGTTCCCAGGAGTCTGCGAGGAAACTGCTGCCCGCGATTCCGATATACCGGGCGTAAGCGGGAGCTAGATTCCCGTCGCTGCGGTAAGCCACGAAAGTCATCTCGATAACGTTTCGCAGTCGCCTGCCAATGGGCTCTGTCGGCACCCGAAAATAGCGCGGATCTTCTCTCCAAACCGCGCCGAATGTTGCTTCCATCGCGTTTCCGGCGGATGTGCCAGCGATGTGCATCTCGTAGCGCCGGACGAAGCTCTGCCCGCCGCCGGATATCCGAGGATTGTTGGAACCCGTTCCCAATCCTGCGCTCATCGCGCCAGTCACCAGGCTTCCCGGTCCAATCGTGCTGTCGATGAACCATTCGAGCCGTTGAACGCCGGTAAAATCCTTTGCGCTTTGATCCGACTGGTGAACCAGGATGACTCCGCTCTCTGGGCGCAAATCGTCGGCCATCAAGCTGGAATCCTGCGTTCGGGCGTAGGCCGGCCGCGCCGCCACTAGCAATGCGAACACGGCCAGGAGTGGGAGTCCTCGGAACGAGACGGTTCCCATCTTCATCACTCGGCAGCTCCTTTGGAAGCAGAGGTTCGCGCGACAGGCAATCCCGTCCTGCGCGCTCTGACGTGGCACAGACAATCCTGTCTGTGCGCTCGGATGGGGAGGGTAGGCGGCGGATCACAGCTGAACCATGACACCGTCATGACAACTCGGTGAAGTGACCTCAGATAGTTACTATCATTCCAAGAACTAAAGAGCGTGGGCTCCCTCAAGCGCGATCGCTCCAGGCCGTTCGATAACAGCGCTCGCAGCCCGTTATCTGAGCGCAGGGCGGTGTATACTCGGCGTTGGCTGTCGGTCGTGTGAGACGCGCGCGAACTGCGGCCATTCAACGACGATGCCACGGGCCCACCTCATCCTGATTTTCGCCGCAGCGCTTGCGATTCCTTTGCTTGGCGTCGCGCAGGAAAATGACCAGGGTAAGCAGGCGCCCGACGCATCCTCTGCCGCGCAGAATGCCGCGCCCGCCGCGCCCAAGAGCTGCGACGCGCGCTCGGTGATGCTCAATTTTCCGATCTACCGGGACGGCGAAGTTGTCCGCGAAGCGCCGGTCTGGCGGCTTGGCGATAGCACGCCTTATTTCTTTGCCGCTGGCATGACCATCGACGCGGACGGCTCGCCCAACGCCTACAATCCCGAAAACACCGGCCTCGACGATCTCGCGAATGCGGGCCAGCCCGGCCACTGGGACGGCGTGTTGCAGGACCGCGACGGCAACCCGCTGCTGCAGGGACCGGATGATCCGTTCCCCGGCTACTACATTTCGTGCACGTCGCTTGCGGACCGCACCAAGCCCCCGCTCGATCCCACGCGATTCGTGGATGCGTCGAAGATCCCTTACGTGGTGCTGCCGCGCGAGGTCGCTTTCGACTCTGGGACGCGGCTCGGAGATTTCGCGGTCGCGATGAACATGCGCACCGGCGCGTGGTCGTATGCAATCTTCGCGGATGTCGGGACGTTTGGTGAAGGCTCGATCGCGCTCGCCGATAATCTCGGCATCCGGTCCGACGCGCGGCGAGGCGGCACGTGGGGCGGCGTTCTTTATCTGGTCTTCCCGGGGTCGGGCAATGGGCAGCCGCGATCGATGGATGAGATCAACGAAGCCGCCAGCAAAGCTCTACAGGTTTGGGGCGGCGCCGAGCAGCTCAGTTCCTGCGCCGCGAGCTCGAGGCCCACGATGTGGCCCTGGTACAGGTGATTCGGAGTTGCCCAAGCCCACCTGGATCAGCCGGCGTGTACTGCTCGGATCCAGCCGCGGAGCGGCGATTGTACTTAGCCCGGCACGCAGCGCAGCGGAGTGCCGGGTATCGCGCGTGAAAAGTGCAGCCGCGGAGCGGCGATTGAGTCAGGCGATCGGACCAGGCTCTCCCATGTCGTGGATTCCGTTGACGAAACACGTGATCCCGTATCCCCGCTGGCGAGGGTGAAATGTCAACCGTCCCTCCGGGACTAGAGGATTCTGCTGACGCATTCCCGGCATTCCGCTTCGCTTCATGCCGGGCTGGATACAACCGCGCCTCCGGCGCTTGGTGTGCTGGCCACGCGCCGCGCTCGCAATCGCGCTGGCCGCATTGAAAGCCGCGGGGAGAAGTCTTCGCCAGAAACTTCGCTTCGAATTTCGCCCGACGCTCGGGTGAGCAGGATCAGAGCCAATTCTTGCCGTCCACTCACCCCTGGAATGGCGTTCTAGATGTGCCGTACGGCGTGTACTGCTCGGATCCAGCCGCGGAGCGGCGATTGTACTTAGCCCGGCACGCAGCGCAGCGGAGTGCCGGGTATCGCGCGTGAAAAGTGCAGCCGCGGAGCGGCGATTGAGAGCGGCCGCCTCACCCTTAGGCGGGCGTTCCTTTCTTCTCGCACACGCCATGGCACCCGGGCACCGCGCCAAATCCGCAAAGGTAGCCTTTAAAACAGCATCGTCCTAATCTGAAATCCTAATTTGAAATTAGGACACGCCCGACTCTGCTAAAATAAACGAACATGCCGCTGCCAATCGATGCGCGCAAGAAGCCTTCGGGCGTGAAGGTGCATGTGAGCACGGGTGAGGGTGTCGAGGTTACCTGGTCGGACGGGCACATCAGCCGCTACGATTTTCCCTATCTCCGCGATCATTGCCCCTGCGCCACCTGCAACGACGAGCGGTTGAAGAAAGAGGAAAACCCCGCCAAAGCAGCCGCCAGCGACGTTTTCCCGATGTTCAAGCCGAAAGCGAAGGCGAAGGCGGCGACGGCCGTCGGTAACTACGCGATTCAGATCGAGTTTACGGACGGCCACGCGACCGGCATCTACAGCTTCGATCACCTGCGGGAAATCTGTCCCTGCGAGGCCTGCGCAAGAGAGTTTCGATCCATAGCAAAGGAGAAGACGGCCCAGCCCTAGCGCCGACGCAATTCAAAAATCCGATTCGTCCCATTCGCAAAAGATATGAGCCGCTACCCTTCCCTTTTGGATTGTGCCCACGTATAGTTGCTCCCCGCGCCTTACAAAATCTTTATGTCATCTAGTCCCACGGGATCATCGCTCTCGCAAAGTGTTCGCCCGGTCGCCAAAGTTCTGGTGGCGACGACGGCGATGCTGGCCTTTATTTCCTATTGGCGCGCGGCCGCCATCGTCCTCAACGACCTCGGCTCGTCCGCATTCTACGCGGGTGCCATTGCGGAACACTTCATTGGCAAGGCCGCCCCCTGGTTCGTCCTCGCCATCATGCTGTTCGCCTTCGCAGTCCAGCAGCTCTATTACGAGAGCTGCGGGATGTTCGTGCGCGGCGGCGTGTACCGCGTGGTCAAAGAAGGAATGGGCTCGACGCTCGCCAAGTTCTCCGTGTCGGCGCTGATGTTCGACTACATCCTGACGGGGCCGATCAGCGGCGTGTCCGCGGGCTTGTACCTCGTCGGGCTCTTGAACGAGCTATTTCAGTACACCCATGTCCAAATGGTTCTTCCGGTCAATGCGTCGGCGGCGGTGTTTGCGGTGCTCGTGACGCTCTTTTTCTGGTGGGAAAACATCAAAGGCATTCCCGAATCGAGCGAAAAAGCGCTGCGCATCATGTATGTCACCACCGTGATGGTGATCATGATGATCGTGTGGTGCGCCTACACGCTGGCGGTGCGAGGCGTGCATCTTCCGCCGCTGCCGTATCTGAGAAATCTGGTTTACGCGAATGACTCTCTTGGCTGGCTGAAACACACTTCGCTTCCTTACACGATCGGGCTGATCGGAATCTTCATCGGACTCGGCCATTCCGTGCTGGCCATGAGCGGTGAAGAGACCATGGCGCAGGTGTACCGGGAAATCGAGCACCCCAAGCTGCCCAACCTGAAAAAAGCGGGCATGGTGATCTTCCTGTACAGCTTGATTTTCACAGCGGGTGTCGCGTTTTTCGCGGTGATGATCATCCCTGATTCCGTGCGCGGCAGCTTTTCCGACAACCCGATCAGCGGCCTTGCAATGAACCTGGTCGGGCCCTTGCAGCTCCGATTGGCATTCCGAATCTTCGTAGTGGTGGTGGGCGTTCTGATGCTGGCGGGAGCCGTGAATACCGCTATCGTGGGTTCAAACGGGGTGTTGAACCGGGTTTCCGAAGACGGGATCCTTCCCGACTGGTTTCGCAGCCCGCACCGCCGCTTCGGCACATCGTATCGCATCCTGAACTTGGTCGTGGGGCTGCAAATCCTCACGATCATCCTGAGCCGCGGCAACATCTTCCTGCTGGGCGAGGCTTATGCGTTCGGGGTGATGTGGAGCTTCGCCATGAAGGGGCTGGCGGTTCTCGTGCTGCGATTCAAGCAGCCGGGCCAGCGGGAGTTCAAGGTACCCCTCAATCCGAAGATCGGAAGCATCGAAATTCCCGTGGGCGTGGCGCTGATTACGCTCTCCCTGTTTGCACTGTGCTTCATCAATCTCTTTACGAAGCAGGTCGCCACCGTCTCGGGAGTCGCCTTCACGATTATCTTTTTTGCGGTTTTCGAAATATCCGAGAAGGTGACGAAGAGCAAGTCCCAATCCCACGCCGAGCTCGACAAGTTCAATCTTTCTCAGGCTGGCGACCTGACGCCGGAAAACGTCGGCGTGAAGCCAGGGAACGTCCTCGTCCCGATCAGCACCTACTATGCACTATATCCGCTCGAGGCTGCCCTGCGGCGTGCCAAGAAGAGAGAGGCGGAGATCGTCGTGCTCCACGTGCGCATGCTGCGCCGCGCTGCTACCGGCGAAAGCGATCTCGCACCCGACCAGCTTTTCACAAACATCGAACAGATGCTCTTCACCAAGG
>JBKQNJ010000104.1:0-24322 GCA_052146315.1 Candidatus Acidiferrales bacterium | reverse complement strand
CCCGCTTCGCCTCGCTGTCGTCAACCAACCGGAATCCCCAATTCCGGTATAATCGCTTCGTGGCTGACCAACCATTGCAGCAGATGCAGTGCATGGAAGTGTGGGGTGGCAGCCAGCTCACGGCGCGCACCGTCGAGCTTGGCGGCTTGGACGCCTGGGTCTACAGCAAGCCCTACAAACAAGCGCAGCGCGGCGGCGACGTCTACTACGCCTCCAGCTGCGCGACAGGCCGCATCACGCGCCTTCTGCTGGCCGACGTCTCGGGCCACGGCAACACAGTCGCCGCCACGGCCGCCGATCTGCGCACGCTGATGCGCCGCTTCGTCAACCACCTCGACCAAACTGAATTCGTGCGCCAGCTGAATCGGGAGTTCGCCGCGTTGTCGCGCGCGGGTTCATTTGCCACGGCGATCGTGGGCACGTTCTTTGCGCCGACCGGCCGCCTGATCCTCTCCAACGCCGGGCATCCGCGGCCGCTGCTCTATCGCGCCGCCGACCAGCAATGGAATTTTCTCGGCGCCCAAGGTCCCGACGCCTCGGCCGGCCCGCAAGATCTCCCTCTCGGCATCATCGCAATCACCGAATACGCGCATTTCGATATCGAGCTCGCGGACGGCGATTGCCTGCTCGCCTACACCGACGCGCTGATCGAGTCGCGCGATGCGGATGGCGAAATGTTTGGCGAGGAAGGCCTGCTGCGCATCACGCGGCTGCTCGGCGATGTTCCCCCAAGCAAAATGATCGACACGTTGCTCGCCGAAATCGCCGACCGCCACGCCGAAAATCTCACCGACGACGACGTCACCGTCCTCATGGTGCGCGCCAACGGCAAAAAGCCGCGCGTCTCATTCGCCGCAAAAGCGAGCGCCGCGTTCAACCTGCTCGGCTCGCTGATTCGTTCGATCAACCCGCGCGCCGAGCGCCCGCCGCTACCCGACGCCAACCTCGCCAACGTCGGCGGCGCCATCATCCCCGCACTCGAGCAACGCTGGCGCGCCCCCACCTCCTCCCACCGTTAACGCCGCGTGCGTCCGTCATCCTGCCTGCCCTGACGAAGGAAGGGAGCGCAGCGAAGGATCTCTCCGGCTCTGAGTGACGCCCGCAATTCACACCCAGACTTCGTTGTGAGCAGTGACGCAATGGACGAGTGCCGCAGCCCTTCACGTTTTTCGTGAAGGGTGCGTGAGGTGCACTATTTCTCCGGCGAAGCCCGCAGAATCGGCCGCAGCGGCGCCAGCGCGCCGTCAATGTGCCCGATCCTCAGCCCGAGAATATGCGCGACAAGCGGATACACGTCGACATTATGAAACGCCTGCAACTTATATCCCGCGCGAATATCGGGCCCGGCCGCATAGAAAATCGCGCGCATCGACTTCATCTTCGACGCATCGTAGCCATGCTCGCCCTTCGGCGGCGCCACTGGTTTGTCGGGCGCATGCGCGCGAATCAAATACGGCCCCGTGGGAATCACCACCGGATCGCCAATCCTCGCATTACTGTTGAAATGCAGATAGGCGGGTACGTCACGCCGCCGATAGACGACAAACTTATCGCTCGCTCCGCGCAATTGGGTGTAGGCGCGCTGGGCGGCCTGTTCGTCCGGCGCGTAGAGCAGCGAGCCAACCGTCACGAATTTCGAGAGGTCGGCGTAGCGGTCGAGATCGATCCAGTCGCCCTGCACGGTCGCCATCCCGTGATCCGACACCACAATCAGATCGACCGGCAAATCGACCGTCTTCAAATCCGCCATCAGCGTGCCCATCAAAGCGTCCACGTGATGCACCGCATCCCCGGTCTGCGCGCTGTCGGGACCCGCCTCGTGCCCCGTATGGTCCGGCTCGTAATAATAGAGCGTGATGAAATGCGGCCGCTGCGCCGCCGGCAACTTCAGCCAGGCGATCACCTGATCGATGCGCTTCTCGTCGGGAAATGTGTTGTCGAAATGCAGGTAATAGGAAGGACGCCCGCCCGCGATTTCCGCCTCCGAGCCCGGCCAGAAGAAGCACGCGCTGCGCATGCCCTGTTTCTCGGCGAGCGACCAGAGCGGGACGCCGCCATACCAGCTCCCGTCGCCAACCGTATCCAGCTTCCTCGATTGGTACGTGTTCTTGCGCGCCGGATCGTAGAAATTGTTTTCGATGATGCCGTGGTGCTCCGGGTACAACCCGGTGACGATCGTGTAGTGATTCGGAAATGTGACCGACGGAAACGAAGGGATCATCCCTTCGGGCGCGCTCGCTCCTTCCGCCGCAAGCCGCTCCAGATTCGGCGCGCCGAATTTCGCAGTATAATCGTAGCGAAAGCCGTCGAGCGAAACGAGGATCACGTAGTGCTTCGCCTGTTGCGCCGCCGAATTCGCTCCATGATCGACGGCGATAACGGCAGGAACGGCCGGGGCTTGCGCCTGCGTCGCCATCAAGATGGCGCAACAAATACAGGCGGCACGAATCATTTTCCGCAAATGTTTGATCACTATGCGACTCCGCTCCATTCCCCGCCACTCCAAGACACACCCGATGAGCGCCGATCATAAGGCAGCGACGGTGCGTCCGTCATCGTCTTTTGCACGCGACCCATCAGCAAACCGCCCGGCGTTGGATAGATTTTTTCTACTTGACGGCACCCATCCCCGAAACGATAATCCGCGTTTCTTGCGAGGCTGGCCGTGCTTTCCACTCATTCACCGTCTATTAACGCAGCTTTCTTCATTTAGACATACCGACGCATTACTTAGGTTGTGGTGAATTTGGGCCGAACAGCACGTGTCGTACGGGTTGGATGGGGTGTGGGTCGGCCGCAATTGGCAGCCGGCAGATAATTCATAAGGGGTGTGCTATGACGCGATCTTTGCGGGTGTGCGTTGGGTGTGCCGCGATTCTTCTTCTTGCAATCTATGCATTCGTTCCTTCCGCTGTATACGCTCAGCAGACGCTCGGTTCGATCGACGGCATTGTTTCCGATTCCAGCGGCGCGGTCGTGCCGCAAGCAGGCATCAGTGCGCGCAACGTTGGCACAAACCTGACGGTCACAGCCCAAACGAAGGGCGACGGCTCGTTTAGCGTGGCCGCCCTGCCCATCGGCACCTATGAGGTCACCATCACCAAGCAGGGATTCGAGAAGGCGGTCTACCCGCAGATTCTCGTCCAAGGCAACCTGACGACAACCGTCAACGCGAGCCTCCAGCCCGGAGAGATCACAACCTCTGTCACCGTGAATGCCACGCCGCTGCTCAACCAGACCGACACATCCAACGGCTACACGCTGGGAACCGACGTCATCCAGTCCGTTCCTCTCGGCACGGGCAGTTTCACCCAACTCGCCATTCTCGCGCCCGGCACCAGCGCCGACTTCCTCTCCGGCTCGGGCAGCAACGAGGGCCTCGGCAACCAGGGCATCGTGGCCAATGGCCAGCGCGACACGAGCAACAGCTTCACGTTTAATTCGGTGAACGCGAACAACCTCTTCAATGGCAACTCCACCAGCAACATCGCCGACAGCCGGTTTACCCTGAACACGGGCGAAATCTTCGGCACCGGCGGCCAGGTGCAAACGAACACTTCGGTCTTCGATGCCATCGGTGAAGGTCTACCGACGCCGCCGCCGGAAACCATCCAGGAACTGCAGGTCACCACCTCGATGTACGACGCTTCCATGGGTCAGAATAGCGGCGCTCACGTCGAGCTGACCACGATGTCGGGAACCAATTCGTACCATGGCCAGGCCTACGGCTACCTGCAGAATAGCGCTCTCGATGCGAAGCCGACCTTTCTCGCGAAATCGGCCATAGAACAGTTCTACAACGGCAATGCGCCTCCGCTGCACAGGAGTGTTTTCGGTGGAGCGTTCGGCGGACCCATTAAGAAGGACAAACTGTTTTTCTTTGTTTCCTACCAGCGCCAGAACGTCAGCGACGCTCTGAGTGGAGCGTTTAGCGGCGTTCCTACGCTTCAGGGCCTCACCGATTCAAATCGTGACGCGACCGACTTGGTGAATCTGGTAAACGCCGCCGAGCAGTGCGGGTACCCCAACCCCGCCTGCATCACGGTCGCCCAGGTTGATCCTGCGGCCTTAAAGCTTTTCCAGGCAAAGCTTTCGAATGGACAGTACCTCATTCCTTCGCAGACGCTCGCATCGAGCGCCGCCAACGGCGAAACCACGGGTCAATATTTCAACTCCGAAATTCGCGGGCCGGCCAGCACCTTCAAGGCCAATCAGGTGAACGGAAATATTGATTATAATTTCAGTTCCAGCGATCGCCTCGCCGCGAAGTATTATTTCCAGCGGAATCCGACGGCTGCTCCTTTCGCCGTAAGCCACGTGGCAGGTTTTCCGGAGACGCTTCAGGCCGGCAGCCAGGTTTTCTCGCTCGACAACACGACCGTGCTTACTCCCAACACCACCTGGGAACAGAGATTCGGATTTATTCGCGAAATCGCCAACGCCACCACGGCTCAGCCGTTTACTCCCTCTTCCATGGGCATCACTCTCCCCAGCGGCCAGCTCTTCCCAGGCATCAACATCAACAACGCGGACGCGGGAGCCTTCAACTCAGACGGGTCCCTCGTCGATCCCTACGGCGGAAACACCATGGCGATCGGCCCCTCGACGAACTTCGCGAATGCCGGCGTCTTTCAGAATCAATTCGAAGGGTCGTCCAAATACGAATGGGTGTTCGGGAAGCACACGCTGTCTTTCGGCGGAACTTTCGACTACACCCAGCTCAACGTCGAGAATCGCGAGAACGACGTCGCAATATTCAATTTCAACACCATCGCGGATTTCCTCACCGGCACGCTTGGTTCGGATCACAGCAGCGGACTGCTTCTCGACGGCGAGACGAACCGGCACTTCCGCTCGAAGCAGGTCGGTCTCTACGCCGCGGACGCCTTCAAGGTGACGCCGAATATCAGCGTCACATACGGCGTGCGCTGGGATTGGGACGGCCCCCTCTATGAGGCGAACGGCTTGATGACGAATTTCTATCCTCAGGACTACGGATATAACCTGGCAACCGATACCTTCAACCCCGTGAATGGAACACCCGGCATCGGGATCGTCGTTCCGGCGATCAACAAAACCTTCGGGACGAAAGGTGTTGGTCCCTCGACCTTGACGGGACGCCAGTGGGGTTTCGCGCCGCGCATCGGGATCGCATGGAGTCCGCGCAAGAATTTCGTTGTCCGCGCCGGCTTCGGAATGTTCTACGATCGCGGCGAATACTTCACGGAACTCTCCGCCAGCGCCGGTCTCGGTATCAGCGGGCCGTTCAGCGTCACCACCCAGCAGCCCTTCACCATCCCGCTCAACACGTCTTGTGCGAGCAGCCAGAATTGCCTGTCCGCCGGGCCCTTTGGGACCACGCTGCCGCCGGTGCCAAACTCGCTAAGCGCCCTTGCGGCTCTCGTTCCCGACATGCGCCAAATGGCCGCATGCAAGCAGGCCACAGCGCCCGGGTTGCAACAGCCTAACCAGCCTTACTGCAACGTGAACTCGGGAGAGAAACGCCCGTTCCTCTTTGGCGGATACAATCCCACCAACAAACTGCCGTACTCCGAGAACTGGAGCCTCGATTTGCAGTGGCAGCCCAGAAACGACCTCACCGCTACGCTGGGTTATTTGGGAAATCGCGGAGTGCATGAGTTGTTGCCCATTCCCTTCAACCAGCCCGGAATCGCCACGCCAACGCATCCCATCAACAATCAGATCTATTCCTACGGCTATCTGGCCGCGAACGGATCGAATTGCGATGGTTACAATGATGCGTCGCCGACCTGCTTCCAGCTCCCGGCGGAGGAAGTGCAGACGTGGGTGGGCGACTACTCTTTCTCGGACGGCAACGTCGACCTCCGCACGCCCTACATCGGCATCAATCCGAATGGCGACTTGTGGACCGCAAACGGAATTTCCTTCTACAACGCCCTGCAATTGGGCGTGACGAAGAGAATGAGTCACGGCTTGCAGGTGAACGCTTCTTACACCTACTCTCACACTCTTGACGAGGGAAGCGGGCTTGGCGCCGGTCTCTTCTTCAACGGCAACAACCCGCTGAATCCGCGCACCTCGTATGCGTCGTCCGATTTTGATCGGCCCCACGTGTTCACGATCAGCTACCTCTACGACCTGCCGACCATGAAACAGGCCTCGGGTCTCCTCGATGCCGCCGTGAACGGCTGGGGCGTTACCGGAGTCACCGTCTTGCAAAGCGGAGAGCCGTACAGCATCATCGACTTCTCCGGAACGGCCGGCGGACTTTTCTACAGCGCCGATGACTTCGTCACCAACCCGATTCTTCCTCTGGCTCCGGGAATTACCCCCGCCCAGGCCAAGACGCCGGGCGGTGGAGTAAATCCCAACGACTTCTCTGTTCCCTATGTCTTGCCGACGGACGGCTCGAACGGCATACCGCCCTGCCAGACCATCAGCGGCTATCAGGTTTGCGACAACTTCGAAACTGGCTTCGGCACCACGGGCCGCAACATCTTCCGGGCCCCGTTCGAAACGCGTTTCGATTTCTCCGTCTTCAAGAATTTCAATCTCAGCGAGCGCTTCAAACTGAAGTATGAATTCGACGCGTTCAACATTTTCAATCACCCGAGCCTCGATGCGCCGTATTCCGACTTCTCGCTGAACCCTTGCTACAACCCCGTGCCTTGTTACACGACGACCCCTTCAACTTCGAGGGGCTACGGAGTAATCTCCGGCACAATCGGCAGCAGCCGTTTCCTTCAGATGTCGCTGCACCTGACGTTCTAGCGCGCTTCCGCTCTCCGGCTCGCCCACCCCGGGCCGGAGAGCGCCGTCCGTGAATTTCCACGCCGTGATTGGCATGCATGTCACCATTGACATCCGCGCTCGGCGAAGTAAGCTACCAGCGATGAACTCAAGCCAAGGAATGAACCCGAATTCGATGAGCGTCGAGGCGCGCGCCGAATTCCAAAAAAGGGAAGCGGAAGCCGCGCGCAAGGCCGCGCACGACATGTGGGTCGCCGGGATCACCATCGTGGGATCGTTCGTTTTCGTGCTCGTGCTGGTCGCGCTCGTCATCATCTTCGGCCACATCCAGCTTTTCTGAGCGCGCGTATGAAGGCCTACGAAATCTCTCCCAACCCTACGGCCATCGACGGAATTCGCCGCGTCGAGCGTCCCGATCCCGCGCCCGGTCCGCTCGAGGTCCTCGTCCGCCTGCGGGCGGCCGCGCTGAATTATCGCGATCACGCGATCGTGACGGGCGCATATCACACCAATCTCACGCGCCCCACGATTCCCTGCTCGGACGGCGCGGGCGAAGTGGTCGCCGTCGGCCCCGGCGTCACGCGCTTCAAGGTTGGCGATCGCGTGGTGCCCACATTTTTTCAGGTGTGGATCGACGGCGCGCCTCCGAAAAACCGCGGCGCGCTCGGCGCCCCGCTCGACGGCACTCTCGCCGAAATGATTGTCCTGCACGAAGACGGCTTGGTCGCGATGCCGCCAAGCCTCTCGTTCGAAGAAGCCGCCACGCTCCCGTGCGCCGGCCCCACCGCGTGGAACGCGCTGATGAACGCCGGCAAGCGCATCAAGCCGGGCGATACCGTCCTCTGCCTCGGCACCGGCGGCGTCTCGACGTTCGCGCTGCAATTCGCGCATGCGGCGGGCGCGCGCGTGATCGTCACATCCTCGAGCGACGCCAAGATCGAGCGCGCCAAAAGCCTCGGTGCCTCCGACGGCGTGAATTACAAATCGCATCCGGATTGGGAAAAGGAAGTCCTCGCGCTCACGGGCGGGCGCGGCGTCGATTGCGTGATCGAAAATGGCGGCGTGAATACGTTGCAGCGCTCGTTCCAGTGCCTCGCCTGGGAAGGCAAAGTCTCGCTGATCGGCGTCCTCGCGGGCAACGAAGGCCACGCCGACCCGCACGACCTCATGTTCAAGCGCGGCAGCCTGCACGGCATCGGCGTCGGCACGCGCGCCACCCTTGATCAGCTGATTCGAGCCATCGAAATCAATCGCATCAAGCCCGTCGTCGACAAAGTTTTCCCCTTCGACCAGGCCCTCGACGCCTTCCACCTCCAAGCCTCCGGCAATTTCTTCGGCAAAATCGCCATCGCGATCTGACGAGAGCAGTGGCTAGTGATTAGTGGCGAGTGGCTAGAAACAGCGGGGAGAGATTCTTCGGCCAAGGGCGGGCCTCAGAATGACGGCGTTCTGTGGCAGCGCGGGCGTCGAGATGTGAACGTAGCGCCGGATGCGAGGAATTCGAGATGACGGCGCAAGGCCGCTACAAAGGGAACTGCGAAAGCCCTCTCTAGCCACTCGTCACTAGCCACTCGCCACTGCTTCTCCCGTGCTATCATCCGCGCGATTCGATCGCGTCTGTAATCGCGATCCGCCCGGAGGACACGCCATGAATCGCAATCGCCGCGATTTTCTTTCCGCCACCGCCGCCGCGGTCACTTTCTCGACCGCGCTGCCCACGGCCCTCGCCGCCGAAGAGCCGCCCCCGACGCCCGCGCCGCCGCAAACCTCGACCGTGCCGGGCTACGCCGCGCCCACGGAAATCAAAGCCATCGAGATCATCAATCTCCGTGAGCTCGAAGCCGCGGCGCAAAAAGTGATTCCGCCGGGCGGCTTCGGCTACATCTCGAGCGCCGCCGGCGATGAATGGACGAAGCGCGAAAACGAGGCCGCCTACAAGCGCCTCACGATCGCGCCGCACTACCTCTCGGGCTACGCCGCCGCCGACCGCTCGATCACGCTGCTCGGGACGAAAATCTCCATGCCGATCGTCCCTTCGCCGATGGCCGCGCACGGCATGGCGCACGCCACCGCCGAGGCCGGCTCCGCGAAAGGCGCGGACGCCGCCGGCACGCTCTACATCGCCGCCACGCCCTCGAATCTCTCGCTCGAGCAAATCGCGCAGGCCTCGCCCGGCCCGAAATGGTTTCAGCTGTACATGCCGTCCGATCGCGGCGCCGCCGCCGAGCTTCTCGGCCGTGCGAAGACCGCGGGCTACCGCGCGATCGACTTCACGATCGATACCGTCGTCGCGAGCAACCGCGAGACCGACACCCGCAATCATTTCCGTTCGCCGCTGCCCGCCGGAAATTTCGCCGGGCAGAACACCGCCTACGGCCGCATGGGATTCAAGAGCGATCTCGGCTGGGACGACGTCGAGTTCATTCAGAAGACGACCGGCCTGCCCGTGCTGCTGAAAGGAGTGCTGACGCCCGAGCTCGCCGCCGCGGCCATGGACCACGGCTGCGCGGGCGTGCAGGTATCGAATCACGGCGGCCGCCAGCTGGACGACGTCTCCGCATCGATCGCCGCCCTGCCGCGCATCGTCGATGCGGTCCGCGGCCGCGGCGTGATTCTCATTGATGGCGGCGTGCGCCGCGGTCAGGACGTTTTCAAGGCGCTCGCGCTCGGCGCGAATGCCGTCGCCATCGGCCGCCCGCTGTTGTACGGCCTCGCGCTCGGCGGATGGATGGGCGTGCAAGCCGTCTTCCAGCACCTCGACGCCGAACTCGAAATGACCATGCGCCTCGCCGGCGCCCGCAACATCGCCGAAATCTCGAAACGCTACCTCACGGCATGAAGACAACGACTGCCGGGCTCAAAGCCCGGCGCTACATTCGGAGAAAATCAGCACTCCAAGGCGCGCCGCCATTTCCTCATGTAGCGCCGCGCTTCACGCGCGGCATTCTTCGGTTTGCCGTTGACGTTGTAGCGGCCGCCTCGTTCTTAGGCGGGCGTTTTTGCTGGGTGCCGTTGGCGATTGCCGAAATATTCCTGCGTAGGTATTTCAACGGATGAAATCCTGGCTCCGATGAGTATATGAAGCGTGTATTCGTCGGGCGGTTATAAAGGCTTAAAAAGCCAGAAAAAGCCAATTTTGGCAGGATTTGGCACCATGACGAGGTTCCCAACCCGGGAGGAGCGGAGCGATCGGGCCTTTCGGGGGTATATGGAGCTGCTGGAGGCGGCCAACTGGCTGAGGGCGGAACTGCGGCTGCCGCTGGAGGCCTTTGAGGTGACGATGAGGGAATTCCAGCTGCTGTACCTGCTGCACCGGGAGGGAGCGCTGCCCGTCGCGGAAGTGGGCCGGCGGCAAAGGAGCGAGCACCACAACATGGTCCACCTGATCGCGCGGCTCGAAGGGCGAGGATGGTTACGCCGCGCAGTGGTGAGGCTGCCTCCGGTGGAATGGAAGCGAGCGCACCTGGCGAAATCGAGGCGCAGCGAAGAACGCCGCGGGCGGCGAATGACCGTGGTGGGAATGTCGGCGGAAGGAAAGCGGCTCGTCCGGCGCATGCTGCCCCGGCACTCGAAGTACGTCCACGCGCTGATGCGGGCGCTCGATGCGCGGGAACAGGATTCGCTCTTTCGGATTTGCCGCAAGCTGCGCACGGGAAATCCGGTAAGGTTCTTCGCGGAGATCATGCATGAGGATGATGACTAAGTTGAGAGTTGAGGGTCCACTTGCTGTAGTTTTTGAGGCTGCCGCAGTCGTCTTCCGCCACAACGCGCTTACCCGCCCAGATTCAGCACCTCAACCACGGTCACCGATTGCTCCTCGAATAGGATCCGGCGATCGCTCTCCATCATCGTTTTTCGCCGACGGTAGAGCGTAATCGAAACGCCCAGCACGACAGGGACAAACACGACGAACGAAAGCGGATCGACAAGCGCCCAGCTCTCGACCGTCGCCGTCAACGATGTAAACGCAAAATAGCCGAGCACCAGCAGCAGCACGCTGACAATTACATGGCTCCTGAATTTCGGAAGCGAGCAGGTGAACGGAATTTTCCGGAATCTAACGAGCAATCCCTCCATCAGGAGCACGCACCAGACCGCGACCAGCGCCGTGTGAATCACGCCAACCCGCCAGCCCCAGAAATGCGAATAGACGGGCAGGCAAACCGCCGCCAGTCCCGGGACCACAAATGTAAGAACGATTTTTCTCGCCAGCGGCCCGCACTCGTGCGATCGAGAATTGACGTGGAATCGGAACACCCAGTTCGCACGCAACGGCGCCGGGATCGCGCAAGCCAACCACAAGCCGAGGATCAAGAAAAACCCCACAATCAGAGGGACGCTCAGAACTTCCGGCGACGGGACTACGCTGGTCGTAGTCGGCAATGATTTCTTGCTCATGGCCGGCAACACCGTCTGCGAGGCGATCACAATCCCGAGGCTCAGGATCCCCCCGAGCGCAAACGCCTGCTCTTCGCTCCGAAAGATCGTCCTAAAAGCGAATCGATAGCAGGCGCGCTGGAATGCACTCTTCAGAAACAGCGCGTCGAGCAAACGAAAAGCCAGAGACGCGCGCCCGGCGCGCCCGGCGGGCAGATTCGCCATGGTTTCGGCGCTCTGCACGAAACATCGCGCGTAGCACAAAGAATACGCCGCGAGAGAAAGCAGCAGGGCGCCGAGCAGCCCCACAATCGCCGCACCGCCGAGCGAAGCCAAAGCCGCACCTTTCTGTCCGCGCAGAATCTGGCACATTCCGAGAAACCACGCGGGCGGCGGCAGCCGCACCCACGCATGCGAAACATTTCGAAGGTGCTGCATCTTGCGCGGCACGGAAAAGCTCGTCGCAAAGAGCACCATCAGCGCAAAGACGATGGCGCAGCGCGCATAAATCGACGCTTTGCGAAAAGCGCGGTAGGGCAGCAGCGCCATGAGAATGCCGAGCAGCGCGAAAACCGCCAGAAATCCGAACGCGCTCGCCGCAACGATGGTTGCGGTGTGAGTGACGAGGAATACCACGAACACATGAGACGTCTGCTGCGCGCAAACAACCAGTGGAAATAAGAACGACGAAACCGCGTTTACGTCGAGCGAGAGAACCACGGCTAGCATCGAAAGCGCCGCCAAATTCGCCAGAAAAATGCGGCTGCTCGCAATGGGAAGCGGAGCCAAATTCGAATAATCGCAGCGATCCGGCACTAATCGGTCCCACTTCCAAACCGCCACGCCGCCAGCCACCACCATCGCAAGCACGATGAAAAAGTATTCGTCGCTCACAGACTCCGCGTACGGGTCGAACCGGATCTGCTGGCCTCGCAGGAACAGCAGCAGCGACCCATAGTGGTCCATGCAGAATAGCGAGACGAAAGCGCCCGGCGTCGCGAGCAGCGCCAGAATCGTCGCGATGCTGAGATCGAGTTCGCCGGGTTCCACGCCCTCGCTTCCGGAAAAGATGCGGTCCACGCAGTGGCGCACGAGCCGCGCAAACGGCCCCTGCGAAAGCTTCTCCCAGTGCTGCTTCGCCGATTCCATCGCGATCCATCGAAAACGCGCCTACGCCGCGCCGCCCATCACTTCCACAATCTCGCTTGCGGTCTGCTCCGCGTCCCGATCCGCCACTAGATGGACAAATGCCTGCTCGAGCGAATCCTTGCCCACCATTCGGTGCAGGTCAGGCGTTGCGGCGTGCGCGACGACCCTGCCCTTGCTCAGAATCATCACGTGCGTGCACACTTTCTCCACGACCTCGAGCACGTGCGAGCAATAAAAAATCGCTTTGCCGCGCTCGCCGAGCGTCTTGATCAGGCTCTTGACGATCATCGCCGACACCACGTCGAGCCCCGAGAGCGGCTCATCGAGTATCAGAATTTCCGGATCGTGCAGCAGCGCCGCGACCAGGAGGATGCGTTGCCGCATCCCTTTCGAATACGATCCGATCGCCGAATGCCTGTGCGGCGCCAGCGAAAAAAGGGCGAGCAGCGCGTCGATTTTCTTTGTCATCTGCGCGCGCGGCATCCCGCGCAGTGTGCCCACCATTTCCAGATACTCCCAGCCCGAAAGGTAGGCGTAGAGCTCCGGCTCCTCCGGCACGTAGCCGAGCCGCCGCCTGTACCCAACGAGATCCTTGTGAATGCTCGCACCAGACGCCAGCACCTGCCCGCGCGTCGGCTCCGACAATCCCGTGAGCATCTTCACAATCGTGCTTTTTCCAGCGCCGTTCGCCCCCAGGCACCCGAGCACTTCTCCGGCGCGTAAGCCGAACGTGACGTCGCTCACGGCGGGCGCTGCCGTGTAGCATTTCCTGAGGCCTCTCGCCTCGAGCGCGGGCTCCATCAGAAGCCTTTGTTTGGGAGAGTATTGCCGGAGGGAATGGGTTCGGCGGGCGGGGCGTCGTGTCGTCGCGAGTTTTGCTTTCGCGCATCTGTTCTGCGAATCCCGGCGAGGATGGCCACCGCCTGCGAGGCCTCGCGCTCGAATTCGGCTTCGTTGAACGGCTTCGCGGGTTCGCCGAGCCACGGGCTCATCATCAGCCGGTCGTGCCACGAGCGCCCGCGCATTAGCGACACATCGACCCCGTAGGCCATCGCGTTTCCCCACGCGCAGAGCAGCAGCGCGCTGATCGTCGCGCCCGCGGCCATTTTCCAGAGGTTCGAACGCAGCAGCCATTGCCGCGCGAGCGATAGGACGCCGTCGGCGAAGAGCCGCGCCGTGCGCTCCGGCCCTGCCTCGTCGAAAACGCACATCATCTCGTCGCCGAAGCGTTCCCGGAAGCGCGGCGGATGCAGCGCGATCAGCGCGCGATAGAGAAATCGCCTCATGTCGATTCGCTCGATTTGATTTCGGACATGGCCGCCTTCGCTTCCTTCAGGACGCCTCGAAGCCGCACCAGATCGGCGGAAAGCACGCGCCGTCCAAACGCGCTGAGCCGGTAATAGCGCCGCCGCGGGTCTTCGTTCGCCGATCGCCGCGCGGCTTCATTGACGAGCCCGCGACGCATCAGTTTTTCGAGATTGTCGTAGAGCGTGCCGGGGCCCAGCTCGTATTGCCCCTGCGATTGCCGCGCCACCTCCAGCATGATGCCGTAGCCGTGGCGGTCCTCGGCCGCCAGGGCCAGCAGGATGTGCAGCGTCGCGGGCGAAAGCGGCAGCAGCGATTTCAGTTCGTCCTTGGGCGCCATTGCCATACTCGGACTCCGATATATCAGACTCCGAGTATGTTGTCAAGGTTCCCGTGCGAAGCGCGAAGCCAAGGGCAAAAGCAGATCCCTCACCCGCCAGAATGCGGCGAGTTCGGGATGACAGCGTAAGGCTACGGCAAAGAACCGGGAAAATGCGCCCGCCTAACGGCAAGGCGGCCGCTACAAAAGCAACGGCTGCCGCGCTTAAGGCCGCGGCGCTACATTTAAACCTGAGTTGCGATTCGCGCTGCACGACTCAGAAGTCACTATTCACGAATCGCGGGTTTCCGCTATTCTTGTGTCCCTATGCTTGATCTTGGATATGTGCGGGAACACCTGGATGTGCTGGAGAAGATGGCGCGGGACCGCGGCGTGACGGTCGATCTCGATGCGTTTCGCGCGATCGACGGCGAGCGGCGCAAAATCATTCACGCGACCGAAACGAAGAAAGCGGAGCGCAACAAGGCCAGCGAAGAGATTGCGCGCTTGCAGAAGAAGGTTCGTGCCGCGGAGGCCGAGGGTGGGCAGCCCGCGCTGGACGTGCGGGTCACCGAGCTGAATCCGATCCTCGCGCAGATGAAGGCGCTCGCGGAGGAACTGAAGCGGAACGACGAGCGGATTGCGGAGCTGGACGAGCAGCTGAAGCAATTCATGCTGACGGTGCCGAATATTCCGCACGCGAGCGTTCCGGTGGGGCACGGGGCGGCGGATAACGTCGAGGTGCGGCGGTGGGGCGCGCCGCCGAAATTCGATTTCGCGCCGCGGCCGCACTGGGAGGTGGGCGAGGGCGCGGGGATTCTCGATTTCGAGGCGGCGATCAAGATCGCGGGCTCGCGGTTCGTCGTTTATAAGGCGCTGGGAGCGCGGCTGGAGCGGGCGATCGCGAATTTCTTTCTGGACGTCCACACGCGCGAAAGCGGATTCACGGAAATACTGCCGCCGTTCTTGGTCAACACGCAATCGCTGACGGGCGTGGGGCAGCTGCCGAAATTCGCGGCGGACATGTTTCACCTCGAAGGCACGGACCTGTGGCTGACGCCGACATCGGAAGTGGAATTGATGAGCTATCACCGCGAGGAAACGCTGGACGCGGACACGCTGCCCGTGAAAATGTGCGCGTGGACGGCGTGCTTCCGCAGCGAGGCGGGCGCGGCGGGGAAAGACACGCGCGGGATCAAGCGGCAGCACCAGTTCCAGAAGGTGGAGCTATTCAAATTCACGCGGCCGGAGCAGAGCTACGACGAGCTCGAGTCGCTGGTGCGCAGCGCGGAGCTGGTGCTGCAGAAGCTGGGGCTGCATTATCGCGTCGTGCTGCTGTGCACGGGCGACATGGGATTCGCGTCGTCGAAGACGTACGACATCGAGGTGTGGCTGCCGTCGTCGGGCGAATTCATGGAAATTTCGTCGTGCTCGAATACGGAGGCGTTTCAGGCGCGGCGGTCGGGGATTCGATTCAAGGCGAAGGGCGGCGGCGGGAAATCGGAGTTCGTCCACACGCTGAATGGGTCGGGGCTGGCGGTCGGGCGGACGTGGATCGCGATTGTGGAAAACTATCAGCAGGCCGATGGATCCATCGTGATTCCCGAGGCGCTGCGGGGGTATATGGGCGTGGAGAAGATTCCGAAGATTTAGGGCGCAGGTTGTTGGTGGCGGGTGGCAGGGCGAAGAGAAGAAAGGGCCCCACCCTCACAAAACGAGGATGGGGCACCCGAAACGTCAAAGGCAAAGTGGCGCGAGTTAGCTTGCGGCTTCTAGTTTATCGATGGTGAGGACGCCCTTCGCGATGTGGCCGGTGACCTTTACGGGGTGGCCGAGCGCATCGTCGGGGACGATGGAATCCTGATTGGCGATCGGGATAACGTGCTTGGTCTTCTCGTTCACGAAGACCCACTTGGCGTTCTTGGTCTTGACGCAGGTTTCGGCGCAGGCTTTGTGGTCCGCGCTCATGCCTTTGGCGCCGCAGTGGCTGTCGCTGATCCAACCGGTCCACGTCATCGCCTTGTCGCTGGCGCGTGTGGTGACGCCGGCTACGCTGATCGCCGCGCCCAACAGCGCGAGCAGACCGAACATGCTGATGGCCTTCCTCATGATTTCCTCCCTCAGAGATTGTGGCTCGTCCAGCTGGCCTTTTCCGCGAACCGCTCTTCGATTCGGGCTGCAAGGTGGTTGTCGTGGAGATGGGTGAATCGGTCGCGAAAAAAGGCGCCAAGCTCCCTCAGCCGGGCACCTTCGGTTATACCGCAGGGACGGGCCGGAGGCTACAACAAACATTTTTCGGGAGGGTGCACGGGAAGAGCGCGAATGCTCGCCCTGGCCGGAAGGAAAACACTACATGCTGCGGGTAAAGCTGCGCAAAGGAAGCGCGCTTCGCGCGCGATTCTTTTGGCGGGGCTGGAAGCCCCGCCCTCCTGGGGAGGCTCACGCTTCCGCCTGCGACACTGGCAGCGGCGTTGCCTCGTCGGAAATCAGGAGACGATGCCCATCAGGACCATGGGGCCGGTGGGGTGCGGCATGCCGCCGGCCGGCTCGAGCGTCACCTGAAACCATTTCGGCGGCATTCCCTCGGGCACCTTCATCATCCAGTGATCCGGCTGCCCGCCGAAGACGCCCAAGCTGATCGGATCGCCCTTCACGGGGACGAGCCAGAGCTGGTAGGTTTTCGCGGCGGGAGCGGGCGCGATTTCGCCGTCGTACATCACCATGCCCATTTGGGCGTTGTACATCACGTGGGCGCTGCCTTTCGGCATGCCGGACTGCTGCGCGAGCGGGACGGTGATGGTGCTCCGCGACGTCATCAGCTCGGCGACCTCGCGAGCCTCGTCGAGCTGGTGCTGTTGCTGGCTCATCGAGGCGTGCAACGCCGCGAGCCGGCGATCGAGGGCGCGATTCTCGTGCCAGAGGAAAATCGTGAGCGCGGCGAGCGCGACCGCCGCGGGGGCGAGGATCGCGTTCCACCAGCGGCCGAAGGGCGCTGGTGCGGATTCGGGTGCGCGCGCGGCTCGCGGCCGGCCAGCGGGCGCAGCCGCGGCCTCGCCGCGGATCTGCGCCACCAGGCGCTGCTTGACGGCGGCGGACGGCGCCACCGGCGGCGCCGCAAACGAAAGCATCGCCACGCGGCCGCGCGCCTCGGCAAGTTTGCGCGCGCAATCGGCGCACGAAGCCACGTGCGCCTCGAGCGCCTGCCGCTCTTCGCCTTCGAGCGCGCCGAGCGCCAGCAGATCGAAGTCTTCGTCGCGAGTTGGGTGACCGTTTGTCATGTCGCTAACATATTCATGTTCATGACGCCGCCGCATGCAGCGTACGTTTCAGCGTCTCTACCGCCGAGCGCAGGCGCGTCTTCACGGTGCCGAGCGGGTCGCCGGTGCGCGCGGCGATCTCGCTGTGCGTGAGCCCCTCGAAATACGCCAGCTCGACGCAGGCGCGCTGCTCGGCCGGCAGATTGTCGAGCGCGCCTTTCACGCGATCTAGCAGCTGTTTCTGCGCGACCGCGCTTTCGAAATTCACGGGCAGCACGACGGAATTTTCGCCGAGCTCGTCGCCCGCCGCCGGATTGTGCCGCCGCAGACGGGAAATCGCGCGGTTCCGCGCGATCACGAGCAGCCAGCCGGGCAGCGAGCCGCGCGACGCGTCGAATCGCGAGGGCATGCGCCAGAGCTGGAAGAAAATGTCCTGCAAGATTTCCTCGGCTGCCTGGGTGTCGCGCAGAATCCGATTGAGGACGGACGAGAGCATCGCGGCGTAGCGGTCGTAGAGCGCGGCGAGCGCCGCTTCGTCCCGCTGCGCGATTCGCTCGATGAGCGCCGCATCCGAGGCCCGCTCCTCCGCTCCCATCTGCGAACTCACCAGGTTGGAAGCTCCCTTCTTGAAGGTACGCGACGGCCGGCCTTGCCGGATTGCGCCGCCGCGCGCGGCGTTTGGATGCCGGCGCGGCAGCGAATGGCGAGCCTACATTGGGGCTTGGCGCGCGGTCAACGTGCTTGTTTCCATCCGGGTGTGCGGTCTCGTATAACCCGGGCGCGATGGCGTAACATGCTCTATTTTCAATAGCTTAGAAAGGCCCAGTCGCCGCGAAACGCCGTTTCTCGCATTACTCAATACGAGGCGCGGGGCATCGTTTCCGTTGACATCTTTTGGCGCTTGGCTAAACTTCGAGTCTCGATAGACTTACAAGCGATCGTATCGAAAAACTAGACCATTTCTAAAAGTTTTACGAAGCGGTAGGACAGCGCAAGCTCCCCACCCTCCAGGAGGAAGGCAAGATGGCCACCGTTGCCAAAGCGGCTCCCCAGCCCATACCGCGGATCGCTCCGCGCGAGGACCTCAATCCCCACAAGATTGCGCAAATCCAGTTCGACATTGCAGCCGAATACCTGAAGCTCGACGCGGGCCTTCGCCAAATCCTCCGCACGCCGAAGCGCGTGCTTGAAGTTTCGATCCCCACCAAAATGGATAACGGCCAGGTGAAGGTTTTCACCGGCTATCGCGTGCAGCACAACGTCGCGCGCGGCCCGGCCAAGGGCGGCATCCGGTATCACCCCAACGTCACGGTGGACGAAGTGAAAGCGCTCGCCACCTGGATGACGTGGAAGTGCGCCACGGTCAACATTCCGTTTGGCGGCGGCAAGGGCGGCGTGATCTGCGATCCCAAGCGCATGAGCAAGGCCGAGCTCGAACGCATGACGCGGCGCTACACCTCCGAAATCCTGCCGGTGATCGGGCCGGAGCAGGATATTCCCGCGCCGGACGTCTACACGGACGCGCAGACCATGGCGTGGATCATGGATACCTATTCCATGACCAAGGGATATTCCACGCTCGGCGTCGTGACGGGCAAGCCGGTTTCGATCGGCGGCTCCGAGGGACGCAAGGAAGCGACCGCGCGCGGCGTCCTGGTGGCTGTCGAAGAAGCGTGCAAGGTGAAGAAGATGTCGCTGCGCGGCGCGGCCGTGGCGATTCAGGGATTCGGCAACGCGGGCTCGATGGTGGCGAAGCTTTTCGCCGAGAAAAAGGCGCGCATCGTCGCGATCAGCGATTCGCGCGGCGGCGTCTTCAATTCGCGCGGAATCGATCCGCTGAAGGCGATGCGCTACAAGGAACGCTCGGGCACGGTGGTTGGCATGCCGGGCACGTCGCGCATCTCCAACGACGATTTGCTCACCATGAAGTGCGACATCCTGATTCCCGCGGCACTCGAAAACGTGATCACGCTGAATAACGTCGATCAAATCAAGGCGAAGATCGTCGCCGAAGCCGCCAACGGCCCCACCACTCCGCACGCGGATGAAGCGCTCGCGCGCAAGGGCATCATGCTGCTGCCCGATATCCTCGCCAATGCAGGCGGCGTCACCGCAAGCTATTTCGAATGGGTGCAGGACCTGCAAAGCTTCTTCTGGCCCGCCTCCGAGGTGAACCTGAAGCTCGAGTCGCTGATGCGCCGCGCCTTCCTCGAAGTCTACGAATCCATGCGCAAGCACAGGACCCACATGCGCACCGGAGCCTACGTGCTCGCCGTCGGCCGCGTCGCCGACGCCACGCTAGTCCGCGGCCTTTTCCCCTGATTCCTTTGCTCGCCAAGCGCAGCGACACTTGGTCTACGTCAGGCGCATGAATTATTCTCCTCGGATCCGGATTGACACGGCATTTCCGGCGGAGGTTTGACCTCAACTTCTTCAATCCGTTTTAGGAGTTGGTCGACGTTAATGAGCTTCGCTTTGACGTGCCCTGTGGTGACTGCCACCGGATATATCGCCCCAAAAAACTTGTCATCCGAAACAATCTCATCTACGAAAGGCAACGCCGCGATCAAATGGACCTTATCGATAAACGTGTTCCGGTCTGTCTTGCCGACGAACTCTTCTCCCCATTCGTTATCAGAGATAGCTGTTTCAATTGCTATCGACGGAATCTTTGTGGAATCTAGTTGCGCGAGATACTCGCCCTTAACGTCACGGCCGTAATGTAATCCTGACGGCGTCGTCGTCGGCAACGACAGCGATACCATGAGTTCGTCGGCACGCCTTCGAATCGCCTGGGTTAGTTTGCCGCTCTTTGTCGCTTCGCGTAACGCGATGAGAACCTCGGCAGATTTCTGGAGGGTTTCCTCCACTGGTTTCATTTGGTCGGGATGTCGAAGCCATTGCCCTACAAAATCACGCGATGGTATGTCAAACCTCGGCGCATCGGCGGCCCCATTCAAAGTGGCGATGACCGCGGATTTGGTCGTAAGCCGTGATCGGCTGGGATGGCCGATCTTCACAAAGCGACAGAAATCCTCTTCAACGTCCATCTTCTGAAGGTCGCGTCTCTCGTGCAGCCAAGCTGGTCTCAAGCTGTCGATGAAGTCCGCAAGTTCTACAGCATTTGCGATACTTTTGGTATGCGCGGTCTCGATCAAATGCCAAGAAGAGACAACGGGACAAAAAGAGCCGGACGTAATCGCAGAATCCAGTTTCTTTCGAAACTCTGCGTCGCGGGCCTTCTGCCCGAGCCTTATAAGCGCATTTTGGTCGAGATAAGTCGTCGCGATCACAGTCGCCGTCAGTCTTTGGATCTTCGCACTTGGACGAAATTGCTGACGGCCAGACCCATCACCCCCAAAGCAAGAGTGAACATCAAACCGATGAACCACTTGTTTTGATCGTAGACGCGATCGACCTCAGCGTGCTCGCTGTCCATGTCGCGACGATACACGTCCCTGAAATCGTCCATGTCCTTCTTAAGCAGAGGTATCGCGAGCGCCTTCTCGGGGCTTTGACCGATAGCTTCGTTGAGTTGATTCAATTGAGTCTGCAAAGAATTTACCTGCGTTTGGAGCTTCGCGATCCGCACGGCCGCCGGCGTCGCACTCGTTACCTGGGTCACGAACTCTTGATTCTTGTGCAGCTCGTTCAAGAGAAATTGTATTTGCACGGCATTGGCGTCGTTGGCGTCCGTGAGACGTTTAGCTATCTCCGCCGTATATTGATCACCGGCCGCGGATGATTGCCGGAACCCGACAAATGCTACAACCAATCCTGCGATACTCGCGAGGAGAGCAACCGTTGTCGCCCCTATTTTTATATAATGCGGGATGTTGGGCTCTTCGGGGGCAACCGTTCTTGAAATATCGGGTATGTCTGACATCGTGCAGCCTCCGTTCCTGCCTGCCTGGCAGAGCAGCGTTCCGCGGAGAATCCACGAAGATTAGCACTCAAGGTACGTACAGACAAGACTACGCCGCGGCAGGTGGCCGCGGTTCATAAGGGGCGCCGCACTCTTCACGCTTTTTGTGAAGGGTGCGCGAGCATCCTCCTGCGAGCTGGGCAAGAGGCCAAATGTTGCTTTTCTTGGCCATTTGAGAGCGGTTTAGCCTTCCGACGGGAGCAGAATTGCTGCTCCCGGGAAGAGAAATGTGCGGCAAATTCAGGATTGGGCGGCGCGCTCGAGTTCGGCGATGTCGAGCTTTTTCATTTTCATCATGGCCTGCATGGCCTTCGAGTGTTTCAGGTAGTCGGACATGCGCGCGGGAGTGATCTGCCAGGCGAGGCCAAACTTATCCTTGAGCCAGCCGCATTGAACCTCGCTGCCGCCGGCGGTCAGCTTCGACCAGTAGTAGTCAATTTCCTGCTGTGAATCGCAGCGCACGACGAATGAAACGGCTTCCGTGAATTTGAAAGCAGGGCCGCCGTTCAGCGCACTGAACTTCTGGCCGTCGAGCTCGAAGGCGATCGTGAGGACGCCGCCTTTCGGCCCGGGGGCGTCGCCGGTGTTGCGGAGTTCGTCGAGGCGGCGCGAATTCTTGAAGACGCTGACGTAGAAGTCGACAGCCTCTTCGGCGTTGGAGTCAAACCACAGAAACGGCGTGATGCGGGGATAGCCCTCGAGAACGCTCACGTTAGCCTCACTTTCCGCCTACATTTCACCGCCAGATTGCATTCAACGATAACAAAAGGCAAGTGCTGCCGGGCTAAAGTACCCGGCGCTACGTTTAAACCTAAGAACGCCGCCGCTGTCATCCCGAGCGGAGTCCCGCGCTCCTGCCTTTCCCCGCATTTCCCAGCGGGCGCGGGACGCAGAGAGGGATCTGCTCTTTGCTTTATGTTTTTTCTCTGCGACGCGACGTTAGCTTGGCCCGAGGAGAACGTAGGCTTGGAATTTGCGGAAGGCTTCGCGGCGTTCTGGCGAAATGAAGAGGCTGCGGAGCTTCATTATGGCGCCGAGGATGCCGGGCAGCCGGATCGGGCGGCCGAGGCGCTCGGCTTCTTCCACCAGGTAGCCGATGCGCTTGGACTGCCAGCCGTGGCTCGCGAAAAATGCGAACCAGTCTGGCGGCGTGAATTTGAATGGAGCATTTTGCATGTTCCAGCGGACGCGGCGACGGCCCCGGTATTTCATCAGCTCGGAAGAAAAATATTCGACGATCCATCCGTCGACGCGGTCGAGCGAGCGCAGGTCGTCGGCCAGCGACGCGACATCTTCGACGCTTAGGTAGGAAACTACGCCTTCGGTAAGGATCAGCAGCTTTTTCGCGCGCGCGTTGGTGGCCGCGAGAAGTTTGCGGCGCTCGGGGACGTTCGCGAGATCGAGCGGCACGCGTTCCAGCTTGCATCGCGGCTGCTGCCCCGCGAGGCGCTCGTCCTTGAATTCAATCACGCGCGGATAATCGACTTCGATCCACAGCAGAGACTCGGGCAGGTCCATGCGATAGGGGCGCGTATCGAGGCCCGCGCCGAGATTCATGATCATGTCGACGCCCTGCGAAATGGCCTGCCGGATGAAATCGTCGATCACGCAGGTGCGGATCACGACGATCTGGCTGACCATGCTCGGCATCGGCATCGCCGCCGCCATTTTCTTGCCGTGATCGCCTGCGAGGACGCCGGCGAGCGGATCGCGAAAGAGCGCGTCGGCGCGCGCGCTTTCCTCCGCGCGGTAATTGGCTACGGCGAATGCGGTGTCGGAGACGTTTTCGATTTGCGGGCTGGGCATGACAAGCATTGTCTCGCCTTTTTCGAAGAAAAGAGGCCACTTCCGCGAGCCGGAAGTTTTTTGCTTGACATATTCCCATATGGGAATGTAATATCCGAGGCATGGCAAGGGCAGCGACAACCTCGGATGCGTTCAATGCGGTGGCAGAGCCGCGGCGGCGGGAGATTCTCGACTACCTGGCGCTCGAGGAGCGGCCCGTGGGCGACATTGTGGCGACGCTGCGGCTGGAGCAGCCGTCGGTGTCGAAGCACCTGCGGGTGCTGCGGGATGTGGGGCTGGTCCGGGTGCGGCGGGACGGGCGGCGGATGCTCTATCGAACAAACGCCGACGGGATCCGGCCGCTGCACGAGTGGGCGGGAACGTTCGAGCAGTTGTGGCGGAATCAACTGGCCCGCGTGAAGGAACGCGCGGAAGCCAAGGTGAAGGAAAGCGAGTCCAAGCACAAAGAAGGAGGGAATCATGATCGCAATGGCAACAAGAGTTGAAGATTTGACGCTAAGCATCAACGAAGAAATTCACGTGAAGGCGCCGCTCGAGCTGACGTTCGACACGCTGCTGGAGCAGATCGGAGCGTTGAATGAAGTGGCCGCGGACCGTCCCCTGCCGATGAAGATTGAACCGTGGCCGGGCGGACGATGGTATCGCGACCTCGGCGACGGCAACGGACACCTCTGGGGGCACGTTCAGGCAATCAAGCGGCCGACGCTGATCGAGATTTACGGGCCGCTGATCATGTCGTATCCCTGTGTGTCGAACCTGCAGTACCGGCTGAGCGAAGAGGCAGGCGGGACGCTGATCAAATTTCATCACTTGGCCCTGGGATTGATTCTCGACGAACACAGGCAGGGCATTCCAAACGGATGGAGATATACGCACGCGCGTCTGAAAGAACGGGCGGAGGCGCTGCGCGCGGGACGGACGGCTGCGCGCTGAGCGAGCCGCGCACGAATTTCGCTTCTAATCAACCAACTGAAAAAAAGGAGGAACGATGGTCGCAATGGCAACGGCAGCAAGAGTTGAAGATTTGACGCTGAACATAAACGAGGAAATTCACGTGAAGGCGCCGCTGGCGGTGACGTTTGACTCACTGCTCGAGCAGCTCGGCTCGTCCATGGAAACCACCAGCAACCAGCCCATGCCGATGAAGATCGAGCCGTGGCCGGGCGGGCGATGGTTCCGTGACCTGGGCGACGGCAACGGGCACTTGTGGGGACACGTGCAGGCGATCAAGCGGCCGACGCTGCTGGAGATCTACGGGCCGCTGTTCATGTCGTACCCGGTGGCGTCGAACGTGCAATACCGGTTGAGCGAAACGGAGGGCGGGACGCTGATCAAGTTTCATCACACGGCGCTGGGATTGATTATTGACGAGCACAGGAAGGGGGTGACGACGGGATGGGGATCGATTCACGAGCGTGTGCGGAAAGCGGCGGAAGCGCACGCGGCGTTTAC
>JBKQNJ010000103.1:0-3683 GCA_052146315.1 Candidatus Acidiferrales bacterium | reverse complement strand
CGGTCGACCGCGCCATCCGGCAGGGCTACTTCAAGGAATGGATGCCGTTCAAGCTGCCATTCGTTCCAGGGTGGGATGTGGCGGGCGTGGTGGAGGCGGTTGGTCCGGGCGTTTCGAGGCTGAAGCGGGGCGACGAGGTCTACGGGCGCACCGATCTTTCCCGCGAAGGCTCGTACGCCGAATATATGGTGGCGCGCGAATCGGAAATCGCGCTGAAACCGAAATCGATCGATTTTGTGACGGCGGCTGCGATTCCACTCGCCGCTCTTACGGCGTGGCAGGCGCTCTTCGACAACGCGCAGCTCGCAGCCGGCCAGACCGTTCTGATTCATGGCGGGGCTGGCGGCGTGGGGCACTTCGCCGTACAGCTGGCGAAGATCAAGGGCGCGCGTGTGATCGCTACCGCATCCGCGCGCAATCATGAATTTCTGCGTTCGCTCGGCGCCGATCAGGTGGTCGACTACAACACGACGCGTTTTGAGGACGTCGTGCACGATGTGGATGTGGTCCTCGACACGATCAGCGGCGAAACCGCCGATCGCTCCTACGAGGTGATCAAGAAGGGCGGAATCTTTGTGTCGATCCTGCGGCCGCCTTCGCCGGAAAAAGCGGCCGCGCATGGCGTCCGCATGGGGCATACATTCGTTCAAGCCAACGTCGCGGAGCTCGGTGAAATCGCGAAGCTTGTGGATTCCGGCAAGCTAAAAGCCACGATCGAGAAGGTGTTTCCTCTCGCCGAAGCCGGCGCCGCGCACGATCTGAATGCAACGGGCCACACGCGCGGGAAAATTGTGCTTCGGGTTGTCTAGTTCAAGGTCTAAGCGGCCTCGGTCGCCCGTTGATGGAAGACCTCTGGTAACCTCGAAGCAGGGAGCATGGATGTCGTCCATCGAAGCACAGCACGCGCCTGCAGCTCGCGGCCAGATGAGAGCCGCGGTTCTTCATGAGAGTTTCCGCGTCAGCATCATTCTCAAGGGGCTGCACGCGCTGATCGAGACGGTCGGCGGCATTGTGCTGCTCAAGGTGTCGCCGCAGACCATCAACCGCGTAGTGATGTCGATTCTCACCCAGAATCTGTCGCAGGATCCGCACGATTTCATCGCGACGAACCTGCATCGAGCGTTCGAGCGCCTGGCGGACGGCGGGAGCCACTTCGCCTCGTGGTATCTGCTGTCGCACGGCGGGGTCAAGCTGTGTCTCGTGGTTGCGCTGCTTTGGAACAAGCTCTGGGCCTATCCGCTGATGATCCTCACGCTCGCGGCGTTCATCGGATATCAGGTGTACCGCATCTCCCTCACGGGCTCCGTGCCGATGATTTTGCTGACGGTTTTCGACCTCGTGGTGATCGTGCTCGTGTGGATTGAATACCGGCAGCAGATCGCGCACCGGCACGCGAAGGCCTGAGGATGGTGCTGGTGGAGGGAATCGAACCCACACGGCCTTGCGGCCACCGGATTTTGAGTCCGGCGCGTCTGCCAGTTCCGCCACACCAGCGTGAGGCTGATTATACAAGGATCGCGTCGCGATACTCTACTAGCACGTCGCTCTAATTCGCGTGAGAAATTGAAACAAGCGTTGAGACGTTGGGCGAAGAGCCGCGTCTAAGCGATGGACCGGGCGATCCCTAGCTGATGGCCGCGTTTGCATTGGCGGTCGCGTGCTGACAAAATCAAAGGCCGCATTTGACACCCAATAAACGCCTAATAGATGCTGACACGACGGGAGGCTGTTCGATGATGAGAAAGGCCCTCATTCTTACCGCGTTGGCAATCGGAATGATTTCGGTACAGGCGCGCGCGGTTTTCGCGCAGGCGCAAGAGGCCTCCAAAGAGGTAGCGAGCGGCCCGCAGGCGAAGCCGGCTGAGGCGAAGGCGGGTCCGGAAGCGACGCCGAAGGAAGAATCGTCGGTGACCGAGCATACGATTCGCATCGGCGGCCAAACGATCCCGTACAAGGCCACCGCCTCAACGATCCTGCTCAAGAACGACAAGGACGAGCCTGTGGCACTGATGTATTCGACCGCGTACACGCGCACGGATGTGAAGGATCCGAGCCAGCGCCCGATCGCGTTCGTCTATAACGGAGGGCCGGGATCAGCGTCGCTGTGGCTGCACATGGGGGCGTTCGGCCCGCGCCGCGTGGTGACGGAAAATGCCGAGCCCACAGGCGCCGCTCCGTATCAAGTTGTTGATAACCCCGACAGCCTCATCGACAAGACCGACATGGTGTTCATCGATCCCGTCGGAACGGGATTCAGCCACGTGGTCGGCAAAGGCGAGAACAAGGATTTCTGGGGCATCGATCAAGATGTCCGGTCGCTCGCGCAGTTCATTCAAATCTACATCAGCCGCAACGGGCGCTGGAATTCGCCGAAGTTCCTGATCGGCGAGAGCTACGGGACGTTCCGTTCGGTCGCACTGGGAAACTACCTGCAGGATCACGACGGTATTTACATCAATGGCATCATCCTGATCTCGAGCGTGCTGGATATTACGACGCTGGAGTTCAATACGGGCGACGACCGTTCGTACATCTTCTACGTGCCGAGCTACGCGGCCGCGGCCTGGTATTACAAAACGCTGAAAAACCGGCCGGACGATCTCGATGGGTTCCTCAAGCAGGCGCGCGATTTCGCATCGACTGAGTACGCTGCGGCACTGATGAAGGGCTCGAACATCACGGACGCGGAAAAGACCGCCGTCGCGAATAAGCTCTCGGATTTCACGGGAATTAGCGCGGACTATTTCATCAAGGCGAATCTTCGCGTGAACCTGCCTCAATTCGAAGCCGAGCTTCAAAGGAGCCGCGGGCTGGTGGTGGGACGCTACGATTCGCGCTATTCGGGGCCGACGCAAGACCTGCTCGCGGAATATGCTGCCTACGATCCCTCGTATTCGGCCGTCAGCGGGGCGTTCACCGCCGCCATCAACAGCTACCTGCGCGATGACCTGAAATTCAATCCGGAAATGACGTATCGGGCGTTGCCGAACGATGTGAGCGAGCACTGGGATTGGAAGCACGGAGGCCGGGAGGGCGGTCCCGGCGTGGCAAGCGTGGATCAGGATCTGGTGTCCGCGTTTATCGACAACACGCACCTGCGCGTGCAGGTCGAGAACGGATACTTCGATATGGCCACTCCGTTTTTCGGCACCGAGTACACGATGGACCACCTCGGGCTTCAGCCAGAGCTGCGTAGCCGGATCGAATTTCGGTACTACCGATCCGGCCACATGATTTACCTCAACGAAAAGGAACTCCCGAATCTGAAGGCGAACGTCGCCACGTTTATCGACGAGGCTGCGAAGCCCTGACTGGATTGCGGCGAGCCCGTCGAAATTAATCGCGAGAGCTTTTGACAGGCGACACTCTGTGTGTTCAGATGGCCGCGGAGAATTTACATGCGGCGGAATCGTTTGGCACTGCTGATTGCGGCGTTTTTTGTAATCTTCGTGATCGTCATTCCGCTCTTTTCAGTCGGCATAGGGTTGCTGGTTGATTGGACGTGGTTCAGCCACATCGGCTTTCGCGAGATATTCGTCACGATTGTGGGGACGCAGTTCCGGCTGGGCATCGGTTGCGGAGCCGTCTTTCTGCTGCTTGCCGGCCTGAACCTCTGGGCCGCGCGAGGCGTGGCGCACCGTTCCGGCTATCTGGCGACCGCGCGGCCGAGCGCGCGCATCGCC
>JBKQNJ010000102.1:0-24999 GCA_052146315.1 Candidatus Acidiferrales bacterium | reverse complement strand
CGTGGGAATCGCGAGCGCGACAGGCCGACCAAACTAGAAGCTGTACTTCAGTGCGAACTGCATGACGCGAGGATCGTTCACCGTTTGGTTGAGAGCGCCAAGGCCGGCGGTGCTGGCCGGCGTGGGTTGGCCGAACGTTGGTGCGACGAACGCAGTTTGGGCCGGGTAGAGATTCGCGTGGTTCGGAAGATTGAAAACCTCCCAGCGAAGCTCGATTTGCTGGCCCTCGGTAATCTGGAAGAGGCGCGACAGCGCCGTATTGACGATGATCGCCCCGGGGCCAAACAGGCTGTTGTTGCCCACATTGCCGAACGTGTACGGATTGGGCGGAACGAAGGACGCCGGATTCAGCCAGCAATCCCGCCCCTTCGGATGGCAATACGGGTCCGCCCCTGGCAGCAGGCTGGGCCGCTGCGTGAGGCCGTTGCCACTGCCCGAAAAATCGAGAATGAGAATGGGAGAGAAGTCCAAGCCCGATTGGACGATACCCGAGATGGAGGCTCTCCAGTGGCCGAGAAGAATCTCGGTAAGGTGGTCAGAGAATTGGGGCGTCTCCGCGACCAGCGATTGATTGAAGATGAGGTGCGTGTCGGCGCTCGGACAATTGCCGCGATCGGCGTGGCGGTCGTAGGGCACTTCTTCCGCCGCCAGGAAAAAGCCGAGCGTGGTGGTGTAGTTGTCCGAGATACAGTGCGACCACGTGAAATTGGTGGTCGACGTGTAGTGGCTGGCGAATCGGTGTTGGGCCGATAAGAGCAGCCCGTTGTAGTTTCCCGTCCCCCCTTCTTCGAGGAGCAGGGTTTCGCCGTAGCAAGAAGTGGTCGGCGAGCAGAGCGAGCCGTAATGCTGGAGCATGCGATTCTCGCTCAAATTATAAAATCCAGGATTGCCCGCCACCGGAGGTTGGAAAGGAAGAGGGCAGGTGAACGGTGGAGCGGCCCCGATGCACGGCCCGGGCGTACACGAGACGCCACCCGGTAGCGGGTAAGCGACCGGGCACGGCCCTTGCATGCCGGGATTCGCTTCGTTGTTTCCCCACAGGTGACGCTGCTGGCTTCCCAAGTAGGTAATCGAGAGCAGCCAGCTCGCGCCCACTTGCCTTTCCACGCTGAGGTTGTACTGCATCACGTAAGTGGGCTTTATGTTCTGCGGGTAGCTGAAAACGAGCGAGCCCGGCAGGTAAGCGGCATTCTTGGGACCCGTCCCGACATATTGCGGGAAAGGATCTTCACCGTTGTGCGTGACGCCGCCCTGGTCCGTGAAGGAGAAGCTCGCCCAGGGATTCGTGATGCAAGTCGCCGTGCAGCCGTTCGCTGGAACTGTAACAGCGCCGCCATAAGGTTCCTCGAATCCGAACTGGTCGTAGGAGAAGTTCGGGAAGTCGTAGAAGATGCCGAACCCGGCGCGAACCGACATGCGGCCGTCGCCCATGGGATCCCAGGCAACACCGATGCGCGGGCTCCACTTGTCGAGGGCGTTCTTGGTGAGCTTGTTGCTACTGGGGCCGCCCGGGTCTCCATTAAAGAGATATCCGGCAGGGGCTGTGGGGAACTTGGTGCTGTGGACGTCGTTGATGATGTCCGGAAGGGAGATGCTGACCACATGGCCCTTTGGATCGGTGTGCCCGAAGAATGGATCCCAGCGGAGGCCCACTGTGACTGTCAAGTGCCGATTCATCTTCCATGCATCTTGCCCGTAGATCGAGAAGACGTTCTGGTGCTGGATGGAAGGGATCGGTGCGTCCTGAGCAAATCCGCTGGTGGCAGACGTGTAGCCCAAGAGGTAGTCGGCGAGCCCTTCGCTCGGCAGCAGCGATCCGGTCCGCGAACCATCAAACGTGAACGCACCCTGGTTGTTCAGGTAGTTCGTAGCGAAAGCTCTTAGGTTGATGAAGTCCGTCCCGAATGAGATCTGATGAGCGCCGCGGGTGAACGTGACGTCATCGGAAAACTCAAGCGTGTCATACGGCTGGATGCTCGGCGTCGAGGCCAGGAAACCGAAGAAGCCGCCCGCGATGTTGAACCCCGGCATGTACTTCGGAAACTTTGGCGGGCCCAACTGATAGAGGTTGACGGTGGCCGGATTTATCCCCGCCGCGGTAAACAAGTCGGCCATATCGACGGTGGAATTCTGGTCGGTGACGTTGTCACTGCGATTTGCCGTGGCACGTACGTTGTTGACCCAATTCGGGCTGAAGACGTAGGTGTCGCCCAGAGTGAGGCTCTGCACGCGGTCTGACTGGCCATCGATCGCCGCGATCAGCAGGCCACCCGCGCTGGCAGGCAGATTGGGACTGCCGGGAGGTTGAACCCAATTCGTTATGAAGTAGCGTCCGAAAATCGTGTTCTTGTCGCTCTGATGGTAGTCGATGCGCGCGAGCCCCTGATTTTCCGTGAAATTCGCGGGAGTCTGATAGGAAACCGTACCGCAAGCATCCGCAGCGGGCGCCACGGGCAGATGGCTCTCAAGGGCTAGGATGATGGGACTGTAGTCCGCCGGGTTAATTTGATTGGGGCCTGCCCCGCCCGTGCCGTACGGAGCCGCCAAATGCGGAGTCGCGCCGAGACACGGTTGGAAATTTCCGGCCAACATAGCAGCAGTGGGCAAAGTCGTTGTCGCTGGATTTGTGGAGCGCTGGATCGTATCCTGCCAGCCGAGGAAGAAGAAAAGCTTGTCTTTTTGGATCGGCCCGCCGACCGTGCCGCCGAACTGATTGCGCTTCAGGTTGTCTCGGGGGGAATTAAGGAGCGCCTGTTGTTCCGATCCGGCGATTACCGGTGAGGCGGCGGCGAAGGCGGTGTTGCGCGAATCGAAAATGTAATTGCGCAGGTACTCGAAGGCGTCGCCGTGGAACGAGTTTGTGCCGGATTTCGTGACGACGTTGACCGTGCCCGATGGATGGGTGCCGTATTGCGCGGGCAGCGAACTGGTCTCGACCTTGAATTCCTCGACCGTGTCGGGGAACGGCAGCGGCAGATTCTGATTGCTCAGGGGATCGTTGTGCGTGCCGCCGTCGAGCCAGTAGGCGACGCTGCCCTGCGCGCCGCCCGCGATCGAAATAACAGCGGAAGAGGGATACGACGCGCGGAACGCCCTGCCCTCACCGGTGGCCGGCGCGAGCGACAGCAGGTCCGTAATCTGGCGTCCATTGAGCGGCAGGTCCTGCACCTCCTGCGGGGCGGTGACCTGGCCGACGCCGGTGTTCTGTATCTCGACCATTTGCGCCGCAGCCTGCACGGTCACTTCCTGCGTCATCGAGCCAACCTGCAGCGTAACGTCAATTGTCGGATTGGCGCCGACCTGGAGCACGATGCCGTTTTGTACGTACTTGCTGAAGCCTTGCTTCGTCACCGTAAGCTGGTACGGCCCGATGGGCAACTCGGGCAACGTGTAGCCGCCGTCCGTCCGGCTGGTGGCGGTGCGTACGGCGCCGGTGGCCGTCTGAGTCAGCGTAACCTCAGCGCCGGGCACGGGCGCGCCACTAGCGTCGATAATCGTGCCGCGAATCTGGGATGTGGAAATGGTTTGCGCCGAGAGAATCGCGCAGGAAAAGAAAAAGCATAGCCCGATGACGAACCTGGATCTCATATTCCCCCCTAACAGGAGATCAGTCCCTCTTTCGTGCGTGGCCTAGGTTATGGCGCGAGCATATAGCAGAGGCGCTTCGCTGTTGTCAATCGAGAGTTTGAGCGAGCGTCGCCCAACACCCCGCCGGCCGGGGGGCGTCAGGCTGCCCGTCGCTCTCCCGCTATTTCTTGGGGGTGATGCGGTAGAGGTGGCCGTCGTCGGTGAGGATGTACAGGGCGCCGTCGGGGCCCTGCACCACGTCGCGGATGCGCTGATTGAGATCGGTGAGCAATCGTTCCTCGGCGACGACCCTGTCGTTTTCGATGACCAGCCGAATCAGGCATTTGGCGGCCAGTCCGCCCACGAAGAGATTTCCCTTCCATTCGGGAAAGACATCGCCAGTGTAAAACATCGCCGAGCTCGGGGCGATGTCGGGATACCAGAAATAGATGGGCTGCTCGGTGCCGGGCTTGGAGGTGGCGCCGGTGCCCGCGATCGGATCGCCGTTGTAGCGGCGGCCGTAGCTGACGTTGGGCCAGCCGTAGTTGCCGCCGGGCTTGATGATGTTGACCTCGTCGCCGCCGAGCGGGCCGTGCTCGACGACCCAAAGCTGTCCTGTGGCGGGATTGATGGCCGCGCCCTCCGGATCGCGATGGCCGTAGGAATATGTTTCGGGGAGTACGGTCGGATCGCTCAGGAACGGATTGCCCTTGGGAATGGAGCCGTCAGTATTTATACGGATCACGCGGCCGGTGAAATTACGGAGGATGTCGGGATCGGTGGTCTCGTGATTGGAGCTGTCGTAGGACGGGTCGTAGAAGCGGAAGCGGTCGGCGCCGGTGACGAACATGGTGCCGTCGGGCGCGAAAACGATGCGGCGATTCACTCCATCGATCAGGACCTGCACATCCTCGAGATGCTTTTCGTCATCGCTGAGGCGCGCGCGACCGACGCGCTCTTCACCGACGCGCATGGTGCGGCGCTGGGCGACGGTGGCGTCCCAAACATTCTTGTAGAAATCGTCGATTGGATACGCGCCGGGATCTTCACCGGGCGGCGGCGCGAAGTAGGTGAAATAGATGAGGCGGTTGTGCGCGAAATCGGGGTCTAGGGCGACGTCGTGGAGCGATTCGGCGGCGACGATTTTCGTGTCGGGCACGCCAGCGATCGGCGCGGAGTAGAAGCCGTTCATCTGGGCGACGCGCATGAAGCCGTAGCGCTCGGTGACCAGCATGTGGCCGTCGGGCAGAAACGCGAGCGACCACGGCGCCATGAAGCGCGTGATCACAGTGTCGACCTGCAGCGGCGGCGATTTCTTCGCGGGTGGAGGCGCGTTGGTCTGGCCGGGGAAGGCGGGCTTCGGCGGCGGATAGTCGGAGGCTTTGGCCATTTGCGCGTGAGCGGGGCTGCACAGGGCGGCGAGGAGCGCGAGCACGACCGCGAACTGGCGTGCTATGAGGGCCGGGGTTGACGTGAACGCGAATCGGCTCATTGTTGTGCGGCTCCTCGTTGGATCGAATGTTGCCGGCCGTTACGCCGAAGATGCCGGCCGCACGTTTAAACCTTCAATGCGGCGTGAATCTTACTCGGAGTGGCGGCGGTTGGCAATCGGCGCGGCGCCGGCCGAAAAGCCTGTATTAACGTCCAATCCTCCATGGCAAACAAGAAGGCGGACGGGCCCAGGGGTCTTGCCACATTGTGTGTGTCCGGCGGAATGGGCGTAGCGGTCCAAATCGAAACGGTCTAATCTTCTTCAAGGGAGCTTTTCAGGGAGTACGGCGGACGTTTTTTCCCTGCTCGCCTTCCAAGACCCGCATCACCGGAGCGATTTCATGTCCCCAGAGGGGCGCGGATTAGGAGTAGAGGTCCTCGGCACGCTGGCGCTCGCCGCGCCGAAGCTCGACGAATTCCAGTTCGTGAAAGTGCGCGTCGAACCGCCGGTGGCGCGGCTCACGCTCGATCGCCCCGATCACAATCTTCTGAACGAGCGCATGATCGCCGAGCTGACCGCGGGCATCAACACGCTCGGTGAGCGCAGCGCAATCAAGCTGATCGTGCTCGATTCCGCGGGCAAGACGTTTTGCGGCGGCATCGAGCTCGGCGAATACACGCAGCGGCGCGTGTTTCAATTGCTCGACGCGTTTCACGGCGCGTTTGCGGCGATGCTCGATACGTCGAAACCGCTGCTCGTGGTGGTGAATGGCCCAGCATTCGGCGGCGGCGCGGAGCTTGCGGCGCTCGGCGACCTCGTGATTGCTACTCCCAAGGCGAAATTCGCGCAGCCGGAAATCAAGCTGGGAGTTTTTCCGCCGCTGGCCGCGGCTGTGCTGCCGTATATTCTCGGGCCGAAGCAGGCGCTCGAACTCGTCCTGACGGGCGAAACGATTTCGGCGGAACACGCGCGCGATATTGGGCTGGTGAACTGGCTGGTGCCCGAAGAAGAGCTGGAGAAGAAAGTCGAGGATGTGATCGCGAAGGTGACGGCGCAGTCCGGTCCCGTGCTGACCATGGCGAAGAAAGCCATTCTCGGGAGCCTGGGCGTCACGCTGCGCGAAGGCGTCCGCAACTCGATGAAGGTTTTCCTCAACGAACTCGCCGAACTCGAAGACTCGCAGGAAGGTTTGCGAGCGCTGGTTGAAAAACGCGCCCCGAAGTGGAAAAACCGGTGACGCGAATTCTGCGCCGCCTCGCGCGGATTGACACCATCGCAAGCGAAGCATACACTCACGAACGACAATTGAACTGGCACGGGGAATCCCTTCGAACCGCTCAACGCGGATTCTCAGGGTAAATGGAAGGCCGTGAAAATCGGCCACGGTCCCGCCACTGTGATCGGCCGCCCATTCGAACCGTCTACCGGACGGTTCTCAGGGTAAACCGAAAGTCAGGAACGCCCCCGAGCCAGCCCGAGCTAGCCCTCTTCGCGAGAAAGAGAGCGGCGGTCAGCCTCGCGCTTCTCGCGAGGCTTTTTTGTTGTTGGAGACTGAGCTTGGCGTTGCGCGGAAGGAAGAGAGATTCTTCGGGCCGAAAGTCGGCCCTCAGAATGACGGCGCGTTTTTGCGAGCGGCCGGGCCGCACGTGCTTGGCGATTGCGCTGGCTGCGCTAGTTTCGTTCGCCGCGCCGCGAGCGGGTGCCGCGCGATTCTCGGCGGGCGATGGCGCGCAGGCGAGCAGCACCCGCGTGGTGATCGACGACGTGGGCCGTCGCGTGGTGATGCCCGCTCAGGTGAACCGCATCGTGACGCTCGCGCCGAGTCTCACGGAAACTGTCTACGCGCTCGGTCTCGGCGACAAGCTCGTCGGCGACACCGATCTCTGCGACACGCCAGCCGCTGCGGCGCAGAAGCCGCACGTCGGCGATCCTCAGGATCCGAGCCTCGAAGCGATCGTCGCGCTGCGGCCCGATCTCGTGCTGGCGACCACTTCGATCAATCGCGAGGAGACAGCCGATGCGCTGGCGCGGCTCGGCATCGCCGTCTACACCACGGCCGGCGACACGCAGACCATGCTCGAAATGCTCGATTCGATGGCGAAGATGAGCGACCTGATGGGCGCGGGGCCTCAGGGCGACGCCGTCGTAGCGCATCTGCGGACGCGGCTCGATGCGCTGCACGCGCGGCTTGCCGGGCGGCCGATGGCGCACGTGCTCTTTGTGGTCTCGCAGGACCCGCTGATCACGATTGGGCAGAAGACGTTCATCGCGGATGCGCTGCGCTGGGCCGGCGCGGAATCGATCGTGCTCACCGATCAGAATTGGCCGCAGCTGAGCCTCGAAGAGGTGGTGCGGCTGCAGCCGGATTACATCGTCTTCGCCGGAGGCCACGGCGATACCGCGGCATCGGAGCTGGCGGGCTTGCGCGCGCGCCCTGTGTGGCGCGATCTCGATGCTGTGGAGCAGGGCCACGTGGTGAATCTGAGCGAGGAGTCGATTCGGCCTTCTCCCGGGCTGGTGGATGCGATCGGGCAGCTCGCGCATGAAGTGCATCCAGAGGCATTTTCGGAAAAAGACGAAATTCGAAATACGAAATTCGAAACGTGGCCTGCATTCAGGGCCGAGGCCGACGCCGACGCCCGATGGGAGTGCGACCAGTGCGGCCGCTGACCTCGCGCCGCGTCGCCATGATTTGCCTCGGCCTGGGCTTGGTATTGTTTGCGACGGTGGTGATCTCACTGCGCATGGGGGCGTATCCGATCAGCGTGAGAGACATTGTCATCACGCTCTTTCAAGGCGCGCTGGGCCGCTGGAACGATATTCCCTCCGAATTCAGGCTCGTCGTATTCGGGCTGCGGCTGCCGCGCATCGCGCTGGGGATTCTTGTCGGAGCATCGCTCGCCACTTCCGGCGCGGGTTTTCAAGCGCTGCTGCGCAATCCGCTCGCCGATCCTTACGTGCTGGGAGTTTCGAGCGGGGCGGCGCTCGGCGCGATCATCAGCCTGATCGCGGCGCCGCATGCGCCCGGGCTGATTCAAGTGGCCGCGTTTGCCGGGGCGATCGCCACAATCGCGGTCGTCTATTTCCTCGGGCGCCGCGGCGGCCAGCTCGACAGCGCTACTTTGCTGCTCGGCGGCATCATCACCGCGTCGTTTCTTTCGGCTGTGATTATGTTTCTGATGACCTTGCTCAGCACGCGCGATTTGCGCGGCATGGCTTTCTGGCTGATGGGCGATCTTCAGATGACGATGCCGACTCACCCGCTGCCGTGGTTTGGGGCGTTGTTCACGGTATTTGCGATTGCGGCAGGAGCGATTTACGGGGCGTCTTCCGACCTGAATTTAATTCTCACCGGAGAGCAGGAGGCGCGTCACCTGGGAGTGAACGTCGGACTCGTGAAAATTGTGGTTTACGTCGCCGCATCGGTGCTGACCGGCCTCGCAGTTTCCGTGAGCGGGGCGATCGGGTATGTGGGACTGCTGGTGCCGCATCTGATGCGCATGCTTTTCGGCAGCGATTACCGGATTTTAATTCCGACGTCCGCGATCGGCGGCGCGATTTTGATCGTCGTGGCGGACACGCTCGCGCGCACGGTGGTGGCGCCGACGGAGCTGCCGGTCGGCGCGATGACCGCGCTGGCGGGCGCGCCGGTCTTCATTTATCTCATGCGGCGGAGGGTGCGATGAGCACGCCAACGCCGGCTCCATCGCCATCGCTTGCGTCGCCCGCGCCCGTTGCGATTGGCGCGAACGTGCCGCGAGTGAAAGTGGAGCAGGCGAGTTACGCCTACGCGGCGACCGACCGTTCGGCGCCGAAATTCGCGCTTGGTCCCGCGAGCTTCGAGGCGAGCCAGCGCGAGCTGGTGGCGATCCTGGGTCCCAACGCGAGCGGCAAGTCGACGCTGCTGCGCCTGCTGGCGGGCCTGGCCAAGCCGCTCTCGGGCCGCATCGAAATCGACGGCACCGAAATCGGCAAGCTCGATCTGCGGACGCGCGCGCAGCGCATCGCGCTGGTGCAGCAGGAAAGCGAGCTGCTATTTCCGCTGCGCGTGTGGGAATACGTCCTGCAAGGGCGCTACCCGCATGGGCGGCGGCTGCGGTTCGAGTCGGATGAGGATTGCCTGCTCGCCGGAAACGCCCTCGCGCAGGTCGGCGCCGATGCGCTGCGCGATCGTTGGATGGACCGGCTATCGGGCGGCGAAAAGCAGCGCGTGATTCTGGCGCGCGCGCTGGCGCAGCAGCCTTCGCTGCTGCTGCTCGACGAGCCGACGCAGCATCTCGATATCGGCGGCAAAGTGGAACTGCTGCGGCGGCTGCGGAAGCTTGCGGATCAGCACCGCTACACCGTGCTCGTCGTGACGCACGAGCTCGATCTCGCGGCGGAGTTTGCCGACCGCGTCGTCCTGCTGCATAAAGGCAAGTGCCTGCGCGTGGGAACGCCGGCGGAGGTTTACGAGCCTGCGATGCTGAGCGAGGTTTTCGACGCGCCGATTGAGGTCGAGATGCGGGCTGGAGGGAAGCCACGCGTGATTTTGCGCGGAAATTCGTAGCGCAAAGGCCCCACCCTCACAAACCGAGGATGGAGCACCCGGAACTTCAACGGCCGAACAAGAAGCTTCTAAGGATTTTTGTTTTCTGCTTCGTGGGGGCGTGCATTTGCGCTTTCGCAAACGGCGGCTTCGCAATTGAGGCTGGCGTCGACAATCACCCGAGACTCCGCGCACGGGAAGACGGTGAAAATCCGTCGCCGCCGCGCGACTGTAAGGCGGAGCAATTTCGGCGCGCGCCACTGGCCCGCGCGGTGAATCGAAGCCGTTCGATTCGCTGCCGGGATGGGAAGGCCGCGCCGTAGCCCCGATCGAATCGATCGGGGCGGTCCGCCGAGCCAGGAGACCGGCGGAGTCTCAATCCCGATGTCACGTGCTGCCGCATGTGAATCGGGACAACCTTCAACTCCCGCGCGAGAGGGAGAGGAGGACACCATGAAACTTCGTCTTTCCTTGCTGCTTTTCTTAGCCGCTCCGCTGTTTTTCGTTCACTCAGCATCCGCACAAACATCCGGTTCATCGCACTCCGCCACGATTCAGGGAACCGTCTACGATCCACAAGGGCGCGCCGTGCCGGGTGTGAGCGTGAGCCTGCTTTCCACGATGGTCGCGGTCGCCGATACGCAGACAAATTCCAAGGGCGAGTATCGATTCGATGGGCTGCTCGCGGGGACATTCACGATCGCCGCGAACGCGCCGGGATTTACGGCGCTTGCACAGGAAGTGGCCGTCGCGAGCGGCGAAACGCGCACAGCCGATCTACATCTAGCGCTCACCGTTGTGCAGGAACAGGTTGTCGTGTCGGCGTCGCTCGGCGGGGCGCTTGCGCCGCAGACCGGCTCGTCGGTCACCGTGGTGACGCAGCAGGAGATTCAGGACGAGGGCGTCAATACGCTGGCGGACGCGCTGCGGAATGTGCCCGGCGTCGCGGTCAACCGCACGGGGCAGCTGGGCGCGGTGACGAGCGCGTTCATTCGCGGCGGAAATTCCAATTACGACCTCGTGATGATCGACGGCATTCCGATGAACGATTTCGGCGGCGGCTTCGATCTTATGCCGCTTCCGGCGGATGGCGTGGAGCGCGTGGAGGTGATGCGAGGGCCGGAAAGCGCGCTCTACGGCGAGAATGCGGTGGCGGGCGTGATCAACGTGATCACCGAGCCCGGCGAGGGCACGCCGCACTTCAGCTTTCTTGGCGAAGGCGGCAGCTACGACACGTGGCGTATTGCCACGAGCGGCGCGGGGCTGAATCGCGGGATCAGCTGGGCGTACAGCCTTGCGCGGCTCAGCACCGAAGGGCCGGTGCCGTACGACACGTATCGCAATCAGACGTCGTTTGTGAGCCTCGGCTATTCGCGCAGCCCGCGGCGGCAATTCAACATTCACTTTTTCGGCGATGCGGGGCGCGACGTGAATCCCGGGCCGTGGGGCTCCGATCCGGATGGGCTCTATCCGACAACCCCGACGGGCGGGCCGGATTTTGCGGCGGCGGCCTCATTTCAGAAGCAGGACCTTTTCGGCTATCAGGCGAATTACACCGAACAGTTTTCGAGCCGCTTCCAGCAGGTGACGACCGTGAGCGCGGCAACCGACCAGTATTCGTTTCCGTCGCAATACGGCAATTCGTTCACCAAGAATGTTCGCGTCGTCGCGAACACGCGGAGCGAGATCGCCATCTCGGCGAAAGATTCGTTGGTGGCGGGATTCGAGTTCGATCACGACACGTACAAGGACACCTACGTGACCGATGCGGATTTTGTGCCGTTTACCCTGCCGAGAGATACCTACGCGTTTTTTGCCGAGAATCGCTGGAACGCGGGGAATCGCTGGTTTCTCAGCACGGGCGTGCGCGTGGACAACATTCGCACCGGCGATCTGCCCGCTGATGGGACGGTGCGTCCGCTTATTCCGGCGAGCTCGATCACGCAAGTCGATCCGCGGATTTCGGTTGCGTATCTCGCGCGGGAATCGGGTGACGGATTTTTCAGCGCGACGCGCATTCACGGGAGCTTCGGGACGGGCATTCGCCCGCCGGACGGCTTCGAGCTCGGCTTCACGGATAATCCGCAGCTGAAGCCGGAGAAGAACATCAGCTTCGATTCAGGCGTCGAGCAGCGATTTTGGGGTGACAAGGCCGCGCTCGACGCGACGTTTTTCTACAATCGCTACAAGGACCAGATCGTTACTCTGGGCGGGTCGTTTGCGAATCTGAGCACGTTTTCATCGGCCAACATCGCGAATTCGCGCGCCTACGGTCTTGAAAACAGCCTGCGGCTGCATCCGATCCGCTCGCTCGAAATCGCCGCGGAATATACCTGGCTGAATACGGCGATCCTCGCGCTCGACGGGTCGACGAGCGACGTGGCTCTGCCGTTCTCGGTGGGGCAGCAACTGATCCGGCGGCCGCGCAGCTCGGCGGGCTACGACGTCACGTGGACGCACCGGCGCCTGATGCTCAATTCCAATGCGAGCATTCGCGGCGCGGTCCTCGATCTTGAGCCAAATTACGGCAGCTACGCGTGCACGCTCGAGCTGCAGTGCCTCTTCTGGAGCAAGGGCTACGTCGACGCAAATGCCGGGTTCGCGTATCAGCTTCCGCGCGGCGTGCAAATCTACGCCCGGGTGAATAATTTCCTCAACCAGCATTACGAGGAGTCGTTCGGCTATCCGGCGCTGCGCCTGAATTTCGTCTCCGGGATCAAATTCAATTTCCCGGCGGAATCGCCAGGCGCGAATCGGTAACCAAGCGGTTACTACAACTATTGGTTTTTTTTCAAGTTGCCGCCGACTTGTGTAAATGCGATAGTGCTTTCATTGCTGGACGGGTTTGCTCTGAACATTGCGTCTCGGCAACTCGGGAGACCGTATGAGTAAGCGCGTATTTTTCTTGGCGTTGCTCGTTATCGCCTGCTTTGTTCCGTCTGATGCCAGACAGCAAAGCTCCGACCAAGAGATCATTCGACAAGCGCGTCAATCCTCATACAGTCTGAAGAGCCAGGGGCTGATCGAATTGAAATGCGCAGTGCAACCGGACTGGGATTCCATGTACTCGGCGGTAAAACCGGACAAAGTCGGTACGGAACAGCTCTTGCCGATACTAAAGGGTACCCATTTCACAGTCTTGCTCGGACCTGACGGAGCATCAACGATCTCGCACGAGTCTGACATTGCGCCGCCCAACGAGGAGGTCGCTGGTCGAGTTCGCCAGTCAGTTGGCGGTATGGAACAACTCTTAACCGGCTTTTTTCAGACTTGGTCGAGCTTCATGTTTAGTTCGCCACTGCCCGAGCCAGACAGCAAATACCAATTGGAGAAGAAGGGCGAAGAATACGATCTCAGTTTGAGCGAGGGAGCCACCCAGGTTGCTGTGGTGTTGGATCATGATCTCGCCATCAAAGAAACAAAAGTAACATCGCCTCAACTGAACGGCACCCTGCATCCGCAGTGGTCAGCGAGCAACAACGGACTTATCCTGTCTGGCTATGAAGCGAGCTACAACGCAGCCACGGGTGGACCTTCACAACTGTCCGTGAAGATCGCCTATCAGCAAGTGGAAGGGCTTAGCCTGCCAAGTACCGTAGATGCCGTGGTGCAAGTGGCTGGCGGTTCCATCCCAATTCGCCTTGTTTTCCATGATTATCAAGTAAAGTTGTCCAGCACCGAATAAACGCATCAATCGAGACTCTCGCGCGCCGCGGTTGCGGCTCGGCATCTCGCGGCGAACTGCCAGTGCTATAATCGTGCGCTTATCATGAGCAAGACTGCGCAAGATATGACGACGGTGACGGCAGAGGCGATGGCGCGCTACGAGGCTGTGATCGGGCTGGAGGTGCACGCGCAGCTCGATACGGTGACCAAGGCGTTTTGCGGCTGCTCAACGAAATTCGGGGCGGCGCCGAATTCGAATACGTGTCCTGTGTGCCTGGGGCTGCCGGGGGCGCTGCCGGTGCTGAACAAGCGGGCGCTCGAGCTGGCGCTGCGCGCGTCGCTGGCGATCAACTGCACAATTCAGCCGCGCTCGCGCTTTGCTCGCAAGAACTATTTCTATCCCGATCTGCCGAAGGGCTACCAAATTTCGATGTACGAGCTGCCGCTGGCGCTGGCGGGCGGGATCGAGATCGAAGTCGAGGGCGAGAAGAAGCGGATCGGCATCACGCGGCTGCACATGGAAGACGACGCGGGCAAGAGCCTGCACGAAGGCTTCCCCGAATCCGACCGGTGGAGCTACATCGATTTCAATCGCTGCGGCGTCCCGTTGATCGAAATCGTTTCCGAGCCGGACCTGCGCACGCCCGCCGAGGCCTACGCGTACCTCAACACGCTGAAGCAGATCCTCGAATACACGGAAGTGAGCGACTGCAACATGGAGGAAGGCTCGCTGCGCTGCGACGCCAACGTGAGCGTCCGGCTGCGCGGCGCGCCTAAATTCGGGACCAAGGCCGAGGTGAAGAATCTGAATTCGTTCCGCTATCTGGCGCACGCGCTCGAATACGAAATTGAGCGGCAAATCGGCGCGATCGAGGCGGGCGGCACGATTTCGCAGGAAACGCGCCTCTGGAACGTCGCCGCGGGGCGCACCGAGCCGATGCGGTCGAAGGAGTTCGCGCACGATTACCGCTATTTCCCCGATCCCGATCTGCTGCCAGTGACGGTCTCGGCGGCGACGATCGAGGGGGTGCGGAAGGCGATGCCGGAGCTGCCGGATGCGAAGGTAGCGCGCTTCCTGCGCGACTATGGGATCACGCCGTACGACGCAGGCGTCCTGACGGCGACGCGCTCGCTCGCGGAATATTTCGAGGCGACGGTGAAAGCCGGCGCGCCAGCGAAAGCGGCCGGGAACTGGATTTCGGGCGAGCTGCTGCGTCATCTGAAGGATGCAGGCAAGGAGATCGCGGATTGCCCGCTTGCGCCCGCGGCGCTGGCCGAGCTGCTTGCGAAAATCGAAAAGGGCGAGATCACCGCCGCCAGCGGGAAGAAAGTGTTCGCGAAGATGTTCGAAACGGGGAAAGGCGCGGCCGAGATCATCGCGGCCGAAGGCTTCTCGCAGATTTCGGATACGAGCGCGATCGAGAAAATCGCGCGCGAGATCGTGGCGAAGAATACGGACAACGTGGCAAAATACCGCGCCGGAAATGAAGGCGTGTTCAAGTTTTTCGTCGGCCAGGTGATGCGCGAGACGCGCGGCCAGGCCAATCCCCAGCTCGTTAACGAAATCGTCAAACGCGTTCTCAGCGAATAAAACGAGCGCGCTCATCCCCATGCCGTGCGACGGAGGATCACCATGCTCAAAGAAAGCGACAAGGCCCCGAATTTTCGCAGTGCGGCGGACGACGGGAGCACGGTTGCGCTGGCCGATTTCAAGGGGCGCAATCTCGTCCTCTATTTTTACCCTAAGGCCGATACGACGGGTTGCACGAGCGAAGCGATTCAGTTTCGCGACATGCTCGGTGATTTCAAGGCGGCCAACGCGGCGATCGTGGGCGTGAGCGGCGATTCCGTGGCGGCGCAGGCAAAATTCAAGGAGAAGTACGACCTGAATTTTCCGCTGCTGGCCGATACGACTTTCGACGTGATCGAGGCGTACGGCGTGCGCCGCATGAAGAGCTTCTTTGGCAAGACGGCGCTCGGCATCGTGCGCAGCAGCTTCTGGATCGGCCCCGACGGCAAGATTCGCAAGATCTGGCCCAAGGTGACGGTGAAGGGTCACGCCGCGGATGTGCTCGAGATCATCAAGGCGGGCGCGGCGCCGGCGGCGCGTTCGGCTACACCGTAACGCGAAACGAATCACCCTGCTGCTCGATGAGCGCGTTGTCGATAAGGCGCGTGGCGCCCACGCGCGCCGCGACCAGCGCGTAGCACGTTTTTCGCAGGCTCACCACGGGCGCGTACGTGTCTGCGTCGACGATCTCGGCGTAATCGAGGGTGACGCCGGGCTCGGCTGTGATTGTGGCGCGCATCGCCGCGACCAGCCGCGCGGCATCGCGCTCGCCTTTTGCGATCTCGCGCCGCACGGCGTCGAGCGAGCGATAAAGTGCCGTGGCCGACTGCCGCTCCGCGCCCTTCAGATACGCGTTGCGCGAGGAAAGCGCAAGGCCGTCCGCTTCGCGCACGATCGGGCAAACGACGATCTCCGCCTCGAGGTTCAAATCCGCTGACATCTGGCGAATAATGCGCGCCTGCTGCGCGTCTTTGCGGCCGAAGAAGGCGAAGCGCGGCTGCGCGATCTCGAAAAGCTTGAGCACCACCGTGGTGACGCCGCGAAAATGGCCCGGCCGCACGCGCCCTTCGAGCACGTCGCCCAGGCCTTCGACCGTGACCGCCGTGCGAAATCCCTGCGGGTAAATCTCCTCGGGCGGCGGCGCAAAGATGTAATCGATGCGGAGATTCTCCAGGGTGGCGACGTCCGCGTCGAATGTGCGCGGATATTTCTTGAAATCTTCGTTGGGGCCGAACTGGGTCGGGTTCACGAAAATCGAGACGACGACGGGCGAGCACTGCTTTTGCGCTTCGCGGACGAGCGAGAGATGGCCTTCGTGCAGTGCGCCCATCGTGGGAACGAGTCCGAGGATGCGCTCTTTCACGCGCGCGTCGCGAGCGACCTGCTTCATCCACGCAGTTGTGCGAATGATTTCCACGCGAAGGGCCGGGCGGTTCAGCCGGCAAGCACGCGGCGGATCATCATGCGCTGGCCTGCGCGGCGCGCTCGCGATAGAAGCCCATCAGATCGGTCGACACCGGCTTCGCGCCCAACTGGCGCAACATGGTTGCCACCTGTCCGCGGTGATACGAGCCGTGATTCGCGACGTGCTGCAGGCACTGCCAGAGCGGCTGCGAGAACGCCACGCCCGCCGTCGTCTTGAACTGCACCACGCGCTGGATGTCGTTTGCAGTAAGCCCGGCGACGTAATCGACGAGCGTGCTATCCATTTCCGTCAGGCGGTTGCGGATCGATTCGAAATCCGAAAAATCCGCGGCCGGGGGCAGCCCCGTGGCGACGCGCCCCTGCCAGCGCTCGAGCCAGATCCACTCGGCGCCGTAGATGTGGGCCAGCGTGTCGCGCAGCGAACGAAAGCTCGAGCCGAGGTCGCGCGTGAATTGCTCGGGGGCGAGGCTCGAACAGGTATCGAGCGTGCGGTGGTTGGCCCAGGCGTTGAAATCGTAGAGCAGGCGAAAATCGTTGGTGTCCATGCGAGTTCCTCCGTTCCAGATAACAGCTCTTTGACGACCGACTTGCCACGTTACTCAGCGCTGCCCAGGCGAAGATGCCGCGCTTAAGGCTGCGGCGCTACATTTAAATCTTTACCTTTACGGACTTTTCGCGCAGCTCCGCCGCCGAATGATACGACTCCGCGTCCGACGGGAACTTGCCGCTGCGGACGTCGCCGCAATATTCGGTGACGGCGCGCGTGATTTCGGCCGCGAGGTCGGCGTAGCGCCGGACGAACTTCGGCGTGTAGCCCTCGGTGAGCCCCACGAGATCGTGCAACACGAGCACCTGGCCGTCGCAATCTGGGCCTGCGCCGATGCCGATCGTGGGAATCCGCAATTGCTTCGTGATGCCGGCTGCGAGCTCGCGCGGCATCGATTCGAGCACCACGGCAAAAGCACCTGCCGCCTCGACCGCGCGCGCATCGCGCTCGACGTGCCGCGCCGCGTCCACCGATTTGCCCTGCACGTGAAATCCGCCCATCGCATTGATCGATTGCGGCGTCAGGCCGACGTGGCCCATCACCGGAATCTCCGCTTCCACGAGCCGATGAATCAATTCGAGGCGCCGCTCGCCGCCCTCGACTTTCACGGCTTCCGCGCCGCCCTCCTTCACGAGCCGCATCGCGTTACGCACCGAATCCTCGATCGACACATGAAAGCTGCCGTACGGCATGTCGGCGACCAGCAGCGCGTGGCGCGTGCCGCGGCGAACCGCACGAACGTGATGCAGCATTTCGTCGAGCGTGACCGGCAGCGTGCTGTCGTAGCCGAGCACGGCCATGCCGACCGAATCGCCCACGAGAATAATGTCCACGGCGGCTTCATCGAGAAGGCGCGCGGTCGGATAGTCGTATGCCGTGAGGCAAGTGATTTTGTCTTTCGATTCAGGAGAGCCGGCGGATGGAACAGTCTTGCGCGAAAGAATGTCGGGCACGGAAACCTTCCCGTTGCCCGCGTGCGGAACGATACTCATGTTACCCCCTGGTGCCGCTCCCAAGCCTCGGGATGCAGCCCACCAAACAGCCTGATCGTACCAGAAGGCGCCCACGAAAGTCATGCGGAAGCGTCTTTTCAGGCGTACCTCAACACAGAGAACACAGAGAACACAGAGCGAAGAAAGAGACCACCGAGAATTTGTCGAGACTCTGTGAACTCTGCGCCCTTCTCTGTGTACTCTGTGTTAGCCGGGTGCCGAAATCCGCCACGGGGTCAAACGAAGCGGTACCGTCGGGCGACGGGTCAGCTTTTGCTCAGGCGTGCGCGACGGGCTCCGGAGGCGGAGCGACCGCCGGCTGATGAGCTTCGACGCCGCGCCAACCGACCGGCCGTCCCTGCACCGCTTCCTTCACCGAGCGGAAGAGCACCACGTACATCATCTGCCGGTAATAGAAGCGCTGGATGATCAGCGGCGCGAGCAGCGTCCAGTCTTCTTTCTTTTCGAGCGCGAACGCCACCACGCACGTGAAAAGGTCGATCAGCATGAAGAGCGCGAAGAAAATCAACGAGCGCTCCACATCCTGCGAAGTCCATAGCTGCGGCAATTCGGCCACGCGCAGTTGGGCCAATCCCCAGAGCACGAGCGACAGAATAAACAATAGATCGATCACCGGCGAAACGAGCGGCAGAATAATCTGGAACAGGAAAATATTCGGAATCGCGACCCATCCGAGCGTTCCGTATTTCGGATTTCCGGCGGTGTCGCGATGCTTCCACACCGCCTGCAGCGTGCCGTAGGTCCAGCGGAAGCGCTGACGAATCAGCGTGTCGACCGTCTCCGGCACTTCCGTGCGGCCGATCGCGTCTTCGTCGTACAGGATTTTCCAGCCGTTGCGGCGGATGGTCAGCGTGAGGTCCGTGTCCTCGGCGACCGTGTCGCCCGAGAATCCGCCGCTCTCGCGCAGGACGTCCGCGCGCCACGCGCCCGCCGCGCCCGGCACCACGGGAATGCAATTCAGCAGGTCGAACGCGCGCTTCTCGAGATTCTGGCTGGTGATGTATTCAAGCGCCTGCCAGCGCGTGATCCACTTGTTGCGGTTGGCTACTTTCACGTTGCCCGCGACCGCGGCGACCTTCGGATCCGCGAAGTGCCGAACGAGCCGCGGCACCGCCTCCGGATCGACGATCGTATCCGCATCGATCGAGACGATTACCTGTCCCGTGGCCTCGGCCAGCCCGTGGTTGAGCGCCGTGGGCTTCCCGCGATTCGGTTGCTGCAGCAAACGGACGCGCCGGTCGCGGCCAAAATTTTCGCGCACGAGTTCGGCGGTGCGATCGGCCGAGCCGTCGTCCACCACCAGCACTTCGAGGCGCGGATAGCCCGACGCGAGCGCCGCCTGCACGGTATCGACAATCACCGATTCTTCGTTGTACGCCGGAATCAGGATCGTCACGCGCGGCTGATATTCCGGATGGTCGAGCGGCGCCGGACGCATTTTCTCGATCAGCGCCAGCACGCCGACAATCAGAGCGCGGCCGCTTACCAGCACGATTCCGGCGATGAAGATGAACGCGATGCCCTGCCGTAGCAGCCGGAACGCGTCGAAAATGAACGCGTCGACGCGCGCCATCAGCCATTCCTTGTGCGAAAGGGGAGGCATCATCTGCGCGCGCGTCTGCCCCAGCAGATCCGAAACGGAAACGAATTCGTAGCCCTTGGCGCGCAATCCATCGATGATCTGCGGCAGCGCCTCGACGGTGTGGATGCGATTGCCGCCGCCGTCGTGTAGCAGGATGAGGTTTCCCTTGTTGGCTTCCACATCCGTAAGCACGCGCTGCACGACATCGTCCGTCGGTGGCGGCTTTTCTCCGCCCGCTTCGCCCCAATCGTGCGGGTCGATGCGACCGCCGACAAGCACGTAGCCCATCTCCTGCGGCACGGGCAGCATCTGGATTTCGCTCGCGGATTCCGGCTGGTGATCGATGCCGTACGGCGGGCGGAAGAGCGTCGTCTTAATCCCCAGGATGCTTTCGATCAGCAGTTCGGTCGCGTTCAGTTGAAGTTCGAGCTCGGGCTTCGTGACCGCCTCGAAGTCGGGATGCGTGAACGTGTGGTTGCCGATTTCTTCGCCGAGTGCGTACTCGCGCCTTATGATGTTGTCGTACGCATTGGCATTTTCGCCGATCACGAAGAAAGTTCCCGGCGCCTTTTTCTTTTCGAGGATATCGAGCACTTTCGGTGTCCAGGCGGGGTCGGGGCCGTCGTCGAAGGTCAGAGCCACTTTATGCGGCGCGGCGCCCACCTGCTGAATGCGCCACGACATCGGATAGCTCTGGAAACTTTCGTCGTCGAAGTCATCCGAGCTCGCGTCGTAATCGAGCGTTCGCGAGCCGTTTTGCGGCGTCCCGGTGATGCGCCAGATGTCGCCCGCGCCTTCGAGAATCAAATCGTAGCCTGGAGGAACCTGGTCCAGTTTGGCGCGCGTCGGATCATCCGCGTGCGTCGCGTCCCAAATATCCCACATCGAAGGATCTTCGAGGCCGAGGCGCCACATCGCCGTGCCGCGGACGCCCGCGCGCTCGGCGACGCGGAGTTCGTTGTACGCCGTGACGCCGTCGAGCATCCAGACGTTGTGCGCGTGATTGTTCTCATCGTCGTAGGAATAGTGGAGATTGAAGGATTCCGGATCGTAGAGAACGTCCGAGCCCGATTCGACGGCGGTCACCACTCCCTGCTGAAAGCTGATCGGCTTCGCCACCGGCTGCGAGGCATCCTTTTTCGTTTTTACCGGCCAATCGTAGCCGTACGTCGCGATTCCCATGATCAGCTTATCCGGCGGCACCAGCTTGACCATGTTGTCGATGTTCCTGACGAACCAATCCTGCGGCGCGATCGGCCCCGGCAGCGACGTGGGCCAGTGGAAATCGTAGTTCATAAGGATGATGGCGTCCGTCTGCGCGGCAAAATATTTGTAGTCGTAGCTCCAGTCCGCGGCAGGCAGCGCGACCATCAGCTTCAGGTTCTTCGCGTGCAGGTCGGCCGACAGGTCGTGGATGAACTGCTGAAAATCCTTCATGCTCGATTCCGGCATGGATTCGAAATCGACCACGATTCCGGGCTCGCGCTCCGCGTCGGCATACTCCTCGATCTGCGTGGCCAGGCGTGCGCGGGCGGCCGAATTCGCCAGCATCTGCAGCATTGTGGGCGGACACCAGACGTTCGTCTTTGCGTCGTAGTTATTCACCATCGCCATCACTTGCATGTCGACGGGAGGGTTCTTGGCCTGCAGCGACTGCAGGAATGCGGCGAGCTTCGGATCGGGGTCCACGGTGAGACTTCCGTCCTCCGAAACGGCGGCCAGCGCTTCGGGAATCAGCAGGTCGATATCCTTATAGTGCAATTCGAGGGACGTGAGAGCCGTGTAGTCGTCACTGACGTAGAAGGCGGCCCGCAAAGGGTCGTAGCTCTGCGGTACTTTGCCGAGCGCCGCCACCTTCCTTTTCCGAGCGCGCACCGGCTTTTTCGGCTTCCAGCGGATGGCGTGCAGTCCAGCGTGCGTATCCGGGCGCAGAATCTCCGGCAGCTCGGGATTCCGCCCGATGTTGAGCACGAAGATCAGGAGGACCAGCGTGAAGATAGCGCCGGCGATTTCGAGCGCGAGCCGGGTTCTCCGCCAGCGCCGTCTTTCCTGATCGTAGAAAATGGGCTTGCGTTCAGGCATGCGTACAATCCAAGCTAATCATCCACCACACTAAGAGATGAACTGGACCCCCACAGCTAAGATGCGTGCACACGCGGTTTTTGCTGTACTCGCCGGGCTGGTCTTGCGTTTCTACTTCATTTTCAGGTTCCCCGCAAGCGATTCGGGGGATGCGCCATTTTACATCGAGCTGGCCTGGAACTGGCTGAAGAACGGCGTGTATGGCCTTTCGATCAACGGGCGCCTGACCCCGGTCGACATGCGCGTTCCCGGCTATCCGGCGTTTCTCGCGGCGATTTTCGCGTTTGCGGGCAGGGCGCCGCGAGCGGTACTGTTCGCGCAGGCCGCCCTCGACGTCGCCGGATGTTTCGTGATCGCGCTGATCGCCGCGCGGCTGGCGCCCGAGGCCTCGCGCCGCCGCGTCACGATCGCCGGGCTTTGGCTCGCCGCGCTGTGCCCGTTCACGGCCAACTACTCGGTCGTGGTGCTGACCGAAGTGCTGGCGACGTTCCTCACCTCGCTCGCGATCCTCGTGCTGCTCGAGGCCAATCGGCGCGAGATGCCCGGCGTCTCGCCCCCAGGCAGCGCGCGCGGATTGAGCCCGTGGTTTCTCGGCGGACTCATCGTTGGCTTCGGCACGCTCGTGCGGCCGGAGACTCCGCTCCTGCTCGCCGCGACGGGTCTCGTCCTCGCTTTGCGCTGGTGGCGTCCGCGCGATTGGAGGAAGCTCGCGCGCGCGGGCGTGTTGATGGCGGCAGGGCTCGCGCTGCCGCTCGTGCCCTGGGCCGCGCGCAACTGGCGCACGCTGCACGAAGTGCGCTTCCTAGCGCCGCGCTACAGCGTGCTGCCCGGCGAATTCGAGCCGCTCGGATTCGACCGCTGGACCGGCACGTGGCTCTGGCGGATGCACGACGTGTATCCAACGCTGTGGGCGATCAATAGCGAAGCCATTCACATCGGCGATCTGCCTGCGTCCGCCTTCGATTCGCCACAAGAGCGAGCACGCGTCGCACGCCTGCTCGATGAATACGACAAAACGGACACGCTGACGCGCGAGCAGGACAGCGAGTTCGCCGAAATCGCCCGCGAGCGCGCCGCGCGCGATCCGCTGCGCACCTACGCCAAGATTCCGCTGCTGCGCTCGCTCGCGCTCTGGTTCACACCGCGCATCGAGCTGCTTCCCTACTCGGGCCAAATGGTGCCGTTCGCGAGCGAGTGGGAGGACGATCGCGAGGACCTTGTCGTCACGCTCAGCTTCATCGCGGTGAACGGAATCTACCTCGCGCTGGCGCTGATCGGTGCGTGGGTCGCGCGCGGACGCTGCGGCTGGGGAATTTTGGTTGCGTTCATCCTGCTGCGCACGATTTACATCGCGGGATTCGTCGAAACGCCGGAGCCGCGCTACGTCCTCGAATGCTTTCCCGCGGTGATCGCGCTTGCCGCGCAGGCGTTTTCCGCGCCGTGGCGCAGGCGAGCGGCGCCTCAGCTTTCCTCGACCGGCTCGGGGTGAATCGTCAGGCGGAAAATCTGCCGGAAATGATCCTTCACGCGGCTTTCGAGCGCCGCCGTGATGTCGTGAACCAGGGTGATCGGCAGATCGCCATCCATCGCGCAGTGGCACGAGACCAGAATTCTGTGCTCGACGCTGCGGACGTGGACTTCGTGGCAATCGAGCAGCTCGGGATATTCCTTCGGCAGCGAATTCAGAAAATCCTGCACCGCGTGCGAGAGTTCTTTCATCTCTTCGGCGCCCGGGATGCGCGCGCCCAGCGGCTCGATGTGGATGTTGACGAAAGCCCGCGGGTCGGTGGCCGCGCGGATTTCGTCCTCGAGTTCGGTGGCGCGCCGGTGCGCCTCGCGCAGGCTCGCGTCTTCGTCCACTTCGAGATGCAACTCGATGAAGAGATGCCCATCGAGCTGGTGCGCCGATAGCTCGTGGACGGCGAGGCCTCGCCGTTGAGCAATGGCGCGAATCGTGTCGAAGAGGTGCTCGTTCGTGGGCGCGCGCGGCTCGACGTGCACCACCACGTCCGCCTCCGGCACGATTTTCTCGATGTTGCGCTCGACAGCATCGCTTGCGGCATGCGCCTGTTCGAGGCTGGCCTTGCGAGGCACGCTGATGGTCACATCGACGAAGTAGCGCTGGCCCGAGCGGCGCACGCGCACGCGTTCGGTGTTCAGCACGCCTTCCGTTTGGTCGACCGCGCGCGCGATGCGGTCGTGGAGGCCGCTCGGCGCCACGTCGAGCAGCGCGTCGATGGTGCGCTTGCCGAGGCGCGAGCCGATCCAGATGATCACGCCCGCGACGCCGAGCGCGGCGACCGCGTCCATCATTCCGAGCCACGGGATGCCAAGCCGCTGGCCGAGCCAGGCGCCCGTGATGCCGAGCACGACGACGAATGTGCTCCACACGTCCGTCGAGAAATGCAGCGCGTCTGCCTCGAGCGCCTCGCTCGGATATTTATTGGCCACGCGCCGCAACGCCCGCGATCGGACGAAATCGATCCCCATCGAAAGCCCGAGAATCACGATCACGCCGAGGCTGAGCCGGATCGTCGCGGTGCGGAAGAGCAGCCGCTGAAACGCTTCCCAAATGATGTAGACCGCGGTGAGCAGCAGCAAGCCCGTCTCGACGAACGCCGAAAAGCTTTCCACTTTGCCGTGGCCGTAGAGGTGCTCGTCGTCGGCGGGCTTGTCCGCCACGCGCACCGAGAGGTAGGTGATCACCGCCGCCACAAGATCGAGAATCGAATGCAGGGCTTCCGAAAGAATGCCAAGGCTGCCCGTGATAGCGGCAAGGATTACCTTCAGGGTGACGAGCACCAGCGCCGACGCCACCGACCCGAGCGCCGCCATTTTTTTCTCGCGCGTCGCCCGCGCGCTCAGCTCTGCGTTCGTCGCCGAAGTGCCCGCCGTGGCCGTAGCCGCGCGCGCGGATTCCGTCCCTCGCTGCGCGCCCGATTCTCGTTCCGCTGCCTGTGCGGCCATTCCCGCGATTATACGCTCCGGAGTTGCGTTTTCAGGGTTGCGGCGAGCCCCCGTTACTGTGTCGATTAGACTCGACCTCGAATGAGTGTTTTCAATAAGTTGCGTCATTTTCTAATCGCCGCAGTGTCGATTAGGAATCGAGGAATTTGAGGCAGGGAAGCAGGGAGGCTTTGAGGCAAGGAAGCATGGGGACACGGAGGCAGGGACGAATTCACGCCCGCGCCGGAGTCGCTCGCTTCTCGCGCCGACCGCATGTCCCGGCAATGTTTTTCGCGCTTCATCGCTCTACCTTCACGTTATCACACGATGCAAATCGACACGCCTGTGTCGATTAGCGCAATCGCATGGGGCGGCGGAGCTTACGCAGGCCAATTGTTAAGGTGATAGTTGCGATTTTGGCGGGATACGGAGCACGCGGGCTCGTCTGCCGGAGTGCTTCATGTTACAGTTTCCACATGGAAGTCAAAGTCAAGATTCCGGAAACGCTCGCAGCCGAGGCGCGCTCTCGCGGCTTAAAGATCGAGACTTATGTGGAGCAACTCCTGGCGCAACAGCTGGCGGAAAAGACGCCGGCGGCTCATCCGCCGCACTCGCCCGAGGAGATTCGCGTTTGGCTCGAC
>JBKQNJ010000101.1:0-104492 GCA_052146315.1 Candidatus Acidiferrales bacterium | reverse complement strand
GTCTCCACGCTCGGCGGCGTCGTTTTGGTTTCGGGCATCCAGCATCTCGAGTCGAGAATGCCATCGCGCCGCGAAGCGATCGAGCGGGGCGCGCACAACGAAATGCGAGCCGTGCTCATGGCCTGTTCCGCCGCGGGCCTCGGCCTTCTCCCGGCCGCGCTCTCCTCAGGCATCGGCGTTCAGGCCCAGCAGCCGCTCGCCCGCGTGGTCGTGGGCGGCATGGTCACCGCGCCGTTCGCGATCCTGCTCTTGATCCCGGTGCTCGCGAGCTATTGGCTGCCGCGCGAGCCGCAAATCGTCGCCGACAACGCATAGCCTGCTCCGCGCCTGATCTTCCAAGCGACGGTCGCACAGAGCGTTAGGGCCGTCGCTGCAAGCGCCGCCGCGAGGGTGCGCAAGTCATTATTGGCGCTTCGGTGCAGGGAGCCGCCGTCCGCGTGGACGCCCGCCCCGTTTCAGCCAAAATAACAGCAAGTTTCCCGGCTGACTTTTCCTGTATGGAGTGCGTCCATGATCATCCCGCTGGCCCACGAAAATCAGCGCGGCCGCCGTTGGCCCTGGGTCACCATCGCCATCATTGCCCTCAACTTCGTGGTCTTTCTCTGCACCAACGGCACCATGGAACGGGAGCTGCAGCGGATCGGTCACGACGAGCTCGACATTCTCCTCTTAAGCGCCCACTACCCCGATACCCAGATGTCGCCGGATGTGGAGCAGATGGTCGGTGACTACAAGCTTCAACACGCCGACATCTATAAGCAAATGGCATCGCCCGACCGCACCCAGGCCGTCGACTCATGGGATGAGCAGCTTCTGGCGAAGCAGTGGACACAAGCCGAAGCGGATGCCGAAATGGCCCGCCTTTCTTCGGAACTCCAGCAGGCTCGCGATGGTTCCATCATCTGGAACTATGCGTTCCATCCATTCCATCCGACCCTCCGGAGCTACATCACCGCCAGCTTTCTCCACGGTGGCTGGCTGCACATCATTTTCAACATGTGGTTCTTATGGCTCGCTGGAGTCGTCCTCGAAGATGTGTGGGGCCGCATCGCCTATCCGATCTTTTATCTCATTTGTGGCGCGGTCGGTTTCGCAATTCACGGAATCGTCTTTCCCGGGAGCCTCGTGCCGGTTCTCGGCGCTTCCGGAGCCATCGCGGGGCTCATGGGCGCATTTCTCGCCCGTTTCCCGAAAACGCGCATTCGTCTCGCGTGGATTTTGTTCATCAAGCCCATCAAGTTCTACGTGCCCGCCTACATCATTCTTCCGTTGTGGCTCCTGATTGAAGTCTTCTGGGGCGCTGTCTTTGCGGCGGCGCGCTCTGAGGGAGGCGTGGCTCACTGGGCGCACATCGGTGGCTTCGCGTTCGGGGCGCTCGGTGCTCTGCTTTTGAAATACACGGGAATCGAGCATTCGCTCGGTCGCGCCATCGAAGCGAAAGTCTCGTGGACTGCCGATCCGCGCATCGTTCGAGCCACCGAATCTCTCGCCGAAAATAATCCTGCTGGCGCGATCGCCTTGCTGCGGCAGCTCGTCGCCGAAAAGCCGGATTCGGTCGAAGGTTGGGAAATGCTGCTCAAGGCGCAAGAGCGCAGGCAGGACGCGCCGGGCCAAAAAGAATCTCTCGAAGCCCTCTGCCGCCTCCATGCGGCCGCCGGTGAGCTCGAATCGGCATGGGACGATTACGTCCAGTTCACGGCCCTCGGAGGCGAGAAAATTCCGCGCGGCGTTTGGCTCGCGCTCTGCCGCTATCTCGAAGACAAGCACGATTGGGAAGGCGCCGCCACCGAGTACGAGCGCCTCGCCCAAAACAATCCCAGGGAGCGCGCTGGCGTTTCCGCTCTCGTCTCCGCTGCTCGCATCCGCCTGACCAACCTCAACGAGCCCATACGCGCCGCAAAGCTCTTCCAGGCCGCGGCCGATTCGCCTGCGCCGCATTCCGATCTCGACGCTGCAATCCAGGACGGTCTCGCACAGTGCGCGAAGTCCGCGCCCGCGTCGCAGCCGGGTGCCTACAGCCGCTAGAAGCAATCCGTCTCAAGAAAGCCCTTCCGGGATGTCCGAGCGTCAATGCTCATCGCCCCCAAGCGCCATCGGCGCGACAGAAGTTAGCCCCGCCCGGAAGGGCGGGGTTTCGAGATATATAAAGTGCCGAGCGCCGTAGGCGCGACACAGCCCCTCTTTCGCGCCTGAGACGCCGCGACTCCTCTTTTCCTTCTCTTCGCGCGAACGCCATGCGAACCGCCGTGCGCCGTGTGCCCTGAGAGTAAGGCGAAATACAGTAAGTGCCCGATTCCGCTTTCAGCTTCGCGCCATCACAATAAGTGTGCCCATGCCCGCTTCCTGGGAGAAATGGATGTCACTCCGAATTTTGATTGCAGACGACAACCCGCTTGTAAGATCAGGAGTCCGCATTCTAGTGGAAGGCCACCGCGGCTGGACCGTTTGCGGGGAAGCAGGCGACGGTAACGAAGCCATCGAACAAGCCGTCAGTCTCAAACCCGATCTCGTCCTTCTCGATATCTCGATGCCGCATCTCGACGGCCTGGACGCCGCGCCCGTGCTTCACGAAAAGGCTCCGCGCGCCGGCATCATCATCCTGACCCTCCACCAGTCGATCGATCTGGCCCGCGTCGCGGCCAGCGTCGGCGCGTGGGGCTACATCACCAAGTCCCTGATCTCGACCGACCTCCTGCCCACGATCGAAGCGTACGAATCCGCGATGCCTGCCTCCGCGGACTGAATCTGTCGCAGTCGGCGCCTTGGGTTCATCCCAAGGGTTGCCGTTCCCGTGTCTCCTGTGGTTTCATAGATGACGTGGCCCAGGCCCAAGGCGGAACATGATCACGCGGTTTAGCGTTTCGGTGCGGCAGGCTGGTGCGGTCACGGTCGTCGACATCAGCGGCATGGTCACCTACAACGAAGCGGGCGCTCTTCACGAGACGTTCCTCGAACTCGTTCGTAGCGGCCGCAAGAACATCTTGCTGAATCTCAGCAACGTCACCCAGCTCGACAGCTCCGGCATTGGAGCGCTCGCCCGCGCGTTCGCCACGGTGCGCGGCAAGGGTGGCGACCTCAAGATGATGCAGCTCAGCAAACAGGTCCAGCGCCTGCTCGAAATCACCAACCTCTGTACGATCTTCGAGGATTATTCGGACGAAACGACCGCCCTCAAAAGCTTCGATTGATCTATTTCGTGCCGCCATCCGGTTTTCGTTCGTATAGCGAAGGGGTTTTGCTGAGGTCTTGGTACCGCTGTTCGTCGACATTATTTTCCGCGCATTCGTATTCGCGGATGCGCGTTCCCGGGCGCAGCATGATCGTCCCATGGCGCGTCCACGGCCCCGTGAACACCACCGGATCCTCGACTGTATCCTCGTAGACGATCGTGTTTTGGTCCACGCGCGTGAACTTTTCCACTACGTGCAATTTCTCGCTGTGAATCGTTCCCACGCCTGAAAGCCACGTCTTGTCGTTGAACCCGGTCACATCCACCACCAGCGTGTCGCCCTCCCAGTGGCCGACCGAATCGCCCATGTAGCTCGGCTCGAGGTCGTCAGGATGCTTGGCGTCGATGGGAATAATGCGAAATACGTGAAACGCTTCGAACATCATCACGATCGTCTTCGGCGTTTGCACGATCTGCATCGGAAACAGGCCCATCAGCGTCATCCGCGGCACGCCCGGGGGCAGGCACTTCACCATCGGCTCATCGATCCCGCGCTTGTTGTACTCTTCGACGACTTTCGCCGCGGCCCACGCCTGATACGGAGGCTTCGGCTGCGGCCCCTTCACGGCAAACGGAGTGATCGGCCCGCTCTCTCCCAGCGGACCTTCCCCGTTGTTCGTGTCTTCCCATGTCCCGATGCGATTGCTGCCGCCCTGCCACACGCCCGTCAAATCCGGGTGCCCGTCCGCCGCACGCGGCACGTCAGCGCTGGCGTGCACCTCTTGCGCCGTAACAGCACGGGGCAAAGCGGCGAGCGCAGCCAGCATCGCCATCGTCGCGACCACCGCAGCAATCAGGAGTCTCTTGCTCACGAGTAGCCTCCACTAATTCGCTGGTGGCGCGACTTGGGGCGCGGCGCCGCCGTCGCCGGTGCCGGGTCCCGGGCCGAAGAAGTGTTTCGAGCCATCCGCGAGCGTCACCTGGCGCGCATGCGCGTGTGGGCCGCCGGCGCGCGCCTGCCATCCGAAGACCGTCACTGCGTCGCCGACCTTCATCGTCACGTCCTTCTTCCATCCGCTTCTGTAGAGGACGGTGGCCGGATAGCCCTCGAAGCCCCACGTAGTGACCTTTCCATCCGCGTCCTTTACGTCGATTAAGAGGAAGCTGTGCGGATTCGTCCACTCGATCTTCGAAACCATGCCCGTCAGCGTGACAGGCTTCTTCTCGTCGTAAACCACGCCAAATGAATGGTGTGCCCAGACAGGCGCGCTCGCCGCCAGCAGGGCAACGGCTCCTACTCCACAAATCACGAATGCTTTCCATCGTATGAAACTTCTCATTGAATGGTCCCCCAATTGGCCGCGAATATAGTCGCGCGCGCCGCACACGTCAAGCGCGCTCCGTGGTTCTGCGGTGCCCGTTTCATCGTCGAGTCGAACGAAGGGTTCACGGCACCCTTCGACGGACTCAGGGCAAGGAGACGCAGAGAAGACCGAGTCGAGGCGGGTTGGGGCCGCCGAGCGTCGACTGCGAGACCTCTCTTACTGTGTCGATTAGAACGTATACCCATCGTTTGTTTCCATCGAGTTACGACGATTTCTAATCGCCGGAGTGTCGATTAGAAATGGCGCGTTCTTGGGATAAGATTCACTGATGTGTGGCGCGTAATTCGCGATTCGTGCCCAACGAATGCGCGGGCCTGCACCGCTGGTCTTGCTCGCCGATCCGATGGTCTTCTCGTGGGTCACTCTCTCGCCTCCAGGCACTGCGCCGTCCTTTCTAGCCGCTGGCCACTCGGCACTAACCACTGCCTCTCACATCCACCCTAGCACGCTGCCGCCCCGAACCAATTGTCCTGAAGTACAGGAAAGGGACAGGGGGGAAAATCCTGGCTCGCGGGATCGCGGAGCAATTTTTATTCTTTTGTTCTTAGGCAGTCTTCTGGCATTGGCGAGCGCGTGCAATCTTCCCGAAGATCCTTAGGCGATCCGCGAAAAAAGAGGAACTCCGGCAGGGTGGCGTGTTCACCCTGCCGGAGATGGAAACTACTGCGTAGGTGTCGTGGCGGAAGAGTTGTCGCTTGAACTTGATCCTGAGCTTGATTCTGTCGAAGCTGCGTTTCCATTCGAATCCATGTGGGCGGCGGCCGGCGTGAGGCTGGCCGATTGATTGTATTTCGGCGCGCTCACGTAGCCGTGAACGTGGTTCTTGTCGATCTTGTTGACCACGACCTGCATTTCCTGCGAATTGCCGCCATCGATCCAGATCGGCTCGTAGAGATTCACGTGCTTCTTATTCATCTGGTTGTCGTCGACGATCATTGCCAGGTCGTAGCTCTTGTGCTTTGCGTCGGCCTTGCGCAGCGAGACTAGCACGGGCCCTTCGTGCGCGAACTGTTTCGACTTCGTCAGGTCAAATTCGAAATAGTTGCGCTCACCCTTCTGCTCGAGCGCCACAAGCTCGTCATGCGTCGTGGCGATCGAGCCGTTCAGCTGATCGCGCGTCGAGTCGATATTTCCTTGGAGGTCGGTGCGATCCTGCGCGAGCTGGTCCTGCGTAGCCTTCAGCTGTTTCTGCTGATCCGCCAGCTGGGATTGGAGTTGCTTGTATCGCCGGTTCTCCGCCGCCGTTCGGCGTCGCGCGGCGGCGCGATTCGCGGCAGGCTGCGTAGGTTGCGCCGCCGCCGGCGTCGCGGCGGGCGGAGCGCTGAGCGAGGTCAGCTTCGCATTCAAGGAATCGAGCTGGCCCTGCAACTGGCCGATCGTCGCGCCCATCTGCGCTTCCTTCGATGCGTTTTCGTCGGACGCTTTCCCTTGCACGTAGCTGTGTCCCACGGCAACGCAAAGCGCTACGAGCAGCACCACCACCGCGGCGATCAACCACCCGCCGGTGCGCGGCGCCGAACTGATCTCCGTAATCCCCTTATGGCCGGTCCCGGTCTCGCTGGTATCCCGTTCTTCGTCCATCATCGTCCGTCTCCTGTATGCAGCCCCTGATCTCGTGTGAATGAAAGCCGCCTTCGCGCCGCGCGCACGAAGCACGCCTCGCGTCTGGCGACTCCAGCGGTGGGCGTAGCACGATGCATGCCTTGCCGCCAAATTTCGCCGTGCCTGCAACTCACGTAGATACAGCACAGTACGGCCGCGCCACAAGCGAGCCCTCGCTCGGCGAAGGTACTAGTCCCGGTAATTTTTCCTCATTCTGATCCGTTTTCGATTTCGCACTATGTGCCGCGCGCTTGTGGGCACACCATCTGCTCTCGACGAACGTCATTTGAGATAGTCTCCAGCGTCGGTTAGAGTTTTTTGCGCGACAGGAAATTACCGATGCGATATAAGTGAGCGTGTTTCTCTTCCCAGCCGTACGGACGCCTGTAGAAACCGTTTCGCCCGGCATTCAGCTGAGCCCCTCCGACAAGCGTCTTCGATGGTTCGAACTCACGCTTGTCCTTCTGTTCACGGTCGGAGGCTCGATAATCAGCGCCGTCGCGACTCTGGAATACGGTCCGTCGATAGAGTCGCCACACTCGAATCTTCGGTGGGCCGCCAGCGGTTTTCACGAGATCCTCGGGCTCATCCTACTACGCTATGTTTTGCGGCGCCACGGCCGGCGTTTCAAGGATATCGGTCTGCGTTGGTCTTGGCGCGATATCGCCGCGGGCGTGGCCGTAATTTTCGTTTCTTATGTGGTTTACAGGAGTGGCGCAAGAAGCCTCTGGCTTCTTCATCACGCTCTGTTCGGTACGTTTCCGCACGCTCCAAGAACACAAGATCTCTTCGGGCACGGCACTTACATGATGCTGCTCCAGATGCTCGTGAATCCGTTCTATGAGGAGCTCATCGTCCGCGCGTATTTGATGACCGAGGTGATCGAACTGACCGGTTCGACAAGGTTGGCGGTGCTGCTCAGCGTTGTGGTGCAGACTTCGTATCATCTCTACTACGGCTGGTGGACGGCGTTAGCCTTGGGGATTCAATTCCTGGTCTTCTCTTTGTACTTCGCCCGTTGGCGTCGCGCGCTTCCCTTGGTGATTGCGCATGGGTTCTACGATATTCAAGGTTTCATACATCTCCTCTGACAAGCCAAGACCAATCCGCAGTATGCTTGAATGTACATACCGGGGAGGAAGCGCCGTGGACGCTAAGGCTTCGCCTGCACCAACAACGAAGACCCGCATCGAGTCGGACAGCATGGGCACGATCGAGGTGCCGGCGGACCGCTACTGGGGCGCGCAGACGGCGCGTTCGCTGATCCATTTCGATATTGGCACGGACACGATGCCGCCCGAGCTGATTCGCGCGTTCGGGATACTGAAGAAGGCGGCGGCGCTCGTCAATCTCGATCTCGGCAAGCTTTCGCCGGAAAAGGCCAAGCTGATCGTGCAGGCGGCGGACGAAGTGATCGCCGGGAAGCTCAACGACCATTTTCCGCTGCACATCTGGCAAACCGGCAGCGGCACGCAGACCAACATGAACGCCAACGAAGTGATCTCGAATCGCGCGATCGAGATTGCGGGCGGCGTGATGGGCAGCAAGAAGCCGATTCATCCCAATGATGATGTAAACATGTCGCAATCGTCGAACGACACGTTTCCGACGGCGATGCACATCGCGGCGGCGACGCAGGTGGCGCAGGAGCTGATTCCGTCCGTCGAGAAATTGGGCGACGCGCTCGATGCGAAGGCGCGCGAATTCGCGAGCGTGGTGAAAATCGGCCGCACGCACCTGATGGACGCAACGCCGCTTACCGTGGGCCAGGAAATGTCGGGCTGGGTGAGCCTGCTGACGCGCGACGTGGGGCGGCTCGGCGAAGTCCTTTGGGGACTCTACGATCTGGCGATCGGCGGCACGGCCGTGGGCACCGGGCTCAACGCGCATCCGGAATTCGCGGAGCGCGCCGCGAGGAAAATCGCGGAGCTGACGGGGCTGCCTTTCAAATCGCATCCGAATAAATTCGCGGCGCTCTCGGCGCACGATGAGCTGGTGTTTGCGAGCGGCGCGCTGAAGACGCTGGCCGCGTCGCTGATGAAAATCGCGAACGACGTCCGCTGGCTCGCGTCCGGCCCGCGCGCCGGATTCGGCGAGCTGGTGCTGCCGGAAAACGAGCCGGGCTCGTCGATCATGCCGGGCAAGGTGAATCCGACGCAATCGGAGGCGATGACGATGGTTGCCGTGCAGGTGATGGGCAACGACGCGGCGATCGGCTTCGCGGGCTCGCAAGGGAATTTCGAGCTGAACGTCTACAAGCCCGTGATCATCTACAATTTTCTGCATTCGGTGCGGCTGCTGACGGATGCCTGCCGGTCGTTCCGCGAGCACTGCGTGGCGGGAATGGAACTCGACCTCGATCGGATCGCGTACTTTGTGAATAGCTCGCTGATGCTGGTCACCGCGCTCACGCCGAAAATCGGCTACGACAAAGCCGCCGAAATTGCGAAGAAGGCGCACCACGAAAAGCTGAGCCTGCGAGAGGCCGCGCTGAAGCTTGGTTACCTCACTGAAAAAGAATTCGACGAGCTTGTCCGGCCGGAGAAGATGACGCATCCGTAGATGGCGGCGCGGATAAGAAAGTCAAAAGCCCCACCCTCACTAACCGAGGATGGGGCACCCGGCCGAAGAAAAAGCAGATTCCTCGGGCCCGCCTGTCGGCGAGGCAGGCAAAGCCCGCCCTCGGAATGACAGTTCGTTCTTTCATGAGCCGGAGTGAAACGCACAGTTTCACGCTGGGGCATTGCATTTTCGAAACATTTGCCGCGCCTGCATCCGCATTTCCTTTGACACATTTTTAATGCTTCACTAGAGTCGTATTCCCCCTTCGAAAACCTCTCGCAGTTTATTTTTCCCCTTCCTCTTGGAGTGTCCATGCGCAGCCTTGTTGCAGGAGCCGATCCATCGCACGACGCACTGCTCGAACGCACGATCCCCGGCGAGGGCTACGCGATCGCCGTGCTGACGGTCGATAACCTTGAACTGAACCGCATCGAGCGCACCGTGGTGCGTGGCGGACGCGCGATCGATCTCACGCGAAAAGAATTCGCGCTGCTCGAATTCCTGATGTGCAACGCGGGGCGCGCGGTGACGCGAATGCAGATCGTCGAAAACGTGTGGCACCTCTCCTTCGACACGATGACGAACATCGTCGACGTGTACATCAACTACGTGCGGAACAAAGTGGACGCGGGCTGGGAACGCAAGCTGATTCGCACGATTCGCGGCGTCGGATACGAACTGCGCGGATGACCGGTCGATTTCAGCGGTTCGGGCCAAACACAGCAGACGCAATAACGGAGGAGCGAGCGTGGCCACTGCCGTTGTGATGAAGCGAATCGAAGCCGAAGCGCGGCGCACGGAGCCGAGACGCACGGAATCGCTGCGCGTGGAACCGCCGCGGGCGGAAAATGCGGCGAGCGAGCCGCAGCGCGAGCAAATTCTGCTCGAGCATCTGCCGCAGGTGCATCACATCGCGCGCCGCATTCATGATCGGCTGCCGCCGCAGGTGCCGCTCGAGGATTTGGTGCACGCCGGGATTCTCGGCCTGATGGACGCGGTGCGGAAATACGATTCGCGAAAAAACGTGCTGCTGAAGCACTACGCCGAATTCCGGATACGCGGCGCGATTCTCGACAGCCTGCGGCAAGTCGACTGGAGCCCGCGCGCGCTAAGGCGGCAGGCGAAGCGCGTCGAGCAGGCGAAATTCGTGTGCCGGGCGCGGCTGGGGCGCGATCCGAGCGAATCGGAAATCGCAGAGGAGATCGGCGTCACGCTCGCGCGGCTGCAGCGGATTCTGGGCGACGTGCGCGGGCTCGACGTGAGCAGCCTACATTCCGAGATCAGCGATCCCAGCGGCGAAGACGCGATCGACCCGCCCGCCGATGCGGAAGAGGATCCGTTTCACCAGGCGCTGCGCTCGGAAATGTCGGGGCTGCTCGGCAAGGCGCTCGGCGAGCTAGCGGCGCGGGAGCGCGAGGTGCTCGCGCTCTATCATTTTCAGGAGCTCACCATGAAGCAGATCGGCGCGACGCTCGGCATCGGCGAATCGCGTGTCTCGCAGATTCATTCGGCGGCGCTGCTGCGGCTTCGCGCGCGTCTGCGCCAGATGACGGGAAAAGCGCCCGGGGTCGAAGCGCGTCCGAAACCCGGACTGATGAGAATCACCGCGGCAAGCGCTCGCAATATCGCCTAGCCGAGTCGATTCGGATCCTTCCAAGCACGCGCGCTCTCGCCGGGAAGCGCCGTTGATTATTCGAGAACAAGAATCGTAGAGATCGAAATGCGGCGCGGACTTGCGTTGTAACATCCGAATACGCCGCGGGCCGCATCCCAGCCTGGCGCGCGGGGAAAGAGGTTTGCGCTTCGATGCGTCCGACATTGCATGCGCATCGCGGCCGAGCCTGCAAGGGTTCCCGTTCCACGATGAAAATCGCACAGGAGGAAATGCCATGAAGCATTGGTTTCTTGCTGTATTCGCGGTCGTCGCGTTGGCTTTTGCATTGGCTATCCCGGCCGCAGCTCCGGCCGCGCCCGCCACGCCCAAGCCACATCCCGCAGCGGCAGCAGCTCCGGCCCCTGCTCCCGAACCTCACCCCGAAATTCGCGACGCCATCGCGGCGCTTCAGAATGCCCGCGAGCACCTGAACCACGCCGCTCACGATTTCGGCGGCCATCGCGTTGAAGCAATTCAGGCGATCGATCAGGCAATCGCCCAGCTGCGGACTTGCTTGAAGTACGACAGGTAGGAATTCGAATCTTCAAACCGGCTCGGTGCCCGTTCGCCAGATTGCGAACGGGCGCCGCTCCTGAAATTCCCCGCGTGGCGGCTACCGATTTTGCGCGGAAGGGCCAAGCGGAGTGGCCGCGGCTTTGACCTCGCGGACGATTTTCGCGGCGAGGGCCTTGCTGGTGGAGCAGTCGGGATCGGTCATGCGGCATTGCGCGACCGTCATTTTGCAGCCGCACGTGCACATCTCGGAATTGAGGCGCTTGAGCGCGATTTTCTTCAGGCCGGGCGAGAGGCCGGAAAAATCGACGCCGGGAAGCGACGTGGCGCGTGCCACGTTCTTCAGGAAGACCTGCCCCGTATCTACAAATGTCTCCACTGGCAGGTCGACGTGCATCCCGAGCAGCGCGTGGATTTCGCCGTCGTAGACTTCCGGCGGATACAACCCCATGTGTTTTTGGACCACGCGGCCGTTCGTGTCGAGAACGAACGTGGTCGGCAGCGCGTCGACACCGCCGTATTCCTCCGAGAGTTTGTCGCTGCCCATCACGATGGGGTAGTTCATCTTTTGGGCGCGCGCGAAATCGAGCACTTCCTCGGGTGGATCGTCGTCCATCGAGACGCCGATGATTTGCAGTTTGTCCCCGTATTTATTCGCCAGGGCGATCATCTCGGGAATTTCTTCGCGGCACGGCGGGCACCACGTCGCCCAGAAATTGATGAGGACCACTTTGCCGTGGTAAGCGGCGGTGGAGATTGGCTGGCCGTCGAGGTCGGGCAGCAAGAATGGCGGCGCGGGCAAAGGATCGCGCACGAGGCGAATCACTTTGGGCGAGGCGTCGTCGGACGAATCGTCCGCCGAGTCGTCGGACGAATCTTGGGGCGCGGCTTTTGCGGCATCGGCGGGCTGCGCTTTCACGGTTTTCAGCGCGGCATGCGTCGCGACCGGGGAATGATTCGCGGCTTGGGCGTGGCGCTGGCGCGTGGCGCCAATCACCACCAGCACAATGGCAAGCGCCACCAGCGAGCCGATCACGGCCATGAGCGATTTCGGCACGGTCAGATCACATTATGCGGCAGAGCGGGCTGGGGCACAATGCGGGGGTGAGGCGGGCGTGGGTGGCGAGGACAGCGCCGAGGCAGCGTGCCGTTCCGGGATTTCGTCAAGGGCGCGCTTCCCGAATTGATCCGGCGAAGCTGGCGAGGGCCGCTCCGCTGTGGAAAGGCTGTGCATAAGCTGTTGAAAATGAAGGAGCGCGGCGAGATGGCTCTGTCGACGGAATGGGCAGAGGACGTGCATGAGAGACGGCGTGGGTCGCGTTCCAACGATCCGCCCGTCGCGTGAATGGGGAGGAAGGGGCCCAATTCGCGGGATGGAACGGGTCGTTCCCACCTGCCTCTGAGAGGGAAGCTAGGATGGATGACCCCAGGTCCGGTCACGCCTAGGCCGGACCACCGGAACGCGACCTTTGGGGGCGCTCGATCCCAAGCGAGCGCCCCCTCCTTTTTTTCGCTGCCAGAGTTCTTGGTCTTGCCGTCCCCGCGAAGCGGAAAAACGGTGCAAGCGTGGGCCTTCAGGCCCTCGAAAAGCGAGCCTTAAGAAGTTAGCTTTAGCCACGGGGGTGCGGGGTCAACTTCCGCTCGCGCATGCGCCCAGGTATCGAGAAACGCCGAAGCCCTGCGGAGCCTGAGGCATAGAAACCCGGGGCTGAAGCCCCATTGTACTAGCGCCTTTTTCGCGGGCCTGAAGGCCCACGCTTCCACCGTTTTTTGCGGCCCATGCGGGCCGCGCTCCAGCCACCGCGAGAGGGACCACAACTTGAGCTGGCGTGCGATAATTGCGCCGACGGGCATGCGCAACATCAAACTCACCATCGCGTACGACGGAGCTGATTTTCACGGCTGGCAGACGCAGCCGGGCGTCCCGACGATTCAGGGCGCGCTCAACGACGCCGCACGCAAAATTACGCAGGAGAAAATTGTGGTCCACGGCGCGAGCCGCACTGATGCCGGCGTTCACGCGCTGGGGCAGGTGGCGCACTTCCGCACGCAATCGCCGCTTTCGGCGACGGAAATTCAGCGCGCGCTCAACGCGCTGCTGCCTCCGGCGATCCGCATCGTCGATGCGGAGGAAACCGGCCCCGAATTCCACGCGCGCTGGCTGGCGCAGGGAAAGAGGTACCGCTATCGCATTTATCGCGGGCGCGTCCTGCCGCCATTCGAATACCGGCGCGCGCTGCACTATTCCTGGCCACTCGATGAGGACGCGATGGCGGCGGCCGCGCGGCAATTCGAGGGCGAACACGATTTCTCGTCGTTCGCGGCATCGGCCGGCTCGGAGGAAGACGATCGCGACCGCAACATGGTCCGCGTGATCTATTCCTCGGAAATCGTGCGCGAGCCCGAGCGCGAGGAGATCGCCTACGTGGTGCGCGGGCAATCGTTCCTGCGCTACATGGTCCGCAAAATCGTCGGGACGCTGATCGAAGTCGGGAAGGGAAGGCTTACGCCGGAAGATATTCCGCGGATATTCGAGATGCGCGACCGCTCGCAGTCCGGGCCGACAATGCCGCCCGAAGGATTGTACCTGGTTTCGCTCGAGCATCCCGACCCAACCGATTCGCTAGCGTCGGTTGCCACGCGCCGCCGCACGGGCAGCGCCTAGCCGACCCACACGCCGCAAAAGGCGGGCGCAGCAAGCAGCGCCCCTACGGTAACCTCTGCGGTGAATCTCGGTTTCTCTGTGCTCTCCCGATTTGCTCCGTGTCCTCTGTGTTGAATGCGGCGTCCAATGCAGCATAGCGCTGCGGAATTCAGGTAGAATCACGGCACGACGATGGGAACTTTCCGCACGAAACTCGCCGACACCATTGCTCCCGGCGCCGCGCACGTGGATTCGATCGATCCATCGACCGGCGAGACAATCGCGCGATTCGAATCGACCGATGCCGCCGACATGCCCGCGATTTTCGAGCGCGCACGAGCTGCGCAGCGCGAATGGGCGGCGGAGCCGATCCGCGAGCGCGCCGCGGCCCTGCGGCGATTGCGCGATGCGATCTTCGATTCGCGCGACGAAATCGCGGACGTAATCTCGCGCGAGACAGGCAAGCCGCGCGTCGAGGCAGTCTTCGCCGAGATTATTCTCGCGCTCGATACAGCCGACTTCCTCGCGCGCCGCGCGCCGCAATGGCTGCGCCCCGAACGCGTCCCGCACCACAACATCGCCGTAAAGACGAAATCCGGCTGGCTCGAATACGAGCCGCTCGGAATCGTCGCGATCATCTCGCCGTGGAACTATCCCTTCGCGATTCCGATGGCGCAAGTGATTCCCGCGCTTGCCGCGGGCAACGCCGTCGTCCTGAAGCCGAGCGAACTCACGCCGGCAACCGGCGCGCTGATCAGCGAAATCGCAGCGCGGGCCAAGCTCCCCGACAATCTTGTCCAGATCGTGCAGGGCGGCGGCGAAATCGGCAGCGCGCTGATCGAGGCGGCGCCGGACAAAGTATTCTTCACCGGTAGCGTCGAGACAGGCCGCAAGATTGCCGAGGCGTGCGCGGCGAAACTGATCCCATCCGTGCTCGAATTGGGCGGCAAGGACGCGATGATCGTTCTCGCCGACGCCGATCTCGAAATCGCCTCGAGCGCGGCCGTGTGGGGCAGCTTCATGAATTGCGGGCAGGCGTGCCTTTCGGTCGAGCGCGTGTACGTCGAGCAATCGATTGCCGCGCAGTTCACGGGGCTGTGCGTGGTGAAGACGAAAAAACTGCGCCTCGGCCCGCCGTCCGATCCCGACGCCGAAATCGGCCCGATGATTCGCGCGCGGCAGCTCGAGCGGGTCGAGCGCCAATTGCAGGATGCCGTCGCGCGCGGCGCGAAGATTCTCACCGGCGGCGAGCGGCACCCCGAGCTCGGTGCGAATTTCTTCGAGCCGGCGGTCGTCACCGGCGTCGATCATTCGATGGAGCTGATGCGCGAAGAGACATTCGGCCCCGTACTCGCGATCCGACCGGTCGCGTCCGCCACGGAAGCGATCGCGCTGGCAAACGATTCGCCGTTTTCGCTCAGCGCGAGTGTGTGGACGCGCGATGGGCAGGCTGCGCGAAAGATCGCATCGCAATTGCGCGCGGGCTCGGTGATGATCAACGACGTGGCGAGCTATTACGGCATCTCCGAAGCGCCGCACGGCGGCCGCGGCGCGAGTGGCTGGGGACGCACGCACGCGCGTTTTGGCTTTCTCGAAATGGTTCACGTAAAATATATTGATGTCGACCGGCTGCCGCGCGTCGCGAAAAGCTGGTGGTACGGCTACAGCGCGGAATTGGCCGCGGCCGCCGACCGGTTCGTCGAGGCGCTGTTCGCGCCGAGTTGGCGGCGGCGCATGGCGGCGCTCGGGGGCAGCCGCCGCGTGGTTTTTCGCCGCGACCGGATATGATTTCTCGCCCCGCTTGATCGGCTCAATGATGGACGGCCAATGACCGACGAACTCATCTACGATTGGAACGCGCACGCCGAGCCCGAAATTCCTCGCGGGCAGCGCGTGATGCTCTGCGACGAAACGCTGCGCGACGGCCTCCAAAATCCGTCGGTGCGCGATCCCTCAATCGGCGAAAAAATCGAAATCCTGCATTTGATGGACACGCTCGGCATCGACCTCGTGAATATCGGCTTGCCTGGCGCCGGCCCGCGCGCGTTTGCGGACACGGAAAAGCTGGCGCGCGAAATCATCGGCTCGCGGATGAAGATTCGCGCCAATATGGGCGGCCGCACGCACAAGAACGACATCCAGCCGATGATCGAAATCTCGGAGCGCGTGGGCCAGCCGATCGAGGCAGCGATGTTTTTGGGCTCGAGCCCGATCCGGCGATTGGTCGAGGACTGGACGGTCGATCACCTGCAGCGCACCACGGAAGAATCCGTGCGCTTCGCCGTGAAAGCAGGACTGCCGGTGATGTACGTCACCGAGGACACGATTCGTACCGATCCATCCACGGTGATCGCGCTGTATTCGACGGCGATCCGCGCCGGGGCGCGCGCGATCGTGCTATGCGACACGGTGGGCCACGCGACGCCGCGCGGCGCCTACAACCTTGTGAAATTCGCGATCGAGAAAATCGTGAAGCCGTCGGGCGAAAAGATTCGCGTCGATTGGCACGGGCACAACGACCGCGGCCTCGCCGTCGCGAATTCGCTCGCAGCCATCGCAGCGGGCGCGGATCAGGTTCACGCGTGCGCGCTGGCGCTTGGCGAGCGCGTCGGCAACACGCCGATGGAGGCGATGCTCGTCAATCTGCGGCTGCTCGGCCTGATTGATCGCGACCTGTCGCGCCTCAAAGAGTATTCGGAGACAATCGCGCGCGCAACCGGCACGGTGATCCCGCCAAATTATCCGATCGTCGGGCGCGACGCGTTCCGCACCGCGACGGGCGTCCACGCCGCCGCCATCGCCAAGGCGCACAAAAAGGACGATCCCACGCTCGCCGACACGATTTACAGCGGCGTGCCCGCGCACCTTTTCGGCCTCGAGCAGGTGATCGAAGTCGGCCCAATGAGCGGGCGATCGAATGTTGTCTACTGGCTCGCGAAGCGCGGCATTCCCGCGGGCGACGAAGCCGTCGATCGCATCCTCGCCGCCGCGAAACAATCGAGCCGCATCCTCACGGAAGAAGAAATCCTCGCGCTCGCGGCGTCTTCCGCGCCCCACTAATCGGCGCCCGTCGCAAGCTTCGCAAAGCTGACGTAGCGCCGGCGTCTCGCCGGCCCTTTTCAGTGTCTTTAATTTTCCGGGTGCCCCATCCTCGTTTTGTGAGGGTGGGGCCTTTGGCTACTTGCTCGGCTGATTCGGCGGGCTCGCCTGCTCTTGCTGGGGAGGTTTGGGGCGGGGTAGTAGCTTCATCGTCTTGAGCTTCTTCATGTATTCCGGATACATCGTCTCGGCGCCGCCGCGCGTCGCTTCGGGCGGGATTCCGTAGCGCGCGGCGAATTCGTCGATATAAGGATTCTGCGCCATCAGGTAGCTCGGCACCTGGCCTTCGGGGCGATCCACTTCGTCGACGGACTCGCATGGCCACGGATTCATCTGTTGCTGCGGCGCGAAGGTGAAGTCGATCGTGCGGGTCAGCGGCTCGCTCAGATAAACGGGATCGTAGGTGACCACCGCGACGGTCAGGATGTCGCCATGCCGCATCAGGTGCTCGGTCGCCGTCGCCATGTCGCTGCGCGGCAGCCCGTTGAGCCCGAGCCAATTTTCCTTGAGGTGCGTGGTGTAGATAACGAGCTGGTCGCCTTCCCAGTGTCCGGTTGAAAAGCCCGCCCAGGTGTGCCGCGCGTAATCGGGAGGATGCGGCCGGCCGTCCATCCACACCGTTTGCTCCGCGTTGTACGCCGAGAGGCGGATGTGATACGCGATCAGCTTCTGCGAAGCCTGGTCGACTTCCTTCCAAATGCGCAACGCCGAAGGGCCGCGCCAGCCGTAATCGGAACCGTGCGCGCGGCACTGGTTCTCGGGAATCTCGACGACGGCGGCGCTCCAGCTTTCCGCGCGGAAAATCCCTGCTGCGTTGAGCGGCATGCCGAGGTAGTCGCCCATGTCGGCGCCCGCCAGGCGGTCGCGCTGATCTTCGAAGAAGGTGACCGCCCAGTCTCCGCTGGGATCGATCTGCGCGAACGCCGCGCGGCATAGCACCGTCGTCGGCCCAAGCAGCAAAAACAGCAAGCCCGCAACTCTGGCTGTGCGAAAGAACCTCATCGAGACGACGTTTTACCATAAAATCCGGCGCGCGGGGATCGATTCTCGTGTTTTTCTTTTCGCCGCTTGCCAGCGGGCGCTTTCGAAGATTAAATAGGGGACATGGCAACAGCGCAAATCCAGCCCCGCGGAGAAGTCGTGGTCCGGCCGCTTGCTGAGAGCCAGCTGGCCCAGGCCGACCAGATCGTCCGCGTCGCTTTCGGTACATTTCTCGGGATGCCCGACCCATCGGCCTTCATGGGCGACGCGAACTACGCGTTCACGCGGTGGAAAGCCGATCCCTCGGCGGTTCTTGCGGCCGTGCTTGATGGCAAGCTCGTCGGATCGTGCTTCGCGACGAACTGGGGCAGCTTCGGATTCTTCGGTCCGCTCACGGTTGCGCCGGAATACTGGGGCCGCGGCATCGCGCAGCAGCTGATCGGGCCCACGATGGAAATATTGCGTGGCTGGGGAGTCCGGCACACGGGCCTCTACACGTTCGCGCATAGCCCGAAGCACATGGCGCTGTATCAGAAATTCGGGTTCTGGCCGCGAGACCTCGTCGCCAACGTGGTTAGGCCGGTGGGCAACGTCGCGCCGCAGATGCCGCCGGAAACGTCGCGTTTCAACGACGTGGAGATTTCCGAGCGCGCGGCCTTGCTCGCTGCCTGCCGCGAAGTGACCGACGCGAATTTCGAAGGCCTCGACGTCTCGCGCGAGATTCGCGCCGTCGCCGAGCAAAAGCTCGGCAATACGATTCTGGTGTGGGATGGCGCGTCGCTCGCCGCTTTTGCCGTGTGCCACACGGGACCGCGCAGCGAAGCCGGCACGGGCGTCTGCTACGTGAAATTCGCCGCGGTGCGCCCCGGGCCGCATGCGACGGAGAATTTGAAGCGCCTGCTCGACGCCGTAGAGGCATTCGCGCGCTGCGCCTGGGCGCACAAGATCATGGCGGGCGTCAACGTCGCGCGGCGCGAGGCCTATCAGGCGCTGATCGCGCACGGATTTCGCGGCGATTCGCAGGGCGTCGCGATGGAGACCGGCGACGCATCGTCGGGCTACAACCGCGCCGGCGTTTACATCCTCGACGACTGGCGCTAGCAGCTGCCGCAAAACCAGTGAAACTCGCGTTCATCTGCTGTATCTTGATTTGGATGGCCACTCTTTCCGCTCGCGCCACCGACGACTCCGTTGCGAAGCTCGCCGACGACGCTCGCTGCGCGAAGGGCCTCGACTGGATCGCGAAAAACTCCTCGTGGGTCACCGAGCAGCAGATTCGCCTCTCGGAAATCCCTGCGCCTGAATTCGGCGAAGCCGATCGCGGCAAAGCTCTGGCGGCGATTTTCGCGGCAGCCGGCCTGAAGGTTCGCACCGATGACGCCGGAAACGTAATCGGCGAAGGCGTGGGAACGGACCCGGGAGTCGTGCTCTTCGTCGCGCACCTCGACACGGTTTTCCCCGCAGGCACGGACGTGGCCGTCAAACGCGACGGCAGCCGCCTCGTCGGCCCCGGAATTTCGGACAACGCCGCAGGGCTCGCCGCTCTCGCCGGGCTGGCGCGGGCGCTTTCCGTATCGGGTGTGCGCACCCAAAAGGCGATCGTGCTCGCGGGAGATGTCGGCGAAGAAGGCGAAGGCAATCTCCGCGGCGTTCGCGCGCTGATGGACGAATACGGTTCGCGCCTCGCGGACGTGATCGCCGTCGACGGCCCTTCGACCGATTACATCACCACCCAGGGAATCGCCTCGCGCCGCTTCGAAGTCACCATCACCGGCCCCGGCGGCCACAGCTGGTCCGATTTTGGCGAGCCCAATCCGATTACGGCGCTCTCGCGCGGCATCGTGAAGTTTTCAGCGATACGCGTCCCCGATAATCCCCGGAGCTCTTTCAATTTTGGCGTGATCGAAGGCGGCACGTCGGTGAATTCGATTCCCGCGCGCGCCTCGGTGAAAGTCGATCTGCGCTCCGAGGACGAAGCCGAGCTCGCCCGCCTCGACAAAGCGCTTCGCGACGCGATCACGGCGGGTGTCAATGAGGAGCTTGCATCTGAGCACGCGTCGAGCGACGACTACACCCAGCTGAATCAGCGCGCTCTCGACGTGAAATTCCGCTCGCTCGGCACGCGTCCCGCCGGCGCACTGCCGAAAGATTCTCCGCTGCTCGCGACGATGCGCAGCGTCGACAGCTACCTCGGCAACCGTTCGCGGCTCGAGCGCAGTTCGACCGACGCGAATATCCCGCTCTCCCTCGGCATTCCCGCGGTTGCCGTCGGAGGCGGCGGCCGGGGCGGGGGCTCGCACACCCTCGAAGAATGGTACGACCCCACCGGCCGCGACCTCGGCCTCAAGCGCCTCTACCTCGCCGCCATCGCCCTCGCCGGCCTCGCGCGTTGAAGGTTTGAATGTAGCGCCGCTTGTCCTGAGCGAAGCCGAAGGGCGGTCTTAAGCGCGGCATGATCGAAGCAGAAGGTGAGGCATCAGCGAGTTACGTCACCGAGGACTGCCAATGACTAAGCAGAGGAAAAAGAAGAAAAAGAGACCGAAGCCCGGCGAGAAAGTCATACTCAAGGCGCTGCCGCCGGGATTCATAGATGACCTTCCGGAGGAAGAGCAACGCGCGGTATCAAAGAGGATTGGCAGACCCATAATGCTTATGGGATATGACCGAGACGGAAGGGCGGAATTGGAGTTTATGGCTCAAGATGACTCAATTCACACGCTCTATGTTGACCCGAAGTTCATAAAGCCGTGGTGAACGAGTTAAACGGTAGGGACATTGCGTCAGTGGGCGATCAGTCGCGTTGCCGGACGACCGGTCCATACGGATCCGACATCTAATTCCCGCCCTTCAGTTTAATTTCGGCCGTGTCGCCTTTCATCTCCATCTCCGTCCCGAATGGCTTGGACAAGTCCGCCATCCGCTGCAGAATGTAGCTCGCCTTCAGCCCCGTCGCAGGCGACGGCAATCCGCGCGTATCGAGAAACTTGTTATTCGTGTATCGGTAGTGAGGATCGGGCACGCCTTGGCCCACGTCATCCAACACGATCGGCTGCAAGGTGATTGCCTGGAGGTCTCTTCCGCGGAATTGGAGGTGGGCCACCACGCTCTCCCACACGATGGGTTCGTCGATCTGCGTCAACTCGGGCGGCAGGTTGTATACGAAATTGCCCAGGTCGTAAAAAATGGGCTTCCCGTGATAGATCTCCACGCCGTGCAGTAACGGAGCGCCGTGCATTACGACGATGTCCGCGCCCGCATCCACTTCCTGGTGCGTCCATTTCTTCAGCCAATCATTGGGGGCCAGACGCTCCGGCAGCCCTTCCTCAAACATCGTCAGGAACGGCTTGTTCGAGAAAACGTGATTGTGCTGGTAGACGATGACGATGTCGGCATGCTGCCGGGCCGTGCGTATGCTTTGCAGAATGCGTTGCGTGTCCTCCGCGTTCGGCTCGTTTTCCGCGCCTGGGGGAAGCTCAGACATCGCCTCATTGGGCTTGTCGCCCATTTGGATGCGCAGCTCATCCACGCCGGGCCGGTCCGGCGTGGCGTTTCCTCCCTGCTGAATCATCCCCGAGGCCAGCGCCACCAGCGCCACCGTGCCTTTTGAAGTGTGCAGGTAACCGGGCGCCGTCGCTTCGTCGATGTTTTGTCCTGTCCCGGCATGTGCGATTTTTCGCTTCTTCACCTCGCGGAGGGTATTTTCAAGGCCCGTGAGCTTGAGGTCGAACGCATGGTTGTTGGAGAGCGACAGCAGGTTAAAGCCGAGCATCGTCAGCGCATCGAGCGCTTCGGGCGGAGCAAGAAATCCCCCACCCTCGCTCACCGTCTCTCCTTTTTCACCGACGGCGGCTTCGAAGTTCGTGAATCTAACGTCCCCATTGAGAAGAGATTGGATCACGGGCACGGCGGCGGGCGCGGTTGCGCGGATGTCCGATCGGATCATCGACTGCCCGGTCAAAGTGATGACCATCGGCTGAGACTGCGGCCGCGCCGCCGCCCCAACGGCAATTGCAACCGCGAGACAACCTGCTGCCAGCAGGAAACGGTTCGATTTCACGGTTGCCGCCATCTGCGCACCCGAGTGAATCACTGAACGGGCATCCTACGCGTCTCTCACCCGCAGCGCAACAAATCGGGAGTTGGAAATCCACGGACGGACCGAGGTTGCCGACTAAACACATCCCTGCCTGACGATCGCGCTCCTTCACAACACTTGAGATAGCCTAGAACGAAAGGAATGAAGCCTCATGCGGCGAAGTCCCGCTGCGCGAGGGGCCCTACCGACTGGAGGTTCCGCCAGGAGGACATCCGTGAAGGAACTCAAGCGACCCTGGATTGCGGCGCTGCTAGCCCTGTTTCTCGGCGGCCCAGGCTGCTTCTACCTCGGTTGGCGTCGAGGCGTGACGGCTACTCTCGTGTGGATCATTCCCGTGTCGTTTGTGGTAGCCGGCGCCGTCCGTCAGAATGGCCTCGACCCATACGCCGCATTGTTGACCTTCTTCCTGCTGTGGGTGATCCAGGCGCCGTTGGCTTTTCTGGCGTACAGCAGTTGCAAGCGGCGCAATGCCGAGGCAGCAGGGACCGCCAAGAGGCCGCTCGACGCCTCCCAGCAACTCAAGATCGTTGGCGTCCTGGTGATCGGCTTGAGCGCGATCCCGTTGCTGTCCATGGCTGCGATTGCCTCGGAGTTTAAGGTGAACCCGATTACGCTGAGCGACGCCCTGGTTGCCTGTGTGGCGTTGTGGGGTCTCGCTACGGGGATCGGATTATTGCTGTTGCGGCCCTGGGCGCGACTATCGAGTCTGGTCTTTCATGGTTTTCTCTGTATTTCCGGAGCCCTGTTGGTCGCTCTCGTGGTCGGCGAGATTTTAGCCCATGTTATGGAGGTCTGGGAGACGCTGCTCTTTGCGCCCTTCGCTCTGGTTCTTGTGACAATGGGAGTCAAGGGATTGCAGTTCTTCAAGCGAAATGACATTAGACGCCACTTTGGCGGAATCTGATTACGAATGGATGTTTCGTGAGTACGGAGACGACGACGGGAATGGGGCCAATAGGTAAATTGATGTGGTTGGGATTGATGGTGCTGGTCGTCTTTTCAGGGCTGTGCACGATTTTCGTGTCGGTGGCGACGGCGGCACAAGCTTGGCAGGAGCACGCCCAGGCGCGGTGGCCGGAGGTGACGGCGCGCATTGACGAATGCGGGCTTGAGCGGACGAGCAGCAATGGGAGCAGGAAGCTCCACATCCGTTGCCGCTTGAGCTACGCGGTGGGCGCTGAGCAGAATGCGACGAACACTTATTCGAGCAATTTTCCCGCGCCCGAAATTTGGCAAAACCCGCCCAACCAGATTGCGCCGTTCGAAGAGTGGGTGGATGAGCACCCTCCAGGAACGCCAATCGTCGTGAGCTACGATCCTGCCAATCACCAGAAAATCGTGCTGGTGGCGGACTCCATGCCGCGCGGCGGACCGCGAACGCCGAATAATGTGAAACTACTGGAAATCTGCGCGGGAAGCTTCCTGGTCATGCTGACGATTGCGCGACTCACACGGCCGCGATCCCCCTGGCAAATCGGATCTGCCTCAGCGCCGCTGAACACATAGGCAATCGCGTTTCCGCCGAGTCCTGATGAACGGTCCGGGAGGTCGGGAGAACAGACCTCTACCTTTACAGTGGCAAAAGTCCCCACACTGGAGCTGTGATCTGCTCACAACGCCCCGAGATGACCTCTGGCCAGGACTAGGCTCTCGCTCTTGCTTCGCGAGGTCCGGGAGCGGATTACCAGCGCTTGAGGATTCGGGCGCCTTTGAGGGTGGAATTGCAGTTGAGGACGGAAGCGTCGAGGTGCTTCACGACGGGCAGCTTGTGCCACGGATCCAGTTCGGAGATACCGGTATAGCTGCAATTGCCTTCGCCCACCCAGATTTCGGCGCTGCTCATAACGATCTCGGCGAGGATGAGTTCGCAAAGGGAATGGTCCCGGCCTGGCTCCGGGCAAGTGATGACGCGGAGGTTCACCGCTTTCATGGAGATTCCCTCGGGGGGCGGAGCGATGGGGCAGATCTGGCGGAAGACGGCGGAACAGATGCGAATGCCTTTGGGTCGCTCGTAATACATGGCCAAGATGTCGTCCTGGCGGACGAATTCGATGCGGCCAAGTTTCTTGGGAAAGCCGTAGACCTCGCGGCCGGTGACGAGCGGAACGGCTTCCGTAACGGCGAGTTGCGTGAAATAGACGCAGGGTTCGCCTTCGAATTCGACGTGGACGCCCTGCATGAGTTCGCAATAGGGGCCGCCCGTGGACCAATCGAAGCTGTTGAATATGAGAGAGGCCTTCACAGGCTCAGGAAGGGTAAGTGGAGCCGGAACCAGCGCGGCGGCGGCGTCGGGATCGGTTTCGTAGTTGAATGTGTAGGAGTGCACGCCGCGCCAGTAGGGCGGCTTCTCGACGAAGAACGGAGCATCGACGGGCATCGTCAGGCCCATCGCCGCGGGATTTAGTTTTCCTTGGCGCGCCATCGGCTCTCTCCCATTGTCCGGACCGCTACGAAGCGATTCCGGGCGCATCTTATCACGGTGGATTGGCGTGCGAGCCGGATTGGAGTAGCGCATACATGTCTTGGGAAGTGACAGCTTGCATTCAGCCGCAAACTGATCCGCCACCGCCAGCCACTTTCTTGCGGTAGTAAGCCTCTCCGCGTAGACTCGGCTCCATGCGCGAAATCTACCCGCGCCGCGAAATCCCATGCTGAGCAAGCGCGTCCGCGCCGACCTTGCCTTCGGCCTCTGCACGCTCATCTGGGGCGCCACGTTTGTCCTCGTCAAGGACGCGCTTGCCGATATTTCCGTGGTTGTGTACATCGCTGTGCGTTTCGCGCTTTCCGCCGCGCTGATGGCGATCATTTTCTGGCGCTCGGTGCGCCGCCTGAACATGAAAACCGCCTGGGCCGGCGCGCAGATCGGCTTCTGCATGTTCGCCGGGTATATGTTTCAAACGACCGGCCTGAAATACACCACGCCGGCAAAGGCCGCGTTCATCACTGGCATGTGCGTGGTAATCGTGCCGCTGCTGCTCGCCGCATTCGGACGCCGCCGCATCACCGCCTGGATCTGGGCCGGCGCGGTGGCCGCTCTCGCGGGACTTTATTTCCTCACGGTCCCACCCTCGGGCCTGGGCGGCTTAAACCGCGGCGACCCAATCGTTTTCGGCTGCGCGGTGATGTTCGCGCTGCACATCATTTTCATCGGCCGCTACGTTGGCGACCACTCGGTCGGCGCGCTGGCGTTCTTGCAGGTTGCGACCACTGCGGTCCTTTCGACGTTCGTCCTTCCGCTTGCGATGTTCGCCGGATGGGAAAAGCCACGCCTCGTTTGGAGCACCACGGTAATCGTCGCCGTCCTCGTCACATCCATTGGCTCGACCGTCATCGGCTTCTCACTGCAAACCTGGGCGCAGCAGCACACGTCGCCGTCGCACACAGCGATCCTCGTCAGCCTCGAGCCGGTCTTCGCCGCGATCACCTCGTGGTTGCTCGCCACCGAGCATTTCGGCGTGCGCACGCTTACCGGCGCAGCACTGATCCTCGCCGGCATCCTCCTTGCCGAACTCAAAGGCCCCGCCCCCCCCCGTCGCCGAATCCCCCGAGCCCATCGCCCGCCCCATCGAGTAGCGACCACCAATCGCAACCAACCCTGTCATTCCGAGGACTGAGCAGCCTGATTTCCGCGCCCTTTCTCCTCGGTTTGCGCGGAAATCAGGCGGTGTGGCGAAGGACGAGGAATCTCGGCGCCGGAACGGCGGAAACTTCGGCGTCGCATTTTGCGGCGTAACCTTTCACCCCCCGCGCGGTTTATGTTAGAGAAGACGGACCGATGCCACCGAGGAAGGACGCCCACGACGAGCGGCTCCTGATTGCGGCCGCGCAGAAGGATCCTGCGCGCTTCACGGAGCTTTACGAGGAGCATTTCGAGCGCGTCTACGCGTTCGTCGCGCGGCGTCTGCGCAATCGCGATGACGCCGAGGACGTCACCTCGGAGGTTTTTCGCGATGCGCTCGCGAACATCGGCAAATTCGAGTGGCGCGGCGCACCCTTTGCCGCGTGGCTCTATCGTATCGCCTCCAACGCGATCGCCGATCGGTGGCAGCGCTCGGCGAAAGAGCAGGGAACCGCGCTCGTGGATGATCCCCCGGACGATTCCGCACACGCGAATCCGGAAGAAACCGAGAACCGCGCGCGCCTCTTCCGCCTGGTGGCCACGTTGCCGGACGATCAGCGCCGCGTAATCGAAATGCGTTTCGCCGAAGGCAGGAGCATCGCCGAAGGCAGGAGCATCGCCGAAATCGCGCGCGAAATCAGCCGCACGGATGGCGCCGTAAAGCAGCTCCAGTTCCGAGCCATTCAGAATCTGCGCGCGAGTATCGAAAAGAGCGCGAAAAAGCCGGTAAGCAAAAATGGCTAACACCACGCAAAGCCAACAACTCGACAAAATCATCGACGCGCTGCTCGGCCCGCCGGGCGCGCCTGTTTCACGCGCCGACGCCGCGCGTCCGTTCGACAAGAGCTTCGCGCCCGTGATCGAAGTCATTCGCGATTTGAAGGATCTTCCGCGCCCGGATTTCAAGGAGCGCCTGAAAGCCGATTTGCAAAGGAGAGCATCGATGGCCAGCAGCGCAAAAGCAGTTCCGGAGTTTCGCGCAACGATTACGCCGTATCTGAGTGTCAGGGGAGCGGCCGCCGCGATTGAATTCTACGAGAAGGCGTTCGGTGCCACCGAAGTCTTCCGGCTGATGCAGCCAGACGGAAGAGTCGGGCATGCCGAGGTCAATATCGGTGGAGCAAAACTCTTCCTCGCGGATGAATTCCCGGAAATCGGCTTTCGAAGCCCTGAATCTCTGGGCGGGTCGCCGATGAACATTCATCTCGACGTGGCGGACGTGGACGATGCGGCGCGCCAGGCGGTTGCCGCCGGAGCCACTGTTGTGCGCCCGGTTGCCGATCAGTTCTACGGCGACCGTTCGGGGCAATTTCGCGATCCTTTCGGATATATGTGGACCCTTTCGACGCGTAAGGAGGAAGTGTCGCCTGCGGAGATGCAGCGGCGCAGCGAGGGATTGTCGCAACGCGAGAGCCGTGTGCCTGCTGAGGAGAAGCAAACGCCAAGCGCCGTGAAATTTATCCGCGAAGGATTTCACACCGTGACGCCGTACCTGATCATTCCGCACGCGGCCCACTGGATCGACTTCGTGAAACAGGCGTTCGGAGCGGAGGAGTATTTCCGCGCAAAGCGTCCCGGCGCCGAAGACGTCATCATGCACGCCGAGGTGAAGATCGGCGATTCGATGATCGAGCTCGCCGACGCGAACCCGCAGTATCCGGCAACGCCCTGCACGCTGCTCCTTCGCGTGAGCGATCCCGACGCGGTCTGCAAACGCGCGATCGCCGCGGGAGCGGACCTAGTCGAGCCGGTCAAGGACCAGCCCTACGGCACTCGAGCAGGCACCGTACGCGACGCCTCCGGGAACAGTCTGCATATCTTCACACCGGTTCCGGGCGACAAGATCTTCCAGGAATTTCGCAGCGTCACTCCGCACCTCTATGCGGATGACGGGCTGCGGCTGATCGAGTTTCTCGAGAAGGCGCTTGGCGGCAAAGAAGTGTATCGCGCGCAAACTCCCGATGGCGGCATTCCGCACGCGCAGGTCCTGATCGGCGACTCCATCGTCGCGCTGGCCGGAGGACCTGGACGCCATGAGTTTCCGGTTAGGCCGAGCACGCTGCACCTCTACGTGCCAGATACCGACGCGCTCTACGAACGGGCGCTCGCCGCAGGAGCCACTTCGATTCAGCCGCCCGCGGATCAGCCCTACGGCGACCGCAGCGCCGGCGTGACGGACCCCTTCGGCAACCGCTGGTTCATCGCCACGCACATCAGGGACGTTGCATTCTGAGCCAGCTTCCGGTAGGAAGCGCAGTGGGGAGGCAAACTATGGCATCGAGCAGTGCCGGCATCGGCAACGTCACGCAGAATCCCGCCCTCGTCGAAATGGCGATGGCTTACTCGCGCAGCCGGATGGTCTGCGCCGCCGCGCGTCTGTGCATTGCCGACGCGCTCGCCGGCGGGGAACGCAGCGTCGACGACCTGGCCAAAGACTGCGCCGCCGACCGCGATTCGTTGTATCGCCTGCTGCGCGCGCTGGCTATCTTTGGAATCACGTCCGAGACCACGCCCGGCAAATTCACTCTCGCGCCGCTGGGCCAGCCGCTGCGCAAGGACGCGCCCAACTCCGTCTGGCCCGCGGTCGTATTTTGGGCCGACCTGCTTGCGGAGAGCTGGGCGTATTTCACCGACTGCGTGCGCACCGGGCAAAGGTCAATGAAGCTGATGGAGAACCAGGGGATCGTGTCCCGGTGGTACACGGATCCCGAGGCGCAGGGGATTTTCCGCGCCGTGATGGGCACGGCTCCCGCCGAGGACTACATGCCGATCGCCCAGGCCTGGAATTTCAGCAGGCGCCGCGTGGTCGCGGACTTAGGCGGCGGAGGCGGCTCCCTGATCAGCGCAATCTTGAAAAACCACGCGAATCTCACCGGCATGCTGGTGGAACGCCAGGCATCGGTCGATGCAGCCGCGCCGCGTCTCGCGGAAGATGGACTCGCCGACCGATGCAAATTGATCGCTGCCGACCTACTCGAAAGTGTCCCCGCTGGCGCCGATGTCTACGCGATGAAGCACGTCCTCCACGGCTACAACGATGACTTCGCAGTCCAGCTTCTCAAGAATTGCCGCGCCGTGATTCCGCCGGACGGCGCCCTTCTCGTCCTCGAGTTCGTGCTTCCCGATGTGATCTCGCAGCCAAATCCGGCGCTCGAAATTCACGCGATGAGCGACCTCAACATGATGGTGGTCACTGGCGGCAAGGAGCGCAGCGCAGCCGAATGGAAGCCTCTCCTCGCCGCGGGCGGATTCGAGATGCGCCGCATCATCCCCGTCGTCGCCAAAGACAAGTTCGCTAACAACGTCGCGGTTGTCGGGGGCGTCTCCATCATCGAAGCCGCCCCGATGGTTTAAGGTTTGAATGCAGCACCGCGGCCTTTTTACCCTGAGAGTCGAAGGGCAGCGCGGCGTCTTCGACTGTCGCGATCGCCTCGGCCCACGCAAAATCGGCTAGCGGCTCAGAACGCGCCTTTCCCCGCCATTTTGTAGCCGATAAGGCGTTCTAAGCCCCCGACGGCAGCAACATTGTTGCTCCCGGCGGAACAGATTCGTTTCGGTTGATATTCGCCCTGCTATTCTGCGGCGACGGTGGGTTGCGGCTGCGCGGCTTCGGCGCGCGTGCGGAGATGATCGATGGTGAGGCCTGCTTGCGCGGCGATCACGGTAAAGACATTGAGGTCGTCGACCGTGAACATCCCGCGGCGCGAGAGATTGTCGACGTAGAGCAATCCGAACCGGCGGTCCTTCACGCCGAGCGGCGCGCACATCGCCGATTGAATTCCTGCCGCGACCACGCTCTGGCTCGCGGCGAGCCGCGGATCGGCTTGCGCGTCGGTGATCAATAGCGGCATGCCCGCCTGCATTACCTGGCGAATGATGCTTTGCGAGATGGTGAGCTGAGGCAGGTTTCGCCCCTGCGCCGCCTTGGCTCCTCCGCGATAGCGAATGATCGCCGGATCGAATCCGTACGTTCCCTGCGCGAAATCGCTGCGGCCAATCGATGCCGCGTCGAGCCGCATCGCGTAGCCGCGCTCGGCGCCGTCGATTTCGAGCGTCAGATCGAGCACCCGTTCGACTACTTCCTCCACGGATTCAAGTTCGCCCAGCGCGCGAGCGACGCGGTAGAGCAGCGTCAGAAGACGGTTTTCGTGTTCGAGCGCGCGCACGCGTTCTTCGAGAGTCGCCTGGCGTTCTGCATCCGGCGCAGCGACGTTGCCAACAGGCTGCACCGGCAGAAACGATGCCGAATAGGCCGGTTCCGAAAGCACCCGCGCGAAGCGGCTGGGAAGCTGCGCCGTGCCGTAGGTGACCACGTTGCGCGCCGCGCCATCCTCGAAAAAACGCATCCGGTATTCACCAATCACCACTTCGTCATTCGGACGCAGCACGGCCTCTTTCACTGGCGCGCCGTTGATCTTGACGCCGTTCGAGCTGTCATGATCCACGATCTCCCATTGGCCATCGGGCGTCGACCGGACGACGGCGTGCAAGCGCGAGACGCTGGAATTGTCGAGAACGAGGCTGCTCGATTTCGCGCGGCCAATTGAGAGCGGACGGCCACTCGCGAGTTCGAAAACCCGCGATCCCTCGCCGGCATGATGAATCAGAAACCTGGGCACTGGAATTCCCCTGCACCCATCTTGGGGCGGGCGTAAACGCGAATCAAGACAAGCGGGAAGGGAATTGCCCGAATGCTTAACGTCTGACGCGTACGGCGATTAGTTGTGGTGGAATTTCACGTCGAGGGCTTCGTGCATCACGGGGATGCGCAAAGATTTCTTCTCGTAGGCGGAAATTGCGGGCTCGTGGACGAGCGTGAGGCCGATGTCGTCGAGACCTTTCAGCAAGCACTCGCGCCGGAACGGATCGACGGTGAAGGAATACCGCAAGCCTTTATTGTCGGTGACGACTTGCTGCTCGAGATCGACCGTCACGCTGTAGCTTTCATTCTGCTCGGTGCGCTTGAAAAGCTCGTCCATCTGCTGGTCGCTCAGCGTGACGGGCAGAATCCCGTTCTTGAAACAATTGTTATAGAAAATATCCGCGTAGCTCGGCGCGAGAATCGCTCGCACGCCGTAATCGAGAATCGCCCACGGCGCGTGTTCGCGGCTCGAGCCACATCCGAAATTCGCGCGCGCAATGAAAACGCTCGCTCCCTTGTAGCGCGGGGCATTCAGGACGAATTGCGGATTCGGCTTTTCGCCGGGCAAATATCGCCAGTCGTAAAACAGAACCCGGCCGTAGCCTTCGCGCGTCAGCAGCTTCAGAAATTGCTTCGGCACCATCTGGTCGGTGTCGACATTCACGCGATCGATCGGCGCAACGAGCCCCGTGAGTTTTGTGAAAGGTTTCATCGTTATTCGGCTCCGTCCAGGCCTTTCCATTTGCGGATGTCGACGAAATGGCCTTCGATTGCGGCGGCGGCGGCCATCATCGGGCTGACGAGATGCGTGCGGCTGCCCTTGCCCTGGCGTCCCTCGAAATTGCGATTCGACGTGCTGGCGGAGCGTTCACCGCTCGGCAGAACATCGTCATTCATCGCGATGCACATGCTGCAGCCCGCGTCGCGCCACTCGAATCCGGCGTCGCGGAAAATCTTGTCGAGGCCTTCTTTCTCGGCTTGCACTTTCACGACGCGCGAGCCGGGGACTGCGAGCGCCTGCTTCAGCGATTTCGCCACGTGCCTTCCGGCGACCACCTTTGCGGCGGCGCGCAGATCCTCGATGCGCGAATTCGTGCACGAGCCGATAAACACGCGATCGACAGGAATATTTTCGATCGGCGTGCCGGGCTTGAGATCCATGTACGTCAGCGCACTCTCAGCGGCTTTGCGGTCGACGGGATCGGCGAAAGACGAAGGATCGGGAACGCGGCTCGTCACCTGCGTCACCATGCCGGGATTCGTGCCCCAGGTGACCATCGGCGCGAGCTCTTCGGCTTTCAGCGTGACCGTGGTGTCATATTTCGCACCGGGATCGGTGGCGAGCGATTTCCAGTACACAACCGCCTCCTGAAAATCCTTGCCGCGCGCGACGAACGGCTTGCCTTCAAGATACGCGAACGTCGTATCGTCCGGCGCGACCATGCCGGCGCGCGCGCCGCCCTCGATGGTCATGTTGCACATCGTCATGCGGCCTTCCATCGAGAGGCCGCGCACCGCTTCGCCCGTGTACTCGGCAACGTGGCCCGTGCCGCCGGCGATTCCGATTTTGCCGATGATGGCGAGGATGATGTCCTTCGCCGTGACGCCGTGCGGGCGCTTGCCTTGCACGTCGATCTTCATCGTTTTCGATTTGTACTGCGAGAGGCATTGCGTGGCGAGCACGTGCTCCACTTCGCTTGTGCCGATGCCGAAAGCGAGCGCGCCCATCGCGCCGTGGGTTGACGTGTGGCTATCGCCGCAGACGATCGTATTCCCCGGCTGCGTGATCCCAAGCTCAGGCCCAATCACGTGGACGATGCCCTGATTGCGGCTCTGCATGTCGAAAAGATTGATGCCGTGCTCCTGGCAATTGCGCGCGAGCGCTTCGAATTGCGCGATCGCATCCGGATCGACGAGAGGCAGGGCGCGATTCTTCGTCGAAACGGAGTGGTCCATCACCGCGAAGGTCAGCTCGGGCTGGCGCACTTTGCGGCCGGCGGCCTTCAGCCCCGAAAATGCCTGCGGGGACGTGCCTTCGTGGATCAGATGGCGGTCGATGTAGATCAGCGAAGGTTTTCCAGGCTCTTCGTAAACGACGTGCGCATCCCAGATTTTTTCGTAAAGTGTGCGAGGGGCCATGAGCTAGTTCGGCCTCCTTGAATTCGTGCCATGCGCTCGGTTCATAGTTCGAGTCTTGTCCTCGGGCGCCTGAAAGTCCAATTTATATTTATTGCATTCGGCATAAATTCCATTGCGGCGTGGTTTGGCGGCCACAGCCTCTCAGGCTACAAATGTCGCATGTCCGGCCGCGCCCAAACCTATGAACAACGTAGCACGACGCGGAAAAATTGCAAGCGCGCCCGGCGTTGTTCTAGTTTGATTTACTCTGAAATAGGACACTCCCCGACACAGACAGGATTGTCTGTGCCACAAATGCCCTCCGAACACGCCATGGCCAATTGACGCCGGGTCTTTTCGGGCGGATGCTCTCCAGGTGGTCACCCCAGCCGATTGTGAGGAGTGCCGGAAAATCAAGCTGGAGCTGAGTGAGGCGTGGATGGATGCTTGGCTCTCCGCGGACGAAGAATTTCGCGCGGCGTGGCTCGCACTGCCTGGCGGAACCGAAGAGGACGCGGCGCGCGCTGAGGAGCTTTTCCCCAAGGCCAACATCGAACACGAACGCGCCGAGAGGTTGCGGAAGGCGATTATCGTGAAGTTCCGCCACGAGACACTGACAGGCCATAAAATACCGCTGCGGGAAAGCATCGCCTGATCCGGCGAAGAGGAGATCGAATTCATGCGCGTTGAAAATCGGTGGCGGCGAAGAGTTTTGCAGGCGTGCGGATTGGTCGCGGTCGTTTTCGTTATGGGGTTTATCGCGCTTCACGTGAACGCGATCCAGCACGCAGTCGTTCACGCTGCGCCGGCGCGGGATCAGAGCACATCCTCCAAGCCGCAAGCACAGGCCGACCCGTGGACCGTGTCGGAGACTGTCACGCCGGCCGATCTTGAGAAAGAACTCACGGATACTGATCCCGCGAAGCGGCCGATCGTGGCGTGCGTCGGATTCAAATTCCTGTACGACGGAGGGCATGTGCCCGGGGCTTCGTACCACGGGCCGGGGTCGAAGCCCGAAGGGCTGGCGGATTTGAAGGCGTGGGCGCAGGGCCTGCCGAAATCCTCGAATGTCGTCCTCTACTGCGGCTGCTGCCCGCTCGAGCGCTGCCCGAATCTGCGCCCTGCGTTCACCGCGCTGCACGACGCGGGCTTCGTGCGCTTGCGCGTTCTGCTGCTGCCGACGAATTTCGCCACGGACTGGGCGGCCAAAGGCTATCCGATCGAAAAGGGCAAATGAATTCGCGAGAGACAAAACGGGGGGATCGCATGAAGGATCGTTCACTGGTGGTTTTGTGTTTGGCGGCGCTTTGCGTGCTGCTGATGGTGCCGATGTCCATGTCGGCGCAACAGTCATGCGAGAGCCTGATGTCGGCGCAGATTCCGCACGTGACCATCACGCTGGCGACGGCTATCAGCACGCCGCCGGATTTCGAAGTGCCGAGCACAGGCGGAAGATTTGGCACGCCTGCCGGCCTGAAGGTTTCGGTTCCGTTCTGCCGCGTGGCCGGATTCTCGGCGCCGACCAGCGACTCGCACGTTGGGTTCGAGGTGAGGTGTGGTTGCCAGCCGCCAAGGATTGGGACGGGAAGTACATCGGCATCGGGAATCCCGGCTTCATCGGAGAAATCAGCTATGCGGGGCTTACGCGCGAGGTCAATCGCGGTTCGGCCGCCGCCTCGACCGACACGGGCCACCAGGATGTGGGCGCGACGAGCGAAGCGCCTGACAAATGGGCGATCGGCCATCCCGAGAAAGTCGCTGACTGGGGATACCGCGCGATGCACGAGACGGCTGTCGCGGCGAAGCAGCTGATTCTCGCGTACTACGGCAAGCCCGCGAAGCTGTCGTTCTTCAGCAGCTGCCACGAGGGCGGCAACCAGGCGCTCACCGAGGCGCAGAAGTTCCCCACGGATTACGACGCAATTGCCGCGGGCGATCCGGCGTATTACATCACGCATCTGCAGGCGGTGTCGGAGTACATGACGTGGCTATCGTTGAAAGACGGAGTGAAAGCGCCGGGCTACATCCCGCCCAGCAAGTATCCGGTGATCCACCGCGCCGCGCTCGATGCGTGCGATTCGCTCGACGGCGTGCGCGACGGCTTCATCGAAGATCCCACGCGTTGCCATTTCGACCCGGAGACGATTCGCTGCCCTGGGAAATCGGACCTGGCGTCGTGCCTCACGGAGCCGCAGGTGCAGACGGCGAAGCTGATTTACGCCGGGCCGAAATTCGGGGACGGCACGCCGGTTTATCCCGGCTTCGATCCAGGCAGCGAGCTGGGTTGGGGATTGATGATGGCCGGCCCCGCACCGCTCAGCATCAGCACCGGATTTTTCAAGAGCATCGTTTTTGGGAATCCTGATTGGGATTTCCGAACGTTCGACGTGGATCGCGATACGCGGCTGGCGGACGAAAAGGCTGGCGCGCTTGTGAATTCGTACGACCCGAATCTCCAGACGTTCAAGAAGCACGGCGGAAAACTGCTGATCTACGAATCGTGGGACGAAGCGATCATCCCGCCGCGCGGCATGATCAACTATTACGACAGCATCCTGAAAACCATGGGCGGCAAGAAGGAGACGTACGATTTCGTGCGCCTCTTCATGGTGCCGGGAATGGGAATGTGCCCCGGCTTTGGGATGGGAGACAACGGGACGTTCGACGCGCTCGATGTGATCGAGAAATGGCGCGAGACGGGCAAGGCTCCCGACGAAATCCTCAACAAGCACAAGGTCGGCGATGAGGTCGATCGCACGCACCTGGCGTGCCCGTATCCGCAAGCCGCCATTTACAAGGGGAGCGGTGACCCGAACGATGCCGCCAATTTCGCGTGCGGCAATCCGAAGTGGTGAGCTTACAGCGGGCTAAAATCCCGCCTTCCACATCTCGGGAACGTGCTAGTAGGCGGCGGTGAAGCGCTTGCCGATGAATTGCGGCTTTTCGATTTCGTCGACCATGGCGACGGCGTAGTCTTCCGCCGAAATGCGGCTTTCGCCTTTTGCGTCGACGACGAGCTGATCCCCGCCGAGGCGGAATTTCCCGGTGCGTTCGCCGGGCTGGATGAAAGCGGCGGGGCTAAAGTAGGTCCAATCGAGGCCGGCGGCCGGGGCTTCCTTCCGGAGAATGCCGAGCACTTCGCGGTACGCGGACGCGACCGGCTTCCACGCGGCGGGGAAATTCGGCGTGTCGAGGAGTGCCACGCCGGGCGCGACTTCAAGGCTCGCCGCGCCGCCCACGACAATGAACCGGATCGGCTTGCCTGTAGCTTCCTTCGCGGCTGCCACTCCTTCCATCAATGAACGCACAGCGGTCCACGCCTCCTTGGGGTCGCCGCCGCGCGGCCCGTAGGCGGAGACCACGACGGAATTTCCCGCGATGGCGAGAGCGACAGCCTCGGGCTTGAGAATGTCGCCGGGCTTGATCTCGAGGTTAGGCCGCGGCTGCGGCGCTTTGGTGACGTCGCGCACGATGGCCGTTACTTTGTGCCCGCGCGAAAGCGCTTCGTTGAGGATTCGCTGCCCGATCATTCCCGTTGCGCCAAAGAGTGCGATGTCAGCCACCGATTTTCTCCTGTCGAGTGTGAGTGTGAGGTTTTTCGCGCAGCGGCGAACAGCCGCGCCAGTATTCCGCCCCCCACTAGAGTTATGCCAAGAGATGCGAAGCCGCGCAAGCAGTCTCTACAGGCTTGCGAGTGCGCTCGGACCGCGAGCCGCGGCGCGTGCTAGAATTTCCGCGAGTTTGCAAACGTGAACGCCACGATCCATGCGACGAATGCGACGGCCAGCGCCACGCGCGTGCGGCCATGCCCCCTGTGCGGCGGGCTCAAGCGCGAAGTGCGGGCGCGCCGCGACGGGTGGGAGATCGTGCAGTGCGCGCGATGCGAGATGGTGTTTCTCGGAAGCGAGCTCGCGTACGACGAGCAGGCGAAAAATCACGATTGGGTCGAGGAGCACACGAAAGAATTGGCGCAGCGGCAGAAAAAGCAGCCGGTGATGCTTTTTCTCTCGCGCTGCACGCGCTGGCTGCGTCCCGAACCGACCGCGCGGCTCCTCGCGCAGACGCTGCGATGGGCGCGCTCCGGGAAGTTGATTGATTTCGGCTGCGGCGACGGGCGATTCCTCGCGGAGGCGTCGGCGCATTTCGACGTGACGGGAATCGAACTGAGCCCGCAGGGCGCGGAAATGGCGCGGCAGCGAACTTCGCGCGAAAAGATTTTCGAGGGTCCAGTGACCGAAGTGGCCGAGCGCGATTTGCCGGCGGGGGCTTTCGATATTGTGACGCAGTTCGGCTACATCGAGCATGAATGGCATCCGCTGGCCGGATTGCGCGCCGCGCACCGCGTCCTCAAGCCGGGCGGCCTGACCATCCTGAAAACGCCGAATTATGCGAGCTGGAATCGCCACATCCGAGGCATGAACTGGTGCGGCTATCACGTCCCGGCGCATTGCAACTATTTTACGCCGCGGACGCTCGCGAAGATCTTGCGCGCGACCGGCTTTGAGCCGTTGCCGCGGCCGCTGGCGGATTGCCTGCCGACGAGCGATTCGCTGTGGATGGCCGCACGGAAGAGCTAAGATGCCGCCCGTACGTAACATTTTGCTTGTTGCGCTTTTATTGGCGCTCTTCGCCGGGTCCGCACGAGGACAGGACAAGACGGCCGACGACTTTCCGCTGACGCCGGGGACGTATTGGGTCTACCAAGGCACCGTGCGGTATTGGGTGAAAGGCCTCGAGAACGGGAGGATAGCCCACGTGACATGGACGACTTCGGTCACGCGCGCCATTCACCCCGAAGGGCTGACCATCGCCGTGGTGAAGGGGATGCCGGGCGATCTTGATTGGTCCGAAGGCAATGCGACACCGAAGCTATCGATTGTGATCCGAACACAGGACGCGAAGTTCTATCTCCTTGAGGGTGATGAGGCGAAGTCGGCGGTCGCCGAACTCGATAATCTGCACTACTCCTGGGAGCAAGTGCCCATCGATGATGATTGGTTTCTGCAACTGCCGCTGGCGGAAGGCAAGAAATTCTGCGACGCGGATGGAATGAAGAGCGACGATGGCCTCGACTGCTGGGTGACAAGCCCGGCCCACCCTATGTCCTTGACAAGCGTGAAGGGCATTCAACCGGGGAAGCGCGTTGGGTATCGCGTCGAATACGCCACTCTACCCGACGACATGGAATTCGACTTCGTCCCGGGCATTGGCATGGTGACCTACGAATACCATCATCACGGAACGACCGCCGACACCGAGTTGCATCTCTTGGAGTTTCACGATGGCGGCGCCAAGCCGTGAGGAAGCGCGAAAACGGAAATAGAAATTTGAGACTTGAGAGCTTGGAAGCGCCTGGCGCGGGCTATTTGCGGAAGTGAGGCATCACTTCGCTCGTGAATAGTTCGAGCGAGCGGACGCTTTCCTCGTGGGTGAGATCGCCGTAGGCGAAGCGCGGGACGAAATAGTTGGCGCCGGATACTTCGAGCTGTTCCTCGATTGCCGCGCGCACAGTCGCGGGCGTCCCGGTAATGATCGTGTCCGCGCTCGCGTGCGCTACCTCATCCAGTGCGGGATGGTGGACGTCGAACTTCCGCCAGAGGTAGCTAAGCTTGTCGTAAAAGCCGCGATAGCCGAACATGCCGCGCTCTTTGGCCTGTTGATCGTTTTCTCCCACGTAGAGCAAGCGGGTGATGCCCACTTTCGGCAGTTTCGCGCGAGGGTGGCTGCATCCGGTGCCATACGCAGCGCTCCACACTTGCATGTATGCGTCCACTACCTGGCGCGCGCCTGCCGCGGCGAGCAGAGTAACGATGCTCATATTCTGCTTGGCCGCGCGCGCCGCGCTTTCGGGGCTATTCGTGGCGTACCACAGCGGGGGATGAGGTTGCTGCAGCGGCTTCATTTCGATCGGGACGTTCGTGAAGTCGAAATACTTGCCGTGATAATCGACCACATCCTGCGTCAGCGCCGCCATCATCACCGCGACCGCCTCGCCATAAACCGCGGGCGCATCGGCTTCGGTCACGTTGTAAAAGCCCAGCTCGATCGGGGAAACCCCGCGGCCCGTGCCGATCTCAAATCGTCCGTGGGTGAGATGATCGAGCATACAGATTTCGGCGGCCAGACGCAGCGGATTGTAAAGCGTGGCGATCAGGACGAGCGGCGCAAACCGAATTCGCTGCGTAATCCGCGATGCCGCCGCCAGGAAAATCAGCGGGGAAGGCGCCAGGCCGAGCGGCGTGAAGTGATGTTCGGTGATGTGATAGGTGCTGAAGCCGGCTTTGTCGTAGAGCTCGAGCAGCTTCAGCCGACTGTCGTAAGTCTCGTGAATCGGCCGGTCTTGCCGGTCGACATGGTCGATCACACCAAATTCCATTTGCGCGCCCACCCCCCGGTGAATTTGAAGCCCGCCTTGCCTGTAAGCCACCCAAAACTCGCAACACTCTACCTGCGAGTCCTTCCTTTAGCAAATCCCAGCGTGCCGGGGAACTTTCCGGGCGTTTTTGGGGAAGCCCATTTGTAAGTCCGCGCATCGAACGGGTGTGCCTAAGTCGCAACGGCAAGCAGGCAGGGCAGTACGGTTCGCGGGCTGCCTAGCAGTGCTATAATCACGGATCGCCTTCAGGGTCAGGAAAAAGGAGTACGAGGATGGGGATTCAGTTTCAAGAGCTGTGGAGTTGGGCTCGGCGCCGTAAAGTGTTTGCGACCCTCCTCGTAGGCGTCACCCTGGGCATCGGTATCTTGATTGGAACCGTCGTTCCCGGCCATACCCTCGCCAACCGGGCGCAGGCTCCGAGCGGCGCGGCCTTGCTTGCCGTGCCCGACCCGATCAGCCTGTCAGGCGCGTTCGCCAGCATCTCGAAAAATCTGGGACCTGCGGTCGTCAACATCTCGACCACGCAGGTGATTGTAAAGCCGAAGGCCAGCGGCAAGAGCCCACACGGCGGCGGTGGCGATGACGGCAGCGACCCATTCCAGGATTTCTTCGACCGTTTCTTCGATTCGCCGGATAACGCTCCGGACGCCGAACGCAGCCTCGGTTCGGGTGTGATCGTCGACAAGAAGGGTTTCATCCTCACGAACGACCACGTGATCGACGACGCCACCAAGATCCAGGTGAGCCTCGACGGCGATCCGAGCCACTATAACGCGCGTGTGGTCGGCGTCGACAAGGACACCGATCTCGCGGTAATCAAGATCGACGCGGGCCATGAGTTGCCTGTCGCCAAGCTTGGCAATTCGGACGGAGTGCAGGTAGGCGACTGGGTACTCGCATTCGGCAGCCCGTTCGGACTGAATTCGACGGTCACCGCGGGCATCGTCAGCGCCAAGGACCGCACCAGCATCGGCAAACAGTTCCAGCGGTTCATTCAGACGGATGCAGCGATCAACCCGGGCAATTCCGGCGGCCCGCTGGTCAACATGGCCGGGGAAGTGATCGGTATCAACACGGCGATCTACACGGGCGGCCGCGGATTTGAAGGTGTCGGCTTCGCGCTGCCATCGAATACAGCGATCAACGTTTACAACCAGCTCATCACCAGTGGGAAAGTGATTCGCGGCTCGATCGGCGTGACCTTCCAGGAAGAGAACAGCGACAATCCGATCCTGATGAAGGAGCTTGGCGCACCCTACGGAATCGTGATCGAAGCGGTCGAGCCAGGGAGCCCCGCGGACAAAGTCGGCCTGAAGGCGGGCGATGTGATTACCAACGTCAACGGCCAACCGGTCCGCACGGGCGCCGATCTCGTGAATCCGATCGCGCAGACGCCCATCGGCCATTCCGTGAAGCTCAGTTATGTCCGCAACAAGCAGGCGAGCGACGTCACGCTCACCGTCGCCGACCGTTCTCAGCTCTTCCCGCAAACGGCGCAGGATACGGACCAGGCGCCCGATCAGGGCGATCAGGCCGATAAGTTTGGTCTGCACGTCGAAGATCTGACGCCGGACCTGGCGCGCAAGATCGGAATGGGCAAGCTCGCCGGAGCTGTGGTGACCGTAGTCGAGCCGGCTAGCTTTGCCGAGGATATCGGCTTCGCGCGGGGCGACGTGATCGTCGAGGTCAACCACGTGGCCATCACTTCGCTCGCGGATTACAAGGCGCAGATGGCCAAGCTCAAGCCCGGCGACGACGTGCTCTTCAAGATCGCCCGGCGCCAGGATACCGTGCTGACGCTGTTCCTGGCCGGCGCCGTGCCTTCTCAGCAATAGGCGAAACGCGTTTCTGGTTTCTCGGAGGGGCGCCTTGAGCGCCCCTTTCTTCTTTCTTGCCCCTCGCATTGGGTGCATTACCTGATAGGTTCGCCGTTTGCCCGCGCCGGCTTGAGTCGAGCCTTGAATGGGCGATAATGAAGTTGGGGGCGTGACCGGCAGCCGGGGCGGCAATTTTCTCGGAACCAGCGTCCAAATTCTGATCATGACTCTCATCAAGCAACGGTCAATCGCGGCGTCAGTAGCGTTTGCTCTGGCTCTGGCGGCCGTGCCCACGCACGGACGGCAGAACAGTTCGTCGCCTTCCTCTGCCTCGCAATCGAAGCACACAAGCCATCATCGGAGACATTACTCGAGACGAATGCACTTGCCGAAGGCACCTACCCCCGACCGCATCAACCAGATTCAGTCCGCGCTCGCCCGCGGCGGCTACTATCAGGGCGACCCCTCCGGCAAATGGGATTCGAACACGATTGCCGCAATGCGAAAGTTCCAGACGGCCAGCGGCCTCGATTCCACCGGCAACCTCGACGCCCCAACGCTGCAAAAGCTGGGCCTCGGCTCCAGTATCGCCGGCGTTTCGGCGCCCAAGCCCGAGTTGCCAAAGTGCTGCGCGGCGCCGTCAACCTCGACATCCCCGCAGCCGGCTGGCACGACCAGCAAGCCCGCAGCCGTTTCGGCCGGACTCCCGGTGCAATCGCCAACACGTCCGTCCGGCACTGCCGCTACTGCCTCAGACACCGCCTCCGGCTCCGATCCAGCCCCCCAGCAACACTAACCCGGCTTTTGCAGCATGGCCTTAGGCGCACATTGACGGTTATGCTTGTTGGGCTGCTACAATGCCGATAAACGTGCCCTCCGTTGACCATTTCTAGTGAGCAAAGACACCAACCCACAGACAGAGAGCGTCTCTGAGGCCTTGGGTGAAGCCAGCGCGCGCAGGGAAGAGATCGCTCGTGTACTTCATCGTACTTGGGCGGGAATCCTCGCGCTGAGTGCACTGTTATCTTGCGGCGGGGCGTTTGCGCAACAGCAGCCGGCTCCTCAGCCACAGTCGCCGCCACTCGTGCCGGGCGCCGTACCAGTAGTGAAGCAAACCCCGCAGGGCCCTACCACGTGCCTTCAGCCGCCACCGCTGGTTGGCTGGCAGGATTATGAAGGCCCCTTCGCGAAGGTCGTAGGTGCGTTTGGCCGGAAACTGGAGCGCAAAGAGGTAAGCATGGGTCCGGCGCGATACAAGCCGGGCACGACATTTTGTACGCTCGATGTGAAAGGCAAATTCCTGCTGTTCGTCAACGATACGATCGATCCGATCACATTCCTCGGGGCCGCATTCGATTCGGGGATCAGCCAGGCCGAAAACGACGATCCTTCCTACGGGCAGGGCTCGGCGGGCTATGGCAAGCGAGTTGGCTTTAACCTGATCGGCCAGTCGCAGTCGTACTTTTTCGGCGATTTTGCGTACCCGGTAATATTTTCGGAAGACCCGCGCTACTACCGTTTGGGCGCCGGCCCGGTCCACCGACGATTGTTTCATGCTGTGGCGCATTCGGTCGTCGCGTATAACGTAGATGGAAGGGAGATGCCCAATTACTCCCTGTGGTTCGCGACGACGAGCTCAATCTCGCTGAGCAACGTCTATCACCCCGACAACCGCCGCGGTTTCGCGCCGACCGCGGAGAATGTCGGCTACAGCGTCGCCCAAGGGATTGGCTTTGACGTGCTCCGCGAATTTTGGCCCGAGATCGCTCGCAAATTCAAGCTGCCTTTCCGCGGCGAAAGCGCACCGGAAGACCAGAGCACAGGCACGGCCCAGCCCTGAACGTTTGCTCGCGGGATTAGCAGCGGTTGGGTGGCACATTAAACCACTAAAAGCGCAGACGTTTTGGGCTGACCGCCGACTTTTTGTGCAGCACGCGTGAAGATTCCTTCAAGAGTATAATTTCACCTCTAGCCCCGTCTCTAACCCAAGATGTCTTATGTCGGGGTTGGCGGAGATGCGTATGCCAGTCAAAGAAGCGTCTTTCTGGGTCTTCCTAGCCATGTTTAGCACCGGATTATATTTCATATTCGAGCGATTGGATCGCCTTCGCATGTTCGGAGCCATTCTGCTGATTATTGTGGGAGCCGTTGGAATGGCTTTGCTTGTGATTCGACATCATTATCCGAACCTGAACCTCCCATCGAATGGCAATTGGGTCTGGATCGCCATGGCGATCACTTGGGTTCTTCTCGGGTACGCGATCTACAGCGACCATTACCCCAAAATAGTGGTAACGACTGTCGAAAAGCCTGTAGATAGGGTAGTCGAAAAAACGATTCCATGCCCCGAACCGTTAGAACCGGTAAGAATTAAAACTCCTGAGCCCAAAGTGCCAGTAGTCCAAGCGCCGAAGGCGACTCAGCAAAGCAGCGGAGATTGCAGCCCAAATCAGATAGGCGTAAACAACACGAATAATTGTGTACTGCCTCCACGCACGTTATCCGATGAGCAGCGAGCGAATATGGTTCAGTATCTCTCATCTACTAAATACAAATTGGCCATCGGAAGTCTAATTGGAGACGAAGAGGCTGGCGAGTTTGCAGCGGCGTTAGCAGATACGTTCGAGCGTTCGGGATGGACCGTAGATAATTTTATTGGCAGACAGATGCAGTCAGGGCTTTCCGCTGAGGCTGTTACCGTAAGCCTGTATGCTCCTCCCGGTTCAACGAGCAGCAATAACAAAGAGGCCCAGATGGTAGTGAACGCATTACGTAATGCGGGCATAAAAGTCGCGGTCAACTTGGACTCCACACTACCCCCAGATGCTGTGAATCTGTATGTTGGAGCGCGACGTCGGGATAAACCTTAGCTTAACTCCGCCGATTTGGCGCAGGCGTGGCTTTGGCGCTAAGCTAGAGATTCTTGCAGGAGCGACTACATGGCGACAGCATTTGCCCCGCGCGTGTTCAAGAACTTCATCAACGGCGAATGGGTGGAATCCCGCAGCGGCAAGGCCATGGAGGACCGCAACCCGGCGAATCGCGACGAGCTCGTCGGAATGTTTCCGGCGTCGAACGAGGAAGATGTCGCGCTGGCCGTCACCGCGGCCCAATCCGCCTACGACAAGTGGCGCCTGACGCCCGCGCCGCACCGCGCCGAGATTCTCTTTCGCGCGGCCGAGATTCTGGTCGAGCGCAAGGAAGACTTCGCGCACGATATGACGCGCGAAATGGGCAAAGTCCTCGACGAAGCGCGCGGCGACGTGCAGGAAGCGATCGACATGACGTACCTGATGGCGGGCGAGGGCCGGCGCCAGTTCGGCCAGACGACGCCGTCGGAGCTGCCGAACAAATTCGCGATGTCCGTGCGCGCGCCGATCGGCGTGGCCGGGCTCGTCACGCCGTGGAATTTTCCGATGGCGATTCCGTCGTGGAAGGCGATGCCCGCGCTCGTTTGCGGCAACACGATCGTCCTCAAGCCCGCTGAAGATACGCCGCTTTCCACCTACAACCTCACGCAAGTGCTGGAAGAGGCCGGGCTGCCGCCGGGCGTGCTGAACGTGGTCTTCGGCGATGGTCCCGATGCGGGCGCGCCGGTGGTGAATCATCCCAAGGTCAATCTCGTCAGCTTCACCGGCTCGACCGAAGTGGGGCGCATCGTGAGCGAGGCATGTGCACCGACCTTCAAGAAGTGCCACCTCGAAATGGGCGGCAAGAACATCATCATCTTGATGGACGACGCGAACCTCGATCTCGCCGTAGAAGGCGCGATCTGGGGCGGCTTCGGTACCACCGGGCAGCGCTGCACCGCGGCGAGCCGCGTCGCCGTGCAGAAGAAGGTCTATCGCGAGTTCGTCGAGCGATTCGTGGCGCGCGCGAAGGCGCTGAAAGTCGGCGACGGCCTCGATCCATCGACGCAGATGGGTCCGTGCATCAACGAGCAGCAGCTCAATACGGTGATGAAATACGTCGAGATCGGCAAAAACGAAGGAGCGAAGCTCGCGGCGGGCGGCCATCTCCTGGAAAGCGGCGCGCTTGCGAAAGGCTGGTTCCACGAGCCGACGGTATTCGTCGATTGCGATCCGCAGATGCGCGTTTGCCAGGAGGAAATTTTCGGGCCGGTCGTCTGCGTGATTCCATTCGAGACTTTTGACGAGGGGCTGGCGATTGCGAACGGCGTGAATTACGGCCTTTCGGCCGCGATCTACACGCGTAACGTGAATCAAGCGTTCCGCGCGCAGCGCGATCTCGAGACCGGAATCGTCTACGTCAATGCGCCAACGATTGGCGCGGAAACGCACCTGCCCTTTGGCGGCACCAAAAACACCGGCAACGGCCATCGCGAAGCGGGCCTCACGGCGCTCGATTTCTATTCCGAGTGGAAGACACTCTACATCGATTACTCGGATCGATTGCAGCGCGCTCAGATCGATAACTGATCGACAACCGATCGATCGCTCGAAGCCGCGCGAGGCGAAATTCACACGTCCAGGCCGGCAAGGCGCATTAATTCGAGCGCGTTGCTCTTGGTGACCACGCCGTCGCGCAGTTTGTAGTCGAATCGCATCTGCCCGTTCTCCACGCGATCCTCGAAGTGCACGTTCCGGACGCTCGCCCCGACCGATTCGGCCATCTCGGTCAGCGCCAGGTCGTGCGTGGTGACGATTCCGATGGCGCCGCGTTCGAGAAACGCGCGGACCAGGCCGTCGGCCCCGATTTGGCGGTCGTGCGAATTCGTCCCGTCAAGCAATTCGTCGAAGAGGAATAATACGGGCGTGGCTTCGCGCGTGAGGTCGAGGACCTGTCGGATGCGCAGCACCTCCGTGTAGAACGTCGAGCGCCCCTCCTGCAGCGAATCGGCGCTGCGCAAGCGCGTCCCAAGCGAGAGCGGCGCAAGACGCAGCGATTTCCCCCGAATCGGCGCGCCGGCCATCGCGAGCACCGTGTTGATCCCAACCGTCCGCAGCAACGTGCTTTTCCCGGACATATTCGAGCCGCTCACCAGCAGGACGCGCGTGTTCGCGTCCAGCCGCACGCTATTCGGCACGCATTGGGCCGCGGCGATCAGCGGATGCCCGAGATCTTCACCGAGAAAGCAGGGCAGAGAGTCTGCCGCGTCCGCAAACTCCGGGAAAGGATCGACGGGATGCTCGAACGAATACGTCGCCAGCGAGAGCAGCGCTTCGATTTCGGCGATGGCATCGATCCAGATCCGCATCCGGGGACCATGCCGTTTCCTCCACGCCTCGGCTGCCAGCGCCGTCTGAATCGTATAGAGCATGAAAATATCGAGGATCTTGGCGATGAGACTCCCGTGCCCATCGATCCAGTAGACGATGCGTGCGAATCGCCTGATGGCGCGCGACGCCGGCTCGGGACCCTGCTTCAACTCACCGAGAAGGTGCTGCAAACGGCGTGACGCAAAGGATTCCCGCTCCACACGCTGTAGAATCCTCGAAAAAAACTCGACGCCCTCCGCGTTGCAGTTTACTTCCGAGATGAGTGCCGTAGCGCGCTTGCGCAGTCTGCCAAACAGGATTGCTTCGACGATTACGACACCGAGAATGGGCCAGTAATTCGCCGTGTAGAGATAGTAGAGGAGGCTCGCCGCGCCGGCGCTCGCCATAGCTGCAGCGACGATGCGCATGGCCGGCCCGCCGAGCGTTGATTTCTCTTCTGCCCACTTTATCAGCGACTCCGGATTCAGGCGCGCGGCCACGTCTTTGCCTGTGACCGCCAAATCCTCGCGCAGATCCAGTTTCGGGCGCAGCTCGGCGACTAGACCTTGGCGCTCGACGATCTCTTGAAACGGCGACGGCGACATCAGCCAGTCGGCCAGGCGATTTTCGCCCATCGGCATTCTGGCTATGGAGAGCAGCTCGAAGAGGCAGCCGCGCCCGAAAAGATCGAGATCGTCGGCGTAGACGTGCTTCGCATCGCGAAAGCGTTCGCCGGAAGCGCCTTTGCCGCTCCAGCGATCCTCCATTCGCGCGAAGCCCAGGCGGTAGAAGGCGGCTGCGGTTTCCGCGTGATCGCGGGCGCGGATGGTCTGTTCGTGGAAAATCGCGAGGGCTCCGTAGAATCCCGCCGGCAGGATTAGCCAGTAGGCGGATAGGTGCTTTGCGAAGATGAGCCACAAAATCGCGATGGCGGCGGCCACGACCACCAGCTTCGCGTTGCCGAGCCGGACGTGCTGGCGCTCCCTTCGCGCTACCGTCGCGTCATGGATTTCGAGGCGTTTTGCGTATTCCTCGCGTGGATCAAGCAACGTGTGCCCCCGAGCAGCCAGCGTAGTCTACCCCAGGCGGAATCTCGCGGCACGCCGCCGACGCCTGCGTGCCGGCGTGCGTCCGCGAGGCGGTTGACAGCCGCATGCGTCGCAAGCAGAATGCTTGCGCGATCGGTGGCGGGCGGCGATTCCCGCCCTGGGGCGGCTTTCCAATCGCAATCCACTTCTGCCGGGGGAGACACGCGTCTCCGAATCGTCCGGTGAGGACTTCCTCGATGATCCGACGATGTGTTCTCGCGCTTCTAGCACTGTCCCTTTTCGCGTTACCGCTCACTCTCTCCGCGCAGTCCTCCGGTTTGCAGCGCTTCGAGGGAACGGCGACCTCACCGTCTGCGCCGTCAGGCGGATGCACCGCCTTTGACTCCACCGACGCGCGAGGCGGCCTGGGCGCGGCCGCCACGGACCATGCGGGCCACGGCTTTGATCTATCGAATCTCGATCGCTCCGTTTCACCCTGCGATGATTTTTACAAGTTCGCGAACGGCGGCTGGATGAAAAACAATCCGATTCCTGCGGACCGCTCCTCATGGGGAACCTTCAGCAAGCTCTCGAATCAGAACGAAGAGAAGCTGCGAGGAATCCTCGAAGAGGTCGCCAACGACAAGTCGGCCGCGCCCGGCTCGAACCGGCAAAAAATCGGCGACTTCTACGCGAGCTGCATGGACGAAAGCGCGATTGAAGCAGCCGGGCTCAAGCCCCTCGATCCCATCTTCCAGCAGATCGCGCAAGTCAAGGATCTGGCGGGGTTGCAGGCGGAAATTGCGCGCTTGCAGCGCGTCGGCGTGGATGCCGTTTTCGACTTCGACTCCGAACAGGATTTCAAGGACAGCACGCAGGTGATCGCGGTGGCGAGGCAGGGAGGGCTCGGCCTTCCGGACCGCCAGTATTATCTGGATGAGGACGATCATTCGAAGCAGCTTCGCGCGGGGTATATCCAGCACGTCACCAACACGTTCAAGCTGATGGGGGACGACGATGCGACGGCCGCGAATGAAGCCGTGGTCGTCATGAACATCGAAACCACGCTGGCCAAGGCGTCGACGAAGCGCGAGGATCTGCGTAATCCCGAGGCCAATTATCACAAGCTGACGCTGGTGCAGCTCGGCGAACTGACGCCGCACCTTTCCTGGGCCGATTATTTCAAGCAGGTGGGCGCGCCGGACGTTTCGTCGGCCGACATCGGACAGAGAGATTTCTTCAAGGCGGTCGATGCGGCGCTCGTTTCCGTGCCGCTCGATCAATGGAAGATCTATCTTCGGTGGCAGTTGATTCACGACGTCGCGGAAGCTTTGCCCAAGAAATTCGTCGACGAGAATTTCGATTTCTACGGGCGGCAGCTGACCGGAGCCAAGCAGCTTCTGCCACGCTGGCAGCGCTGCGTCGAGCAGACCGACGGTGAATTGGGCGAAGCGCTCGGCCAATTCTACGTGCAACGCTACTTCCCGCCGGAGGCGAAGGCGCGGGCGCTCGATCTCGTCCACAACCTTATCGCGGCGCTTCGCGACGATCTTTCGACGCTCGACTGGATGAGCGCGCCCACGCGCCCGCAGGCCTTGCAGAAGCTCGACGCGATGACGCTGAAGATCGGTTATCCGGATAAGTGGCGCGACTACTCGGCATACCACGTGGCGCGCGTGCCGTATGTCGAAAATGCGATAGGGGGCGACGAATTCGAATTCGCGCGCGATCTTGCGAAAATCGGCAAGCCGGTGGATCGCACCGAATGGCGCATGTCTCCGCCGACCGTGAACGCCTACTACAGCCCACTTCACAATGAAATCGTGTTTCCGGCGGGCATCCTGCAGCCGCCGACTTTCGATGCGAAGGCGGACGACGCGATCAATTACGGCGCCATCGGCTCGATCATGGGCCACGAAATGACGCACGGCTTCGACGACCAGGGCGCTCAATTCGACGCGGACGGCAATCTGAAAAACTGGTGGACGCCCGACGACCTGAAGAATTTTCACGAGCGCGGCGAATGCATCGTGAGCGAATTCGACGCCTTCGAAGTGGAGCCGGGGCTGCACGAAAACGGGAAGCTCGAAGAAGGCGAGGCCATCGCCGATCTGGGAGGGCTCGTGATCGCGCATGCGGCGTTTGAAAAGACGCTCGAGGGGCAGCCGACGCCGCCTACCATCGACGGCCTCACCGCCGAGCAGCGTTTCTTCCTCGGCTTCGCGCAGGATTTGTCCGTGAACTACCGGCCGGAAGTCGAACGCCTGCGCGCAAAAACCGACCCGCATCCGCTGCACTTCTTCCGAGTGGATGGCGCGGTCCCGAATGTGCCCGCATTCGCGAAGGCTTGGGGCTGCACCGAGAAGTCGGCGATGGTGCGGCCGCCGACGATGCGCTGCCGCATCTGGTAGCGCCCTCGGCGGAGCTACCTTTTCTTCGGCGCGAGAATTCGCTCGATCTGGCCGAGGTGATTGATGTCGTGGCCCGCCATCATGCTGGCGATGTGCGCGACAGTCTCTTTGCCGCGTTCGGAGTGCATTCCGTGGTGCTCCCACTGCTCGGGCGTGAGCGTCTTCAGCAGCGCCAGATTGTTCTCGCGCAGCGCGCAAAAACGCTCGAACGACTTGCGCGGATCGCGCTTTTCGTAACGCATTGCCGCGGCCCAGGCGTCCTGATCGAACGCCGGAATTGGCGTTCCCGGAGCGCCCAGGATCGTGCGGATGCGATAGCCGACGACAAGTTCGGTATCCGCGAGGTGCGCCAGGATTTCGGCGACGGACCACTTGCCGGGCGCGGGGCGCTTCCGTAATTTCGAACTCGCCGCGCCTTTCAGCAGGCGCTCGATCTTCTTCGGCGCTGCCGCTTGCAGCTTGACCGGCTCCTGGCTGCCAACGTGGCCCAACATGCGCTGGATGTACTGCTGTGCGGTTTCCTGCATGATCGCTCCTCTCGGGCGTCCCGAACCAAACTGACAAATTGTAAGATTGCCAGCGGCTGGGAAGCAGCGAAAAAACGACCTATTGCCGGCCTTCGGCGGGGCCAAATTGGCTTATTCGAGGCGCCCGGGCACGGCGGGTAAGTGTCCGCTGGCGGCATATTTCGGATTCTGGAAACTCGGCCTTCCAAAGCCTCAAGGCTCCTGCCGTCCACAGCTACAATTTTGGAAGGAGTGTAGGGTGCGGGGCGGGCATCGGAGCCGCCTGACGTAGGCTGCTCTTAGAGACGAATACTATGGCGAAATCGGTGGACGTTCCCCCGGAAAAGCCGCGTGCGGATTCGTCTGCGAAGACTGCCCACAAGCCTCCGATAAAGCCCGAGGAGCGAGAACTCGCGCGCAAACGCGCCGAGCAAGCGGCCATAGAAGCCGAGCTGGCCGACCGCGAGCTACGCGCCGCGAGCCTGCGCGCCGAACTCGGGGCATTCGAGCGGCGCTACCTGCATTTCGTTGGCTCGCGCTACGCCGAGCTCGATGAGTGGAAGGCAAAGCTCGCCGAGCGTGTGGCGCGCGAGCAGCCCGACAACGAGCGCGCGCAGCAAGCGGCGAAGATGGCCCGCGCGATCGCCAGCGAGACCAAGGGCGCCGTCGGCGATGAAGCGGCCAAGGAGCCGCGCGCCTTCAAACCATCGCCCGAAATGAAGCGCCTCTATCGCGACGTGGCCAAGCGCATCCATCCCGACCTCACGTCCGATCGCAAAGATCGCGCCAAACGCCAGCAATTGATGGCGGAAGCGAATCAGGCTTACGAGAAGGGCGACGAGGCGCGCCTCGCCAAGATTCTCGCCGAATATGATTGCAGCCCCGAGGTAGTGGAGGGAGACGGCACCGGCGCGGAGCTGGTTCGCGTGATCCGCCGCGTCAGCCAGGCGCGCGGCCGGCTGGCCGAAATCGAGGCCGAGATGCACGAACTTGTCCGCTCCGATCTCTACCAATTGAAATCGCGCGTGGAAGAGGCCGAAAAGAGCGGCCGCGACGTTTTCGTGGAAATGACGGAAAAGGTCGAAGAACAGATCGCGCACGCAAAAGAACGCCTCGAGGCGCCGCCCTCGCGCGCACGCCGCTGATGGAAATCCGAGAAAAAGCCGGGACGCACCAGATTATCGCCACGCCGGCGCAGGGGCTGGCGCTGCGATCGTCCGCAATCGTGGCGCGCGGCTTGCGTGACCTCGCGCGCGATTCCAACTGGCTGATCAAGAAAATCTTCAACGCACGCAGCGCCAGCCTTGCGATTTCGGCGTCGGGACAGGTGTGCGGTGTGGCGCCGGTTGCGCCACATGGCGCGGAATGCGTCTGCATCTTCGATATCGAGCTGAGCGTCCCGATTTCAACCCTGGCCGTTCCGCCGGATCATCCGGCCGGCGAGGCTGGCTTGGCCGCTGCGTTCGCGTATTCACCAACGGCGCGGCACCTCGTGGCGGCCTGGGGCGCGTGGCCTTCGGAGCTGCAAGTCTTCGATTTGCAGGCGAAGGCGTTTCTCGGCTCATTTGGAAAATTCTCGAATCTTCCGGAATCGCTCGCATGGTCCGCCAGCGGGAAATATCTGGTGGCGGGGACGCTGGGCGGCAGGGAATCGAGCTTGCGCTTGTGGGAAGCGGCCACTGAGTCGCGATTGAGCCTGCCGTTCGCCGGAAAGCCTGCCGCGGAGTTGGCCGGTCTGCCGAAGATCGACGAGCTCTTGGGAACAAAAACGGCCGACGCGGAATCGGGCGACATAGGGACGTTCGCCGGCTTTGCCCGATGCGCCTTCAGCCCCGACGAAGGAACGCTCGCGACGATCCTGCGCGTTGAAGGCGAGTGGGCGGACGACTCGATCGCGCTTCTCGAGGTGCCGACGCTGCGCCGGCAGCACGTGTTTCAGGCGCAAGGACGTGCTACCGACGTGGCGTGGGCTTATGACGGCAAGCAGGTGATTTTCTGTTCGGCAGGGCAGGCGTATCGCCTGCTGGCCGACATCATGGAGCCCGAGCCGTTGCCGCTCGGCGCGGAACTGTGCGCGTGCCATCCGCACCGTCCGCTGTGCCTCTGCTTCAGCTCGTTGCTCAAGAATTCGGCGAAGGGGCGGCTATTTCTGATCGATCTGGACCGGCTCACGGTGTTCGATGAATGCCCGGCCGAGGGAGTGGTCGATCTGCGCTGGTCGATTGATGGCTCGAAAGCCTACGCAGTCACCGCCGACGGCCTCGCCTATATCTACGAGCCGCCACTGGCTTAGCCTGCGCGTCACGCCAGGCGCGCGCCGGTCATCTTCTCGCTCCACTGCCAGATTTCCGCGGCTACTTTCGGGTCGCGCTCGATGGGATTGTAGTCAGCGGGCTTCGACTTCACGAAATACGTGCCGGTGACGTCCGCCACTTCCGGGGACGCCGCGAGATAGAGCGACACCTGCGCGCCCTTCTTCGAATCGATCATGAATGGCTTGAAGATCCGGACGAGAATCTTGAAAAACAGCGGCTGATCGGCCTCGCCCGAGTGCCAGATATTCGTCGCGACCACGCCCGGATGCAGGCAATTCGCGGTCACGCCCTTCCCCTTAAGCCTGCGAGCCAGCTCGAATGTGCACGCATTCATCAGCACTTTCGACTGGCCGTAGGCGCCAATACTAGAGTACTTGCGCCGCTCGAATTGAATGTCGTCGATATCGAGACGCGCGCGGCGCTGCGCCTCCGACGAAACGTTGACGATGCGCGAAGGCGCGCTGGCCTTCAGGCGGTCGAGCAGGAGCAGCGTGAGGAGAAAGGCTCCGAGATGGTTTCCGGCGATGGTCATTTCGATGCCATCGACGGAAAGCTTGCGCTTGCTGATGGCCGTGCCAGCATTATTGATCAGCACATCCACGCGCGGATATTTTTCGAGGATTTGCGCCGCAAGTGAGCGCACCGAAGCCATGGACGACATATCCGCGATCAGGAGATCGAGCTTCGATGATCCCGATTCGCGCTGGATGTCAGCCAGCGCCGCGCGGCCCTTCTCGGCGTTGCGGCAGACGAGCACGACGTGCGCGCCCATGCGGGCCAGGCCGAGCGCCGTCTCCTTGCCGATGCCGCTATTTGCGCCGGTGATGATGCACGTCTTCCCGCTCATGGTTTGAGGTTGGGTCATTGTGCAGACCTCGCGGTTGCGCGGACACAATACATTAGGCGCTGCATGATGCTCAAGCTGCGATCGAGATCGGTGAGGGCGGCTAGGCGAGGGGAAGGCTGGCTTCGGCCTCGAGCGTCACATCCGCGCGATCGCCCGCGAGGAATCGGGCATAACCAGCGGCGGCGATCATGGCGGCGTTGTCGGTCGAGAGCGCGCGGCTGGGGAAGTAGGCGGCGATCCCGCGGCGCGCCGATTCGGTTTCGAAGCTGCGCCGCAGCTCGCTGTTGGCCGCGACGCCGCCGGAGACGAGCACTGTGCGCACGCCGTGCTGCTCGGCCGCCGCGAGCGTCCGGTCGACGAGATTCGCGACGACCGCGTGCTGGAAGCTCGCGATCAGATCGAGCGTCGCAGGCGACGAAAGGGCGCGCAGGGCGTCCGCGCTGCGTTCGCCGCGAGCGAGCGACTGCTGGCGCGCTTCGATTTCCGGCTGCAACTGCGGATTGCGCCGCAGGTGATAGAGCACCGCCGTCTTGATTCCGCTGAAGCTGAAATCGTATGGATTGCCTTTGATCTTCGGATCGGCGAAGCGGATCGCCCGCGGATTGCCGTGCCCGGCGAGCTTGTCGATCACGGGACCGCCGGGATAGCCGAGCGCAAGCATGCGCGCGACTTTGTCGTAGGCCTCGCCGGCCGCGTCATCGCGCGTGCCGCCGATCTTCACGTATGAGAATTTCCCGCCGCCATTCACCGGCTCGGATTTCACGTGATAGAGAATCGTGTGGCCGCCCGAGACGATCAGGCACACGGCCGGCAGCTCGATTTCACGGCCTGCGCCGTGCGCTTCGAGCAGCACTGCGTGCACGTGGCCTTCGAGGTGGTTCACTCCGACGAGCGGCTTGCCGAGCGCGATCGCAAGCACTTTGCCGTACGTGATGCCGACCAACAGCGCGCCGATCAGCCCCGGGCCGCGCGTCACGGCAATCGCGTCCACATCGCGCAACTCAAGGCCCGCCTGCCCGACTGCCTCGCGCACCACCGGCACAATCTGGCGCAGGTGCTCGCGCGAAGCGAGTTCCGGCACCACGCCGCCATATTTCCGGTGGATATCGACTTGCGACGCGACCACGCTCGAAAGAATCCGGCGCCCGCCTGCGACGATGGCCGCCGCCGTCTCGTCGCAGGACGATTCGATGCCGAGGATCAGATATTCGCGCTCGCTCACGGCGTCAATCTCCGGGGTAGCTCAAAATCGCTATGGTAGCATAGGCACGGAGGGACCTCTCGCGCGGCTGGGCCTCATCCCAATCGTTGCCACTCCCAGGCGATCCGCGCTCGCAATCACAATGACCGAGAAAATCAAGAAAGTGCGCAAGGCCGTGATGCCCGTCGCTGGGCTTGGGACACGGTTTCTGCCCGCAACGAAGGCGATTCCCAAGGAAATGCTGCCGATCGTCGATAAGCCGCTGATTCAGTATGCGGTCGAGGAGTGCCTCGCGTCGGGAATCGACCACATTGTTTTTGTGACGGGCCGCAACAAAATCGCGATCGAAGATCATTTCGATTTGGCGCCGGAACTCGATGCTCTTCTCGAAGAGCGCGGCAAATCCGACCAGGCGAAGCTGGTCCGCGAACTGCACGGCGAAGCGCACTTCAGCTACACGCGGCAGCGCGAGGCGCTGGGGCTGGGCCACGCCGTCCTGTGCGCGGCAAGCATTGTGGGCGACGAGCCGTTTGCGGTCTTGCTGCCGGACGTGATTATGGCCGGCGGTCCGGTGGCCGCCACGCGCTCGCTGATCGACGTTTACGAGGCGACGGGCGCGGGCGCGATTGACGTCGAGGAAGTGCCGCGCGAGAAAGTTCACATGTACGGCATCGTGGACGCCAAGCCCGCGAAAGATTCGCGTTGGGGCGACCGGCTACTGCGCGTCACGGATCTTGTCGAGAAGCCGAGCGCCGAAAAGGCGCCATCGAATCTCGCCGTGAGCGGCCGCTATGTGCTCCCAGCAGAAACTTTCGAATATCTTCTGAAAACCAAGCCCGGAGCTGGCGGCGAGATTCAGCTCACCGACGCGTTGCGCCAGCTCGCCCACGCCGGCAAAATGATGGCTTATATCTACGAAGGGAAGACGTACGACGCGGGCGACAAGCTGGGCTTCCTCCAGGCAAACGTCGAATTCGGGCTCAAGGATCCGAAGCTGGGGAGCGCTTTTCGCGAATACCTGCGTGGATTGAAGCTGTAAGTTCGCGCCCGGCTACTTCTTTCTTTTCGAAGCACCCTTGTTTGAGTTATCGGAGGCAGCCGGCTTCGATTCCTTCGACTCTTTCGATTCGGACGACTTTGAATCGGACGATTTCGAATCCGAGGCCGTCGCGGTCTTCGCGGACGAACCGTCGCCCGAGCTCTCGCTCGATGGCGCGCCCTTCTTCCCGCCATAGTCGGTCACGTACCAGCCCGAACCCTTGAATTGGATAGCGGGCGACGATAGCTGGCGCTCGGCTTTTTTGCCGCACTTCGGGCACTTCTGAGTCGTCGGCGCCGAGAGCTTTTCGATTCTCTCGAATCGATGGCCGCACTTCACGCACTTGTATTCGTACAGTGGCAAGAAAAAACGCTCCTTTTGAGCCTTACATGACGAAAGAGCTCACTACAGGCTTACGCTACGCGCCTTAGAACCGGAATCTTGGCCTCGCGCAACACATGCTCGACCACCGTCTCCCGCAGGCGCGAGGCGTCGTAATCGAAATGCAGGTGATTGGTGTTCTCGTCGAAGCGAAACTTTTGCAGGCCGTAGGTATTCGCGAATCGGCCGAGCGCGCGGTACTGTTCCGGCTTGAGCGCGTTTTGCAGCTCGTAAGTCACCGTCATGAATGTCATGCGCGCATTATAGCATCGGCGTCGCCTTCCCACATCAGCGCGGCGCGCCAGTCGTGGGCCAGTTTGCGGCTCCAATGACTAACCAGGACTTGGCCGCTCTCGTTGTGCGTGAAGCTCTCGGCGGTGTCGAAGGAAACTGGAAGAAGAGAAAATTGCTGGACGCAGCATCTATTTCCAGTCGTACACCGTGTATTGGCCCCCTCCGGGGCCGAGGCCAGGCAGTGGAATCAGCTTCCGCGTCGCCAGATCGCCGATCACAAGGCAGGAGTCATTGAAGTCCACGAAGATTACCTCTTTTGAGTCCGGCGAAAATATCGCGCGCATCGAAGGGGCGTTTTTCTCCGAAAGCTGGAATTGGTCTTTCCCGTCGACGGAGCTGATCAAAACAGCCGCATCGTCGGGAGGGTAGTCCCCCTCCTCCGAGCCCTTGCCGATGGCGAGGGACCTTGCATCGGGGGACCAGTCGAAATCATAAACGCCGCGCATGATTCTCTCCGCCTTTTTCGAGTCCAAGTGCAAAATCCACAAGTCGATGACGGCGCCGCCGGAATCGTTCTGTGATTCATCGTCCGCCGGATCGGTCATCATGAACGCGATGCTCGATCCGTCCGGCGCATACTTAGCTTCCCAGATTGTTGTAACGCCCTTGTAGATCGTTTCGCGTTTGCCGGTTTCCACATTGACTGTTTCCAGGATATCCGGTTGGCCGGGTGGGCCCGTCGGATTAAATGACGGATGAACGATGAATTTCCCGTCCGGTGAAAAACTGATGGATTCATACCACTGGCCGAGATTGCGTGGCGTGTCCCCGGCGGGAGGGTACGATGCCAGAAACAAATCCCAGCTCTTCATGCGAACTCCCCCGTCGTAGGCCAGGTGTTTCTGATCGGGCGACCACGCCATACCATAGAAGACGTCCCCTTCGGTAAACTCCGCCAAACTGACGGACTGGCCGTCGAGCAGCGACAACACGTGCACGCCCTGTTTGTCGGCGTAGGCGACTAAATTCCCATCGGGTGAGAAGGCGGCAGCCCCGGCGTTTTCGGCGATCTTGCGACGGTTCGCGCCGTCCGGAGTCGTCAGGAGCAATGTTCCGTTCTCGTCGATGAGGACCCGCTTGCCGGGCGTCCCGGCGTCGCCGGCGCCCGGACTTGTGGAAATACTAGTGGTGATAGCGTTCGCGTCCGGGGCGTTGCCGCCAGAAGCGCGGTTCGCCGGTACGTTTGCGGCAAATTGCGTCATCACCGGGGTTCCCGTCGGCGCGCCGCGAACGATTGTCTGCGGAGGAAGTTGCGCCGTGACGGGCCGAGTAGGAGGAGGTGTCGATGACTTGCCGCTGCCGGAACATCCGGCGACCAAGAGCAGCCCTAGAGCGCACAGCGGCTTGGACGATCTCAAGAGAACCAGCATCCCGAACCTCGCAAACTGACTTCGCTCACCCGAAGCCAGTTGGGTGGATCACTTCTCTTATGGTAGCCGCAATCCGTCTAGGACGATTGCTATGCAGAACAAGTGTTTCCTGTCGCGCATCAACGAGTTGTTTTCTGAGGTAACCGGACAAATGCCACGACTTCAAACTGGCGCGCTACCCGGCAACGTTGTCGAATACAACTACAGCTTCACGTGGCGGAGGCGGAGTGCGTTGGTGATCACCGAGACCGAGCTGAACGTCATCGCCGCGGCGGCGATGATCGGGCTCAGGAGCAGCCCGAAGAACGGATACAGCACGCCGGCCGCGACCGGGATGCCGATCGAGTTGTAGGCGAAGGCGAAAAAGAGATTCTGGCGAATGTTGCGCATGGTCGCGCGGCTCAGGGCGCGCGCGCGGACGATGCCGCGCAGGTCGCCCGAGAGCAGCGTGATTCCCGCGCTCTCCATTGCGACATCCGTGCCGGTGCCCATGGCGATGCCAACATTCGCTTGCGCGAGGGCCGGCGCGTCGTTCACGCCGTCGCCCGCCATTGCCACGATGTGCCCCTCAGCTTGCAGTTTCTTCACCGCCTCGCCCTTTTGTTCCGGCAGCACGCCTGCCTCAACTTGGTCGATTCCGAGCTTGCGCGCGACCGCTTCGGCTGTGGCGCGGCTGTCGCCGGTGAGCATGACGATGCGGATGTGCTCGCGGTGCAGCTGTTGGATTGCCTCGGGTGTGGTTGCCTTAATGGGATCGGCCACGGCGATTGCGCCGGCGAGCTTGCCGCCCAACGCCACGAACACAACCGTCGCGCCCTCGGATTCGAGCGATTTCGCGCGCTCGTCCAAATCGCTGAGCGGAATTTCCAGTTCCGCGAGCAGCCCGCGATTTCCGAGCGCTGCGCTGCGCCCGTCCATCATTCCGGTGACGCCCTTTCCGGTGCGCGAACGAAAATCTTTGATGTCGCCGGGCGCGATGCCGCGTTCCTTGGCTGCAGCAAGGATTGCCGCGGCGAGCGGATGCTCGCTGGCACGCTCGAGTGTCGCGGCGATGCGAAGGACCTGAGTTTCGTCGCCGCCGGGTGCTGCAATCACTGCGGTGACGCGCGGGCGCCCTTCCGTCAGTGTGCCCGTCTTGTCGACCACGAGCGTGTCAACCTTCTCCAAAATCTCGAGCGCCTCGGCATTCTTCACCAGCACGCCGGCCAGCGCGCCCCGCCCCGTGCCGACCATGATCGACATCGGCGCGGCCAGCCCCAGCGCGCACGGGCACGCGATGATCAGCACCGCGACGGCATTGAGCAGCGCATGCGCCATTCGCGGCGGAGGGCCAAACGCGGCCCAGGCAACGAACGCAATTGCCGCCGCGAGCACGACCGCCGGGACGAAGTACGAGGCCACGCGGTCGGCGAGCTGCTGCACGGGCGCGCGACTACGCTGCGCCGCGCTCACCATGCGGACGATTTGCGCGAGCACCGTCTCGCTGCCCACGCGCTCGGCGCGCATCACGAAGCTGCCCGTGCCGTTCACCGTGCCGCCGGTAACGCGGCTCCCGTCAGTCTTCTCGACCGGGATCGGTTCGCCCGTGACGAGCGATTCGTCGATCGAGCTCGATCCGTCGGTCACCACGCCGTCGACGGGCACACGCTCGCCGGGCCGCACGCGCAGCGTGTCGCCGGGCGCGATGTGCTCGACCGGCACGTCGATCTCGGTGCCGTCAGCGCGAACGAGGCGCGCCGTTTTCGGCGAAAGCTTCAGCAGCGAGCGAATCGCGGCCGACGTGCGGCTGCGCGCTCGCAGCTCCAGCACCTGCCCGAGCAACACAAGCGCCGTGATCGTCGCCGCAGCCTCGAAGTAGACGGGCACGTCGCCCGTGCTGCTGCGAAACGACGCAGGAAATATCGACGGCGCAAGCACCGCGATCACGCTGTACACGTACGCCGTCCCCGTGCCGAGCGCGATCAGCGTGAACATGTTCAGGCTGCGATTCACGAGCGACGCCCAGCCGCGCTCGAAGAGCGGCCAGCCGCACCAAAGCACAGCCGGAGTCGCGAGCGCGAACTCGATCCAGCCGATCGCGCGCATCGTGAGCACTCGCTGCACCGGCTGCCCGGGAATCATGCTGGACATCCCGAGCGCGATCACGGGAAGCGCCAGGGCCGCGCTGATCCAGAATCGCCGCGTCATCGAGGCGAGTTCCGGATTCTCCTCATCTTCGACGGTCACCGTGCGCGGCTCGAGCGCCATGCCGCAGATCGGGCACGAGCCCGGCCCAGGGCGCATGATCTCCGGGTGCATCGGGCAGGTGTATTCGACTCGCGTCGCGGGCGCCACGGGGATTTCCGGTTCCAGCGCCATGCCGCACTTCGGGCATGCGCCGGGACGATCCTGGCGCACCTCGGGGTCCATCGGGCAGACGTAAGCCGCTGCCTTCGTTGGCGTTGGCGCAGGCTTCGTTGCGGGCTGGCTGGCGCCCAGCTGAATCAAGGGAGCAGCGGCGGGCGGCCTACCATCCAGGTATCTCTGCGGGTCGGCGTTGAATTTACCTGCGCAGCCCGTGCAGCAAAAATAGTAGGTCTTCCCGGCGTGCACCGCCGTCGCCTTCGCCCTTTCGGGCTCGACCATCATTCCGCAGACAGGGTCTCGTTCCATCGCTCCGATTGTAAGTCAAGCGCGGCCATCATATCCCGGTCCAAGGGAACTTTCGCGACGAAGCTCACGTATCTGACTTCAGCACGTCGAAAACCGGCAGCATGCGGAGGGTTGGCTGTGGCATTGAACGGCAACGGGAAGAACGGCCGCAAGCGGCGGAACGATGGATCTTCCTCGGCGGCGGGGCAGCGGCGCTGGTGCTGATCGTCGTGATTGTTTCCGCGGCGCTTCGCCCCAACCACGCGATCGATCCCGACAAGCTGGCTACCGTCGAGCGCGGCGATATCGCGCGGTCGGTGGTCGCCACGGGCAAAATCGAGCCGCTCACCCAGGTGGAAGTGAAATCGAAGGCGAGCGGCATCGTCGAAAAGCTTTTCGTCGATGCGGGCGACCGCGTGAAGGCCGGCCAGGTGCTCGCCGAATTGGACAAAGAACAGCTTCAGGCCGCGGTCGCTGAATCGCGCGCCAATCTTGAGGCCGCCGAAGCGGCCAAAGAGGCCGCGGAGGCTTCATATCAAAAGAACATCGTCGACGCCGAAGGCCCAGACGTTCCCTTTCTCAAGAGCGACATGCAACGCGCCGAAGATTCCTACAAACAGGGGCTGATCGCGCTTAATGCGATGCAGGATGCGCAGAAAAATTATCAGCTGGCGCTCAACCGGCAAATGTCCGCGCAGCGCAACGTCCAGGTGAGCAAGGCCGACGTGGCGGAAGCGCAAATCGCGCAGGCCAAAGCGGCGCTCGACAACGCGAACGAAAACCTGCAATACGCGACCATCACCAGCCCAATCGATGGCGAAGTGCTTTCCCGAGACGTTGAGATCGGCGACGCGGTGAGCTCGATTCTTGTTCTCGGCTCGCAAGCCACTCTCGTGATGACGCTCGGCGACGAGAGTGAAGTGTATGTGAAGGGCCAGGTCGATGAGTCGGACATCGGCAAGGTGTATCTGGGTCAGCCGGCGCGCATCTCCGTGGAGTCATTCAAAGACAAGAACTTTCAGGGCCGCGTCACCAAGATCGCGCCGCTCGGCGTGGAAAAAGACAACGTCACCACCTTCGAAGTGCGCGTCTCGATGGTGAACGCGACCGGCGAGCTTCGCGCCAATATGAGTGCCAACGCCGAAATCATCCTCGAAGAAAAGAAAAACGTCCTGCTGATTCCCGAAGGTGCGGTGATTTTCGGCAAGGATAAAAGCACGTCCGTGGATCTGGCCGATCCGAAATCCGATACCGGCCGCCGCCGTGTCCCCGTGAAGCTGGGCATTTCAAACGGCGTGAAGGCCGAGGTGCTCTCGGGCCTCGGCCAGGGCCAGCAAGTCGTCCTGCAGTAATGCGCCGTGGGCGCGAATCACCGGAAAAGTGCAATGAGCTTCAGCGACCTGCTCAAAGACACGCTCCAAACGCTCTGGGCGCACAAGCTCCGCACGTTCCTCACGATGTTCGGCATCGCGTGGGGAATCGTGTCGATCACGCTGATGGTCGCCGCCACGCAGGGCTTGCGCGTCGGGCTGAAGCGCAATAGCGAATCCTTCGGCAAGGACATCATGATTTTCTTCGCCGGCCGCACCAGCATGCAGGCGGGCGGAATGCGCGCCGGTCGCGACATTCACTGGAACGACGACGACTACGTCAGCGTACTCGCCGAATCGCCCGCCTGCCGGTACGTCCTGCCAGAAATCGGCAATGAGGTTCCGCTGCGCAGCCGTTACAACAGCGCCAAGCTGCTTGTAGTCGGCTCGCTGCCGCCATTCGCGGAGGAGCGCAGCATCGACATCGCCGAAGGGCGTTTCTACAACGCCGAGGATCAGGCAAACGCCAACCGCGTGGCATTCCTCGGGAGCGACGCGAAGAAGCAGCTCTATGGCAATCGCGAAGCAATCGGCGAAACGATCTGGCTGCAGGATATCCCGTTCACGGTGATCGGGGTAATGCGCGCGAAAAATCAAAATTCCGATTACGATGGCGAGGACATTCGCAAAATCTTCATTCCCTACAACACGATCGCCCGTGATTTCCCGAATAAGCCGCCCGACCCGCCGCACACGATCGACCACATGATCGTGGTGCCCCAATCGCTTGCCGAGCACATGGATTGCAAGCGTGAGGCGCTCGCGGCTCTCGGCACGATCCACCATTTCGACCCGAAAGACGAAGAGGCCGCCTTTATTTGGGACACGATCAAGAATTCGCAGGCGAACGCGCTGATCGCGAACGGCATGGAATATTTCATGGGCTCCGTTGGCGTGATCACCCTTTGCCTTGGCGGCCTCGGCGTGATGAACGTGATGCTCGTGGCCGTGCGCGAGCGAACGCGCGAAATCGGTGTGCGCAAGGCGCTCGGTGCCACGCGCCGCGCCATCATCAGCCAATTCTTCATCGAGACGCTCATTATCGCGTTCTTGAGCGGCGGCGTCGGCATGGGCATCGCGTACGGATTATGCGCGCTCGTCGATCTGCTGCCCATGCCGCAGGTGTTCGCCGGCTTGCTTCCGACGTGGCAATCGGGAGCCGTATCGTTCGCGCTGCTCGCGGCGATCGCCGTGGGCTCGGCGCTCTACCCGGCGAGCCGCGCCGCGGCGGTCGATCCGATTGAGGCGCTGCGATACGAGGCGGGAGGCTAGCGCGTGTTCGAGGAAATTCTCAGGCAGGCTTGGGCGTCGCTGCGCAGGCAGCCGGTGCGCACCTGCCTCACGATGGCCGGGATTGTGTGGGGAATCGTCGCCGTCACGATGCTGCTCGCTTATGGGACGAGCTTTCGCCACGTGCTGATGCACACGTTTCAGGCTTTCGGGAAAAACGTGATCGTTTGCTGGCCCGGCACCACCAGCGAGCAGGCGGGCGGCGAACGCGCGGGCAAAACGGTGCAGCTCGAGCAGGAGGACGTCGACGATATTCGCGGCGGCGCGACCGCCGTGAAGCAGGTCTGCCCGGAGACGGTGAAATTTCTCGGCCTTTCGCACGAGGAGCGATTCGCCACCACAGCCGTGCGCGGCGTCTGCGTTGAATACGGCGACATGCGCTACGAAGTGGCGAGCCATGGTCGCTGGCTCAATGCGGACGACGAGGTGAACCGGCGGCGCGTGGTTTTCCTCGGCGCCATGATCGAGAAGAAGCTGTTTGCCGGAATGCCCGCCATCGGCCAGACGCTGCGGATCGATGGCGCGCCTTTCACCGTGATCGGCACGATGGAAAGGAAGTTTCAGGACAGCAGCTACTTCCAGAATGATGACCAATCCGTGTGGATCCCGTACTCGACCGCAGGCGACTTGTGGGACACGAAATCGGCGAGCGTGCTCGTCGTCACGCCCGTCAGTCCGGAAATGGAAGCGCTCGCGCAGCAGCAGGTGCTCGCCATTCTCGCCGAACGGCAGCATTTTTCGCCCACGGACAAGCGCGCGGTGCGCATGATCAGCATGGCGGCGTTTCGCCCGATCTACGTGGGAATCACATACGGCCTGGAAATTCTTCTGCTGTTTATCGGGCTGCTCACGCTGGGCATCGGCGGCGTAGGCGTGATGAATATCATGCTCGTCACCGTAAATGAACGCGTGCGCGAGATCGGCCTTCGCCGCGCGCTCGGCGCTCGAAGGCGTCACATTCGCTGGCAATTTCTCGCCGAGGCGCTCGCGCTGACGATGGTTGGCGGCCTGATCGGCGTCGTGCTTTCCGTTGTTATCGGCGAGCTCATTGGCACGCTGCCGTTTCTCGGCCCGGCCTACGAGGACACATCGGGCACCGTGGATATCCACATGCACGTGTCCTGGGAGATTCTCGTGGCTTCGGTCGCTGTGCTGGTCGTCGTCGGCGTGCTGAGCGGGCTTGTTCCCGCGATGCGGGCCGCGCGGCTCGATCCTGTGGAAGCGCTTCGCTACGAGTAGCACTGACGACCAGGATCAACGAAGGGCGCTACTTCTCGTTGAGCACCGAATCCATGTACGCCATCATTTCCGGGCTGGTCCAGTCCTGCGCGCCCACCAATTTTCGATCGATTTTGCCGTTGCGATCGATCACGTAGGCTTCCGGGATCATCGACGTGCCGTAGTCCGTCTCGATTTTCTTCGAGGGATCGCGAAAAGTGGGGAAGGGGACGTGGTACATCTGAAGGAAATTGTCGTAGGCGCTTTCATCGTCGTCCATGCTCACCCCAAGCACCGTGCCGCCGCGCGGCGCGATCCGCTGCTGCAGCGCGTTGAGGGACGGTACCTCGTCCACGCACGGCGGGCACCACGAGGCCCAGAAATCGACGATCACGACCTGGCCGCGCAGGTCCGATAGCTTCGTGGGCTTGCCGTTTAACGTAAACTGGAAATCCTTCGCGGCGCGTCCGTGCAGGCTGGGTTCGCCTTGCCGGTAATCAGGACGCGCAAAGAGAAAGATCAGAAATGCTATGAAGGCGAGAACGACGCCTGTTTTCAGTTTCCGTTTCAATCCCCCGTCCAAGAACCTATAATGAAGCCAATATAGCAGGAGCGTAGCCAAACCGACAGCGGGCAGTTATGCAATTCGCCCAGCCAGGAACAAACAGCCTTGGTTTCCGCCATCATCCCCGCTCGAAACGAAGAGGCTTCGATCGCGCGCACCGTCGAATCGGTGGCCGCGCAGCCGGAAATCGGCGAGGTGATCGTCGTCGACGATCAATCGACCGACCGCACCGGGGAGATTCTCGGGCAGCTGGCCGCCCGAATCCCGAAGCTGCGCATGCTTTCGGCGCACGAGCTCCCGCGAGGCTGGGTGGGCAAGAATCACGCCGCCTCGCTCGGAGCCGCCGCCGCGACGGGCGAGTGGCTGCTTTTTACCGACGCGGACACGTTTCACATGCCCGGCTCGACGCGCCGCGCACTCGCTGATGCGGTCGATCACGATGCTGTTCTGGTTTCATACTCGCCCGAGCAGGAGCTTGGAACATTTTGGGAGCGGGCGCTGATCCCGTTCGTCTATTGCCGGCTGGCCGCGCGATTTTCATTCGCGCGCGTGAACGATCCTCGCCGGCCGGATGCCGCTGCCAACGGCCAATTCCTCATGGTGCTCCGCGATGCTTACGAATCGGCCGGCGGCCACGGGGCGGTCGCGGGCGAGATTGTTGAAGATGTAGCGCTCGCGCGGCTCGTCAAGCGCGAGGGCTATCGAATCTATTTCACTGCGCCAATCGGCATCGTGCGCACCCGAATGTACGGGTCGTTCGCCGCGATGTGGCAGGGATGGGCGAAGAATCTCTACCCGTTGATGGGCGGCCGCCCGCGGTCGGCGCTGCTCGAACTCGAGGCTTTTCCGTTGTCGGAAACGCTCGCACTCGCGCTCGTGTGGGCGATTCTTTTCCGCACGGAGCACGTGTCCGCCTGGTTTCTGCCGGCGATTTTGCTCGGCGCGCTCGCGGGCGCGCATCTCCGCTATGCGGTTGCGCTGTACCGGAATCTTTTCCCGGTTTCCCTCGTCCAATATTACGTCCCCGGCGCCTGCCTATATGCCGCCGCTCTTGTTGCGTCGTGGTGGAAGAATACGCGGGGCGCCGTGGTCTGGAAGGGCAGGGAATACCCGGCCAAAAGTCTATGATTCGAGTAACGCGCAAAGTCGAATTTTCCGCGGCGCACTTCTACCACAACCCCGCCTTTTCGGCGGAGGAGAACAAGCGCGTCTTCGGCAAGTGCAGCAACCTGCATGGACACGGGCATAATTACGTGCTTGAAGTCACCGTCGCGGGCGAGCCGGACCCCGCGACGGGGATGGTCCTAGACCTGAAGGAGCTGAAGGATATTCTGCAGCGCGAGATTGTCGATCGCATGGATCATCGCCATCTGAATCATGAAGTGCCGGAGCTGGCGGGCAAGATTCCGACGTGCGAGAACATCGCCGCCGTGATCTGGAATCTGCTCGAGCCGCGGATCAAGCAGGGCAAGCTCGATCGCGTCCGGCTCTACGAGTCGCCCGACCTCTTTGCGGATTGCACGGCGGAATCGAACGGCAACGTGGGTTTCGCGGGAGGCCGCTCGTGACGGCTCCTCTGAAACTGTCGCTCACTCGCCGCTACCGCTTTTCGGCTTCGCACCGATTGCACAGCGCCAAATTTAGCGAGGAAGAAAATCTGCGCCTCTACGGCAAATGCAGCAATCCGTACGGCCACGGGCATAATTATGTCGTCGAAGTCACGATGGGCGGCCCGGTCGATCCGGCGACGGGCATGATCGCCAATCTTGGCGAACTCGATCCGTTCGTCAAGCGCGAGGTGATCGAGGCGTTCGATCAGAAATACCTGAACGAGGAGGTTCCTCAATTCAGCGCGCAGGTGCCGACCACCGAGAACGTGTGCCGCGAAATCTACCGGCGGCTGAAGCCGTTTCCGGCAGCGCGGCTCGAGCGCGTGCGAATCGAAGAGACCAGCAACAACAGTTTTGAATTTGCAGGCTAGCTTGCGCGAGCTGGTTGCGCGATACGAGGAGCGGAGTGCTCATGCCCAAGACAACGAACAGCAAGATCGCCGTGGAAGAAACGCCGGAGATCTCGATTCCGGAGACGGAAGCATCGGGAAACATCGCCGATCTGGTGCGCCAGATGATCGTGCAGCTCGGCGAAGACCCAAACCGCGAAGGATTGCGGCGCACCCCTGAACGCTTCGAGAAGGCGCTGCGCTTCCTCACCAGCGGCTACCGCCAGGATCCGGCGAAAATTCTGAACGGCGCGATGTTCAGCGTCACCTACGACGAGATGGTGGTCGTGAAGGACATTGAGGTCTACAGTCTCTGCGAACACCATTTGCTGCCATTTTTCGGCAAGTGCCACGTCGCGTACATCCCGAATAAGAAAGTGGTTGGGCTGAGCAAGATCGCCCGGCTCGTGAACATGTACGCGCGGCGCTTGCAGATTCAGGAACGGCTCACCAGCCAGATCGCGCAGACGCTCGAAGACCAGCTCAGCCCGCAGGGTGTGGGGGTGATCGTCGAGGCGCGGCATCTCTGCATGGTGATGCGCGGTGTGGAGAAGCAGAATTCCGCCGCGATGACCAGCGCTATGCTCGGCGTCTTCCGCGAAAACAAGCAGACGCGCGATGAATTCCTCTCGCTGATCCGCGGCGGCAAGTCGTAACACTTTCCGCGGCTCACGTTTATCACTCTTGCCAACATGAAGGCCGCAGCGCGCCGGGAACGAAACATGCGCGAGAGCGCTAATTGTGCCCCTCGGAAGCGTATGCTATACAAAAATCGAGACATCCGTGAAAAGCGACCCGCAAAAACGCGCCAAAACTGACCGTTTAACGGGGTTTAAGCGGCTTTACGGGGCCGTTTTCCGCCATTCTCGACCATGAAATCCTCCCAAGCCGCCCGCCGAAAATCTCGCAGGCCGAAAAGCGCGCGTGCGTCCCACGCGCTTTGGGTTGAGAAGACGCTGAAGAAAATGACGCTGCGAGAGAAATTGGGGCAAATGCTGATGGTTCCGTTTTTCGGCGGATTCGCGCCGTCGGAAAGCGCCGAGTATGCCGCAGTGATTCGGCAGGTCGAAGAGAATCGCGTGGGCGGGCTGATCCTGGCCACGGCGCGCGGGCCGCTGGGAATCAGGCGCAGCCAGGTCTATCCCACCGCGGAGATCGCGAATGAATTGCAGCGGCGCGCGAAGGTTCCGCTGCTGATCGGCGCCGACTTCGAATCGGGGACGCGCATGCGGCTCGAGGAAGGCACGGCGTTTCCGTCCGCGATGGCGATCGCGGCGACCGGCCAGCCGCATTTCGCATACGTGGCCGGCAAGCTCACGGCGATGGAGGCGCGCGCTACGGGCGTCCACTGGGTCTTCGCGCCCGATGCGGACATCAACAACAATCCCGATAACCCGATCATCAACGTGCGGTCGTTCGGCGAGAGCGCCGAGGAAGTGGCGCGGTACGTCGAGGAGTTCGTGCGCGGCGTGGAGGAAAACGGCGCGCTGGCGACGGCGAAGCATTTTCCCGGGCATGGAAATGCGAGCGTCGATTCGCATCTTGCGCTGGCGACGGTGCCCGGCAGCCGCGAGGAACTCGAGCAAAACGAGCTCGTGCCGTTTCGCGCCGCGATTCGCGCCGGCGTCAGCTCGATCATGCCGGGGCATCTGGCTGTGCCAGCGTTCGATTCGGATCGCAACGCTCCAGCGACGGTGTCGTCCAAAATACTGACCGGGCTGCTGCGCGGCGGGATGAAATTTCGCGGGCTCATCATCACCGACGCAATGGAGATGGGCGGAGTCGCATCGCTCTTCGCGCCGGGCGAAGCAGCGGTGCGCGCGGTTGAGGCTGGCGCCGACGTGCTGCTGATGCCACCGGTTCCCGACGCCGCGATAGCGGCGCTTGAAGACGCGATTGGAAATGGGCGCGTTTCTGTTGCGCGGATTGACGAATCCGTGCGGCGCATTCTCGGCGCCAAGGCGCGGCTCGGACTCGATCGCGCGAGGCTCGTCGATGTTGCGAAGCTGAGCGAGACCTTCGGGCGTCCGGAGTTTGAGGCGCAGGCGCAGGAAATCGCCGACCGGGGCGTGACGCTGCTGCGGGATTCTGCGCGAATGCTGCTGCTGGATGCCACGCGCCCGCTACGGGTCCTGCTCGTCGCGCTTTCCGCCGATCCGGACGCGTGTCCGGGGGAGACAATCGAGCCGGAGATTCGCGCGCGCGTCGATTCGCTCGCGGTGCTGCGAGCGGACACGCGGTTCAGGAGCGTCGCGGAGCTCAAGCTGCTTCAGCCGGAAGCATACGACGTGGCGGTTGCGGCGCTTTTCGTCCGCGTGGCCGATCGCAAGGGCAACGTCGGCTTCCCCGACGATCAGCGCGCGTTTGTGAACCAACTGCTCGCGACCGGCAAGCCGGTGGCGGTCGCGTCGTTTGGCAGCCCCTATTTGATCGAGCGCTTTCCCAACGCGAAAACGTGGCTGGCTGCGTTTTCAACGAACGGCGCGTCACAGTGTGCGGCCGTGCGAGCGCTCTTCGGGCAAGTGGCCATCACGGGTCGAATTCCGGTGACGGTTCCGGGCTCGGCGCGGCGCGGTGATGGGCTGCACGTAGATGCAAATCCGATGACGGTCGAGCGCGCGCCTGCATCGACGTCCGACAGGCTCAAGCCCGCGTATGCGATGCTCGACGGTGCCCTTGCGGACGGCGCCTTTCCAGGCGGCGTGCTGGCTGTGGGACTGAACAACCGGCTGGCCGTTCATCCCTTTGGAACGATGACGCGCGGCGCCAAGGCACAGCGCGTGTCGGCAGAGACGATTTACGATGTGGCGTCACTCACGAAGCCGATTGTGACGACGACGGCCGCGATGATGCTTTTCGAGCAGGGGCGGCTCGATCTGGATGCGCCGGTCGCGCGATATTTGCCGGAATTTGCGGCGGTGAATGCGGGCGATCCGGATGCGGCATGGCGCGCGCGCGTTACGGTGCGGATGCTCTTGCTGCACGATTCCGGGCTGCCCGCGCATCGCGAGTTTTTCAAAGGCGCGAAAGGAAGCAAAGCGATTCTCGCGCAGGTGATGGCGGAGCCGTTGGTGCGCGAGCCGGGGACGCAGATCGAATACTCCGACCTTGGATTCATTCTTCTCGGAGAGATCATCGAACGGCTGACCGGGGAGTCGCTCGACGAATTCGCGCGGAAGAGCATTTTTGCGCCGCTCGGGATGAATTCGTCGATGTTCAATCCGCCGCGAAATCTTCGCGCCCGGATTGCGCCGACGCAAAACGATGCGATTTATCGCAAGCGGCTGCTGTGCGGCGAAGTGGACGACGAAAACGCATGGGCCATGGGCGGCGTGGCGGGCCACGCGGGACTTTTCTCGACGGCGGGCGATATCGCGATCTTCGCGCAGATGCTCCTGAACGGCGGCATCTACGCGCACCGGCGGCTATTGGCGCGCGCGACGATCGAGCAATTTACCGCGCGGCAAAATATCGGCGACTCGGCGCGCGCGCTTGGCTGGGACGTGCCTGTGCAGCCGTCATCTTCCGGCGCACATTTTTCTGAGGCGAGCTATGGCCACCTCGGATTCACCGGCACGTCGCTGTGGATCGATCCCGAGCGAAAGGCGTTCGTGGTCCTGCTGACGAATCGCGTTCATCCCACGCGGGCGAACGAAAAGATCAAGCAGGTGCGCCCGGTGCTCCACGATGCGGTGATGAAGGCGCTGGGAGCGGGCTAAGGGCAAACGGAATCGCGAAGGCGAATAACGTGCTGTTGCCGACCGGCCGCATGGTGTCTGAATCAATCGCCCCTCCGGGGCTAAACTTTGGGCGCACAAGACCCGGCACTCCGCTTCGCTCCGTGCCGGGCTCGATACAATCGCCGCTCCGCGGCTTTGAATGCGGCCGAGCGCGCCGACAAGGAAGAGGCTGGGACTCGCCTAGCCGACCAAGAGCATAGGCTACCCCATCGCAAGGGCGGCCATCGGCCGCTACAGGTTCGTTGCCACAGTACAATCGCCGCTTGGCTCCGTGCCGGGCTGGTTACAGTCGCCGCTCCGCGGCTGATCCGCATAGCGTGTGAGGCAAGCAGTCACAAACGGGTGAATGCGGCCCGATAACTCCTCGTGCACAATTGGCATCCAAATTTCATCCCCGGCAGAAGAGTGCGTTCGCGCCCCGCTATAATCTTCGTAGCGTGATGGGGGCGTGAGGAGCTTTTGAAACCGGTTAGGACAGAGCAGCGGAATTCGCGTTCGCGCGGCCTCGATCGGAAATCAACGCTCGAAATCCTGCGTGCCCTGAACCGCGAAGACGCGCGCGTGGCTTTGGCCGTGCGGCGCGAATTGCCGAAGATTGCGCGGGCCGTGGACGCGATCGTGAAAGCGCTTGGCTCGGGCGGCAGGCTTTTCTACATCGGCGCGGGAACGAGCGGGCGGCTGGCCGTTCTCGACGCAGCGGAATGTCCGCCGACATTCGGAACGCCGCCGCGGATGGTGCAGGCGATCATCGCCGGAGGCGCTGGGGCGTTGCGGCACGCATCTGAGGGCGCGGAAGATTCGACGGCGGGCGGGGCTCGCGATCTCCGGCGGGCGGGGCTGACTTCCAAGGATGTAGTGGTGGGGCTGGCGGCGAGCGGGGCGACGCCGTACGTGCTGGGCGCGCTGGCCTTCGCAGAGAGACGCGGCGCAGTGACCGTGGGAGTGACGGCGAATCCGCGGTCGCCATTGGCGCGCGCGGCGCGGATCGGCATCGCGCCCGATACCGGCCCGGAGGCGATTTCTGGTTCGACGAGGCTGAAGGCTGGGACCGCGCAGAAGCTGGTACTGAACCTGCTTTCTACCGCTGCGATGGTGCGGCTTGGCAGGGTCTACGAGAACTGGATGGTTCACGTGGCGCTGACAAATCAGAAGTTACGGCGGCGAGGCGTGAGGATTTTGCAGGAAGCGGCCGACGTGAATGCGTCCACCGCCGAACACGCTGTGCGGCAGGCCGGCAAAGATCTGGCGGCAGCGCTGGTGATGCTGAAAACCGGTGGCAGCGCCCGGGACGCGCGCAGGTGGCTCGCCGTGAGCGGCGGAAATGTGCGGCAGGCGCTCCATGCCGCGGGCAAGCCGCCGAAGAAGAATACCTAGAGAGACCAACAGGACGAGACATGGATCGATTCGAGATTCACGGCGGCAAGCGGCTCGAAGGGACGGTGCGGATCAGCGGCGCGAAGAATGCTGCGCTGCCGGAGATGGCGGCGGCGCTGCTGACGTCCGAGCCCGTCCACCTGAAGAATATTCCGCACGTGCGCGACATCATCACGATGGCGAAGTTGCTGGCGCACATGCGATGCGTCGTGTCGAGCCCGGATATTCCGCCGAGCGAATTCACGTTCCGCGCGGAGACGGTTTCGCATGCCGAAGCGCCGTACGAGCTGGTGAAAACGATGCGCGCGTCGGTGCTGACGCTGGGGCCGCTCGTCGCGCGGTTTGGCTACGCGCGCGTGTCGCTGCCGGGCGGCTGCGCGATCGGGGCGCGCCCGATCGATTTGCACATCCAGGCGCTCGAAAGACTGGGCGCGAAGATTGCCGTGGATCACGGATATGTGGAGGCGCGGGCTGAGCGGCTAAAGGGCACGACCTTTCGCTTTCCGAAAATCACGGTGACGGGAACGGAAAACATTCTCACGGCTGCCGTGCTGGCCGAAGGCGAAACCATTCTTGAGAATGCGGCGCTCGAACCGGAAATTCCCGACCTCGCCGAGCTGCTGACGAAGATGGGCGCAAAAATCGAAGGCGCGGGCACGCCGACAATCCGCGTGCAGGGCGTCGAAAAGTTGCACGGCGCGACGCATACCGTGATTCCCGACCGCATAGAGACGGGGACATTTCTCGTGGCGGGCGCAATTACCGGCGGCGAATTGCTGTTGACCCACTGCGAGCCGGCGCATCTCGGCGCGGTGATCGAGAAGCTGCGCGAGTGTGGAGTCGAGATCAAGTGCGAAGGCAACGGTACCATGCGCGTACGCGCCGCGAAAAAGCTGGTGGCGGCCGACATCGAGACGACGGAGTTCCCCGGGTTCCCGACGGATATGCAGGCGCAGCTCATGGCGCTGGCGACTCAAGCGCAGGGCGTGTCGCGCGTCCACGAAACCATTTTCGAGAACCGATTCCTTCATGCGAGCGAAATGATGCGGATGGGCGCGAACATCACGATCGACGGAAACTGGGCGATCGTGACCGGGCCGACTCCGCTGACAGGTGCGCCCGTGACGGCTTCGGACCTGCGCGCGAGCGCCGGGCTGGTCCTTGCGGCGCTGGTGGCCCAGAACACGACGGTGATCGACCGCGTCTACCACATCGACCGCGGCTACGAGCGCATCGAGGCGAAGCTGCGCAGCGTGGGAGCGAGCATCGAGCGGATTTCGTCGCCCGAGTAGCGGAGGGTGGGTTTGAAACCCGCCCCTACAACCTGCTCGATCGATCGGCGGAAGTAATTGCAATAGAAAAGGGGAGGCGATGTCGCCTCCCCTTTTGTTCTTTCGTAAGCTGAATGCGCCAACCGGAGCTTAGCCCGCCGCTTCGCCTTTGGCCTGCTTGTCACGCTGGTCGCGCAGGACGGCTTTGCGGCTCAGGCGAATCTTGTTGCCTTCGATGGCGAGGACTTTGACCAGGACCTGGTCGCCTTCCTTCAGCTCGTCGCGGACGGCGCGGATGCGCGCCTCGGCAATTTCGCTGATGTGGAGGAGGCCGTCGGTGCCGGGGAAGATTTCGACGAAGGCGCCGAATTCGGCGATGCGCACGACCGTGCCGAGATAGGTCTTGCCCATTTCGGCGGTCGCGGTGACGTCGCGAATCATCTTCAGGGCGTCCTCGGCCGCTTTTCCGTTGTTCGCGAAGACGTGAACCTTGCCATCGTCCATCACATCGATCTTCACGCCGGTAGCTTCGATGATCGAGCGGATTTTCTTTCCGCCCGGCCCGATCAGGTCGCGAATCTTGTCCGTGGGAATGCTGAGCATGTGGAGGTGCGGCGCGTACTCGGAAATTTCGGCGCGGGCGGACGAGATGGTCGGATCCATAATATCGAGAATCTGGAAGCGCGCTTTGCGGGCCTGTTCCAGCGCCTCGCGCATCATCGGGATGCTGACGCCGCCGACCTTGATATCCATCTGAAGCGCGGTGATGCCCTGGCGCGTGCCGGCAACTTTGAAGTCCATGTCGCCGTAGTGGTCTTCGGCGCCGGCGATATCGGTGAGGATGGCGTACTTATCGCCTTCGACGACGAGACCCATCGCGATGCCCGCGCAGGGTGACTTGAGCGGCACGCCCGCGTCCATCATGGCGAGCGACCCGCCGCATACCGTGGCCATGGAAGACGACCCGTTGGACTCCAAGATGTCGGAAACGACGCGCATGGCGTACGGGAAGTCGGCTTCCGCGGGAATCAGATTGGCGAGAGCGCGTTCCGCGAGAGCGCCATGGCCGATTTCGCGGCGCCCGGGACCGCGCAGGAATTTCACTTCGCCGACGGAGAACGGCGGGAAATTGTAGTGCAGCATGAAGCGCTTGAACGACTCGTCCTCGAAGAGGAGATCGAGGCGCTGCTTATCTTCCTTGGTGCCGAGCGTGGTGGTGACGAGCGCTTGCGTCTCGCCGCGCGTGAAGAGAGCCGAGCCGTGAACGCGCGGCAGCACGCCGACTTCGCAGGTGATCTGGCGAATCTGGTCGAAAGCGCGGGCGTCGGGGCGGCGGCGGCGATTCAGCATATCGTCGCGGAAGATGTGTTCGCGGAGGCGCTCGAAGGCGCGATAGGCGAGCTTTTTCTTGTCGTCATCATCTTCGGGGATCGCAGCCATGATTTCGGCTTTGATCGTGTCGACCAGGCCGTAGCTTTCGAGCTTCGGATGCTTGGCTGTGTCGAGGGCGTCGCGGAGGCGTTCGCCGTATTTTTGGGTGATCTGCTGATAGAGAGCCTCGTCGAAGGCAGGCGGCGTGACGGTGACTTTCTTTTCGTTGACGCGCGCGCCGAGGTCCTTGATCGCGGCGACGATTTGCTTGATGGCGGCGTGTCCGAATTCGAGCGCGTCGGCGACGGTGTCTTCGGAAACTTCGAGGGCGCCCGATTCCACCATGACGATGGCTTCCGCTGAGCCGGCGATGACGATATTCAGCAGGCTCGTCTTTTGCTCGGCAACCGTGGGATTCACCACGAGCTTGCCGTCGAGCAGGCCGACGCGGACGCAGGCGATGGGGTTCGTGAACGGAAGTTTCGAAATGTAGAGCGCGGCCGAGGCGGCGGTGACGCCGATCACGTCGGGATCATTTTCGCTATCCGCGGAGAGCACCATGGCGACGACTTGCGTTTCCGTCGACCAGCCCTCGGGAAACAGCGGGCGCAGCGGACGATCGATCAAGCGCGACGTGAGGATTTCGCGCTCGGAGGGGCGGCCTTCGCGCTTGAAGAATCCGCCGGGAATCTTGCCCGCGGAATAGGTGTACTCGCGGTAGTCGACCGTGAGCGGGAGAAAATCTTTTTCGGTGGCCTTGTTGTCCATGCACGCTGTGGAGAGCACGACTGTGTCGCCATAGCGCGCCACGACGGCGCCGTGCGCCTGGCGGGCCATCTTGCCCGTTTCGAGGGTCAGCTTGCGGCCGCCCAGATCCAAACTTACTTGTTCAAACATGTCACTTCCTTCTGTCCCGGATCACCGGGAACGTCATCGGATACGAGAGAGTGTCTCGGAAAAGCATCTCGAAGAGGTAAGGGCCAAGGCAGTGGGATTATTGGGCAGACGAGCTCGCGCATGGCGGTTCCAATGGTCCGCAAGACGGCCGACAACTCTGCTTCGTGCTGCCGTGGAGGGGAATGCGACCGGAGGGGCCGCTAAGGAAATCCGCACTACTTGCGCAAACTGAGTCTTTCAACAATCTCGCGATACCGATCCGGGTCGCGGCGATTCAGATAGTCCAGCAACCGGCGGCGCTTATTGACCATCATAATTAAGCCGCGCCGCGATGCATGATCCTTGGCATGGGACTGGAGGTGGGTCGTCAGGTAGTTGATCCGCTCGCTTAATAGGGCAATCTGCACTTCCGGGGAGCCCGTATCTTTCGTGTGAGTCCGGAACTGCTCGATTACACCAATTTTGGCTTCGATCAACTGTTCACCTCTGGCTGAAACGTCGTACCCCTACTCTGCTCTCTTTACCCTCTTCTTAACTTAATAATGCTAGCACACAGTTTTCGGGCATTCCACAACCAATTTGTGCGCGCCCGAGCCGCCGCTCTCGCGAAATTCCGCGCCGAAGAGCGTTGCGGAGAGGCGCTTACGGACGCCATGGAAATCGGCGCGCAACGGCCCGGCTCGCAAAAAGTCGTCCAAGGTATACTGGATTAAAGGCGCGCGAAATATAGCGATATGACGATTGTATCCACAGTTCACCGAAAGCATGCAATTCGCGTTGCCGCGCTCGTGTGTTCGCTGGTTGCACTGCTCGCTGCGGCGTTTTTCGCTACGAGAGGGCGCGCGCAGACGAAAGCCCCGGCGACGTATCCGCAGGAAATCAGCCGGGTGACGTTTGCCGTAGCAGGCGATGTGATTCCGCACGAACCTGTCGTGGAAGCCGCGAAGGCCGCCGCTACTTCGGACAATCACGATGGATGGGACGCGCTCTTTGCGAATGTCTCCGACGTGTTTCGCGACGCCGACTTCGGCTTCGTAAATCTCGAGACGCCCGATGCGCCGAAGCATTCTCTTGGCACGAAGGCGTTTCAGTTCAATGCGCCGATTGCTCTGCTCGATTCGCTGAAATTCAACGGAATCACCGTCGTCTCGTTTGCGAATAACCACGTGATGGACCAGGGATGGGCAGGATTCGACGAAACGCTCGAGCACCTGCGCGAGGAAGGGCTCCTGTTTGTGGGCTCAGGCGCGACCGCCGACGCGGCGTGGCAGCCTCTCATTCTGGAAAAGAACGGCATTCGCATCGGATGGCTCGGGATGACGCGCTGGCTCAACGGCAATCGCAACCCCGAAAAAGACAGCCAGCCGCACGTGGCATTTTTCCCCTACCCGGGCGAATCGATGGGCGCGCCGGGACGCGACGAAGCGGGGGTGCTTGCCGCGATCAAGGCGGCGCGCGCGGAGTGCGATCTGCTGCTGATCTCAATTCACTGGGGGATCGAATATGCGCCGATGCCGCGACCCGAGGACGTGGATGAAGCGCACAAATTTCTCGAGGCGGGCGCAAGCGCCGTGGTTGCCAGTCATCCGCATGTGCTGCAGCCGATCGAGACCTACGTCACGCAGGATCAGCGGAAAACCGTGATCTTCTACTCGCTCGGCAATTTTCTCTCGAATCAGTCCGCGACCTACGTGCAGGAACTGATGCCTGATAAGACGGCGGAGCCGCGCGAGTCGATCATCGCGAAATTCGCCATCGTGAAGAAGGATTACGGCCCGGCGGGAACACGCATCGAGTTGAGCGACGTGGGGATCATGCCGATCTGGGAGGAAAACAACCGGTTGGCGCTTCGAAGCGGCCGCGCGAAGGCGCCCTCGATTTATCCCGTGTTCATGGACCGCGTGATTCCGCAGCTCCAGGCGCGAATCGACCAGTTGAATGAGATCGGTGCACAGATGACAGACGCGCAGAAGCAGGAATTCACGCAGGTTTCGAATCAGCTCGCCATGCTGAAACATCAGCGGGAGATGGTGCTCGATCGCACCGGCGATGAGTATGTGGTCGCGCCGCCCGCCCTGCCTGCCACAGCCAGCCATTAGTGCCTTCAGGATTGATGGGTCGCAAAAGCAGGATGCCGCGCTGAAGACCGCGGCGCTAAATTGAAACCTTCAACCTTCCAAATTCCCAAGCGCCGGAGGCGCGATTGTCATTAGCCCGGCATGGAGCGGAGCGAAATGCCGGGAGCGCCCAAGCAGAATTCATAGTCCCGGAGGGACGGTTGAACATCGTGTCCCGCGAGCAAGAGTCAATCGCCCCTCCCGGGGCTGCACGTCGGAACGCTGTTACCCGGCACTCCGCTGCGCTGCGTGCCGGGCTACCTACAATCGCCGCTCCGCGGCTGACATGCATCGCACGCGCGAATCGCTCCACGGCCAATCCGTGTGGCGTACGCGGGATACCTCTCATCTGAGTCCTAACAACGACGCTTTATCCCGGATTTGCAGGATGTAAGTCCCGCGTCCTGAGGGGCATGCAGGTGTCTCATGAAACGGGTTTCGGGAAGGCGCTCAGGCGTGTAGAATTCGGGTGGAATTATTACCGCGAGTGGGCCCTGCCACATGCTGTCTGCTTCTCGCCGCCAGGAGAAGATTGATGCCATACAACGTTGCTGGTTCGGATGCTACGTACTTCCTCGGGTTCGATGGTGGCGGCACGAAAACGGAGTGCGTCCTGGCCGATTCCGAAGGCCGCATCTTGGGACGATCCGTGGGCGGGCCGTCGAATCCTCTTCGCGCGGGCTACATGAGGGCATGGTTTGCGATCAGCGAGGCGGCCGACGCGGTTTTGAGGCGGCAAAAAATCAGCGCGGGCCACATTCGCGGAATCTGCGCGGGGCTGGGAGGCGCGGGCCGCTCGGGAGTGGTGCGCCAGGCCGCCACCTTTTTCGCGCGGGCCTACCCGAATACCGAAGTTCGCGTGACGACCGACATCGAGATCGCGCTTGAGGCGGCGTTTGGCTCGGCCGAGGGAATCATTCTCCTTGCGGGAACTGGCTCGGTTGCTCTCGGGCGGGGCGAGAATGGCAAGGAGGTGCGGGCGGGCGGGCGCGGCCCATGGTTCAGCGACGAGGGAAGCGCATTCGACATCGGCCGGCGCGCGTTCCGAGCGGTGGTTGAAGCGGAAGAGGCGCGCGGCCCGGAGACGGCCCTCTCGAAGCGCATTTTCAAATTCCATGAGGCGCAAGATTGGAACTCGCTGCTCGATCGCGTCTCGAAGAATCCGGATGACGTGTTTCCGAAGACATTTCCGCTGGTGGCCCAGCTTGCCGAACGTGGCGACGAAGTCTCGCGCGAGATTTTGTCCGCCGCGGCGGTTTCGCTTGCAGCGCTTGCCGCGAGCGTGGTCGATCAACTCGGATGGCGCAGCCGCGAAATTCCCGTCGCGAAAGTGGGCGGAGTGTACGGACGCTCGAAACATTTCGACGCCGCGATTGACGCTGAGCTGAACCGATCGCTCGGCCGCGTGCGCCTTGTGCCCGTGGAGATTTCTCCCGCGGAGGCTGCCGCGCGCATGGCGGTCCATCTGGTGCAGGCGAAAGGCAATGCCGCCTGACACGGAAACGCGGACCGAATTCGCGCGTACCGCTTCGGGTGACGAACTCAAGTCCTTGATCCACGAAGCGGGCGAGGGTGTCCTGCTTGCGCTGCTCGAAAATCCCAAGCTCGACGAAACGCATGTGATTCGGCTGCTCGAGCGGCTCGATCTGCCGGCCAACGTCCTCGGAGCGATCGGCGGGGAGGGGAAGTGGGCGGCGAGCGAAAGCGTCCGGCTGGGGCTGGCGCGGCATCCACGCACTCCCAAGCGCATCGCGCTGGCGGTGGTGCGGCAGCTCTACCTTTTCGATCTCGTGCGCGTGAGCCTGCTGCCGTCGACGCCCGCGGACATCAAGCGCGTGGCCGAAGAAATCATCATCTCGCGCGTGCCGCATATACCCGTGGGTCAAAAGCTGACGCTGGCGCGGCGCGGGCCGTCGCGCGTGGTGGGCGCGCTGCTCGCCGAGGGCCACGCGCAGGCCGTGAAGCTGGCGCTCGCGAACCCATTTCTCACCGAGAGCCAGATACTGAAGGTGCTGGCGAAGGCGGGCGTTCCGCAGCGCGTGGTGGTGGCGATTGCGCAAGACGCCAAATGGTCGCGGCAGTACAATGTCCGCGCGGCGCTGGTCCCCAACGTGCACACGCCTGCGCCATGCGTGCTCGGATTTCTTCGCGATCTCACGCTGCGCGATTTGAAGGATATTTCGGCGCTCGAGGGGCTTACGCCGCATCGTAGCAAACAGATCGCGGACGAGATCAAGCGGCGGACCGGCGGAGGGGAACCGTCGGGCCGTTAGCGGTGTCAAATCTGTCTGAGGGCGAATGGCGAAAAGACCGACTCACATTGCTTGGATCATCGCGATCGCGGCTGTTGCATTCGTCGGCGTAATGGTCTACTCGTCGTATCAGGAGACGCGAACGCGCTACGAAGTCTGCATGAACTTCAAGGGCGCGACACATTGCGCCACCGCCGCCGGCGCAAGCCACGACCAGGCCGTCCGCAGCGCGCAGGAAATTGATTGCGAGCTGCTTACGAACGGCCGGACCGAGAACATGGTATGCCTCGATCAGCAACCATCGAGCGTCCGCCCCATCCAATGACGCGCTGCCTGAATTGCGGCGCCGAGCGCGCGGCGGAAGTCTGCGATGCGTGCGGGCTCAGCCCGGCGGCAGCGGAGTTTTCTCTGCGGAAGCGGCTCCTGAACCGCACGGCGATTTTCGTGCTGGGGTCGCTGGCGTTTGTGGTGGCGAGCGAGCGCTATCCCTCGCTGGAACTTGACGGGATACTCATCTTTATCGGCGTGCTTTTCTTTTTGACGCTGGGCCTGGCCATCTGGGTCGAACGGCGCGCTTTGAAGCACGGGGAAGTCGAAGCGCTGAAGCGCGTTTATTACGGACTGATTCCGGTGCCGTGGGTTCTGTCGGTGATGCTGCTCGCGAACGGGGCATTGGATCATGGCACGCCGCAGATCGAGCAGGAGCAAGTGGTCAGCAAATTTTCGATGCCGGGGCCGGTCGCGAGCCGCCGGCTGATCGTCACCTCGTGGCGGGAGGGGCACCGCGTCGAGCGCATCGCCGTTTCGCGCGAAGATTTCGACCGCTTCAACCGGGGAGATACGGTCGACATACAAGTGAAGGACGGCGTTCTCGGCATACCCTGGGTTTCCGGCGTTTCCCACCCTTAGGTTCCGCAGTTGTATTCCACGATGCATCACCCGAAGCGCGCGGCTCTGCGCGGATTGTCGGATGCTAGACTGAATTCGCGAGTTCGGAGCCAACATCCGCATGCGCCTGCCCGAAACATGGACGGAACGGCTGCCCTTCCTCGAAACGCTTGAGGAGGATTGGAAACCCGTAGCGCGACCAATTTTGATTGTGGCGACCGTTTTCTATGTCGTTTTCCTCATCCAGCAGGCGCGGGGCAGCGGTCCTTTTCTGATGATCAATCTGGTTTTCGTACCCATCCACGAGGGCGGGCATCTGCTGTTCCGCTTTTGTGGCGAATTTCTCGCGATCGCCGGAGGGACGATCCTGCAGCTGGGTGTTCCGGTGATGCTTGCGACGTATTTCATTTTTCAGCGGGAGGTGCAGGGCGCTGCCTTCTGCCTCTTTTTCTTCTTCCAGCAGTTTCTTCCAGTGGCGACGTACATGGCCGATGCGCGGGCGCAACAGCTTCCGCTCCTCACGGTGGGCGACGCCGACTACGTGATCCACGACTGGAACTATCTTTTCGGCAAGCTTGGTCTCCTGCAGCACGACACGCAGATCGCCATGGCCGTGCGCGTGTTGGGCTGGATCGGGATGCTGGCGACCACTGGATGGATGGTCTACCGCAGCCTCCGGCCGGAGAATGCCCCGGTGCAAGTGAAACACAACGAAGCAAGAGCAGATTCCTCGTCCGCCGCGGCGGACTCGGAATGACAGTCGTCTTCTTGTTGGCGTTTTGACGCAGCGTCCGGATCAGAAGGTGTAGAGGCTGCGGAGATCGACCGGATGCGGCAGCTCGATTTCGAGGACACGATCGTAATCCTCGAGAGTTAGTTTGATGAGTTGCGCGGGACCGACGTCGTGCGAGGTCCAATCGGTGCTTGGGACGATGCGCGACGGATCGGCGAGATCGCTTGTTTCGATGTCGCTACCGTCCTTGGTGATATCGGTAAGAAACACCGCGTAGACGAGCCTCGATTTCGTGTCGAGCATCAGATAGCGGTGCCCGAGCAGAATGAGAATGAAATCCTTCTTCTTGCTCTTCTTGTCCGGCTGGTAAACGTTTGCCGCGAGAGGCAGCTTGCCGTCGAGCTTGACTTCGGATTCGTCGACCTGCTTCCAGTGAATGCGGTCGGAGTCGCCGGCCGCGCCCGCAATCCCCGCCGAAAACAAGCTGGCGGCGAGGCAGACGCCGACAGCGGCAAAGAGCTGAATTCCCAGGCTGCGCCCGTTTCTAATCTGCGGTTTCACCTAACTAGCAGAATACCTCAGTCGAGGGAGATTTCGTTGGGCGATGAAGGCGGCGGTGATACACTGCGCGCAGGTCGGAAATCAACGGAGGAAGCGAATGGCAAAGAAGAGCAGGCTGAGAGAGGCAGCGGTGAAAATCGGATCCGTGGTGGGGAAGGCGGACCGCACGGCACACAAGGTCGTGAAAGCGGGAGGGGTGGCGAAAAAGGAGCTTGCGGCCATCTCGAAGCAGGTGGAAGCCCTCAAGAAGCAGCTGCAAAAGACAACCAAGAAATTGCAGCGCGCCCTGCGCTAGTACGCCATTCCCCAGGTCTAAACTCCTCCGACGCGCGACGTTCGTCGCGTGAATGCACGGCCATTTCATGGAACACCAATTCACGTGCCCGTATTGCGGCGAAGAGATTTCGATGGTGTTGGATTTGTCCGCAGGAGGCCAAACCTACGTCGAAGATTGCGAAGTATGCTGCCAGCCGATCGAGATCAGCTTCTCCGTCGAAGACGACGACCTCGCCAACTTCAACGCCAAAACGCTCGGCTAAAGAGCCGATCGTTCACGATTTGATTTCGCCGAGGGATTTATCGAGGAGGCGGATGCCTTCGTCGACATCGGCCTTCGAAATGTTCATCGGAGGCGCGAGGCGGATCACGTTACCGTGCAGGCCGCCCTTGCCGATCAGCAGGCCATTGGCGCGCGCGCGTTCGAGGAGCTGATTGGTCTCCGCGGGTGCGGGTTCTTTTGTCGCGCGATCGCGGACCAGCTCGAGCGCCTGCATCATGCCCATGCCCCGAACATCGCCGATGAGCGGATATTTCGCCTGCAGCGCTTCGAGCTGCTGGCGGAGGTAACCTCCGACGACGTGCGTATTCTCCCGCAGATTTTCCTCTTCGATCACCTCGATCACGGCGCGCGCGGCGACGGACGTGACGGGATTGCCACCGAACGTTGAGATCGTGAGGCCCTGAAACTTGCCAGCGAGCTCGGAGGTGGTGATCGTCGCGCCGACAGGCACGCCATTGCCCATGCTCTTCGCGCAGGTGATGATGTCGGGCGTCACTTCCCACTGCTCGATGCCGAACCATTTTTTGCCGGTGCGGCCGAAGCCGGTCTGAACCTCGTCGGAAATGAAGAGGCCGCCGTAATTTTTCACGATGCGGTAGACGATCTTGAAATATTCGGGCGGCGGCGTGATGAATCCGCCGACGCCTTGAATCGGTTCGGCGATGAAGGCGGCAATCGAGCCGCTGGTGCCGGTCTGGATCAGGTCCTCGACGTCATTGGCGCAAGCGACGCCGCAATCGGGGTATTTCAGATGCAGCGGGCAGCGATAGCAGTAGGGGCTGACTGCATGCGCGACGCCGACACTGATCACCCCAGACTTGCGATACGCAGCGTGGGCCGTCACGCTTTTCGCGAGTGCCGATGAGCCGGAATAGGCGTGGCGCAGCGCTACGATGTCGTAGCTCGGGCTGGCCATGCGCGAGAGCAGGATCGCGGCTTCGTTGGCTTCGGTGCCCGAGCTAGTGAAAAAACTCTTCTGCAATTTTCCGGGCGTGATTTCCGCCAGCTTTTCGGCGAGCGCGACGATGGCTTCGTTGGGGAAAAGCGTGGAAGTGTGCTGGAGCTTGTCGACTTGCGCTTTGATTTTCGAGGTGACTTTGGGATTGCAGTGACCGACGCCGACGGTGACGATGCCGCCGAAAAAATCGAGATATTTGTTGCCCTCGACGTCCCAGAGATATTGCATCGAAGCATGATTGGCGACCAGTGGGTGCTGGTAGTAGTTGGCAACCGCCGGCCAGAGATATTCCTTGTGCTTGCGCACGACTTCCTCGCTGAGGCTGGCGGCTGCTTTCGGTTGCGTCGTCACGCGAAAACTCCTTGGCGTTTGGATTCGGCTTGAATCGAAGTTTACAGTTTGCCCTCAGCCGGGGCAAGGGTGCTCGAAGCGGCCGCGCGAAAAGAGACGCGAATCGCCGGAGTTCCCGTATAATTCCGGGCCAATGGAAGCCACACTGCGGAAGCTCGTGGGCGCGCTTGGGCGGATTCTTCCGGATTGCGTGACGCTCAGCCAGGCCATCGCCTTCAACATGTTTCTGGCATTTTTTCCGCTGCTGCTTTTCACGCTTGGCTTGCTGGGAGAGACGCGACTCTTCCACGATGCGCTGCAGGAGATTCCCGAGCACTTGGCTTTGATTCTGCCGCCGGGCAGCGCGGGCGTCGTTTCGGCCTATTTCGTGCGGAAGACGGTCCATACCTGGAATTGGATAGTGCTGGGGATGGGCGGCACGATGATCGCGGGAACGCAAGTGATGATTGGCTACATGGAAGGATTCCGTGTAATCAATGGAGATTTGCTGCGCCCAGGTTATTGGCGGCGGCAGTTTCGTGCGTTCCTGCTGCTGTGCCTCACGATCGTGCCGATGCTGGCGGTGGTGATCCTGACGGTGTTTGGCAAGCAGACGCGCGCGTGGCTGATGGTGCGAACGCGGTCGGTCTACATGACCCGCCAGCTCGAAATAATGCTGTCCGGGATTGTTGTGCTCGTGCTGGCGATGGGGGTGCTCGTGGTGCTCTATCGCCTCGGACGGCCGGGGCACCGGGGGACGCGGGATTTGTTGCCGGGAGCGCTGGTTGCTACGATTCTGTGGTGGGCGGCAAACTTCATTTTCGGATGGTACGTGCGGAAGATGCCGTACGACGCGATGTATCGCGGGTTGGCGGCGGCGATCGGCTTGCTGCTGTGGATGTTTCTGACGGCGATGATCGTGCTGTTCGGCGCCGCGTATAACGCGGAGACGCGCGAAGAGCTGGCGGAAGCGCGAGCCGCAGCGACGCCGGGGCGAACGAAGACGCTGATGTTTCACTAGCGCGAGGCATCGCGGTGCGTTGGTTTCGCACAAAGGAGCGCGCGATGAGCGACATTCACGTCGAGTGCTACTCGGGGTATCGGGCGGAGGAACGGCCGCTGCGGTTTGTCCTTCGCGGGCGCGCGTTCGAGGTGCAGGAACTCGATGGGCGATGGTTTTCGCCCGATGCGAGTTATTTTCGCGTGCTTGCTACCGACGGCAATTATTACGTTCTGCGGCACGATGAGGCGCAGGATTTCTGGACCTTGGATGCGTTTCGCGCCGCGGGCAGCGCGCGATGGGTTCACGTGCGGCGCGCAAACTCCGCGTTTTTCAGGCAGCTGGCCGAGCTGTAAGCATGAAAGATTCTCACCGACGCCTTCCTAAAGTTCTCCTGCCATTCTTTTGTGGTCTTGTCCTCGTCGGCGTGCTTTGTGCCCAGCGCGCATTCAAGCAATACCCGACCGTCGAGTACGGCGAATCGATACCCGTGCCGCCTGATTGGCGGCAGCCGGGCGAATGGGCTTTCGCGCGCCTGATGTATCCGCCGGGGCCGAACGACGGGTATCGCGGGCGCTTCGATGGCGACTGGCGGTTGGGCATGTCGCTCTGGACGCAGGATGCGCCGGCGGCCGATCGCGCTTTTGCCGCTGCGGTCCGCCGGCTTACGCGCATCGACGCGCGCTCGGTGGAAGAAGACGTGAATCTCGACGATGGCGATGAGGTTTACAACTGGCCGTGGCTTTACGCCGTCCAGGTGGGCGAGTGGGGAATCACCCAGCATCAGGCGGACGTCTTGCGCGATTATTTGCTCCGCGGCGGCTTCTTCATGGCCGACGATTTTCACGGCGCTTACGAGTGGCAGATGTTCTTGCAGCGCATCCGAATGGTCTTTCCGGACCGCCCGATCACCGAAATCCCGAATAACGATCCGATCTTTCACACGATTTACGATCTCGACGAACGCTACCAGATTCCGGGCGCCGAGCATTTGAGGCTTGGCTACAAAAGGCCGGATTATCCGCAGGGGCCCGACGATGGAAAGGGAGCGCACTGGTACGCCATTCGCGACGACAAGGGTCGCATCATGGTCGCAATTTCATTCAATTCGGATATCGGCGATTCATGGGAATGGTCGAACCGCCCCGTGTACCCCGAGCGCTATTCCGATCTAGGTTTTCGCATCGGGATCAATTACGTCGTCTATGCGATGACCCACTGAATCCGCCATCCGGCCGTCTTGTCCCAATCCACTGATAACTGCCGGGATACGGGCGCAACTTTTGGGGCTTTCTGGGGTTTAAAATAGATAGATGGAAATGCGACGACCTGCCCAATGGACTGCGCGTGCTTCATGTTCCAAGCGCTGCAAAACAGACCATCCAACATCGCGCGGCGCTTGCCGGCTTGATGCGGCGGGGAGTGCGTTCGTGCTGGCGACGCTCGCGGCGATGCTGGCAGGCGTTTTTGCGATTGCCGCGCCGGCGAGCGCCGGTAAGCAGGATCCGAAATCGGGCGACGATTCGAGCACGTCGCTGAAACTCAGCAAGAAATTCAAAGGCAAGCTCCCGATCACGGAACTCACCGAAGACGAGGCCACGATGCACGCCCTGAACCGGCTGGGGTATGGGCCGCGGCCGGGCGACGTGGCGCGCGTGGAGCAGATGGGGCTCGAGAAGTGGATCGACCAGCAGCTAGATCCCGATTCCATCGATGATTCGGCGCTCGACCAGCGGCTCGAAAAATATCCGACGCTCAAGATGTCGTCGCAGAAACTGCTCGAAGAATTTCCGCCGCCGGCGCAGGCCGCCAAGAAGGAAGGCGAGACCAAGGACGAATACAAGCAGCAGATGCAGGAGAAGCGGCGCGACGCGATGTCGGATGTGGCGGAGACCGGCAACGAGAATGTCGACAAAGCGCAGGAAGCGCTGGCGAAGATTCAGGGCCCCGGCCGCATCGTCACCGAGCTTTCGATGGCGAAGGTCGATCGCGCGGTCTATAGCAACCGGCAGCTCGAAGCGGTGATGGAAGATTTCTGGTTCAACCACTTCAACGTGTTTGCGGGGAAGGGCGCGGATCGGTGGATGCTGACGTCGTACGTGCGCGACACGATCCGGCCGCACACGATGGGCAAGTTTCAGGACTTGCTGACCGCGACGGCGAAAAGCCCGGCGATGCTGTTCTTTCTCGATAACTGGCTGAGCGTCGACCCGACGGCGTTCAAGGAGCACCAGCAGGAAATGGCGGAGCGCCGCGCGAGGTATCAGGGTGCGTTTGGCGGGGGGTTCCGGCCGTTCGGCCCGCCGCAGATGGCCGCGGCCGAGCTGGCCGCGCAGCAGCGTCCCAAGCAGCAAGAGGACCGCGGGCTCAACGAAAATTACGGCCGCGAAGTGATGGAGCTGCACACGGTGGGCGTCGATGCAGGCTACACGCAGCAGGACGTGATCGAGATGGCCGACTGCCTCACAGGATGGACCGTGAAGGAGCCGCGGCGCGATCCCGAATTCATCTTCCGGCCGGAATTTCACGCCGAGGGCAAGAAAGTCGTGATGGGCCGCACGTTCAATTATGGTGGCGAGAAGGATGGCGAAGAGGCCCTCGCGATGCTGGCGAAGGATCCGCACACGGCGAAATTCATTTCGACCGAGCTGGCGCGGCATTTCGTGTCGGACACGCCGCCGCCGGCGCTGGTCGAGCGGATGGCAAAGAGCTACGAAGCGAGCGGCGGCGACATTCGCACGGTCCTGAAGACCATGATCTATTCGCCGGAATTCTGGTCAAAGGAAACGTATCGCGCGAAGGTGAAGACGCCGTTCGAGCTGGTGGCGAGCACGGCGCGCGCTCTGGACGCTAACGTGAGCGTATCGCTGCCGCTGGCGATGTGGGTCGGGCGCATGGGCGAGCCGCTGTTTCAGTGCCAGCCGCCAACCGGGTATTCGGATAAAGCATCGACGTGGGTGAATACTGGCGCGCTGCTCAACCGGCTGAATTTCGCGCTGGCGTTTGCGACGAATCATATGGCGGGCGCGAACGTCGATCTGCCGGACATGTTCGGCGAGGACGCGTCGAAGGATCCGGGAATGGCGCTGACGCGCGCGACCGATCTTTTCCTCGACGGGCAGGTGGCGCTGACGACGCAACAGACGCTCGAAGCGCGGTTGAATGATCCGCAGATTTTGCAGGCGCGGCTGGACGATCCGGTCAAGCAAGTGAACGAAGGGCTGCTTTCGGGGCTGGTCCTCGGGACGCCGGAATTCCAGCGGCGGTAGAGCGGAGATTGCGGTAACGGAGAACGGCCATGAATATTTCTCGGCGATACTTCCTGAAGGGCGGCGGGATCGCGATGCTCGGCATGGCGTCGTTGCCGTCATTCTTGCAGCGCGCGGTGGCGGAGAGCGTGTCGCCGAATAAGAAGAAGATGGTCGTCCTGTTTCAGCGCGGCGCGATGGACGGGCTGAACGTCGTGGTGCCGTTTGCCGAGCCGAATTACTACCGCCTGCGCCCGACGATCGCGATTCCCCAGCCGCAAAGCGGCAGTCTCGATGCGGTGCTTGATCTCGACGGCTTTTTCGGGCTGCATCCGAGCCTGCAACCGCTACAAGCGCTTTTCCAGAATGGCCAGCTCGCGATCGTGCAGGCCGTTGGCTCGCCCGATCCCACACGCTCGCATTTCGACGCGCAGGATTTCATGGAATCGGGCACGCCCGGCGTGAAAGCCACGGACGACGGATGGCTGAATCGCGCCATGCAGTCGATGCCGGAGGAGAGCGCGTCGCCTTTCCGCGCGGTCGCTTTCGGGCCGTACCTGCCGCGTACGCTCGAGGGCAGCGCGCCCGCGGTGGCGATTCCGGACCTGAAACAGTTCAAGATGTACGGCCCGCAGCAAACGGTCGAGGGCGGCTTCGAAGCGATGTACGCCCAGACGGTGGATCAGGCGCTACGCGGTGTAGGCCAGGAAACGTTCGAGGCCATCGATCAGCTCAAGAAAATCAACCCGGACGCGTATCAGCCGGAAAATGGCGCGCAGTATCCCACGAGCCGCTTCGGCAAAAGCCTCATGGAAATCGCGGAGCTGTTCAAGGCCGACGTCGGGCTCGAGGTGGCGTTCCTCGATAGCGGCGGCTGGGATCATCATGTGAACGAAGGCGGCGTCCAGGGCCAGCTTTCGAATCTGTTGCGCGATCTCGGGCAGGGAATTGCGGCGTTTCACCAGGACATGGGCGACCGTATGGGCGACGTGGTGTTCGTCAGCATGTCGGAATTCGGGCGCACCGCGCACGAAAACGGCAACCGCGGCACCGACCACGGCCATGCGAATTGCATGTTCGTGATGGGCGGCGACGTGAAGGGCGGGAAAGTTTACACGCGCTGGCCGGGAATGAGCGACGGACAGCTCTACCAGGACCGCGACCTCGCCGTCACCACGGATTATCGCAGCGTGCTCGGCGAGATCATGACGAAACACCTGGGCGACCGCGACCTGACGACGGTCTTCCCGAGATTTGAGAACGATCCGCAGCAGTTCCTCGGCTTAGTGAAGGCGTAGCGGGCTCGCACGTCTGCGCCCTCGCGCGCTAGAAATCGGATGGCATGTAGACGTACGGAGGACTTGGCGGCGGCTGGGCCGCGTCCAGCGAAAAGCAATAATGCCCCGCGGGGTGCACCCATTCCTTGGCGTTTTGAGATTCGTCCTGCCTGCTGGCCGCCGAAAAAGTGGCGCATAGTTGGTATTCGCTGCCCTCCCCGGGACGATATTCGTACCCCGCGCGCGTGACGGGATCGGCCAGAGCGACATTTCGAAGCTCATCCAAATGTTCAGGCAGCTTGTGCCCGTTTGCGCCCCACCGGTGGTTGATTTGCTGGCTAAGCGCGAACAAGTCCTGCAACCGCCTTGAATCCGCCCGCTCGGTGCGCAGCCTTTTCGGCGCACCGGTGAATCCAAATCCGAGCGCAACTAGCAGCGCCACGCACACGGTGCTGAGCGCGGCCATCCACGCGTCCCGGGTGAATCTGCCGCGCGCTCCGGCGGAATCCGATTCCCTCAGCCCGCCGAAATAATAGAAAAACACGCCGCCGGAGAGCACCAGGACGACGAGGGCCTTTGACAGGAACCGAGTAGTGATTTCTCCCTGGAGAAAATAGGTGAGAGCCGTGATCAAGTCGCCAATGAAAACGCCGGCGGCAATCACCAGCGCCATGTAGGTGAGCCATTTGCGAACCGGCGAATTCAGCTTTTCGGGATGGTTCCTCACATCGCGGACGACTGCACGCGACAACAGAAGATAGATTGGGAAAGCGACGATGATGGAGGCGATGCTCCACGTGGCGCCGGAGACGTCGTAGGCCTGCGCGTAGGCGGGCGAAAACAGCGTGTCCGCGAGCCACCGGTCGATCAGGATGAAAGCGAGCGAACCCGAAGCGATCGTCCAGGTGGCGAGAGCTGAGAAGATCAGCAGGTAAAAGAAGGCGTCTTTGGCGGGCGTTCCCGCTCCGCGGCGGCTGGGGACCTCGATCCCCGTCAGTTTCTCGTAGTAGGCCGCGAGCGCTTGGTAGACTTCCTTCTCGGGCCAGCCTCGGGCTGTCAGGACACCGACCACCGCCTCATCGGAGACGCCGCTGGCTTTCGCTCGCTCCAGGAATTCGCGGACCTCGGCGGAGGCAGGCATGGGCGAATCGTATCGCAGAGGGATAAGCAGAACAAGGCTCCGTCGCAGAGGATGGGCGCACGGGAATCGCAAGATCACGTAGAATGAAATCCGAGCAAGACTCCGAGAATCGATTTGATCCGCGAACAACTCACGGCGATCCTCGCCTGTCCCCTGGATCGCGGCAATCTTCGAGCGCAAGGCGAAACGCTGATTTGCGAGCAGGGGCATGCGTTCCCCGTCGAGGGCGGGATCCCTATCTTCACGGATGCCGTGCGGCGCGAAGCTGTGCCCAGCAACATGGCGGCGAGGCCACAGGTGGCCGGCCAAGAGGGCGCCATCGACGCTTTCGTGAACGACTGGGTTGTGAATACGAACGGGAATCTGTATCGCGGCGCGCGCGGCCGGCTGAAACGCTATCCGATTCCACTGTGGCCACTTGCTCCTGCCGCCGGCAAGATCGTTGTCGATGTTGGCTCCAGTTGGGGGCGCTGGAGCGTCGCCGCGGCGCGCGCCGGATACTTCCCTGTGGGACTCGACGTACACATCGACGCGCTGGCAGCGGCGCAGCGCGTCTCGCGACAACTCGACGTGGAAACCGCGCAGGTGTGCGGCGACATCGAGGCGCTGCCGTTTCGCTCCGGGTCAGTGGATGTGGTGTTTTCGTACAGCGTGCTGCAGCACATCGACAGAGCGAAAGTGATGCGCTTTTTCGGGGAAGCGGCGCGCGTCTTGAAGCCGGGCGGCGTCTGCCTTGTGCAATTGCCGAATGCCTGCGGCCTGTACAGCATTGTGCGGCAGGCGAAGCGCGGCTTTCGCGATGCGGCGCCGGGCACTTTCGAAATGCGTTATTGGACGTGCGGCGGGATTCGAGAGGCGATCGAAAAAGCCGGACTGCGGGATTTGCGGCTGCGCGCGGATGGATTTTTCAGCCAGGATCCTCAACTTTCCGACTTGGACTTGCTGTCGCAGGCAGGGAAGCTGGTTGTGCTGGCGTCCCATGCCGGACGCAAGGCGGCGGACGCACTCCCGCTGCTCGTGCGTCTGGCGGATAGTTTGTGGATCCAGGCGCAATCGCCTTCAGACGGTTTCTCCGCTCGAAATTCCTAGCTACTCCGACGACCCCTTAATCCGCATGCCGTAGAACGACCGGTAGACGAAGAAGAACGACACGAGGAAGAAAACCGCCGCCAGGATTCTTGTCAGCTCCGGATTCTTGGACGCCAGGTCGACCGCCAACTCAACGGCGAGCAAACCGAACAACGTGGTGAACTTGATGACCGGGTTGAGCGCCACGGAAGACGTATCCTTGAACGGGTCGCCGACGGTGTCGCCGACCACCGTGGCGTCGTGCAGCGGTGTGCCCTTTTGCTTCAGTTCGACTTCGACGATCTTTTTCGCGTTGTCCCATGCCCCGCCGGCATTGGCCATGAAGATGGCCTCGTACAGACCGAAGATCGCAATCGAGATCAGGTAGCCGATGAAAAAGAAAGGTTCGACAAACGCGAACGAAAGCGCCGCGAAGAATACCGCGACGAAAATGTTGAGCATGCCGCGCTGCGCGTAGCGGGTGCAGATTTCGACGACCTTCTTGCTGTCCTCTACCGAGGCTTTTTCCACGCCTTCCAGCTTGATATTCGCCTTGATGAACTCGACGGCGCGGTAAGCGCCCGTCGTCACAGCTTGCGTGGAAGCGCCGACGAACCAGAAAATCATGGCGCCGCCCGTAATCAGGCCGAGCACGAATGGGGCGTGCAGAAGCGAAAGCTTGTCGACGTTGCTCGTCAAGCCGTTGGTAAGCGCCATGATGATTGCGAAGATCATGGTGGTCGCGCCGACCACGGCCGTGCCGATCAGTACTGGCTTCGCGGTGGCCTTGAACGTGTTACCCGCGCCGTCGTTTTCTTCGAGCAAATGTTTCGCGCGCTCGAAGTTCACGTCTATGTTGAATTCTTTCTTGAGCTCCGCCGGAGGGACCTTTTCGATCAGCGAAAGCTCGTAAATCGACTGCGCGTTATCGGTCACCGGGCCGTAGGAATCGACGGCAATCGTCACCGGACCCATGCCGAGAAAACCGAAGGCTACCAGGCCGAAAGCGAACACGGGCGCGGCGATCATGAAGTTGGACAGCCCGCCCAGGCTCACAAGATAGCCGATGGCCATCAACGCGACCATGGTCAATCCCAGATAGTAGGCCGAGAAATTGCCGGCGACGAAGCCGGACAGAATCCCGAGCGATGCGCCGCCCTCCTGCGACGAACTGACAACCTCGCGCACGTGCTGCGAGTTGACCGACGTGAAGACTTTCACGAGTTCGGGAATCACCGCGCCCGCCAGCGTGCCGCAGGAAATGATCGTGGCGAGCTTCCACCACTGCGTCGGATCACCGCTGAGATCGGGAACGATGTAATAGGAAATCAAGTAGGTGAGGCCGATCGAGACCGCCGAAGTGATCCAGACAAGCGACGTGAGGGGCGCCTCGAAGTTCATTTCGTCGGCTTTGCCGAATCGGGCGCTGGCAATGGCGGAGTTGATGAAGTACGCGACCGCGCTGGCCACGAGCATCGCCACGCGCATCACGAAAATCCATACGAGGAGCTGAACTTGTACGACCGGACTCGCGACGCCGAGCAGGATGAACGTGATCAGCGCGACGCCGGTGACGCCATAGGTCTCGAATCCGTCCGCGCTCGGGCCGACTGAATCGCCCGCGTTGTCTCCGGTGCAGTCGGCGATCACGCCGGGGTTGCGCGCGTCGTCTTCCTTAATCTTGAAGACGATTTTCATCAAATCGGAGCCGATGTCGGCGATCTTGGTGAAGATGCCGCCCGCGATTCTCAATGCGGCGGCGCCGAGCGATTCGCCGATGGCGAAACCGATGAAACAAGGCCCCGCGTAAGAGCCCGGAACGAAGAGCAGGATGATGAGCATCATCAAGAGCTCGACGCTGATGAGCATCATGCCGATGCTCATGCCCGCGCGCAGCGGGATTTGATAGAGCGGGTAGGGCTTGCCGGCAAGGCTGGCGAAGGCGGTACGCGAGTTCGCGAATGTGTTCACGCGAATGCCGAACCAGGCAACGCCGTAACTGCCCAGGATGCCCACGACGCTAAAGAACAGAATCGTGGCCACTCGCACCGCCTCATAGTGGCGGAGCACTCCGAAATAGAGAATGATGACAGCGGCGATGAAGAGCCAGAGCAGGAAGAGGAATTTGCCCTGCGTCACGAGGTAGGTCTTGCAGGTTTCATAGATCAGCTCGGACATCTCGCGCATCGAGCGGTGAACCGGAAGATTCTTCAGCCGCACGTAAATCGTCATGCCGAAAGCCAGGCCGAAGACACAAAAGAGCAGACCCCAGAGCAGCAGCTTGTGCCCGTCCACCGCGCCGTGGAGGAAACTCACCTGCGAGAGATCGGGCAGCTTGAGGCTGGCCTCGCCGCCTGTGGATTCCTGCGCGGCGCCTGCCAGCGCTGGGGTGCCCATCAGAGCGAAAGCGACAGTGCCGAGCGCCGCAAAGAGCCTTCCGAGACGACGCAGGCACGCGCCTGCCATTCGCGCCCCAGCTGATCGGGCGCCCACAATTCCGCTGCGCATCAGTAATCCTCCATCAGAGTTTTTCATAGAGATCTATCGGGATAATCGTTCCAGGCGAGTGTCGGTGCGCATTGGAGCGACAGGGTCCACGCCCACACCCGCAAGGGTAACAATGCTCTTCAAGTACAGCTCTTTCCTCCCGGACAATCGACTTCCCGAGCGGAAGCCGCTAGTGCGAAACATTCCCCCAGCAGAATCAATGTTTTTAGCAGGATTTGCGCGTTTCGTCAATGGAATCCAAGGTATGGAAGAGCCGGGTGACATTCCCCCCCCCCCCCTGGCGAGGGTGAGATGTCAACCGTCCCTCCGGGACTGTGGATTCTGCGGACGCATACCCGGCATTCCGCTTCGCTTCATGCCGGGCTAGGTACAACTGCGCCTCCGGCGCTTGGCGTGCCGTATGGCTTGCGCTATGCGGACTAGCCGCGGAGCGGCGATTGTACGCAGCCCGGCACGCAGCGCAGCGGAGTGCCGGGTATCGCGCGTGAAAAGTGCAGCCCCGGAGGGGCGATTGAATCAGACCCCGAGCGAGAAGCGCCTGGGGCGCCGGAACGGCCATGCTAAAATCGCGCGCATGAGCAAACGAGTGATTTCGCCGGGCGGGATCATCGACGGAGTCGTCGAGCTGCCGGGGGACAAGTCGATTTCACACCGTTACGCGATCATTGCTGCGCTGGCGGAGGGTCGCAGCGAGATCGGGAACTACGCTTCGGCAGCGGATTGCCAGAGCACGCTCGAATGCCTGCGGCGGCTTGGCGTCGAAATCGAAAAGAGCGATCGCACGGTGCGCATCACGGGCACGGGGCTCAATGGATGGAAGGAGCCGCGCAAGCCGCTCGACGCCGAAAATTCGGGTTCGACGATGCGGATGATGGCGGGCGCGCTGGCGGGGCAACCGTTCACGTCCACGCTGACGGGCGACGAATCGCTGCGGCGTAGGCCGATGCGGCGCGTGATCGAACCGCTCCGGCAGATGGGCGCGGCGATTCGCAGCCAGGAAGGCGACCGCGCGCCGCTCGAGATTCGCGGCGGGCCCCTGCATGCAATCGACTACACGCCGCCGACGCCAAGCGCGCAGGTGAAATCGGCCGTGCTGCTGGCGGGACTTTACGCCGACGGGCCGACAACCGTGCGCGAGTCGGTTTCGACGCGCGACCACACGGAAGTGGCGCTGCGGGAATTCGGCGCCACAATCGACGGCACGAAAAACGCGATCCGCATTCATCCGCGGCCGAAGCTCGTGGCGCAGCAAATCGCGGTGCCCGGCGATCTCTCGGCGGCGGTATTCCTGATTTCGGCGGCGATGGTGCTCCCGGAATCGTCGCTGATGCTGCACAACGTGGGGCTGAATCCCACACGCGCGCGCGTGCTCGATTTCCTGATATCGATCGGCGCGCTGGTGCATGTGGCGTCGCTGCAGATGCGGCACGGCGAATTGGTGGGCGACGTTTCCGTGCGGCACGCGCCGCTCAAGGGCGGCGAAATTTCCGGCGCGCAGGTGGCGGAAATGATCGACGAGCTGCCCATGCTTGCAGCGCTCGGTCCTTTCACGGAGAACGGAATCGAGATTCACAACGCGCAGGAGCTGCGCGTGAAAGAGAGCGACCGCATCGCGACGATGGCCGAGGGGCTGCGGGTGATGGGCGCGCGCGTCGAGGAGTTCGAAGATGGGATGCGCGTCGAGGGGCGGGCGGCGGGCAAGCTGCGCGGAGCGAAGGTCGATCCGCAGGGCGACCATCGCATCGCCATGGCGCTGGCGGTGGCGGCGCTGGGCGCGGATGGCGATACGACGATTCGCGACGCTGAGTGCGCGGCGGTTTCGTTTCCGGAATTTTTCGCGACGCTGGATAAACTGCGCGGGGCGGCCAAAGCGTAGGCGGCCTTAGTTGGATTTGCTGAGCTGGATTGTGCCGTAGGTATTGGCAATCGATATTTTCGGCCCGCCGCTGCCGAATTGCCCGGTGAGTTGCTGCATGTTCTCGTCGTTGACCGGCCTCAGCGCGGAGCTGCCGAAATCGCTGTCGACCTCGCCCGAGCGGGAAATCGCGGACAAGAAGAAATTGGAATCGGAGGGCAGCGCCAGGTCGATGTCGCCGGAGTCGTCTGCGATGGTGATACTGGCGCGCGGCGGCGCGGCGTATTTTACGTCGATATCGCTGTGCGAATCGACGATATTGAGCTGCCCGGCGATGTGGTCAGCGGTAATACCTTTATTGCGCGTGTTGATCCTTGCGTCGCCGGTCACGCCTGAGACGGAAATATCACCGGAATCGAGCTGCATGCGGCCCATGAGCTGGCCGAGCGTGAGATCGGAGAACTGCGTCGCGCAATGCGTCGTTTTGGCGACGTTGCGCAGATCGATGTCGCCGCTGAACGCGCCTTCAACGGAAGCATTGCCGGCAACATTCTTGATTTCGACATCGTCGCCGCGTCCGCCCAGTCTGAGATTCCCACCGACTGCGTCAACCCTAATGTCGCCGTTTTCCGATTCCACGCTAACGTCCGAGCCGGCACTGTGAACCGTGGTGTCGCCATTTCCGGAGCGCACGTCGATGCTTCCGGAAACTCCCGAAACGCTGACGTCTCCGTGGGCGGCATCGATGGCGAGCGACGACGATTTCGGCACGCGAACGTCGATATCGACGCTCACGCCGCCGGGTGCCGTGTCCATGTTAATTGGATGTATGAGGACGCCATTACCCCGCGGATCGATGGCGATGGCAACTTGCTTCATGCGTTCCCGCGCGGACGTTTCACTCGCGCCGGGTCCTGACTTGGTTGCGGTGACGACGAGGGTGTCTCCGTCGCTCGCCTGTACGGTGATGTCACCGCGGCCGCTGGCAATTGCTACACGAGACCCGGGAGCAAGCGTCCGCGACGCGCCGGGAATAGGTTGCGAGAAAGTGTCATGGAATGCCGGCAGGTCGATATTGATGCCGGGGAAGTGGTCGCGAATCCAGTCGCGAAAGACGAAGCTGCCCAGCACGATCGCCAGCAGGACGAGCAGGGCCGCCTCGCCTCCCGAAAGGAGGCTCGGGCGCGGTTGCCCCGTGCCGCGCGCGGAAAACTGGTCGAGCAGCTTGGCGACGCCCCAGAGCATCAGAAGAACCGGCCAATAGAGACGAATCAGGCGTCCGATTTCGAAGCCCGGATACATCCGATCGAAAAGGAAAATCACGCCGAGCAGGATCAGCAGGAGCCCTGCGAAAAGCGAACTTCGATATGGCCGGCCGTTGCTCATGCGTCTCTCACGATTGGATGTGCCCCTCGCTGGAAACCATCGATTCGGCAAGCCGGAAGACGCCTACGACGATCAGAATCACGGGCCAAAGATGCCCGATGCCGTACGGCGTGTATTCGCTCAGCAGGAAAATGGCGCCGATCGTGATGATGATAACCGGCCCCATGAGTCCGTGCATGCGGCAACGGGCGCAGGAACAGCGGGGTCTTATTTGGTCCGTCATCCGATTCTCCTAAGCGCTTCTCTTGAATCGATCCGCGAGCAGCCAAACGCCCAAAGCAATCAGCCCCAACGGCCACGCCTTGCTGAACCAATTCCACTCGAGCAGCCCGAGATTCGCCAGCAGGAAGAAGGCGCCGAGAGCGATCAGGATGATGGCGCCAACCGGTTTGCGGTCTCCCCCAGGGGCGCCCGCTGTATCACCGAACGACGCGGGAAGCGGCGCACCCGTGAGTCGCGCTTTGGCAACGTGGTATGCGTCGATCGGCATATAGAAATAGAAGCAGCCCAGGGCGATCCCGAGGAACGCATGGTAGCCTGCCGAGACGTCGCTGCTCTGCGCCGCAATCAGTCCCGCGAAGACGAACACATGGATCAGCGCCTTGATGTATTCGCCGTTGCAGACGGCGCCGAGCCCCGGAATGAAGCCCAGAGCCAGCGCCACGCCGGGATTCGGCCCCGTATGCGCGGGCGGAGCGGCTGCCGGCGGGGGAGCCACGATATTCGCGAGACACGGCTCGCAGTAGAGCGCGCCGCGCACGTCGCGCGTGCATGCAGGGCACAGCGCCTTGCCGCAGTTACGGCAAAAGCCTGTCGCATCCACTTCTGTATGTACGGCGCATTTCATGGGCGACTCCTCGTTGTGCTGTCGTCGGGCCAGCGATTCGCCTCGGCGAATGCCAGCAAACCGTCGCTGGAAGCTTCCCGGCGATTTGTGTGGGGCACGACTTGTGACTTCTGGTGCGGGTCATTTGAAGAGGGCGAAGGGTGCGAAGGCTGCGAAGGCTGCGGCGTTTCGGGCTCGCTTACCGGCGTAATTTGTGCGGGCTGCGGCCCGAGACGCGATTCAATCTCGTAAACGACGCGGAGGTCGTTGACGAACTTCACGCCGCGCGCGTACGTGAGATGCGCCTGCCTATTGGCCGTGTGAACGACCGCGATTGGATTCAAGTCCGCGAGCGTCACCTTTTTCCCTACCGGCGCAAACGCATGGAACAGCACGGCAAACGATGCCGCAACGGTGGCCGCTCCCATCCCGAAGCGCGGCTGCCAGATCACGCCAATCCAATCAAACCAGCTGCGCCAATCCGCCGCCTGCTTTCGCGGGCCGAGCGTCGCGTCGAGAATCCTCACGGGCAGATGCACGGGGACTTCGAGCGGCTCGATTTGCTGCATCTGGCTCACGAGCGCGCTCACCTCGGCCACCATCTTGGCGCAGGCAGCGCAGTCCGCCTTATGCGCCGAAAAGGCCGCCGCTTCCTCCGGCGTAAGCGCGCCGTCGAGGTAATCCGTGAGCCGCTCCTCCGTTGTTGTGCAGTTCCAGTTCATCGCTATCCATCCGGCCTACGCCGGACGCACTCCCATTTCTTGCAGCACGCGCGCCAGCTCGATGCGCCCGCGGTTGATCCTGGATTTCACTGTTCCCTCGGGCACCTGCAGGACGGTGCGAATTTCGCTGTAATCGAGCTCCTGCAAATCCCGCAAGATCACGGCTTCGCGCAGCTCGGGCGACAATCGAGCGAGACCTCGCTGCAACTGCTCGCTAAGTTCGGTCGCCTGCATCACCTTATCCGGCGAGCGAACCGGCGAGTGCTTTTCCTCGACCTGCGGCATCGCGTCGTCGATCGAATCCGTGATCCGGTCGCGTCGAGTTCGCCGGTAATGATCGACCAACAGGTTTCGCGTTACGCTGGTAAGCCACGTCGGAAAGGCGCCATAGACCGGCTGATAGCTGCCGAGCGTCTTGTACACGCGGAGGAAAACCTCCTGGCTCAAATCTTCGGACGCCGCCCCATTGCCCGTGAAACGGTAGCAGAGGTTATAGACCCGCCGCGTGTGGCGCCGCACAAGTTCCTCCCAGGCCGGCCCGTCGCCCCGGAGACACGACTGAATCAGTTGGGCGTCGGGCTCCAATCGTTCCTAGCCTCGCTGGCTGCACTATCTTCCGGCCTCAATCCATGGAACGCAAAAGCCGGGTAAAAAGTTCCCTACGCCTGCGTCCGCGTTGCTATCTGGCCCCGCATCTTATTCGTAGGGCGGTAGATAACACAAGGGCGCCAGCAGGTTTCGCGTCTCGACAAAAGGTGTGCGTTTAGACCTTCCCGAGGAACGCTATTCCCGGCGACAAATCACCAAGCGAGTGGCGCTCGCGCCGGCGAACTGCGAGAAGCGCTCGGCGACACGCGCCATCGCCGATTCGAGAGAGGCGTCCGGCGCTCCCGAAGGCGCGTAAATCACCACAAGGACATTGCGCGCCGATTCGGCGATCATGCTGCGCGTGGAGTCGCTGATGGGGCTGCCGAAAGGGCCTTGCGGGTCGGCGAGGACGGGGCGTCCTTCGAGGTGCCACATGCGTTTGCCGATGCCTTCGTAGGCTTCGCCGGGCGCCCCGTGGCGGAACACGATGGGCGGCGCGATGCGTGAGCGGTCGTAGCAGCCGTAGGGCCAGCCGGTCTCGATCGAGCCGAGATTGCCGATGTCGACGAGATTCGAAACGCGGTAGAGTCCTTTGCCTTGGACTACCCGGCGGAGCAAAGCCTCGGACGATGGGCGATACTTCGACGGATCGACGCCCCAGGCGCGAAACATAGCGCGGACGGCGCGCGTGGGTTCGGCTTCGGCGAGGGTTTCGACGGTGAACTCGCGGCGTTTGCGTTCGCAGATATGGTCCATCAGCGCCGCGAGCGATTCGTCGACGAGCGCGAAACGAACACCGTCCGCTTCCACGACTCCGAGTTTCACATCGGGCAATTCGATTTGAATTTGCATGAGCGATGGCGCAAGCTGCGAGCGCGCTCCACATTAGCCGAAAATCCTCATCCTTGAAAAGCAAAGGGTGAGGCACCCTGCAGCGTGGAGAAGAGTGCGCGACGATGAATGACGACGAGAAGTTCGAGCGCGGGGTGGCGGATTTCAACGCCGGGCGATTCTTCGAGGCGCACGAGGTGTGGGAGGAATTATGGCTCGCGGCGGCGGAGCCGGAGAAGACGTTCCTGCAGGGGCTGATTCAGGTTGCGGCGGCGTTCCATCACCACGGGCGGGGGAACGCGCGCGGGAGGCAGTCGCTGCTGGCGGCGGGAATCGTGAAACTGGCGGGGTGTCCCGATGATTTTCGCGGAATAACCATCGCGAAATTGCGAGACGAAGTCGAGGCCTGGCGAAAATTACAGCGGGCCGATATTGACCGCGGGCCGCAGGACGTGCCGAAAATTCGTGCGACGAAGAGTAGCCTCAGAAAAAGAAACGCGGCGGATGAATGATCCGCCGCGCACAATTGTTATCCAGCCATATCCGGCGCGCCGATTCGCGCCGCGAGAGTGAGCGTCAGACCTTCTTGTAGTAGTCGGCGTTGATCTGCGTGTAGCTCGACCATTTTTCCGGTAGGTCTTCCAGCGCAAAAATCGCGGTCACCGGGCAGACGGGGACGCACGCCCCGCAGTCGATACATTCATCCGGATTGATGAAGAGCTGCTTCGCGGGCTCAAATTCGGGCTCGTCCTTGCGAGGGTGGATGCAGTCCACCGGGCAGACATCGACGCACGCGGCGTCCTTGGTTCCGATGCAGGGTTCGGCAATGACATACGCCATGAATCATTCTCCTAAAAGGGGCTTACGTCGCGAGACGCCGTACTATACGAAGCATCCAGGCTTCGATGCACGAAGAATTTTTATACCATCAAATTCCGGGCGGTACAAGGCATCTCGCGGCGGGCAACTCAAGCAGTTCGGAGGGGCTTGTGTCAGGACTCCGCGAGGTGCGAAACAAGCAATAGCGGATAGGCGCTCTGGCGCCGGATGTGGTTGAGAACCCGATAAAATGGGGCGAAAGAGGAAAGAATCGGGGAGAAGCTATGCGCATGCATTCGCGTACACTGCTTGCGATCGGGGCACTTGGGTTGATTCTCGCTGCGACGCTCGGCGTCGCCCGGCCGCAGACCGTTTCGGTCACAGCCGCCGCGTCGAGAGAGGCTTCGGGAAACATGCCGGTGATCGATCTCGCGGGTTACAAAAATATGGTCGCGGAGTATCGCGGGAGGCCGCTGGTCGTGACGTTCTGGGCGACCTGGTGCGGGCCGTGCCGCGACGAATTTCCGATGATCGCCGCACTCGCAAAGGAATATGAGCCGCAGGGGCTGGCTATGGTGGGCGTGAGCCTCGACGAGGATACCGATCTGCCGCTTGCCCGCAAGTTTCTCGACGAGACTCACCCCGGGTTTCCCAACTATCGTCAGAAGGCGGGAATCGATGTCGACGCCTTCTACCAGGGCGTGAATCCCGACTGGCGTGGTACGATGCCGCAGACGGACTTCTATGCGCGCGACGGCCATCTGGCGCGGTATTTTGTGGGGCAAAAAACGCGCGACGTTTTCGTGCAGGCGATCCGCCTGATCATGGTCTCGACCGACGCGGAAAATCGCGGGAAGGGAAGTCCGTCCGCGGGAAATTAGCAGCTCGCCGCCAAGGCCGGGCTGCCTTGGGGGACGGATGTTTCAGTCGCGAGGAAATCGCTTTACGTGGCTCGGCCACTCGGCCTTCCGCATTACCACTCCTTCCGGGAAAGTCATCGTTGTCGATCCGTGGGTCCAATCGAATCCAGCCTGCCCCGATGCGCTGAAAAAATTCGACCGGCTCGATACGCTACTGATCACCCACGGACATTTCGACCACATCGGCGACGCGGTTTCGTTGGCGAAGGAGTTCAAACCGCAGGTCGTCGGGATTTACGAGACGTGCGCGTGGCTCGAATCGAAAGGCGTGACGCAGACGAGCGCGATGAATAAGGGCGGCACGCAGAAAGTCGGCGAAATCGAAGTGACGATGGTCAACGCGCTGCACTCGTGCGGCATTCAGGACGGCGACAAAATCATTTACGGCGGCGAGGCCTGCGGCTACGTCATCCGGCTTCCCGGCGGCCTGACGGTCTACCATTCGGGCGACACGGCCGTCTTCGGCGACATGAAAATCATCGGCGAGCTCTACGCACCGGAAGTGGCGATGCTCCCGATCGGCGATCATTTCACGATGGGCCCGCGCGAGGCCGCGCTGGCGATCCGTCTGCTGGGCGTGAAACACGTGATCCCGATGCACTTTGGCACGTTCCCGGTGCTCGCTGGGAATCCGGAAAAATTGAAGGAGCTGACGCAAATGGTCGCGGGACTCGAGATTCACGCCCTAAAGCCCGGCGATTCGATCGGCTAGCCGCGACAGAAGCCCGTCCGAGCGAAATCCTACCGGCTGGGCCCGAAGTAGCGATAGTGCCCGGTGATTTTCCAGTTGAACAGGACGTCTTCCAATTGCGGGCCCGCGCCGATATTGTGAACGATCATGTATCGACCGGTGTAGGTCGATCTGCGGTCCACCACAATTCCAATGTGTGGCACGCCGCCGCCCAAATCCCAGGTGACCAGATCGCCGGACAAATAGTCAGCCGCGCTGGCAGTGATCGGCAGAGTTTCTCCCTTGCGACTGAAAAATACGGCCAGGTTCGGCACGCGGCGATGGTCGATATTAGGGTCGGGATGCGCGAGCAGCCAATTCCATCTGCGAGGATAGGCACTGAAATTCTGCACCATGTCTTCGTGGACTTCCCTCTGCAGGTCGACTCCGATGGCGCGGTACGAGCGAATGATCACGTCGGTGCAAACGCCGGTGTCGGCCGGAACGTCCCCGCCGGGATATGGGATGCGGACGTAGGCAGGATCGTACCGGACGTGATGGTGCGTGCGCTCGATCGCCGCGGCAACCAGTTTGTGGATGAAATCCTGCTGCGCGGCAGTCTCGGCGCGCCTCTGCTGCGCCACGGCCACGGAAGCACAAGCCAAAGTCAGCGCGAGAATCGCGTGCGGCAGGTGTCTCATCGGCAATCCAGAAGACTGGGAAACTGGATCTCTGCACTAAAGATAGCACTCTATGCCGTGGACATACACCCAGCGAGACGATTCAGTTTCTTCGGAAAGCCCCACCCTGGGTTGGTATGGGGGGTTGTGGTCCGGCGGATTCTGAATCAGGCGTGGCCGTTTTCCAGGAACCGCTCGGCTTCGATCGCGGCCATGCAGCCGGAGCCCGCAGCGGTGATCGCCTGGCGATAGTGATGGTCCTGGACGTCGCCTGCGGCAAAGACGCCCGGGACGTTGGTCTTCGGGCCGTCGCGCGTAATCAGGTAGCCGTTTTCGTCCATTTCGAGCTGGCCCTTGAAGACTTTGGTATTCGGGTCGTGGCCGATGGCGACGAAGACTCCCTCGGTGGGAATGGTTTTCAGTTCCTTGGTTTCCATGTTGCGGAGTTCCACTTTGTCGACGGCCTTATTCGCGACGTTGTGGACCTGCTCGATGACGTAAGGGGTCATGAAAACGATTTTAGGATTGGCGTGGGCGCGGTCGAGCATGATCTTCGATGCGCGGAATTCGTTGCGCCGGTGAACGAGGGTCACTTTGCTGGCAAATTTTGTGAGGAACGTCGCCTCTTCCATGGCGGTGTCGCCGCCGCCCACGACGACGATTTCGCGATTGCGGAAAAACGCGCCGTCGCACGTGGCGCAGGTGGAAACGCCGTAGCCGAGCAGATGCTTTTCGGACTCGATGCCGAGCATGCGGGCGGAAGCGCCGGCCGCGACGATCAGCGCCTGGGATTCGTAGACTTCCTTGCCGACTTCCACCTTGAATGGACGCTTGCTCAGGTCCACTTTCGTGACGGTGCCGGAGCGAAACGTCGTGCCGAATCGCTCGGCCTGCTTGCGCGTGCGCTCGATGAGCTCCGGACCGAGAATTCCCTCGGGGAATCCGGGGAAGTTTTCCACTTCGGTCGTGAGAGCCAATTGGCCGCCCGGCTCGTAGCCGTCGAGGACGAGCGGGTTCAAATCCGCGCGCCCCGTGTAGATCGCCGCCGTCAACCCCGCACACCCGCTACCGATGATGATGACCTTGTACACTGAATTCTCCCGAGCGATTGGATACACAGAAGCGCCGCTGCGATTCAGCGCCAAAATAGCTTCTAATTATACCATCCTGCACCTCAGCGACCACGCGCCCATGCGGGACGTCGTCAAAGAGGCGAAACGGTTTTCCGGCTACGGGCCGACGCCGCGACAGACCGTCTCAGTCAATTCAGACGTAACAACTGGCGAGAGCGTTCCACCCGAATCTCAGCTTCAGCCAAGACACATTTCACAAACTCTCAGGGCTCTGGCGGCGGCTCTCGATTTCGTGGAGATGGTCGCGCAGGCGGCGCAGGGTTTCCTCGCCGTGTCCCTGGGCGATTTCGCGTTCGAGTTCGGTGAGCGCGAAATGAACGATATCATGGTGATGGATCTCTTCGCCGGGAAGGTGATCGGCAAAATCGAGCCAGACTTTATGCAGCAAATCGACCTCATTCGGCGTAAGCCGGGGAGAATGCGGGCCGAGGTAGAAGACCTGTTCGTTGCCGGAGGGCGTGAAAATCTCGAGCGAGACGTGCGGGCGCGGTTCGGGCATGCGTTCCCAAGCCAAGCCGATTTCCCGCGCCTGTTCGGTGACAACGGTCTTCGACGAGCTGCCTGCGACGATGGTGCTGGATTGGAGGTTGCAGGCGGTGCGCAGGATGCCTTCCCAAAGATCGTTGGCGGCGGCAACCGCCAGGCGGACCGGCTTGCCCTCCTTTTCGGCCATCGCAAGCACCTTGGTGAAGAGCATCTGTTCGATGTTTGTGAAAAGCTGGTCGGGTGCGAGATCGCTTTCGCCGGTAGCAGCGCGGCGCAGCATGCGCACGTGGAGCACGACGATCTCCGCCTCTCTCTTCTTGGC
>JBKQNJ010000100.1:0-6901 GCA_052146315.1 Candidatus Acidiferrales bacterium | reverse complement strand
GACAGGCCGACGATCAGAATCGCAGATGCGAACAGTGCACGCATGTCTGTGCGCGCGACCGAAATTATGGCAGCGCTTTCACTATATAACCACAAGACGAGTAACGCGTGCCGCTATAGTGCCTGATTAGTCGGATTACCGGACATGAAGGTACTAGACTCTTCTACTTTCCCGTTTACAAGGCCGATTGCGCAGACCGCCATTGTTCATACGGGACTGGACCGCTCGGCGCAATTCCAAGTGCAACAGCGCGGCATTGCTGCTAATGCGCGATGATCCAGTTTGAAATCTCCTGCACGGCAATGCGCTCGCGCCCAAAGTAGCCGTGGTCCGAAAGAGCGTCGCAGTTGTCCGTCAAGGGCAAAAGTCCACCTGCAGCAATGTTAATGATATTTACGATGGGGGCTCCCGTCAGGGCTTTTTTCACCGCGGGGTCGCCTGTGGGCAAGGTGTTCATGCACGTATTGCCGAGGTCATTTACCAGGAGCACAGGAACCGTGATGCTCGAAAGAGTAAGAGTCGTTGAGAGCAGTGAATCCGGGTCTGGCGGGCTCGTACCATTGATAGCGGACGTGAAAACGAGGCCGTCGGGTCCCACGAGAGGAGGCGCCGAAGCGGCCACGAACGCCCCGGCAGTGCCCCGGCTAGTTCCCACCAGCCACACCGGTAATCCGGGATACGTCATGCGCGCATATTGGATCACCGCCTCGACGTCGCTGATATGATCCGCATCACCCTGGTGACCCGTTAGAACGGCCGGGGTGAGTAGGTAGTCAGAGGCCGCGTCCAGCGTAAGGACATAGAAATTGTGTCCAGCGAACAACCAGCGGCTGCGGGTGAGGAAGTTACTGGAGTTGATGCCTAACGTACCATCCGGGGCCGCCGCCGTAAGGTGAATATCCCCGTCGCCGCCGGGCAGGAGAATCAATACGGCGACCGGCGTAACGACCGATGTGGAAGGGACAATCAGCGGTGCCGAAACGATAAAGCTTTCTGTAACGGGCGAAGGTCCGGTTATCGGAACACGCGTAGTAGGGAGTGTAAGAGTCACAACGCTATCCTGGGGAAAGGCAGTCGGGGAAATTAGCAGGAGAAGCGGGAGCGTCAGGAGCCAGCGAAGTCCAAATGGAATTTTGCACGCGTGATTTCGAAAGACTTTATTCATGCCATGCCTCCGGGAGTGGGGGAACTTGGAGCGAAACTACGCCGCTACGCCGCTAGCACGTGTTAAGGGGAAGTTAATTGTTGAAGAGTTTTTGTTGGAGAACCATCGCAGGGGATTCCTGTCCCTGTAGCGGCAGGTCCCGATTAGTCGCGTAACCGGAAACTGACACGCGGCCAAAAGCGCGCTTTACACGCCCGATGCGCCATGTTAGCGTCTATTCCCGTAACCGCCGATCCGAACGCGCCAGGCGGCAGGGCTTCGACTATCGACCCTCCGAACGTTTTTGTCTCGAAAACCTCCGACAAAAAATTGAACCGAAGCTCCTTCCGACGCGACGCTGACGTGCAAGGAGCGAACCGTGCGAGGGCCGGGTGCTAAAACTCCGTAAGGTCGAACTGCTGGGCTTCAAATCGTTCTTCGAGAAGACGCCGATCACGTTCAGCGGCAGCGGGATCACGTGCATTGTCGGGCCGAATGGCTGCGGCAAGTCCAACGTGGTTGACGCCGTCTCCTGGGTGCTGGGCGAGCAGAGCCACAAGATGCTCCGCGCCGAGCGCATGTCGGACTGCATCTTCAATGGCACCGAAAAGCGCCCGCCGCTGGGTCTCGCCGAAGTCACACTCACGCTGGTCGATCCCGAGCTCTCCGAAGCTGTCGCCAAAGTGATCGACGGGCAAATGGACGCCGCCGCGGAGGCGAGCAGCGAAGCAGCTGGCGCTGATACCCAGGCCCAGGATGTGTCGCCCGCCGATGCAGCCGGCGCGCCGGCGGAAGAATCCGCCCCGGGAATAGGGGCGAGCATCAAAGCGCGCAAGAAACGCGCCGCCGAAAAGCCCGCCATCTCGATGCGTCCCGGCGAAATCGTTGTCGGCCGCAGGCTCTACCGCTCGGGCCAGAGCGAATACATCATCAACGGCCGCGTGGCGCGCCTGCGCGACGTCCAGGAAATTTTCATGGGCGTGGGCCTCGGTCCCGACACCTACGCCATCATCGAGCAAGGCCGCATCGGCCAAATTCTCAATTCGAAGCCGATGGACCGCCGCGCCATCATCGAAGAAGCCGCCGGAATCACGATGTACAAGACGAAGCGGCGCCTCGCCGAAGCGAAGCTCGAAGCCTCCAAAATCAATCTTTCGCGCGTGAACGACATCCTCGTCGAGGTCGAAAAGCAGCTCGCTTCGCTGAAGCGCCAAGCCTCGAAGGCGCGGCGCTACGCCGAGCTGCGCGAGCAAATGCGCGGCCTCTTGCGGATCGTCCTGGCGAGCAAGGCCGAGCATCTCGATATCGAAGCAGCGCGCCTCGAAAATCTGCTGCGCGATATGGACGCGGCCGAAGCGCGCGAATCGAAATCCGTCCACGAGCTCGAAGGCGAGCAGGAACGCCTCAGCGGCCGCACCTACGAGCTCGACGCCGAGCTGCGCCAAACGCAAAATCTGCTCGGCCAGACTGCGCTCGACCTCGATCGCGCCGAAAATCGCATCACGTTCAACCGGGAGCAGGCCGCGCAGCTCGCTTCGCGCGCCGAGCGCCTCGCAATGGAAATCGAGCAAGCCGCGCGCCAGGTCGCCGATCTCGCCGCTCGCGCGGACGTGCAAAAAGAATCCGTCGCCGCGCTGCGCAGCCAGGCCGCAGCGCTCGAAGCGAGCCTGCGCGAGGCGTCGGAAAACGTTTCGACGCGCGCCGCCGAGCAGGGCCGCCTCGAAACCCGCATCGAAGAGCTTCGCCGCCTCGCGGGCCGCCTCGTCGAGGAATCCGCGCGCCAGCAGGCCGGATCCCTGCAAGCGGAGGAAGCCGCCGCGCGCCACACCGCCGCCGAAGAGACTCGCGCCGCAGCGCTCATGGCTGTCGAGCAGGAATGCCTCGCGCTCGAAGCGCGCCTCGCTGGCGCGGAAAACGCGTTTGCGCTGGCCTCGCGGCAGGCGCAACAAACCGGCGCCGCCGTGCGCGAATCGCAGGCGAACCTCGCAAGCCTTCGCCACGCGCAGCAGGAAACGAGCCAGCAGCTCGAGCGCACCCGCCAGGAATTGTCGGCCGAGCGCGCGCGCCACGCGTCGCTCGAACAGATTCTCCGCGAACGCGCCTACACGGCGGACGCCGTGCAGAAACTCTTCAGCGCGAGCGGCTCGGCGGCATCTGATTCTTCGCGCGCCAATTTCCGCGCCGTTGGCCTGCTCGCCGATTACACCGAAGTGCAGGAAGAATACGAAGCAGCGATCGAGCAGTTCCTTCGCGAGGAGCTCGAATACGTGGTTGTTGAATCCTTCGATCAGGCGCGCGCAGGAGTCGCCCTGCTGCGCGACGAAGTCGGCGGTCGCGCCACCTTTTTCGTCGATTCGATTGGCAGCCTCGCAATCGACCGCTCCGAATCCGAAGGCGCCGCGTCGATGCCCGGCAACTTCATCGCGCGTCTGGACAAGCTCGTCGAATTCCGCGAGCCGCTCGGCGCCGCCACAAAATTCTTCCTCAAGAAGCTTCGCGCCGCGTACCTCGTCGAATCATCCGCCGTTGCCGAGCTGATGGCCCGCGAGCATCCGCACAATTACTTTCTGACGCCCGAGGGAACCTGCTATCACGGCCGCATGGTTTCGGGCGGGCGGAAGGGCGAAGCCGGCCCGCTCGCGCTCAAACGCGAACTTCGCCAACATGAGATGGAAGCTGCGCGGCTCGATCAGTCCGCCGCCGAGCAGCAGCGCGAGCTGACCCATCTCGAGGAGCTGATCGCAACCGCCGAAGCGCAGATCGCCTCCGCCGGCGCGCAGCAGATGGAAGCGGAAAAATCGCTCGTAGCAGCCACGCACCTGCGCGACCAGGCGCGCAACGAATCGCAGCGCGCCAACCAGCAATTCGCGGCGGAACGAGAAGAGATCGTCCGGCTCCGCGCCGACGCCGAAGCGGCCCGCGCGCGCGCCGAAAACGCCCGCCGACAGCACGCCGATGCGCTTCGTTCTCGCGAGGCAGCGGAAGCAGAAAGCGCCGCAGCCGCCGAAGCCATCGCCAATCTCCGCCGCGATTTCGAGGGGCTGCAGGAACAGGTCGTCGCGCGCCGCGAAGAGCTGGCCGCCATGGCCGAGCGCCTCTCGAGCGCCGAAGCCCTCGATGCGCGCCTCGCCGGCGAAAAGGCTCAGGCCAGCGAGCGCGTGAATTCGCTGCAACAGCAGCACGCCACTCTGCTCGAAGAGCGCGCCGCGATCGAAGCTTCCTGCGAGCAAATCGCTCAGCAAGCCGAGGAACTCCGCAAAGAAAAGCTGCGCCTCGAAGAACAGAAAGCCGCGCTGGAAAGCGAGTGGGAGCAGGCGCGCACCCGCACGGCGCAGATCGAAGATTCGCTGCGCGGCCAGCGTCAATCGCTCGACGAGCTTCGCGCCGAGCGCAGCCAGCGCCAGATCGAAAAGGCGCGCAACGACGCCGACCGCGACTATCTGCGGCAGACCTGCGTCTCCGAGCTCAACGCGCAGCCCGAAGAATTGATCGCGCAGCAGGAGCAGGGCCAGCAGCTCGTCGGCGAGGATCTGATCGCGGCCGAAACAAGCTACAACGAAATGAAGGCCCGCGTCGAAGCGATGGGCCCGGTCAACATGATGGCGCTCGAGGAATTTCAGGAATGCGAGCAGCGCGAGAACTTCCTCCGGCGCGAGCGCGACGACCTCGTGCAGTCGATCCAGAATACCCACCTCACCATCAACGAGCTCGACGAAGTTTCGCGCCTCAAATTCGAGGAAGCCTTCCGGTTTATCAACGCCAGCTTCGCGGTCGCCTTCCAGTCGCTCTTCGGCGGCGGGCACGGCGAGATGCGCTTGAGCGAGCCCGACAGCTCGGGCGAAGCCGGCATCGACATCGTCGCCCAGCCGCCCGGCAAGCGCCTGCAAAATATTCTGCTATTGTCCGGCGGCGAGAAAGCGCTCACGGCGCTCGCGCTGCTGATCGCCGTCTTCCGCTACCGCCCGAGCCCGTTCTGCATCCTCGATGAAGTCGACGCGCCGCTCGATGAAGCCAACGTCAGCCGCTTCAACCGCCTGCTCGCCGATATGTGCGGCCAGACGCAATTCATCGTCGTCACCCACAATCGCAAGACGATGGAAATGGGTTCGGTGCTCTACGGCGTCACCATGCAGGAGCCCGGCGTCTCCAAGCTCGTCTCCGTGAAGTGGGAAGACGACGCCGCGGCATCCGCGCCCACAGCTGCAGCCGCCAGCAACGCCGCATAAGATTCTCGGCTGCTTCAGGCGTCGTCTGCGGCGGCACAAATTGTCAGTGATTTTCTTCGCCGAGCTATCGCAATTTCAAATCAATTATCGCGTTCTTAGGCGTTGACAACGTCTTTCCCTGCGCTAGAATGGCCGCCTCCCAGAACCGAGGAACGAAATCTCGTGGCTTCTTCTCAAATGCACGCCGTTATTTCGCAAACAAATTTTCCGGGGCTCAAGCTCCACGGGCGCGGGAAGGTTCGCGACATCTACGATCTCGGCGACCGCCTGCTGATTGTGGCGACGGATCGTCTCTCCGCCTTCGATGTCGTTTTACCCACGCCGATTCCCGATAAGGGACGCGTTTTGACGCAACTCTCGGCGTTCTGGTTCGAAAAGCTTGCCGCGGTCGTCCCGAATCACGTGCTGGCGGTGAAGGATTTCACAGGCGAGCTCGCGCCGCACGCCGCCGATTTGAATGGCCGTGCGATGCTCGTCCGCAAGACCGAGCCGGTGCCGATCGAGTGCGTCGTGCGCGGATACATCTCCGGATCAGGCTGGAAAGATTACCAGCGCACAGGCGGCATCTGCGGCATCCCGCTGCCCGCCCGGCTCCGCGAATCCGACAAGCTGCCCGAGCCGATCTTCACGCCCTCGACGAAGGCCACCACCGGCCACGACGAAAATATTTCGTTCGAAGAAACCGCATCGCGAATTGGCCGCCCGCTTGCCGAGAAACTCCGCGACACGAGCCTTACTCTCTATCAGCGTGCCGCCGAACACGCGGCCATACGGGGCATCATCATCGCCGACACGAAATTCGAATTCGGCCTGCTCGGCCAGCAACTCATCTGGATCGACGAAGCACTCACGCCCGATTCCTCGCGCTTCTGGCCCGCCGATCAATATTCACCCGGCAAGGCGCAGCCTTCGTTTGACAAGCAATACGTGCGCGACTATCTCGAGCGGATCGGCTGGAACAAGCGGCCGCCCGCTCCGGCCCTGCCGCCGGACGTGGTCGCCAACACTCGTGACAAATACCGGGAATCGTATCAGCGCATCACCGGCCATGCACTCGATTAGCTCAGGGAGAACTTTCTTCTTCAGGGCGCAGCGCGGAGCGTGCATACGTGAAAGAGCAATTGGAATTGCTGGTCGGCATGATGGTTGAGCGCGGGATTCTGCTGGAAGAGGCGGTCACGGAGTTCGAGAAGAAGTTCATCAAGCGCGCCCTCGAGCGCGCCAACGGTAATCAATCGCGCGCCGCGAAATCGCTCGGAATCCACCGCAACACGCTCAGCCGCAAGGTGGGCGAGTACAAGCTCAATCACGTCGGCCGCCGCTAAGCTGCGCGGCACGGCTCGTTTCATCTTCCCTAAAAAAACAAAGGCCGGACCGGCCCTGGAAATTTTCCCGACGAACTCTTTTTTATCTTCCGGGCTTCCTGTGTGCCGGAGCCTTGCCCTTCTCGGGAATAATCGTCGGATCGACCTTCACCTTATCCCAGTGCAAAAGGAACGGCGTGGGATCGTAGCTCGCCAGTGTCCCCGAG
>JBKQNJ010000099.1:0-3217 GCA_052146315.1 Candidatus Acidiferrales bacterium | reverse complement strand
CAAATTTCGCTGCGATCTGCATCGCGCGCAGCGCCTTGCGATAACCTTCCGGCTTTGCCTGCCCGAAATTGCGCGCCAGCCGCTGTTTTGTGTCACGGCCTTTTTGGCTCCCGATCACCATCACCGGCTTCCCGTGATACCACGCCATGCCGGTCAGCAATGCCGGATCGTCCGCGTAGTGCCGGTCGCCGTGAATTTCGCTGAAGTTCTCGAAGAGCAACCGAATGAAATCTTCGGTGTAAGGACGCTGCGGGTGCCGCGCGAGTTGCAGTTTCTGCCACGCATCGAGGTGCGCGTAGAAATCGCGTTTGAGCTCGTCAACTTCCCGGCGGATGCGCTCGATCTCAGCCGCGCCCGCATCCGACGGATCGGTCAATCCGCTGAGCGCTTCCACGTCTCGCTCGAGCGCATTGATCTCAAACTGGCGCATCTTCTGCCGGTCCTTTGCCGCCGAGGCGCGCGAGGCCTTCGCTTCGTGCGTGACCGCCGTTTTCGCTGCGGCTTCTTCCTTCGTGGCTCGGGCGCGCGCCCGTTCTTCCTTCAGCCGCCGAGCGCGCGCCGTCCGCATGCGCTTCAGCCTCTCGCGCGCCAGCTTCCGTTTTTCGGTTTCTTCGCTCACTGCACCACCGCGACGGAATCATCCCCGCAGATTTCGCGCACGCGCTCCAGAAACTCGCCATCCGCCTGCACCGCGCTTGACGCTTCAAGCGTGGCCTCGCTCCCGTCGTCCGTCACCAGCTCAAACGCCACCTTGCAGCGCCCTGGATGGCTCGAAAAAAGTTCCTGCAGCTGGTCGATCGCGGTGGGATCAATCGCCGCGAGTACCACGCGCACGCGCAGCAGGCTCGGCGCTCCGTTGCCGCCGTTGACGCCACTTTTACCGTTCGCGCCATTTGCCGATTTCGCCGCCGTCTGTTCCATCATTCGCTCGATCGGCCGTGCGTCCGACACGATCACTCGCGTCCCGACGTCCTCGACCGCCACGCGCCCCTTCACCAGCAGCGGCGTCGCCGTCTTCAAGATCGGCTCGAGCTTCTGAAACGCCTCGGGAAAGGCCAGCGCTTCGATCACGCCCGTGCGATCCTGTAACGTCAGGATCGCCCACTTCGCGCCCCGCCGCGATCGCATCGGGCGCGTCTGGACGATGATTCCCGCGACCACGATATCCTCGCCGTTGCGCCGCCCCTCGATCGTCGAAATCTCGACCGCCTGCAAATCTTTCAGCCGCCCCGCGTATTTATCGAGCGGGTGCCCCGAAATATAAAAGCCCAGCGTGCCGTATTCCGCCGCCAGAAGCTCGTGTTCGGACCACTCATCCACATCCGGCAGCACTTCGGGAGGCGGCGTCACCGGTGCAGCCTGCCCTCCGCCCATGAACAGGCCGTGCTGCCCGCTTTCCTTCGCGCGCTGCACCTTCTGCGCGCGCTCCACCGCGCGGTCGATCACGGCGATCATCTGCGCTCGGTGCGCGCCCAGTCCGTCGAGCGCCCCGGCGCGGACCAGGCTTTCCAGCACGCGCTTGTTCAGCAGCCGCGCGTCCACCGATTCGCAGAACTCGAAAAAGCTCGTGAATCGCCCGAGCGTCTCCCGCGCCGCCAGAATCCCTTTCACCGTGTTCTCGCCGACGTTCTTGATCGCCGCCAATCCGAACCGGATGCTGTCGCCGACCGGAGTAAAGTTCAGGTCGCTCGAGTTGACGTCCGGCGGCAGCACGGTGATCCCCATGCTGCGTGCCTCGTTGATGTACTTCACCACTTTGTCCGTGTTTCCGGTCTCTGATGTCAGCATGGCGGCCACGAATTCCACGGGATAATGCGTCTTCAACCAAGCCGTTTGGTACGCCAGCAGCGCGTACGCGCACGAGTGCGATTTGTTGAATCCATATCCGGCGAACTCGGCCATCAGGTCAAACATCTTCTCGGCCTTTTTCGCGGGCACCTTGCGCGCCTGGCAGCCCACCAGGAATTTTTCGCGTTGCGCCGCCATCTCCTCGGGCTTCTTCTTGCCCATTGCGCGCCGCAGCAGGTCCGCGTCGCCGAGCGAGAAGCCCGCGAGCTTGTTCGCGATCTGCATCACCTGTTCCTGATAGACGATCACGCCCCACGTCTCGGCCAAAAACTCCTCGAGCTCCGGCAAATCGTACGTCACCTTCTTCTTGCCGTGCTTGCGCGCGATGAAATCGTCAATCATGCCGCCCTGAATCGGCCCGGGACGGTACAGCGCGTTGAGCGCCGTCAAATCCTCGAGCCGCGTCGGCTGATACCGCTTCAAAATGTCGCGCATGCCGTGTGACTCAAACTGGAAGATGCCCGTCGTGTCGCCGCGTGAAAACAGATCGTATGTCGCCTTGTCGTCGAGCGGCAGCGCCGGCAGATCGAGCGTCACGCCGCGATTCTGCTGCACGAGCCGCACCGCATCATCGAGAACCGTCAGCGTCGTCAGCCCGAGGAAATCCATTTTCAGCAGGCCGATCCGTTCGAGCGCGTTCATGTCGTACTGCGTCGTGATTTCGTCCTTGTTGGACTTGTAGAGCGGCACGATTTCGGTGAGGGGGCGCGGCGAAATCACCACGCCGGCTGCGTGGGTCGAAGCGTGCCGGGCCAGCCCCTCGAGGCGCAGAGCCACTTCGACGACTTCCTTGATGCGTTCGTCTTTCTCGCGCATGGAGTCCAGCTGGGGCGATTGCTTCAGCGCCTCTTCGAGCGAAATGTTGAGCTGATTGGGCACAAGCTTCGCGAGGCGATCCACGTCACCATAGGCCATATCGAGCGCCCGGCCTGTGTCCTTCAAGGCCGCTTTTGCCGCCATCGTTCCAAACGTGATGATCTGCGCGACGCTTTTTTCGCCGTACGTTTTCCGCACGTATTCGATCACTTCGCCGCGGCGGCGCATGCAGAAATCGATATCGATATCAGGCATGGAGATGCGTTCCGGATTGAGAAAGCGCTCGAAGAGCAGATCGTATTGCAGCGGATCCACGTCGGTAATTCGCAGCGCATAGCTGACGAGACTGCCTGCGGCCGATCCGCGGCCCGGCCCTACCGGCACCACTTGCGAGCGCGCGTAGTGAATAAAGTCCCACACGATCAGGAAGTAGCCTGCAAAGCGCATCTTCTTGATCATCTCGATTTCAGCGGTCAAGCGGCTTTCATATTCCGTGATGGCGTGGCGGAGGTAATTTTCCTTTGCCAGGCGCTCGAGCTGCAGCGCGCGGGAC
>JBKQNJ010000098.1:0-18489 GCA_052146315.1 Candidatus Acidiferrales bacterium | reverse complement strand
CAAGTGGTTCCTTGCTCTTATTTTAACTCTCAGAACCTGGTCACTTCAGTGAAGTTGAAGCCACGAACCTTCATGGCCGGGACCACCATGTCGAAAGCCTCTTCGCCTGAGGCCCGGACGGAAGGCGAAAGCGCTTCCACGTTGTTCAGCAATTCGATGATGCCTTGATTGAAGCGGAAATTGCGCAGTCCACGGCTGATGCGCCCATTTTCGATCAGGAACGTGCCGTCGCGCGTCATGCCGGTGAGAATTTTTTCGTAGGGATCGACTTCGCGGATGTACCACAGCCTCGTCACGAGGATGCCGCGCTCGGTGGTGCGGACCATTTCGTCAATCGACTTGTCGCCGCCCGCGAAGACCAGGTTCATTGGCGCTTCGCCGTAGTCGTTGGGAAGCGAGAAGCCATGGCCCGTGGGTTTGGCTTTCATTTTCTTGGCGGTCGCGCGCGCGTACACCAGATTCTTCGGCACGCCTTTATCGACCAAGAGCACCTTTTGCCGCGGCGTGCCCTCGCCATCGTAAGCCGGGCCGCTTTGCAAGGGGTGATAGACGTCGTCCCAGAGCGTGATGTTGTCGCCGAGAATCTTCTTGCCCATGCGGCCGGTGAAGCAGGAACGCTTGTCGTGCACCGCCGTGCCGGCAAAATCGTAAAACAGGAATCCGACCAGATCGAGGACCGCGGACGGCGGCAAGATCGTAGTGTAGCGGCCCACCGGGATTTCGCGCGGCTCGCGCGATTTGGCAGCCTTCTCGCTCGCGTTTTCCGCAAGCGCCTCCGGATCGATCTTGCGAATGTCGGGCGAATTCTCCTTTGCCCAGCCGGACGAGTGCGATTCGAGGATCGTCACCGAAAATTCCGATCGCGTCTGCTCGTAACGAGCAAATAGACCCCTTGAATTCGCGAGCACGGAGCGCGACTCGCCGCTCGAAAAGATTCCAGCCGCTGTCTGCTCTCGCTTGTCGGCCATTTTGCAGACGCGGGTGACAGCGCGGGCGCGGTCTTGCGGCGTGGTTTTCGCCGTCGCGGAGAAAAAGCGCGCGACCTTTTCGTATTTCTGCTTTTTCAACATCGGCAGGAGCTCGGGATTTTTCGGCTGGTTGCGCGCGAGGCTCACTGCGGTGGCAATGGCGCGGCGCAACGAATCGTCGTCCGTCTTGTTCGTCGTGGAGCGCGCGGTGCGGCCATCGACGACCGTGCGGATCGAGATTCCCAGGATTTCCTCGGCGACGTTCTGGTGAATCGTGTTGTTGGCGAAACGCGTGAGCGCGTCGGTGGTCGCGCCGATGTCGACTTCGGTTTCGTCCGCGTCGCTGAGCTTGAGAACGCGCTCGGCGATGCGCTCGAGATCGCCGATGGAGAGTGGCTTATCTTTGGACATCGCGCCTCATCGGAAGGAGAGATCCTTCGCTTCGCTCCCTTCCTTCGTCAGGGCAAGCAGGATTACGGAACGCAGTGGTGGTCATCGTCATTTCGCGAAGGCGACGCCGATTTTGATGTTGCGGAAGCGCGCCGGAGCGGCGCCGTGGCCGGTGCCCATCGTCTGCTGCGGCTGTCCCTTGCCGCAGTTGGGCGTGCCCCAGAGCGTCCAGTGGTCGCGCGAGCAGATGGCGTCGCAACTATTCCAGAATTCGGTGGTGATGCCGCTGTAACTGGGATTCTTGATCATGCGGCCTTTCTTGCCGCCCGTGATTTCCCAGCCGATTTCGGTGGAGAACTGAAAGTGGTAGCGCTTGTCGTCGATTGACCAGGAGCGGTTCGTTTCCATCAGGATCGCGTCGTCGGTATCGGCGATCAGGTCGTCGTATTTCCACGTGCCGGGATTGATGCTGATGTTGGTCATGCGGATCATCGGGAGGCGGTTCCAGCTTTCGCAGCGTACCGTGCCGCCGGAGCGCTTTTCGCCGATTGACGCCGCCGTCTCGCGGCTGGTCAGGTAGCCGGTGAAGAGGCCATCGGTAATAATCGGTGTGCACTGCGCGGCTACGCCCTCGTCATCGTAAGCGAACGTGCCGAGGCCGGGGCCGTGTTCGAGGCGCGCATCCGCGACGACGTTGACGATATCTGAGCCGTATTTCAGTTTGCGCAGCTTTTCGGTGGTGAGGAAGCTCATGCCCGCGAAATTCGCTTCCATGCCGAGGACGCGATCGAGCTCGATCGGATGTCCGATCGATTCGTGGATCTGCAAGCCGAGCTGCGAACTGCCGAGGATGATCGTGCCCTGTTTTTCGGGACACTGCGCGGCGGAATGCAGCGCGACGCACTCTTCGGCGATGCGGGCCGCGTTGCCAACGAGGTCGAGCGATTCGATCAGTTCGTAGCCCTGCAGCATGTGCTGCCCGCCGAAGCTATTCGGATACGACCGCTTCTGGATTTCCGTGCCCGCGAAGCTCGTCGCGACGATTCCGGCGCCCGATTGCATCTTGATCTGATGGATCGACGAGCCGGCACTCGACACGAATAGCTGGTCGATGCGGCGAAACGACATCGAGCCTTCCGCGAGCGTCAGGCCCTTCACGCGGCGCATTTCCTTATCCGCAGCGAGCAGCAGATCGATCTGCTGCTCGACGGGAATGCGGAAGGGATCCTTGAGAAACGGATTCTGCCAGGTATCGACGTAGGTTTTTTCAGGAGCGAGCGCGACGTTCTCGCGCTTGGCCAGCGCCGAAGCCTTCGCGATCTCGACCGCTTCCGCCGCGCACGCTTGCACGCCCTCGCGCGTGAGCCGGTCGGTGGATGCGAATCCCCACGCGCCGCTCGCGATCACGCGAATGCCGATGCCGAGCGACTCGGACTCGGCGAGCGTGCCGACTTCGCCGTTCTTGGTCGAGATATCGCGATGGCGGATGTCCATCACGCGGACATCGCCGTAGGACGCGCCGCGTTTTTTCGCGGTTTCGATCGCCGAATTCGCCAAATCCTGCATCAACGAGTACTGTCCATACCGTGTCGATTAGAAGTGGTCGCCACCGTGTGTTTTCTAGAAGTTACGGGCGTTTCTAATCGCCAAATGTCGATTAGAAAACGAGGTGTTTTGCTTCGTTCTCGTTTCCGGGTACCCATTTGTCGTCATCATTTCAGTTAAGCACGATCACGCGCGGCGCGAAATTGTCCTTGGGTACAGATTGCGTACAGGGGCAGAATCCGAAGCGATTGGGTTTGCGGCAGCCTGTACTTGTTGCGGGTCCACTCACACAACCATCTTAGGGATGCAGCCGCGAGTGTCAAGCAGTCGTTCGGATAAGGATCTTGAGGACTTGATGGTGCGCGCGTGGCCGAAACGAAGAGAGATTCTTCGCTTCGCTCAGAATGACGGGGGGTGGGCGAGGAGAGAGAAGGGTGTCGCACCTACGGCGCTTGAGGTCTTCTTCGCCATGCTTTCCCAGCGCTTCCGCGCTGGGCTAACCTGTGCCGCGCGTCCCGCGCTTCGGAATGAGTTGCGGATAATCGGAGACTGCTTGGGGCTGAAGCCCTGTTTCGAGGCGCGTTTTTTCGCGAGCTTGCCCTTCGACTTCGTTCCCTTCTTGTGTCAGGGCACGCAGGGAAAAAAAGGGCCACGCTTCCGCCGACGGGCCGGCTCGATAGAAAGGAAAATTCAAAAGCCCCACCCTCACAAACCGAGGATGGGGCACCCGAAACGTCAAAGGCGAAGATACGCGGAGCGGTTGGGGCGGCCGGCGCGGGGACCAGCATCTTCGTTGCGGCTTTCTTTCTTATTGGGCGGAGAAGGCGAGGAGGACATTGCCGGGAATGCCGTTGCCAGTGCCGACGTAGCCCGAGCCGACGTACAGCATGCCGCCGGCAACGACTGGACCGGGCGCGCCGAGCGACCCGCCTTTAGCGGAAACGGCGTTGACGGTGGTGTAGTCACGGACGGTTTGATATTGCCAGAGCGGATGGCCGTCTTCGGTTGAAAGCGCGTGGAGGACGCCGTCCCACCCGCCTGCAAAGACGACGCCGGGAATCACGGTGACGGCAGCCTCGAGACCGCGCCGCAGGCGCTTCCCTGCTTCCGACGGAATCACCGCTGGATCGATGCGCTCGGTCCAGACGCGCTTGCCATCCGCGAGGCGCACTGCCGCGACGCCGCCCGATTGGAGCGCGTAGTAGACATTCTCAGCGTCTGCTGCGGCGCCCCACATGATTTGAATCGCCGCGCCTGCGTTGGGCTCGGCGAGATTGGTCTTCCAGAGCAACGCGCCATTGTTGTCGGGATCGACCGCAACGACCAAACCGCCTTTGTGCGCAGCGACGAGAACGCGTTGGCCGCCCGGAAGAGTGTGCAGGATCGGCGAATTGCCGAAATCCCAATCGGGGCCCGGATCGGGCGGGCACTGTTCGCCCTTAGGTCCGGGACCGTTGCAACCGGCGGGAGAGACATCATTGGCGAGCGCCTGGTAGGACCACAGGATTTTGCCAGTCTTGATATCGAAGGCGACGATCGCATCCGAGTTTCTTGAGACAGGCTCGGCGAAGGAGTTTCCGGTGCTGACATAGACCGCGTGGCGCTGCGGGTCGACGGTGGGCGTGGTCCAGATGGACGCGCCGGCCGGGCCCCAGAGCTGCGTGCCAAGCGAATTCTTCTTTATCGGCTTCGGCTCCTCGGCAATCGTGTATGTCTTCCAGATTATTTTCCCGGTGTTGGCGTCGAGCGCCGAAAGGCTGCCCCGGTACGTGCAGCACGGGTAGTGCGGATCCATCGAGGTAATTTCTTCCGAGCCGGCGACTCCCACGAACACGCGCCCTTCATACAGCGCGGCACCGCCGGTGACATGCTCGAGCAAGCGCGGCTCGGGATTCACGCGCCAGAGGAGCGTGCCCGTGCGGGCGTCGACGGCGTAGACGTTGGCTTTCTTGTCGCCAAAGTAGGCGGCATAGCGGGCGGCGCCCTTGCCCTTTACCGGGCCGACGACGATGGCCGTGCGGACCTGCGCGTCGGCGTGAAATGACCAATAGACGCAGCCGGTAGCGGCATTCAGCGAATAGACGAAACCGTTGTAATCGCCAAAGAAAACGCGGCCGCTGACGATGGCGGGCTGGCCGTAGGTTTCCGCGCCGCCGGGAAGGCCGAAGGCCCATTTCAGTTTCAGCGAAGGGACTTGATCCGCGGACAGCTGGGCGGCATCCGCAGGCTGAAAGCGCGTATTCGAGAGGCCGTTGCCCCAGCCGTTCCATCCGGGCTGCGCCGAGGGATCGGCCAACGGTGGGTTCGTGTCGCAGTGGCCGGTCATGTTCTTCGCTTCGCCAGCGTCGGCATTGCCGAGCGGGCGGCCACCGAAGAATTCGGCGATGATGCGCTTCTGATCATCGGTGAGGTCGCGGGCCTGGCCGACCATGGCGCCGGTCGTGAGCGCGGCGTAGATCGCCTCGGGCGTCATCTGGCCGAGTGTCTCGGTGCTGGGGGCGCTCGCGGCTCGCCCGGCGTTTTGGTCGGCGCTGGCCATCGCATTTTGGTGGCAACTGGCGCAGCGGCTGTTGAAGACGGCCTGGGCCGCGATGCGGGCCGGCGGGCCGACCAGCGGAGGAGGCGGAGTCTGTTGCGGCTGTTGCGCGCTGCGCGCTGCTGGGAAGGACACGAGGCAGCCGAGCAGCGCGCTCATCACGCAAAGGAACCAGATGAACTTGCTGCCGGAGCCGACTGCCGCGGGCGCGTGCGTTTGCGACGAGAGCTGTGAACGATCGCTACTTTGGCGAAAAGCTCTTTTTTTCATTTGGCCCCGGCATTGGAACCGCCCATCTGGAAACACCCGATCATTGCGATGCTGCCGCGGCGGCCTTGGCCTTCGAATTGAAGATCGAAAGGTCGATGGAATCGGCCATCGCTTTGTAGCCAGCGTCGTTGGGATGCAGATGATCGCGAATGTTGAACGACGCGAGAATCTGCTTGGGATTCGCGGGATCGGCCACGACCTTGTCGAAATCGAAGACCGCGTCGTAGGCGCCGCTGGTGCGAATCCAGTTGTTTAGTGCTTCGCGCATCACCTCGCCCTGTTCGCTCGCATACGACGCGCCAACGTAAGGCGTGAGTGTGGCGCCAATCACGCGGATGCCGCGAAGGTGGGCGCGATCGATCAACTGCTTTTGCCCGGCGATCAGATCCTGCGCGGTGATTTTGTCGGCCGCGTCGATGCCGGGGATGTTGCCGAGGCCGATATCGTTGATGCCGAGCATCACAATGATCCATTTCACGCCGGGCTGGCTGAGGACGTCGCGATCGAAGCGCGAGAGAGCGGCGACGCCCATGCCGCCATTGAGCAGGCGGTTGCCGGAAATGCCTTCGTCGACGACGGCCCAATCGGCCGTGGATTTATTAGCGACGAGGCGCTCGGCGAGCTGGCTGGGCCAGCTGCGGTCGGTGTCGGGCGTGGAGGTGGCGCCGTCGGTGATGGAATCGCCGAAAGCGACGATCACGCCGGTCTTCGCGGGAGCGAGGACATCAACACCGGAGAGGAAATACCATGATTCCGTGGTTTTCGGGTTTTCGATGGACGGCGCCGCGGTGAAATCACCCGCGCCGGAAATATAGGTCGTGTGCAGGCCGGTGAGATGATCCGTCGGGTCGTCCACGTGGCCGGGAACGTACACGCTGATGGCGAGATACGCGAGCGGCGGAACGTCGAGATCGACCGGATCGCTGAGAATTTCGGCGCCGTCGGGAATGATGGCGGAAGGCTCGCCGCTGAAGGTGAGCATGCGGTCGGAACCCGCGACGATCGTGGAATCTTTATCGCGTAACGCTATGTGTGCCGCGCCCACGTGAAGAGCGGCGGCGCCAAAAGCATTCGAGAGCTGGACGCGCAGGCTGTGTCCGCCGATGCTCGCGCGGACGATCATGCGGATCGTCTGATTATCGAAGGATGGCGGCGGGGGGAAGACGATACGCGGAGCCGGCGGCGCGGCCTCGCCCGGAGCCGGGGCGGGAGGCTGCGGCAGCCGCGGGAAGACGATGTGCGCGCTCTGGGGCGAGGCGGCCCACGTCGCGACCCAGTGGTCCTGGGCGCCGGCGCTTGCCGCAAGCCCAGCCAGCGCGACTGCTAGAATGCACGCTCGAACGAATGTGTTGCGAACCGTATTCTTCGCGTTCATTTCCCCTCCGCCGACTTGGCGCTCTCAAAAGTGCATCGCATCGTAACGCACGAGACATTTTCTGGCAATGTTGTCATGTCAATCATGCGGAAGGCTAACCGGCTCGCTTCATTGGCGCGCGAGTACCAGTGACGGTGGGCGGGTTCAGGCTATAATTTGGCTGCTATGCCGGGCTTTCTCTCCAATCTGCTACGGGTGCTGAGCGAAGGACGCGGCGCGGACATGCGGTTTCTGTGCCATCAATTGCTGTCGGAGCGCGGAGAGGCTTCGCAGACCGTTCTCGCCGAAGAGATCATCAAGACGTACACGGCGATGAGTCCCGGCAAAAGGCGCGGATTTTTTGTGATGCTTTCGCGCGAATTTTCTCCGGACGAGGCAGCGATCCGACGCGCGGCGGCCGAATATGAAAAGGAACCGACTGCGGGCAATCTCGCCGCGCTTTCCGCGACGGTCGAAGCCCCGCGGCAGGAGCTGTTCCGCCGAATCAATACGGCGCCGAAGGGCACCGAGACGCTGGTGGCGCTTCGCGGCGACCTGCAGACGCTGACGGCGGAGGACGGCGAGTTCACGGCGCTCGACGCGGACCTCAGGCACCTGATGCGGTCGTGGTTCAACCGAGGATTCCTGCGCCTGGAAAGGATCAGCTGGAAGACTTCCGCGATTGTGCTGGAGAAGCTGATTCAATACGAATCGGTGCATGAAATCAATGGCTGGCCGGACCTGCGCAGGCGGCTCGAGGCGGACCGGCGGTGCTTCGCGTTCTTTCACCCGGCGCTGGCGGAGGAACCGATTATTTTTGTGGAGGTGGCGCTGGCGAACGGGCTGACCGGCAATCTGGAGCCGTTACTCGACATTCATGCGCCCATTCTCGCGCCGGAAAAAGCGGACACCGCAATCTTTTATTCGATCAACAACTGCTTGCGGGGCCTGCGAGGAGTCGCCTTCGGCAATTTCCTGATCAAGCAGGTTGTGACCGAACTCTCGGCCGAATTTCCGAACCTGAAAGACTACGGGACGCTTTCGCCGCTGCCGCGCTTTTCGCGGGCCTTGCGCGACCACGGGAACGAAGATGGCTTCACCCGCGATCGGCTGACGAGATTGCTCGCGGATTTCGCGCGGCAGCTCATCGGAACCTCACGCCGGCGCGACTCTGTCGACGCGCTGTTCCATCTTCTGGAGGAGCCCGCGGCTCATCGCGACGTGCTGGCCGCGCCCCTCGAGCGCCTCGCCCTTGCCTACCTGGCAAAGGCGCGGGACAAGGGCAAGTTGTACGATCCAGTCGCGCTCTTTCACCTCGCGAATGGGGCCCGCCTCGAGCAGGTGAACGCCTTCGGAAATATGCGCCCCTACGGGCTGGAGGCTTCGTTTGGCGTGACGGCGAATTACCGCTATCTGCCGGAAGAGCTCGAGGAAAATCACGAGCGATTCGTTCGCGATGGGAAGATTCGAGTGTCGTCGTACCTCCTCCGCGAGCATCGCAAGGTGGCCGAGGCGTGGGGTCCGGAGCGCAGCAAGCCATCGCGGCGGGCAAGTTCCTAGAAGAACCGCGTGCACGCTCTGCGTCAGCGTGAGGCTGGGGGCTTCGGGGCGAGGACCTGGGCTAGCGTGAGGCCGGGCGAGAAGTTCACGACGACGTCGAATTTCAGCACGTCGATCGAATCCGGCGTATTGCCCTTGCCGAGCGTGACGTGCGAATGCGTAATGTGGAATTCGCCGTGGCCCAGCTGAACGCTGTTGGACTCGCGCGCGATGCGCGCCTTTTCGTCCTCGGAAATCGCGCTGGGATAGAGCATCGCGTTTACGACGTCATTCGCTTTGTCCTCATCGGCGACCGACAGCACGAAATTGAATTTCCGCGTGGTCATCTGGGCTGCCTCCTTCGCGGAGTAGCCGTAGGCGGCTGCGAGATAACGATCGTTGTAAAAGTGGAAGGGCGGTGTCGCGATCTCGGAAAATTCCACGGGATCGCCCTGCGGCTGCACCTTCGGCACGATCTCGATCACCCAGCCACCGCCACCATCGCCGACCAAGGGCTGCAGGCCGAAGGCCAGCCCGTGGCCGATATCGTAGACGAATCGCTTCCCGGCGAAGACCTCGCCGCTGAATCGCACTTCGGAGGCTTCGGCCTGGGCTCTCTGGGCGGAAGATTCGCCCTGCGCCTGCGTGGAGCGCGAATTCCCGAGCGCGGCGAGCAAGAGTGCGGACGCGAAAAGAAATGCGATGGAACGGCTGGTCATGGCGCCGGGATTTTACATCGGGCATGGATCGCTTGTCTCGCCGAGGCTTTCGAGGGCGACGGTGTCCATTCGATCGCGGGGCGCATTGTGGCACAGCTAAACACAGAGTTCACAGAGAAGGCACCGAGTACACTGAGATCTTTGAGGAATTTCTCGGTGCCCTGTTGCCGGCCGCGGCGGGGCGCTGACGCGAGCGACACTATTCGGGCGGGAATTGGGTTAGGGAGAGAATATTACCGTTCGGGTCTTTGAACCAGGCGACCTGCGCTCCGCTTGGCGACTTCCACACTCCCAAATCATCTTGTGGGACGCCTTCGTAGCGCTCGAAGCGAACGCCTCGGCCAGTGAGGTCCTCGACAGCGGCGCGAATATCGGGTACATCCCAACCAAGCGCAGTGTGCGATGCCGGCCGGAACTCCTTGACCTTTTGAATTCGGAGCATCGTTCCCTTGGCGTTGAAGACGAGAGCGAAGGGCGAATCCTCGATGAAATGGAGCCCGAGGACGCCCTCGTAGAAGTCTCTCGTGCTATCCGCCTGGGTCGTCGCGATGAAGGCCACGATGTTATGGTTTCCGAGCACGGTTGACCTCCGCTAAGGAATAGAAATAAAAAACGCCCTGCCTTTTGGGAGACAGGGCGTTGTGAAATTCATCTCGACTCGCGAACGAACTACGTGCCTTCGTTCCACGAAGCGAGGTAGTGCTCCTGCTCAGGTGTGAGCTTGTCGATTGTGACGCCCATCGACTCGAGCTTGAGCTTGGCGATCTGCTTGTCGAGGTACTCGGGAACCGGGTAGACGTTGGCTTTGAGTTCCTTCGCGTTCTTCACCATGTACTCGGCTGCGAGCGCCTGGTTCGCGAAACTCATGTCCATCACGGATGCAGGGTGGCCTTCGGCAGCGGCAAGATTGATCAAGCGGCCTTCGCCGAGCAGGTAGACCCTGCGGCCGTCGCGGAGCGTATATTCCTCGACGAAGGGGCGAGCGGGCTTGTGGCCGCTCGATAGCTTCTCGAGCGATGGGATATCGATCTCGACGTTGAAGTGGCCCGAGTTGCTGATCACCGCGCCGTCTTTCATCTTCTCGAAGTGCTCGTGCGAGAGAACCGACTTGTTGCCGGTGACGGTGATGAAGATGTCGCCGATCTTGGCGGCTTCGTTCATCGGCATCACGCGGAAACCGTCCATCACGGCTTCGATGGCCTTCGTCGGGTCGATCTCGGTGACGATCACGTCCGCGCCGTGGCCCTTGGCGCGCATCGCGACGCCGCGGCCGCACCAGCCATAGCCCGCGACGACGAGCTTAAGGCCGGCGAGCAGCAGGTTGGTGGCGCGGATCACGCCATCGAGCGTCGATTGGCCGGTGCCATAGCGATTGTCGAAGAAGTGCTTGGTGAGCGCGTCGTTCACGGCGATCACGGGGAACTTCAGCGTGCCATCCTTGGCCATCGCGCGCAGGCGGATGACGCCGGTGGTGGTCTCTTCGGTGCCGCCGATCACGTCCTTGATCTGATCGAGGCGCTTGGTGAGTAACTGCGTGACGAGGTCCGCGCCGTCGTCCATCGTGATCTGCGGCCTGTGATCGAGCGCCGCATTGATGTGCGCGTAGTAGGTGGCGTTGTCCTCGCCCTTGATGGCAAATGTCGGGACGCCGTAGTCCTTGATGAGCGACGCGGCGGTTTCATCCTGCGTCGAAAGCGGATTCGAAGCGCATACCACGAGGTCGGCGCCGCCGTCGCGCAACGTGATGGCCAGGTTCGCCGTCTCGGTGGTGACGTGCAGGCACGCCGCCATGCGGATGCCCTTGAGCGGCTGCTCTTTGATGAAACGCTTGCGGATCAACTGCAGCACGGGCATGTGCTGGTTGGCCCATTCGATCCTGCGCTTGCCCTCGGCTGCGAGGCCAAGGTCTTTCACGTCGCCGCTTATTTTGGTTGCTGATTCAGGCATAGACTCCCTTTCGATTTTTGCTCTGTTCTTTAGGATAAGGAAATTAGCCGCGCGCCATTGCCACGGTGCCGGCTTCCTTGCGGATCGCGTCGGCTTTGTCGGTACGCTCCCAGGTGAAGCCCGGGCCGGTTCGGCCGAAATGGCCGTAGGCCGCCGTTGGACGGTAGATCGGGCGGCGCAGATCGAGCGTTTCGATGATTCCCTTGGGCGTGAGCTTGAAGAGCGCGCGAACGATTTCCGTGATCTGCGAATTCGGGATCGTGCCGGTGCCAAACGTGTCGACCATTACGGAAACCGGCTCGGCGACGCCAATCGCGTAGGCAAACTGCACTTCGACTTTGGTGGCGAGACCGGCCGCGACGATATTCTTCGCGACGTAACGCGCCATATAGCACGCCGAGCGGTCCACCTTCGAAGGATCCTTGCCCGAAAACGCGCCGCCGCCGTGGCGCCCGTAGCCGCCGTAGGTATCGACGATGATCTTGCGGCCGGTGAGGCCAGCGTCACCCATCGGTCCACCAGTGACGAAGCGGCCGGTCGGGTTCACGTGAATTTTCGTAGCTTTGTCGAACATGTGCGCGGGAATGACGGGCTTGATGACTTTCTCGATCACCGCTTCGCGCAGGTCGCTCTGCGAAACGCTTTCGCTGTGCTGCGTCGAGATTACCACCGTATCGACGCGAGCCGGCTTTCCGTTGATGTATTCGATCGAAACCTGCGACTTGGCATCCGGACGAAAGAAATCGACTTCTTTGGCCTTGCGAACCTGCGCGATCTTGTAGGTGAGCTGGTGCGCGAGCTGGATCGGCATGGGCATCAGTTCGGCGGTCTCGTCGCAGGCGTAGCCGAACATCATGCCCTGGTCGCCGGCGCCGCCGGTGTCGACGCCCATCGCGATATCGGGCGATTGCGGCTTGACCGCGGAGAGGATGCCGCACGTTTCGGCGTCGAAGCCGTATTTCGCGCGGTTGTAGCCAATGTCGTTGATCACTCCACGGGCGATGCGCTCGTATTCGAGGACGCCGCGCGCTTCCTTCTTGATCGTGATCTCGCCAGCGATCACCACGAGGCCGGTGGTGACCAGCGTCTCGCAGCCTACGCGCCCCATCGGGTCATAGGTGAGCACCGTATCCAGCACGGCGTCGGAAATCGCGTCGGCCATCTTATCGGGGTGACCCTCGGTGACAGACTCCGAGGTAAACAGGAACTTCTCAGGTTGGTGTGCCAAAACTATCCTCCGGCGGAATGAAACGCGGTCAGGGTCAAGCGCGCCATTGTCGCTTGTTTGCGGCCGAGCCGATCAAGAATCGTAGCGAAACGGCAGTAGGCTGTCAATCTTCTGTGCCGAAAGGGCTTAAATCAGGGTCGAACGGCAGATTTTGCCGCTGAAAGGCTGCGCCCGCCACCCGATAAATGCGGTTTTACTTTCACTCTTTGGAAGGCTCATGACCATCGCGCGCCTGGCGCCCGTCTCTACGGTAGAGCAGGTAGGCCTGAATGAACGAATCGATGTCGCCGTCGAGCACCTTCTGGACGTCGCCGCGCTCGACCTTGGTGCGGTGGTCCTTGATCATCTGGTAGGGCTGCATCACGTAAGAGCGGATTTGGCTACCGAAGCTGATTTCGGGCTTCGAGGCGTCGAGCTTGCGCATATCTTCGCGCCGCTTTTCGAGCTCGCGCTCGTAGAGGTGCGAGCGGAGGAGCTTCATGGCGGTCTCGCGATTCTTGTGCTGACTGCGCTCGCTCTGGCACTGCACGACGATCCCGGTCGGGATGTGCGTGATGCGAATGGCCGTCTCGACCTTATTGACGTTCTGCCCGCCCTTGCCGCCTGAGCGGAACGTGTCGATGCGCAGATCATCCGGATTCACCACAATCTCGATCTTGTCGTCGATTTCCGGGATCACGAATACGGAGGCGAACGACGTGTGCCGCCGCGCCTGCTGGTCGAAGGGCGAAATCCGCACCAGGCGATGCACGCCGCTTTCGCCGCCGAGCATGCCATAAGCGTTCTCGCCCTCGATCTGCACGGTGGCGGACTTGATTCCCGCTTCTTCGCCGGGCGTCGAATCGAGGACGTTCGTGCGAAAGCCTTTGTCCTCGGCCCAGCGGAGATACATGCGCAAGAGCATCTCAGCCCAATCCTGCGATTCGATGCCGCCCGCGCCGGGCTTGACGGTGAGGATCGCGTTCAGGTTGTCGTTGTCGCGGCCGAGAAGCGTTTTCGTTTCGAGTCCCGAGGCGAGCGCGTCGGCCGCAGCGATTTCCTTGGCCACGTCGTCGAGAATCGCCTCGCGCTGCGCGTGGTCGGTTTCCTCCTGCGCGAGATGAAAATACGTTTCGATGTCGCTCGCTTTTCCGGCGAGCGATTTTTCGGCGTTCACGCGGTCTTCGAGCTGCTTGCGCTCCTGCAGGACCGCCTGGGCCTTTTCCTGGTCGTCCCAGAAATCCGGAGCGCTGGTTTTCGCCTCGATGGCGGCTATCTGTTTCGCTGCGGTGGGCGCGTCAAAGATAGCTCCGCACGAGCTCCATGCGTTTCGCGAGCTCGGCGTAGCGCTGTTGCAGGTCGTCGATGTGTTCAGCCATTCTTTAATCGTACACACGAAATTCGAAAATGGAAAATCGAAACTCGCGGAATTCGGCCACGAGTGTCGCCTTCACACGGATCGCTTGATCGCCGCCATCGCCAGGATGGCAATCGACGCGAGGACGCAGAGCCAGGCGAGCCAATCGCCGAAGCGGGCGTACAGGGTGAGGCCGCTGCGGAAATCGTAGGGGGCGTCGAGCTGGCCGCGGATGTCGGTCGGCAGTTCCGCGACGGTGCGGCCGTAGGGGTCGACGTCGACTGTGAATCCGTTGTTCGTATCCCGCAGGAGCCAGCGGCGATTTTCGACGGCGCGCACGCGCGCCATCATCACGTGCTGCGCGGGGGCTGCCGAACGCCCGAACCATCCGTCGTTTGAAACATTGATGAGCAGCTCGGCGCCGTTGGCCGTGAAGTCGCGGACCGCGCCGGGCAACACGCCTTCGTAGCAAATGAACACGCCGAAGGTGCCTTCTGGAAATTCACCGACGCGATACTCGGTGCCGGGCGTGAAGTCTCCGATGTCTGCCGTCAGCTTGCCAGCGAAGGTAAGCCATTTCCGCAGCGGGACGTACTCACCGAACGGCACCAGGTGAATTTTATCGTAGGTGAAGATGCGCTGGCCCGAAGGGTTGAGCAGCACCGCGCTGTTTGTTGCGATCCATTTCCCAGCGGCGTTGTGCTTCCAGTCTTCCACACCAACGAGGAAATCCTGCCTCGAATCGCGGGCGATTTGCTGGGCGCGGCTGGCGAAATCCGGGTCTTGCAGGCTGAAGGGCGCCGGAACCTCGGGCCAGACGATCACGCCGGGTATGTCCCGGGCCGAGCCGATACTGATCTGCTCGAGTTGATCGAGATCGCGAGCATGGATTCGCATCCAATCGGGAGGGTAGCTATAGGATTGCGCGAAGTCGGTCTGCACGAGGTGCGCAACAAAGCGCGGCGTAGCCTTCGGAACAAAATAGCGCCCGCCGAAAGCGATGAGAATCAGCGCACTGGTCACCGCGATCACGGATTGCCACGCGCGGTGGCGCCCCGAGAGAATCGCATACGCCAGCAGCGCGCCGTATCCGGCGACGACGAAGCTGAGACCGTAGATTCCAGTGATGGCCGTCAGCTGGACCAGCGCGAGATTGCCGCTTGCCGCGTAACCGATCAGATTCCACGGAAAAGCGATGATCGGCAGATTTCCGCGGAGGAATTCGAGCGTGACCCAGAGAAACGGCGCGAGCGCGCATGCAAACGCTGCGCCCTTTCGCGACGCCAGCGCCACGCCCCACGAGAAGACAGCGCAGATGATTCCCCCAGCGATGCCGACCAGTCCGAGAATTCCGGCCGAGGTCCACGGGCCGACGTCGCCATACTGCCGCATTACGACGTCCATCCACGGCAGGCAGATCGGGTAGAAGACGAGTCCGTGCAGAAAGCCGTAGAGTGGCGCAACGCGCAGGCGCGCGCCGTATGACGCGAGGACCAGCAGCGCGATCGACACCCATGCCAGCAGCGGGAGATTGTAGTTGGGAAACGCGAGCGCGAGTGTGACGCCGCTCGCCAGAGCGAGCAACACGCGCGTGTACCAGGAAAAAGTCATTCAGCGCTTGATGATAGCCTTGAAACCGGCTCGATCGAGCGCGCCTTTCTCGGATTCCGCGGCTTTCGCGTCCGCATACGGGCCCACCTGCACGCGATAAAACTTGTCCGAGGTCGGCGCGACTACGAAAGCAGGAAATCTTTTCTGCTGGAGCGCGTCGGCCATTGCAAGCGCGTCGCCCTGATGCGTGAGCGCGGCAACCTGCAGCACCACGCTATTCTTCGACATTCTGGGGGTCTGGATTCGCTCCGAAGCTGGAACGGCTTTCGCGGCCTGAGCCGAAGGCATCGTCGTAACGGGCGCGGCCGGCGTACCGCCGTCGTGCGCCACGGAGGCAGCTGGCTTGGCAGCCGGCTGCAGGCGGTCAGCATTATCGTTCTTCGAGTAGAAATCCCACTCGCCATTCGCGGGAGCGGCGTCGCCAGCAGGCTGCGCCGGAACCGGCTTTACGGCTGCGCGCTCGGGAGTGGTGCGCGAAAGGGCTTCGGCGGCGTGGACCAACCCGCCGTATTGCGTCTTCCCCATCACGTAGCCCAGCGTGAAGAAAACGCCGCAAAGAAGCACGACGCCGAGAAACAGCCCGACCAGATGCCGGCTCTCGAGAACCCGGTCCGCTCCCCCGCGTCTTCCGCTTCCTGCCATTAGGCTCTACTTTTTCTCCGCGAACGCCTTCACCCACTGCGAGATGATATCCACGGGCAGCGGGAAGACGATCGTCGTATTTTTCTCGACGCCGATTTCAGTCAATGTTTGCAAGTACCGCAGTTGGATGGCGGCCGGCTGCTTTTCCAGGACTTCGGCCGCGTCCGCCAGCTTGGCCGACGCTTCGAATTCGCCCTCGGCGTGAATAATCTTCGCCCGGCGTTCGCGCTCGGCCTCCGCCTGCTTGGCGATGGCGCGCTGCATCGACTCCGGAATATCGACCTGCTTGACTTCTACCTTCGTTACCTTGATACCCCAAGGCTCGGTATCCTGGTCAAGGATTGTTTGTAACTTCGAGTTTACCTTTTCGCGCTCTGAAAGGAGCGAGTCCAATTCGAACTGGCCGATAAGGCTGCGAAGGGTCGTCTGGGCCAACTGCGACGTAGCATATAGATAGTTCTGCACTTGCGAAAGGGCCAGATTCGCATCGACGACGCGAAAGTAACATACCGCATTCACCTTCACGGAGACGTTGTCGCGCGTGATCACGTCCTGGGGCGGGACGTCGAGCGTCTCGATTCGCAGCGAGATGCGGGTCAACTTGTCGATCGGATAGAGGACCAGCTGCAATCCCGCGCCTTTGGGGTTGGGCAGCATCCTTCCGAGGCGCAACACGACTCCGCGCTCCCATTCTTTGATGACGTAAATCGAATTGAACAGCCAAAACAGAAAAATCACCACAGCAGCGACGAGCAGAATCGACACGAAATTGAGCTCCATTATTGCCTCCTCGGTATCCGCCTAGGTGGATGCCGAATGCTGCGGCCCGACCGGTTCCACTTCAAGCGTCAGGCCGGTCACTTTCTTCACGCGCACGCGCGCGCCTTTCGGAATCGACTGCCCCGCAGGCGCGGCGGCGCGCCACAATTCGCCGTGCACCCGCACCATCCCCGGAGCAGCCGCCGCGTCGAGTGTGGAAGGCACCGGTTCGGTGACTTCACCTTCCTCGCCGATCAGCTCTTCCTTGCCCGTTGCTAGTTTCCACGAACGCGACCGCAGAACGAATCGCGCCAGCACGATCACGATGATCGCGAACGGAATCGCCACTCCGAGCGCCGCGCTCAAGCTCACCCCCATGCCCGTCCAAGGGCTCTTCACTAGCATCAACGCTCCAAGCACCATGGAGATCACGCCGCCGACGCCGAGCACGCCGTGCGTCGGGTACTTGGCCTCGAGTATGAAGAACGCCAGCGATAGGGCGATCAGGAGCAGCCCCATCAAGCTCACGGGCAGCGAGAACATCGCATAGAGCGCCAGCACCAGGGCGATTCCGCCGATCACTCCGGGCGCGAACAGTCCGGGATGCGTGAACTCCGTGTAGAGCCCAAGGACGCCGACGATCAGCAGAATGAAGAAAACGTCCGGCTGCACGATCCGCGCCAGAAACTGCTCGCGCCCGGTCATTTCGACCGGCTGAATCACCGGATTTACGAGCGCGAGCTGCACCGTCGAGCCGTCGAAGCGGGTGATCGTCCGGCCGTTCAGCTTGGCGAGCAGATCGGGGATCGAGTTGGCTTCGAGATCGACCATCTTCCCGTTGATCGCTTCCTGCTCGGTAAACGCCTTCGCATCGGTGACGGCCGTCGCCGCAAGGTCTGGGTTTCGCCCGCGCTTGCTGACGTAGCTGCGCAGATAGGCGGTCGCTTCGTTCAGGATCTTCTTGTGCATTGTTTCGTCGACATTCACGGTCTGCCCACCGATCTCGGTGACCGGCGAAGCAGCGCCCGTGTCCGTTCCCGGAGCCATCGCATCTACGTCTGCGGAAAGCAGAATGAAGAATCCGGCCGAGGCGGCCCGCGAGCCCGTGGGATAGACGTAGTTGACCACCGGCACCGGCGACTGCAAAATCGCCTGAATGATCGATCGCATGGACGTGTCGAGCCCGCCCGGCGTATTGATTGTGATCAGGATGAGGCTCGCGTGCTCGCGCGCGGCTTCGTGAATTCCGTCGACGATATACCCCGCGAGGACCGGCTCAATTTCGCCGTCAATCCGAAGCTGGACGATCGTCGCGGATTGTGCTTGCGATGGCGCGGCAGCCTGCGATGGACCATTCGCGAAGAGGATCAGCGCCATCCCGGCGAGGACGCACGCCCTGGACAGCGCGCGCAGCAACCACCCGGAAAGCGACGGGAAAGCCATGTCGGGCAGGGATTATAGCAAGTTCGGCGGCGAATTATCGGGCGCGAGTCTCATAGGTAGTCCCGATTAGTCGGGTAACCGGACATCTCTAACAATGTCGGCTCTGTCAAAGCTTTTCTGAGCGCACTTCTCCGTTCACTTCGAAGAGTGTCCTGTTTTGCTTTCGTAGGGCCTTTGCATTGACGACCGCGGCTCGCTCGTA
>JBKQNJ010000097.1:0-10225 GCA_052146315.1 Candidatus Acidiferrales bacterium | reverse complement strand
CGATTGCGCCGAAACGAGAGTCTTGCGAAGAGTCTCGAGCGACGCGTGAAGGTCGGGGCGATCCTCGGCGAGGGCGGCATCGAGATTCTTGATCGCATCGTTGGCCTGCGCCGAGGTCTTGCGGAAGTCGTCGATCAGCGGGCCCAGCTTGGCGCTGGCATCATTCATATGATCGAGGGTCGAGTGAATGCCCGGGCGATCTTCCTTAAGCATTCCATTGAGGCTGGCCAAGCTTCCGGAGATATTGGCGCGATTCTCCGCGTCGAGAAGATCGTTCACGCGGTCGAGCGTTTCCTTAAGGGCGACAACACGCTCATTCAGATTGTCGATGAGCTCGTTGGCTTTCGGTCCAAGTGCGACGATGGTGTCCTTAATTTGATCGAGGCTCGCATAGTCTTTCGCTTGCAGAGTCGCGCCGCTCGGGGCACGCGGGGCCGCCGGAGTTCCGGGCTCGATCTCGAGAAAATTGTCGCCGAGAGGACTGTTGCTGGTGATTGCGGCCTTGCTGTCGGTCTTCACGGGAACGGATGGACGGACGGCGAAGTCAACCTCCATCCGCGCGGGATCCTGCGGGTCGCTTTGAACTTTCGTGATGCGCCCGACCGGCGGGCCGCCGGCGTAATGAACTTCGAAGCCGGGCTCGAGGCCGCCCGCGTTCGCGAAGTAGGCGCGGAAGGGAACGTCGCCGCCGGTCAGCCAACCGGACAGCAGGAGTACGACCGTGATCAGGAGGCCCGAAGCCACCAACACGAAGAGGCCGACGAGAGCCGACTCTCGTTTTGCGTCCATTCGTTTCCTCGATTAGCGCTACTTCAAGCGTGCCTGGTGGCCGCCCACAGGGCGGCGAGTATATCAACGAGTCCTTCGAATGGCCAGCCCTAGCGCCGGTCCGGAGGGGTCTCTCCCGTCAGCATCTGGAGGTAGTCGATCTCCTCAGAGATTTCAGGTTCCGGCACACGATCCAGAAATTGCCGCACGCGCGGATGCTTGCTCGCCCGCAGTTCCGGCGTGGTTCCGTTCGCCACGATCACGCCCTTGTCGATCAAAATCATGCGGTCGGCGATCAGGAAGGCGCTGGCGAGCTCGTGCGTGACGACGACGATCGTCATGCGAAAAGCCTTTTTCAGCTTGAGGATTAGCTCGTCGATGCCCGCGGCGATGATCGGGTCGAGGCCGGCCGAGGGCTCGTCGAAAAAGAGGATTTCCGGATCCATGGCGAGCGCCCGGGCGATGGCGGCGCGCTTGCGCATGCCGCCGCTGAGCTGAGCGGGCATGTAGTTGTCGAAGCCGGTGAGGCCGACCTGATCGAGCTTGAGCCGGACGACGATCTCGATGGTGGATTCGTCGAGCTCGGTGTGCTCGCGCAATGGAAGCGCGACGTTTTCGCCGACGGTCATCGAGCCGAAGAGCGCGCCCTGCTGAAACGACATTCCCATCTTCTTGAGAATGTCCTCGCGCTCGGGCTCGGAGATCGTGGCGTAGTTCTTTCCGCGGATTTTTATTTCGCCGCCGCTGGGGCGCTCGAGGCCGACCAGCGTGCGCAAGAGCGTGCTCTTGCCGGAGCCGGAGCCGCCCAGAATGACGAACGTCTCGCCGGCGGGAATCTCAAAGCTGATGCCGTGCAGGACTTCGCGAGTGCCGTATTGGACGCGAAGATCGCGAACGGAAATGGCGCATTCCGAAGGGGCGTCCGGCGCGTCGTCTTTTGGGATGAGGTTCGTGGCCATTCGTTTTTAGCGTGGTGCCGTGAAATAAAAAATTCCGGTGAATACAAGATCGACCAACACAACGAAAAAAATCGATTTTACTACGGCCGAGGTGGTCGAGCGGCCCACTTGCTCGGAGCCCAAGCCAGTTGAAAAGCCTTCGTGGCATCCCACCGCCGTAATCACGATAGCAAACATGACGCTCTTGATCAGACCGGTCATGATGTCGCGCTGAACGAGCGCGTCGAGGGTCGCCTGAATGTAGGTATGGAGAGTAAATCCGGCGGCACCGATGCCGAAAAGCGCGCCCCCGAGCACACCCATGAAATCGGCCCAGGTGGTGAGGCAGGGCATCATCAGGATCATGGCAAGGAATTTTGGTGCGACGAGAAAGTTCACGGGATCGAGCGCCATTGTTTCGAGCGCGTCGATTTCTTCGTTCACCTTCATCGTCCCGATCTCGGCGGCGAACGCAGAACCCGAGCGCCCGATGACGACAACTGCCGTCATCAGCGGGCCGAGCTCGCGCGTCAGTATGACTACGACGGCACTCGCGACCTGGTTTAAGGCGCCAAACTTGCGGAGTTCGTAGGCGCCCTGGAGCGCAAGAATCGTTCCGATGAAAAACGAAATCAGGGAAACGATGGGAAGGGCTTCGACTCCGACGGCCATCGCCTGATGAATGGCCCGCCCGAGCCTGAGTTTGCCGCCGCGGAAGGGTTCGACGAAAACCGCTCGGGCCGCGCCGCCGGTGAGCTGCGCCAGGCCGCCGACGTAGGCCAAGCCATTGATTGTCGCTTCGCCGATCGTTTCGGTTAGTGGCATATGGAGGGCATCTCGAATATCACGGTGCTGAGATCTGACAGGTTCCCGTCGAGATCGAGCTTACGACGCCGAGGCTGCCGCGCGGCCAAGTACCGCCTCTTCTTCGGTGTTGTAAACTTCAAACACCTTGATGAGGCGTGTGAGCTCCAGCACTTCGCGCGCAGTGCGGCTCAAGCCAAACAAGGCGAATCCGCTCTTCATCTCGCGCGACATTTTCAGACCTTCCACAAGCGAGGCAACGCCGGCGCTGTCGACATACTTCACCGAGCTGAGATTCATCACGACTCTGATCGCACGTTTTTCCTTCAGGAGATCGAGCAACACCTTGCGGACTTCGGGCGTGTTGTGAAGCGTGATGTCGCCAACCACATCGACGATGGTTATGTTGTTGATCTGCCTGATCGAAATAGCCATGGACACGACCCCTCTCGTAGCGTGCGAAGAGTTTTGCCAGAGATTCCCATTAGATGCAATCACTTTTCCAAAGCCGTAGCGATTGCTCGCTTTTGGTGAAACGAATGGTCGCTGAAGGCGCTGAGAGAGCGGTTTGCGAAGCCGGACCGGAGTTGAGAGGCGGCGATAGGCCAAGGCCAATCGATGCAGGGAGATACGGTTCTCTTTCGCTCTTGCTAGCCCTCCTCGTGAGCAGCGAGTTCGCGTTTCACCGGAGGGGGCGGGAATTTCGCTCGAACGATCCCTCTCCGGTTAGGCGAGTCTCCGCCAACGGGAAGCGCCGATATCGGACTTCGTTGCGCTCAAAATGGAACTTTTATGCATGGCTTGCCGACGCCGCCCCGGTTGCGCAAGCGGATGACGCCCGTTCAGGCGACCGCGGTACTTCGTGCCGGCGGGGCCATGAATTCGGGGCTCACGGGATCGGCGATTGTTTGCTGCAGAATCTGGTCAATTGACGCGAGCGCGTCTGCGTCGAGCTTCCAGTTCAGCGCATCGGTCACCGCTTCCAGTTGTTCGGGGCGGCGTGCGCCCCACAGCGCCGCTCTGACTCCTGGCTGGTCGAGGACCCAGCGCACCGCCAAATCCATCACGCGCTTTCCATATCTTTTCTGCGCCAGATCATCCAGTTGCTGGACCGCGCTCAGGTAATGCGCGAAGCGCGGAGGCTGAAATTTCGGATCGGACTTGCGCAAATCGTCGCCGGTGAATTTCGTGTCCGGACGCATGCGACCGCTCAAGAGCCCGCGGCACAGCGGACCGTACGCCAGCGCGCTCAGATTCTTCTTGTGCACGTAGGGCAGGACATCACGGTCGATTTGCCGCTCGAAGAGGTTGTACGGTGGCTGCACTGTGTGGAGTTCCGACACGGACATGAACCTGTCCATTTGTTCCGGGGAATAATTGCTCACGCCGATGGCGCGAATGAGTCCTTCTTTATAGAGCGCGCGCATGGTTCGCGCGGTTTCCTCGATCGGGACAGCCGGGTCCGGCCAATGGACCTGGTAAATGTCGATGTAGTCCGTGCGAAGGCGGCGGAGCGAATCCTTGATTTCCTGCCGGATCCGATCGCGCGAGGAGTTTCGGGTTATGGAGCCGTCGTGCCACTCGAGGCCCACTTTGGTGGCGATGAAGACGTCCTCGCGGCGGCCTCTCTGCTCGATGGCTTTCCCGACGGTTTCTTCGGAGACGCCGAAGCCGTAGACGGGCGCCGTGTCGATCAGATTGATCCCATTATCGAGGGCGGAGTGAATCGTGCGAATCGACTCTGCCTCGTCGCTGCCTCCCCACATCCAGCCGCCGATTGCCCAGGTGCCCAGGGCAACGCGCGAGACGTTCATTTGCGTGCCTGAAATAATTGTGTATTCCATATGAGCTATCCTTTCCTACAAAATAGGATGTCCAAAATAAGTCAGTCGATTCAAAAGGACGGGATCTCGTTAGCATCCGAAATGGTCGAGAAAGTCCATATCGACGAAACCGAATACAGCGCGGATCCTCGCACGCAGTTTTCCCTGCCAAATGCCGCCGGCAAGGAACGAACGCACACGCACACGATCCGGCTAAAGCTGCACGACATGAACCAACTCTTCAATTCAATGGATCCTTCGCCGTTCATCGAACGCGATCTCGACGATGACGCGGAAGAGTTCATCGTAAGTTGGGCGCAGGAATGTCCTTCGAATGCTTCGATCCGGCTGCGCATTTACCTGGATCAGTGGCCGGCCGAGGACCCCAAGGAGCTGATCAAGACCGCGGTTCACAACCACTTTTCCCACCGTGTGCAGATTGCCCGTTTGGAGTTCAAGCGGCTCCTCGAGCAAGGGCGTACGAGTCTCTTCATCGGTCTCTTGTTCCTGGCCGCATGCCTGCTTCTCACCAACCTATTGCTCGGGCACGCCGCGGGCACATGGGCCGCCGTCGCGCGGGAGAGCCTCACGATTGCCGGATGGGTGGCCATGTGGCGACCGATGCAGATTTATCTTTACGATTGGTGGCCGCTGCTGCGGCGAATCCGGATCTATACCAAGCTGAGTCACATGCCGGTGGAAGTGTCGCAGAAAGGCAAGGCGTGAGCCTTCGCCGCGGGCCTCAGACGAGCAAAGGCAACAACCCGAGCAGCGCGAGGATCGCGAGGAGTGCGAGCGACTGCGTGCCGGTGCGGCGGTCTCCGAAACCGTACGCATAGACGCCCTTGATGAGGTTGTTGCTTGCGGCGGCGATGACGATCGCTCCTCCGGCGAGGGCAATAGGCGTCAGCGTCGCGTTCGAAGCCGCAAGGCTCAGGATGAAAGGATCCACATCCGTTACTCCCATCACACCGGCCACCGCGAAAAGACCGCTGCGACCCAAATGCAGCAGCGCAACATGCGTGATGAACAGCATTGCCACGAACAGTGCAGCGAACAAGAACGCAGCGCTCAGTTCCAGCGGATTTTTGGGCCGGAACGCTTGCTCGGCTTTTGCCTCGCCCTGATCCGGTATGCGCGTCCACAGCCAGCCGCCGAGAAGAGCTGCGGCCGCAAGCAGCAGGAACGGCAATCCGAGCCTGTGCAGCAATGGGCGATTGAAAATGGCGAGAAGCGCCAGAAAGCGCAGATACATGACGCCGGAGGCGACGAGGATCGATCCGGAGTACAGATGCGGACGGGATTGCTCGCGGGAGCGCTTGGCGAGCACAACCGTAGTGAGCGTGGAGGAATAGGCGCCGCCGAGCAGAGCCGCCAGCAGAACTCCGCCACGTCCCTTCGTCCAAAGCTGCAAGAGGTAGCTGCCGTATGAAATGGCGCTTACCACGACAACGACCAGCCACACTTTGAAAGGATTGAAGCCGAACGTGCCAAACGTCTGGTTCGGCACGATGGGCAGGATTACGGCCGCGAGCAGCAGAAACTTCGCGAAGGTAAGGATTTCATCGCCCGGCATTCGCTTGGCGAGGCTTTCGAGCCACGTCTTGAGCTCGAGCAGCGCAACCGCGAGCACCGTGAGCGTCACGGCGATCCAATATTCTTCGCGTGAAACGAGCGCCCCGATGACGTAAGTCATCAAGCCAGAAAGCTCGGTGGTCATCCCGGCCAGCGTCACTCCCTCGAGCTTGTGCCGGTAGGATAACCAGAGAAACGCTCCCACGACGGCAAAGCCCACGGCAGGCAGCGCAAGGTTTCCGTCCGAAAATACAGAGAGCGCGTAGCCAAGCAGGCCCAGCAGCGGGAATGTCCGAACCCCGCCGAAGCGATACTGTTCCGATGTGACTTTCTGTTCTTCGCGCTCGAGGCCGATCAGAAAGGAGAGGAACAACACGAGGACGATCTGTGCGCCGTCCTTGGGGACGAATTGAAGCAGGGTATTTGCCATAGCGTCGCCAGCGAAGCGCCGCGATTCTCTCTCTTCCTTACCGTCGAGGCAATGGCCGGAGTTCGGGCTCCGGGTGTGCAGCAGCTATATCGAGACCGAGCATTCTAGCTTCTTTTCGGCGTCGTTCCGGAATCTCTTTCGCGCAAATTCGCGGGCAGCTCACTGTGCTACAGTTGGCGCGTGCGTCCCGAGATCGAGCAAGCCGTCCGACTGATCCAGCAGAAGGACCCTGCGTCTCTGGAAGAGGCGCTGGCGCTGCTTCAGAAAACGGTGTTTTCCTTCAGCATGAAAGTGTGCGGGCAACGGCAGGACGCCGAAGACACCATGCAGGAAGTTCTCGTGAAATCGGTTTCCAACCTGCCGAAATTCGACAGCCCCAGGGCCCTGATGGTTTGGCTCTACAAAGTGGCCAAGAGCCGCTGCCTGATGAGCCGCCGGAAAAGCAAATTTGCGCCGAAAGAGGCCCTCTCGCTGGAAGAGCTGATGCCCGACCGCCGGGAACTGCAGAAACTCTCGGGCAATTCCGACGGCACGCCGGAAAGTTCGCTGCTTCGCGGCGAGAGCGCCAAACGCCTCCGCGAAGCAGTACAGAAATTGCCGCCCGAATACCGGCTCATTCTCGTGCTGCACGACATGGAAGAGCTTTCCGACACGGACATCGCTGAAATCACCGGCCTGCGCTCGGGGACGATTCGCGTGCGGCTGCACCGCGCGCGGCTTTTTGTCCGCAAGGAATTGGCCAAGCAGAACCAGCATCGCGTGAGCCGCGAATCGGCGAATGCGCCGGGTAATGCTCATGTCTCCGCGCAGTCGCGGCCGGGGCGGTGCAAGGAAATGTTCGCCGAGCTCTCGAACTACCTGGATGACGCGCTGGACGATTCTCTTTGCGAAGAGATGGAGAAGCACATGAACGGCTGCGAGCCATGCCAAGCGTTTCTCTCGAGCCTCGAGACGGCGATCCGGCAATGCCGAATGGCTCCAAACGAGTCACCCGATCCGCGCTTGGCTGCCAAGCTCAGGCGCGAATTGATGGCGGAGTATCAGGGAGTGATGAGCAAGATTGTCCGGCACGATGCAAGCGAAGTCGCTCGGAGCTAGTCCACCTATAATTCCCCGCATTTCGGTGTAACAAAATCCCCGCCCTTGCATTTATTCGTGTGGCTCCGAGCGACCGGAGCCCATGGGAGGAGCACATGATTACCGCTAAAGTTTTGCTTACTCAACCACTTAAGGCCGAGCGGCAGTTCGCTGCGACGACCGGCAGCGAGCACCATCTGCTGCTAGATGACGCAGCCGGAGGAACCGGACCCAAGCCCGTTGAGCTGGTTGCCGTGGCGCTTGCGGGCTGCACGGCATTCGACGTCATCACGATCCTCCGGCAAAAGCATCACCAGCGTGTGACGGGATACGAAGTGCGCGTCGAGGCGGATCAAGCGGAGCGCCCGCCGCAGGTGTTCACGGCTGTCCGCATCCACCACGTGGTCACTGGCTTCGGAATCGATTCCGCCGCGATCGAGGCGGCTATCCGGCTCTCCGAGGAGAAGTATTGCTCGGTGGGCGCGATGGTGAAGCAGACGGCTACCTTGCACACGACGTACGAGATCGTTGAAGAGAAACCAGCCTGGGTCGAACTGGCCACGGCCTGATTGCCGTGACCCAGATCCATCAAGTTGACTACAAAGAAGGCGTGTTCGTTGGCTACCGGGTTACGAGCGCAGCGGCGTTCAGCCACTTTTCCCGTTTGGCTACGGCCTCTCTTACTCGACTTTTCGACACGCGAATCTGGCGATCCGCCGCGTGAGCAGCAGCGGAACACAGCCGGCGGAATCGGGCCCGGGCCGCCCCTCGGTCCCGCAATATGAAGTCTCCTGGGACGTGACGAACACCGGAAGCCGCGAAGCAGCGGATGTTTCGGAGGTTTACGTGGGCGAAGATCATCCGGTTGTGCCGCGCCCCACCCGCGAACTGAAGGGATTTGCCCGAGTCGATTTGCGCCCCGGGCAAACGCGCAGAGTAAAAGTTGCGCTCGACATCCGCGCGTTCGCCTACTACGACGCAGCCGCCCACGACTGGCGAATCGATAATCCCGGAGCGTACACCGTCTCGGTGGGAAGCTCGGTCGATCAGATTGCCCTGAAGAGTTCGCTCCCGGTCAAATAATTCAGGGGAATACTTGCAAGATAAACGGCCGCGCCTGATTATGGGAGCGTCTGTCTTTGCGCATGAAGTCATTCTGCAGAAAACATTGCAAATGCCGGGCGCAAAATGCTTTAGAATCCGAGAACCGGTGCGCCCGTAGCTCAGCTGGAAAGAGCGTCTGCCTTCTAAGCAGAGGGTCGGGAGTTCGAGTCTCCCCGGGCGCGCCATTCCTCATTTTTCGCTCTGGCAAAGATCAGATCGAACGGCTTCTTATACAAAGGATAGATATTTACAGCGTCCACAGAGCAGTTCGAAAGCACCATTCTGAGCAGTTTGGCTTTTTCAGGGGCAGGCTGGCTAACGTACAGAAAATGCGCCCTATTCGCGAGTTCGAAAATTCTGACGGCATCAATGATTCTGTCCGGGTTTGCGTTCGCAAGCCCCTGGATGGCGAGCGATATTTGTTGTTCTTCGGCAATCCATTCCGCTGATTTCCGCGTCCAGAATTCCTCGCTGATTTTGCCGTCCAGTTTGTCCAAGTAGGCTTGATCGAGCCGGTGACGCACTGCACTCAACCTCTGCTTCAATCGTTCGCCCTGCTGCTTCCTAATCGCTTCATCGCGGCCTTTATCGGTGAGCAAGGACTCTTCGAGCTGCGCCAGCACGTCGTCGGGAATATGAATATCGTGGAGGACTTTGCCGAGCCGGGAGCCAAGTTCTTCTTCACGGAAGTATGGCAGCTCGCATTTGCCCCGGAATCCAGTGCAGCGATAATAGGTGTAGCGGTTTTTCTGGATTTCCGCCGTCACCATGCAATTGTCGTAGGCGCAGCGAAGCAGGCCGGAAAAGGCAAAATCATGCTTTCGGTACTTGGGTTTGTTGTGGCCCCGGAATACGGCCTGCACTTGGTCAAACAGTTCGGCGCTGACAAGGTGCGTCTGCGTGCCGCTGTAGAGCTTGTCTTCCCAGATGAATTGCCCCTTGTAGAAGGGATTCTTTAGCAGGCGTTCCAGATAGCCTTTGGCGAGGTTAACGCCAAACTCCGCTTTCAGAATCTTCCGCACGCCATTGAGTGAGTGCTGGCTCGAAGCGTAAAGCGCGAACATGCGCTGCGCGATCGGAGCCTTGGCGGAATCGACTTCGATTGTGTGTTCAAGCTTGTTGTTGCGGTACCCGAGAGGCGGCCGGCTCGGGTAAATGCCTTGCTCGGCCTTCTCGCGCATTCCCTTGCGGACTTCTTCTCGCAAGTTCTCGATGTAGTTCCGCGCAATGACAAGCTGGATGCCGTGCACCAGCTTGGCTTGGGACTTCGAGTCCTTCCCAATGACCTGGCCTTCTTTGGGCAGATGAATTTCAATCTCCAGGTCCTCAAGCGACACGCAGTCGCGGAAGTTGCGATACAGCCGGTCCGTCTTTTCAACTATGGCCACGCGGCAGGACGCATTCTCCCGAAAGAACCGGACCATCTCGCCGAATTGCTTGCGGCCTGTGATCTTGGCCGTCATCTACGCCCGAGTTTCCAGCAAGGACCAGGAACGCGAGGGGTATTCGATTCCGGCCCAGTTGAAACTGTTGCGGGAATACGCTCGCACGCATGAGTTCGAGATCGTGCACGAGTTTGTTGATGTAGAGACGGCCAAGATCACAGGCCGCAAGCAATTCGGCGAGATGGTCCGGTTCTTTCGGGAGAATGCGTCCTGCCGCGTGGCCATAGTTGAAAAGACGGACCGGCTGTATCGCAACTTCCG
>JBKQNJ010000096.1:0-75530 GCA_052146315.1 Candidatus Acidiferrales bacterium | reverse complement strand
GCTCGCACCACGCGGATCCGGCGTCGCATGAGCGCCAATGTGCACGGGGAGCGCGGAGCTCAGCCTGACCCTGGCGCGGGGGCGCAGCCGGCCGCGCTTCTGGCGAACCCCGGGTCTCGCCTGGCGCACCGCGCTGTCTCACATTCAGACGGGCATCCGTCGCCGCTGCGCCGCCTGACCGCCCGTGTCCGTTCAGTAGCCTGGGTGCCGCGCCGGCAGCTGCTGAGGTGGCTGTGTTCTGCCCAGACCCGACCGCCGGTGACATCTTCGACCTGCGGGGCGTCGACCGCGAGACTGGCTGCATCGTTGTCGTCCGCCCAGACCAGTACGTCTCGCATGTGCTTCCTCTCGATGAGCACGATGCACTCACCGACTTCTTCGCCCGGATTCTGATCGACGCCAGACCTCGACCGCAAGCGCTTCTCGCCAACCGAGCGCGCGCCGCGACAACGTGACCGTCCGGCTGCCGTCGATCGACTCGTGCGAGGCACGCACAGCGTGATCATCGCCACGCGCAGACCAGGCGGTGCCCGCACCTCCCGAGGGCGGCGCATCCGGCCGACATAGAACCAGTAGAACGCCGGCAGGCCCGTCGGCAGGTACGCGAACGCAAACGTCGCCGGAATCCACAGAGCCAAGGCCCCACGATGGTCCGGCGCAAGCCAGAACGCCCAGAAGCGCACGTTGACGATGAGCCAGAGCCCGAGTAGCAAGACGTAGACCACCCGACGACCAGGCGACAGGGCCGACTTGCCACGCCCCGACATGGCCGGTTCTGGTGCAGCGACGCTCGCGCTCGCATCCAGAGCCTCCAGTTCCACAAGCTGGGAGTTGGTGGAGCTGCCCATCACGCTTCCGCTACAGAGATGCTGATGGACTCCCCGCACTTCGACATCCGAAGCTTTCACTCCCACCCACGCGGGAAGTTACGGCGCTGTCCCGAGTCGCGCAACAGCAGCTCGACCCCTCGCACGGTTCTCATCCACCAACGGTCACGAGAAGCTCGCGAAACAGACATCAGATGACGCCAGTGCCGGTCAGCGCGCGTCGCCCGTGGATCTCCTCGCGATGCTGCCAGTGTCAACACCATGCGGGGCCGGGCTGCCAGTCGGCTCGCGACTCCTAAACCGCCGCATCCGCAACCAGGTGCAGTCGCTTGCCGCGATCCCCTCAGCTGCAAGAGCATGCGGAACCGGCGAGTCCGAGGGGGTCATCCTCCGACGGAAGCCAACCCGCCGACTGGCGTTCCCACTCTTCTTTGGAAAGCAGCCGCCCGTCGGGACCGACAAACTGATCGGCAAAACTGCCGATTTTGCGGTGAAATCCCACGTGCGGCAATGTCAAGCGAAACGGGATTCCGAATTTTTCCGGAATCCGGTTCCATCGATTGAGCCCAGCCTGAACCTCGCCCGTGTAGTCGTCGCGCAAGCGCGCATTGAGAGCCGTCAGAGCCGACTCTTCTCGACTCACGATCTCTCCATCTGCTATTTCCTGCACCGTGTAGGAGTCGCCGACTAATAAGTGGTCGTCGCCGATCTTTGTCTCTTCGTAGCGGCCCTTCAGCCCTCCCGTGTAGTAGCTCGCCCCGTTGGAGGAGATATCTGACCCGAACAAGTCCAACGTGACGCTGTAGTGAAAATTCACGAATCTTTGCAAGGTTTCTAAATCGATGACTCCTTGGGCGCGAACCTGGGAAGGATCCGTCAACTTGCGCTCGTGCATAACCTCGCACGTGCGCTGCAGCACGCGCGCCACGCCCGATTCGCCGACAAACATATGGTGCGCTTCTTCCGTCAGCATGAACTTTGTCGTGCGCGCCAGAGGGTCGAAACCCGACTCGGACAATGCCGCCAATTGGAATTTGCCGTCGCGATCCGTAAAAAACGTAAACATGTAAAATGCCAGCCAATTGCTGGTTTTCTCGTTGAAGGCTGTGAGGATGCGTGGGTTGTTCGGGTCTCCCGACCGCCTTGCCAACAGAGCTTCGGCCTCTTCCCTTCCATCACGCCCGAAATACCGATGAAGGAGATACACCATCGCCCACAAATGCCGTCCCTCCTCCACATTAACCTGAAACAGGTTCCGGAGGTCGTACAGCGAAGGACAAGTGGCGCCCAGAAGTTTCTGTTGTTCCACCGAGGCCGGTTCCGTGTCGCCTTGCGTCACGATAATTCGGCGAAGCGTCGATCGATATTCTCCGGGAACCTCCTGCCAGGCTGGCTGCCCGCAGTGATCTCCAAAATTGATCTTTCGGCTCTCATCGCGCGGCGTTAGGAAGATGCCCCACCGATACTCGGGCATGCGCACGTATTCGAAGTTCGCCCAACCGTCGCGGTCTACGCTGACGGCTGTTCTAAGGTAGACCTGCAAGGCGGCGCTATCGGCCGGCCCTGTATCTTTCCACCAATTCAAGAACGCCGGTTGCCAGCGCTCGAGCGCCCGTTGCAGGGCTCGGTCGGTCGAGAGATCGACGTTGTTAGGAATGCGCTGAGAGTAATCGATCGCTTGCTGAGTGACTTCTGTCAGTTCCGCCATGTACGTTATACCCGCTCCCGATCGAACTTGGCCCGACTGCCCGTGCCATACACCTTCAGTGCTCCCGTAGGCCCTACCGCATTGGGACGAACGAAGATCCAATTCTGCCATGCCGAAAGCCGTCCGAAGATGCGCGAGTCCATATTTTCGTGCTCTCCAAACCGGAGATTTGCTTCCAGACCGGTCATTGCGTCGGGCGAAAGTGCGAGACGACTTTCAATCGCGAGCCTAATCTCGTCGTTCCAGTCCAGCTCGTCGGGAGTGAACGTCACCAAACCTAGCTCTATGGCCTGGCTAGGCCCGAGCGTTTCGCCTATCCGCTTGCGCATCTCGGAGCCTCGCGATTGGTCGCGACAAAATCTCGCCTCCAAACGCGAAAGACCATTGGCAGCCTCCAGTCCGGCGAAGTTCATTTCCGAAAGTGCTATGGTGCATTGCGGGTCGTCGAGCATATACACGCGGTCCGCTGCCAATGCCAGCTCCAGTAGACTTCCGGCAAAACATGAGCCCGGCTCGACCAATGCATAGATCGATCTCGAGGTAACGTCAACGCGGCCGAGAGTCCGGCGCATCATCCCGATGACTTCGCGGACGAACCAGTTGCCGCGATTCGAAAACAACACAGAATCGACATCGAGCACATTCTTCCAATCGCCCTCGGTCCTGAAAATCCAAAGGCCGAGCTCGAGCTGGTTGATCCGCAGCGACAAAATTGCATCGTCGAGTTCCCGCGACATTTGCAAAGGCCACCAGCCAGCCCCGGCCGCTAAGATTTCGTCGACCGTTGCTGCCCCTCCGGATTCAGGGGCCTTCACAGTTAAGGTTGCCGTGCGGCGTTGCGGGTCCAAGGCGACGTCCACGTACTCATAGTGGTATCCGCGCTCATCCACAGTTCGCGCGATTGGTGGAAGATCGATGCCGCGAGCCCCCTTAGGCCTATCGGACAACTCGGCAAGCGCCAGCGCGCGTCTCTTCACGTACGCGTCGAAGTCTTGCGGTTTTACCACCTCGTCGACGAGTCCCCACTCTTTGGCACGTCGGCCCTGTACACCCTCCGGCGTCGTGCAAAATACATCCGCGAGGTCCCGCCGAACATGCCTCTTGTCTGTAAGCCGTGTGAGACCGCCAGTGCCTGGAAGCACGCCCAGCAGTGGAACCTCTGGAAGACTAACCGAAGACGAACGATCGTCCACAAGCACGATCTCGTCGCACGCCAAGGCGAGTTCATAACCTCCGCCGGCAGTTGACCCATTGCATGCGGCAATAAATTTCAGCCCAGAATGTGAGCTAGAGTCCTCGATTCCGTTTCTGGTCTCATTCGTGAATTTGCAGAAGTTCACTTTCCAGGCATGGCTCGAAAGTCCCAACATGTAAATGTTTGCGCCAGAGCAGAAAACCCGCGGCTTGGCACTAGTAAGAACGACAGTTGAAACTTCAGGATGCTCAAACCGAATCCGCTGAAGCGCATCGTGCAGTTCGATGTCGACGCCGAGATCGTACGAATTCAATTTGAGCTTGTAGCCGGGACGTATGCCTGCATCCTCTTGGACGTCCATTGCGAGGGTTGCCACGCAACCGTCAATGGATAGCTTCCAATGGCGATAACGAGCCGGCGCTGTCCGGAAATCGACCAAGTCGGAAGTAGCGGAATTCGGACTGCCCACGACGGCTTTCATGCTTGTCTGCTCCAAATTACGTACTTACCTCTCACCGCAAAGATAATGCAACGTGCCTCTGAAGTCAAGGAGATGGCATGCATCATAGTGCTTACTCCTCTCACCGAGATAGCTATCCCTCTTATTTACAGTGGCTATTGCGTATCCTTGCGCCATGCAGTATAATACATAGAGAGCAAAGGCGAGTCCGAAGCATCGCAAGTCTAGTGCACCACCCGAGTCATCCAAGACCGAAATGCTCGGCTCGACCCTATGGTATCCTGCTGATATATATGAAAAACGTCCACCCGCCGATTCTGCGGGAACGCCGTCCAACGCGCAAGCGTGGCGTCCAGACCAATGTTCCCGCCGCCCTGAGATCGCTTGGGGATCGGGTTAGGCAGGCGCGAGCCCGCAGGGGCATGACTAGAAAGCAGCTCGCCCGCGACTCTGGCGTTTCGGAGCGTTATCTTGCGCAAATTGAAAGCGGCAACGGAAACATTTCAGTCCTCGTATTGCGACGGCTGGCCAAGGCATTGGGCATGTCCGTTGAAGTCTTGCTCGTCGAGGACCGTGAGCCGCCAGTGGAATTGACGCATACAGTCGAGTTCCTCCGGCGCCTCTCTTTGGATGATCTTAAGCTTGCCCGGCATATGTTGCTTCAACAGTTCGGTGGGCTTGATCCAGCCGCTCGTCATCGGCGGATAGCGCTAATAGGGCTGCGAGGTGCCGGTAAGTCTACCTTGGGGGCCGCGCTCGCTGAGCGTTTGGAGATGCCCTTTCTAGAGCTCGACCGCCTTATCGAACAAGAAAGCGGCCTCACCTTAAGCCTTATCTTCGAGTTTCACGGACAGAGCGGCTTCCGCAGGCTCGAACGGCAGTGTCTGGAAGAAGCGATCCAGCGCCATCCCTGCTTTGTGATGGCGACGGGAGGGAGTCTCGTATCCGAGGCTGGTACGTTCGAACGATTGTTGTCCAGTTGCTTCACGGTTTGGCTGAAAACCTCTCCGGAAGAACACATGGAACGCGTGATCGCGCAGGGGGATATGCGTCCTATCTCCGAGCATAGTGACGCCATGTCCGACCTCAAACGAATCCTTTCCGAGCGCGACGCGTTATACGCCAAGGCTGACATTCAGGTGGACACTGCCGGACGCACTGTCGAAGAAAGCCTTGAGATCCTAATCCGGGCTCTGAGGGACACTCCGGTCCGGGAATCATTGACCCCTACGATCGTTTCTCGCTGAACTGGCGATCGCTCCCATGAGCAGCAGCCCAACCATCGGGGAGCTATAAACGTCAAAGGCGAAAGCCCCTCAAAAGGCTCACCGTTCCACCTTGGCGCGCTTCGCGCTGCGCTCCCCGGATGTATCTTGGCGTTCCACGCAGAAGGCTAATGCGTTTCTTTTCTTCGAAGGAGATCGCCGACGTCGTCGATTTTTTCGTCGAGGAGATTGAGCTTGCGCGACAGCGACTGGATTTCGGATTCGGCGCGACGGTTGACGTCGAAATCGAGTTCGCTGCGCAGGCGATCTTTTTTGTCCTGGCGATTCTGGCTCATCATGATAACCGGAGCCTGGATGGCCGCGAGCATCGAGAGAAACAGGTTGAGAAGGATGAAGGGATAGGGATCCCAGGCCTTCTGCCCGAGGAAGATATTGATGAGCGCGTAGACGGACATCACGATCGCGAATGTGATGATGAAGGTCCATGAGCCGCCGAATTGGGCGACGGAATCGGCGACGCGCTCGCCGTGCGTCTCCTTCTCCTCGATAATTTCATTCGGATTGCGGCTGGCGCGGCCGCGCACGAGTTCCTGGGCGGCGTGGAACTGGCGGCCGAGCGTGGCGAGCAGATCCATGCCGGCGTGCGGCTTGCGGGTGAGCAGGATTTCGATATCGTCGCGCGATATTTCCAGGCACTCGGATTGCTCGAGGGCGATGGCGGTGGTCTGATGGGGCGTCCGCTCGAGCATGGAGGCGAAGCCGAAGAAGTCGCCGAGGGCGGGCTCGTCGACGACGACCTCTTGCTGGTCTTCGTCGACGGTGGTGACGCGAACTTTACCGGAGATCATCACGTAGGCGGGGCCGGTCGGGTCTCCGAGCTTGTAGATGCGTTCGCGCGGGGCGAAGGTCTTGTGGTCGACCTGCGCGGCCAGGACCGCGGTTTCGTCATCGTCGAGCAGGGAAAACAACGGAACTGTTTTCAGGATTTCGGGGTCGCAGGCCATGGGCTCTCCTTTATGTGGGTTGCGAGTGTGCTGAGTGCGTCTTCAACATGTTCGGGCAAGACTACTCGGGTTTGGGCGGGCGCAGCAAATCCGGAAGATCGATCGCGAAGCCGGCCTGAACGCCGATCCGCGGACTGGCGATGTATTTGCCGCCCAAGACGCCGAAGGCCAAACCGAGACCGTTACGAAGCTGGTATTGAGCGCCCACCATAGCTTGCAACTGGCTGCGCGCGAGCTGGTCCCTGTCCGCAATGCCGCCATAGAGTTCGCCGCCGACCGTGAGGCGTGGCGTGAAATCGTGCAGCAGCGATACGCCGCCGGCGTAAACATGGCCACGTGTGTTCTGAGTCCCGATAACGCCGGTGCTTGTGTTGCCTGCAAACAGGAAACCGAGATTCGTGTTGATCCGGGTTTTGTCCGTGAGCGGTTCCTGGATGATGAAGTTGAGCCAATAGTCCGTTAGACCGGAGCCGAGTTGCTGACGGACGTTTCCCGTCGGGATTTCGATATAGAGGCTGGCGCCGAGCGCAGGTGCATGGGAGCCTTCGATGGGTTTGCGGAACTCCCACTTGATTCCCATGTTGGTGTCGCCGGTTCCTTCGGAGCTCGGGACCCCGATGGCGCGATCGATGTAAAGGTAAGGAGCGTCGATGTCGAGCTCGAGGCCGAAGGGCAAGCCGTAATTGAGTTTGAAATTGTCGGTATTCTGGCGGACGTTGGGATACTGGGTGGTTTGCAGGGCGTCGTATTCATTGAAGAATTCGAAGTGCCATTTCCAAGGGTCGGTGACGGAGGGATCGTCGGTGTAGAAGGGCAGCTGGGCCAGCGCCGGCTTCGCGAGAAAAAGCGCGGCGAGGAGTAAAAGCGCGAGGCGCAGCGATCGGGATGCGGGATGCAAGGTGCCGCATCTTACCCGGCCCGCGCCAGACAAATGTTAAAGATGTGTTACGGCCGGAGACAGGACAGATCGGGCGGGTCAACAGGAGGTCAATGTTTGGCCGGGGCGATTGCCTTCTGTCTGTGGTAGGTGATTTCGATGATTTGCGTATCGCCCCTTTCCGGCACGATCTCCGAGCGCGAGATGTAAGTATCCGCGTCGATCTTGCGGATGATGGAGCGCTTAGGCTCGCCGTCGACGGGATTATCGAACTCGATCGACTTCGACGTCGAGCTGGTGAGATTCAGCACGGTTGGCGTAGACGTTTCCCATGGGGCGAGAGTGGGCGTGAAGTGGCGGAAGTAGAGCTTGATGCCGTCGGGCTTTTGGACCAGGGTGAAAAGCTCGATGACGAGGGTGCTGTCGTTTTCGACGAGCTGGAATGTTCCCGACATGACGCCGCCCTTGGGAGGCATCCACGTTTGCTGTGCGACTCGGGGTCCCCAGGCGCCCTGCCAGCGGCCCGCGAGCCAGGCGAAGTCGTTCAGGGTTGGCTTGGCCTGCACCGCGGCCGGGGCTGGCGGAGTGGGAGTCGTCGTATCGTCATCGTGCTTGGCCTTTTTCGGCGTGGGGGCTGGGGAAGTCGCGGAGGAATCGTCGGCCGGGTGAGTTGCCGTTGCGGCTGCCGGCGGTGTCGCGGCATCAGACGCGGTTCCCGCGCCCTTCGCGTCTTGTGCGCGCATGCCGAGCGCGAGCACCAAAACCAGCAACGCGCCGAAGGCGCACGTGCGCGAGCACACTTCCGCGCGCCAATTTTTGCCGGCGGCCATCCCAAACCCTCTCTTGCCGATGTTCCCCTGAAACATGACCCGAAGACAATGCCAAAATCTCTTGCATCCCATTTTGCTTCGGCCGCGTCGCATATGGAAGAGGCTGGCGACGAACGTGCTTGCGGGGAATGTTTTGACGCTTCCTAAGGGCTGTACGATAATGGCTTGATTGGCCCACCAATGAAAACAAAATTACTGGCAACTGGAGTGGCGGTTCTGCTGGGCGCGACGCTGGGCGCCGCGAATGCTTCGGCGCAAGCCGTTGACGGGCCAGAAGCGCCCGCCGCGTCGCAAGCGGCAGCGCCTGCCACGCCGCCATCGCCCGACGCCGCGAAGGCCGGCGACTCGACGCGCGCGGACGCCTACTACTACTTCACGCTGGGCCATCTGCAGGAGTTGCAGTACGCGGCCTCGAACAGCGAGGACATGGCGCAGCAGTCGATCGCGTCGTACAAGAAGGCGCTCGAAATCGATCCGGACTCGGTGGTCGCGAAGGAACGGCTGTCGGAAATCTACGCGGAATCACGCCACACCCGCGATGCAGTGATCGAGGCGCAGGAAGTTCTCAAGGCGGACCCGGACAACGTCGATGCGCACCGGCTGCTCGCGCGCATCTATGTTCGAGCGCTCGGCGATATGGACGCGGGTGAAGTGCAACAGGAAAACATCGAGAAGGCCGTGGCCCAATTTCAGGCGATCCTGAAAATCGATCCCACGGACACGTACTCCGGGCTGTGGCTGGCGCGCCTCTACCGCTTCGAGAATCGGCACACGGAAGCCGAACAGGTGCTGCGCGGCCTGATCCAACGCGAGCCGGACAACGGCCCCGCGCTCGAACAACTGAGCCAGCTGCTGATCGACGAGGGCCGCTCGCAGGAAGCGATCGATCTGCTGACACGCACCGCCGGCGATTCCGCCTCGCCCGACATCTACGATCTGCTCGGCGATGCGTACAACCAGGCCAAGGATTATCCCAAGGCCGAAGATTCCTACCGCAAGGCCATCGAACTCGATCCGGACGATCCCGGGCATCGCCACGGCCTGGCGCAGGCGCTGCTTTCCGAAGACAAGTATGCGGACGCGCTGGCGCAGTTCAAGAAACTGGCGGAACTGGAGCCCGGCACCGCCGAGAATTATCTCCGCATGGCGCAGCTCGACCGGCGGCTCGGGCAATACGACGATGCCGAATCGAATTTGCAGCACGCCAAGCAACTCGCCCCGGGAAGCGTCGAGATTCTTTACAACGAAGCGCTGCTTTACGAAGACCAGGGCCGCTACGACGACGCGATCAAGGTGTTGAGCGATTCGATCGCAGGCGTCAAGAGCCAGGCCGGCGGCGGGCAGTCGAGCCCGAACGCGCTTGCGATTCTTTATGAACAGCTCGGCCACGCCTATCTGCAAGCGCAGAATTATCCCGACGCGATCGACACGTTCCAAGAGATGACCAAGCTCGGACCGGACATTCAAAAGCGCGCCGAGATTCTGCTGATCAACGCCTACCGTGACAGCCGCGACCTAGATCGCGCCATTGCCGAAGGGAAGAAGGCGCTCGAAGCTTCGCCGAAGGATCCAGATATCACCATCACGCTGGCGATGGTGTATGCGGATAAGTCGGATACCGCGTCCGGGACCCAGCTCCTGCAAACTCTTCTGCAGGGCAAAGCCTCCGACCAGCAAATCTATCTGGACATCGCCGAGGTCGACGAGCGCGGACATAAGTTTGCAGAGGCCGAGCAGGCAGCGGCCAAGGCCGAGGAACTCGCGCAGACTCCCGACGACAAGGAAAAGGTGTGGTTCACGCAGGGCGCGATCTACGAACGCCAGAAGAAATACGATTTGGCCGAGCAGGAGTTCCGCAAAGTGCTGGCCGCGAGCCCGGACGATGCACCGACACTCAATTACCTCGGCTACATGCTCGCGGATCGCGACGTGCGGCTGGAAGAAGCGACTGGGATGATCGTGCGGGCGGTGAAGCAGGAACCCGCCAACGGCGCGTATCTCGACAGCTTGGGGTGGGCTTACTACAAGCAGAACAAGCTCACCGAGGCCGAGGAGTATTGCCGGAAGGCAGTCGATCGCGAGGGCCAGGATCCCACGATTCTCAGCCATCTCGGCGCCGTTTACGTGAAGCTTGGCCAGGACGAGCGCGCGGGGCAGATTCTGGAGCGTTCGCTGGCCGCATGGCAGAAGGCGCTGCCCGCCGATTACGAGGCGGACAAGGTCGGCGAGGTCGAAGCGCAACTCCGCACGGTGAAGCGCCGCCTCGCGCAGAAAATGCCAGCCGCCGAGACGAAACCGCAGTAAGCTCCCCGCATGCCTGCCGCGAAGAGTGCCACTAAGAAAAGATCGGTGCGCCTGCCCGCGTTTGCGAAAATCAATTTGTGCCTGCACGTTTTGGGCAAGCGGCCGGACAACTACCACGAGCTGCGCACGATTTTTCAGGCGATCTCGCTGCACGATACGCTTGAGCTTTCGGTGGCTCGAGCAACGTCGGACCCTTGGCTAACATTGCGTTGCAACGATCCGTCTCTCGTAGGCCCCGACAATCTGGTGGCGCGCGCGCTCGAAGCCATCGCTTCTGAAATTGGATTTGAAGGCAGCGTATCCGCATACCTCGATAAGAAGATCCCCGTGGCGCGCGGGCTGGGCGGCGGGTCGAGCGACGCTGCGGCTGCGTTGATCGGGATGCTGCGGCTGACGAAAGCTAAGGTGCCACTGCCGCGGCTGATGGAAATTGCTGCGGGACTGGGCGCGGACGTGCCGTTCTTTCTTTTTGGCGGACGCGCGCTGGCTGTGAATCGCGGCGACGAGATTTATCCGCTGCTGGACGGGCCGCGGCGTACGTTTCTCGTGGTCTCGCCACGCGACATCGGCGTCAGCACGAAGGACGCCTACGAATGGGTCTCTGCGGAATTGACAAGACTGGCGAAACCCAATAGAATTTGGGGGTTCTGCGCTCTGTGCTGGAGCCGGCAGGGAAGCGTGGCGAACGACTTCGAATCGCCCGTTTTCAGCCGTCATCCGAGATTGAAGGCGATCAAGGATGAATTGCTCGAGCGAGGAGCCGCAGATGCCGCGCTGGCGGGTAGCGGGTCGGCGGTGTTCGGAGTATTCCGAAACCCAGCGCAGGCGCGCCGAGCCGCTCGTGTGTTCCCGGAAGATTCGGTTTTCGTTGTTGAAACCCTATCCAGGGAAAGGTATGGCCGTGCATTGGGCTGGTCCGCCACCGCGGACGGGTCCGCTGCGACGGACACGCGTGTGAAAGCTTGACCGGAGGAGGGGCGATCCTGGTCGAAGGCAACAATTTCAAGGTGTTTTGCGGCACGGCGAATGTCGGCCTTGCGGACGCGATCTGTGCGCAGCTCGGAGTGCCGCGCGGCCGAGCCGAACACGGCCATTTTTCCGACGGCGAGACGCGCTATCAGATTCTCGAGAATGTGCGCGGCGCCGACGTTTTCGTCGTGCAGCCGTGCAGCTCGCCGGTGAACCATCACCTGGTGCAGCTGCTGCTGATGATCGATGCGTTCAAGCGCGCCTCGGCGTGGCGGATTACGCCGGTGATTCCGTATTACCCGTACGCGCGGCAGGACCGCAAGGACCGCCCGCGCGTGGCGATATCGGCAAAGCTCGTTGCCGATCTGCTGGAAACGGCGGGATCGAGCCGAGTGCTTTCACTCGATCTGCACGCGCCGCAGATCCAGGGATATTTCAATATCCCGGTGGATCACTTGTACGCCGCGCCCGTGCTGGTCGAGTATTTTCAGAAGAAGAAGCTCGGGCCGGTGACGGTGGTATCGCCCGATGCAGGCGGCGTGGAGCGGGCGCGGCTTTTCGCGAAGAGGATGGACGCGCCGCTGGCGATCGTCGACAAGCGCCGGATCGACATCAACGTGAGCGAGGTGATGCACCTGATCGGCGACGTGGCGGGGCGTCCGGCGCTTGTGATCGACGACATCATCGACACGGCCGGGACGCTGGTGAAAACGGCTGAGGCGCTGCTCGAAAACGGCGCGACGAAGGTGTTTGCGGCGTGCACGCATCCGGTTCTTTCGGGGCCGGCCGTCGAGCGCATCCAGAAATCGGCGATAGAGGAAGTGGTGGTGACGGATTCGGTGCCGCTCAACGATGCGGCGAAGAGCTTGTCGAAGATCAAGGTGCTGAGCGTGGCGCCGCTTTTGGCGCGCGGCATTCAGTCGATTCACGAGGAAACTTCGATCAGCGAATTGTTCATCTGATTCTATGTGGCCCGGCTTCCGAGCCTGAGGCTGGATCAAAGGAAAGGCACATGGAAACGTTTACAGTCGAAGGCAAAGTTCGCGAAGAGCGCGGGAAGAACGCCGCGCATCGCACCCGCCGGACCGGGATGGTTCCCGCGGTTCTCTATGGCGGCCGCAAGGATTCGATCGCGCTCGCGGTCAACGCGAAGCAGGTGGCGCGCATTCTCCGCTCGGAATCGGGCCACAACACGATCTTCAGCGTGCGCGTCGCTGACGGTGCCGAAGAAAAGGCCATGCTCAAGGATTGGCAGGTCGATCCGCTGAATGGCGCGCTGCTGCACGTCGATTTGCTGCGCATCGCGATGGATGTCCGGATGCGCGTCAGCATCCCCGTGCATACATTCGGTGAGCCGCAGGGCGTGAAATTGCAGGGCGGCGTGTTCGAAATCGTCACGCGCGAAGTGGAAATCGAATGCTTGCCGGGCGACATTCCGGAAGAGTTCAAAGTGGATGTGACTCCGCTGATGATCGGCGACCAGCTTCGCGCGGGCGATCTTCCGATTGATCCCGAGAAGATGAAACTGCTCACGGATAAGACGCGCGTGCTGGCACACGTCGTGATTCTGAAGAAGGAAGAGGAGCCGACGCCGGAAGCAGCCGTGGCCGCCGAAGCCGCTCCCGCCGAGCCCGAAGTCATCAAGAAGGGCAAGAAGGAAGAAGAGGGCGAAGGCGAGGCTGCGCCCGAAGCTGCAGCGCCCAAGGCCGAGAAGAAGGGCAAGGAGAAGTAGCCGGGGCGCTTTGGGGCGGCGCGCGAGAATCCGGAGCCCACGCGCCATTCGGAGCGGGATATGAGCCCTTTGTGAGCCGTTTATGCGATTGATTGCCGGCCTCGGCAATCTGGGTTCGGAGTACGAGTGGACGCCGCACAACGTCGGTTTTCTGGCGATCGACGCGCTGGCGGAACGCGGCGGGATTCGCGTCAGCCGTCCCGAAGGCAAAGCGCTGGTGGGCCGCGGCACGATCGCGGGCCACGAAGTGATTCTGGCCAAGCCGCAGACGATGATGAATCTGAGCGGCGTGGCGGTGCGGATGCTGCTCGAGCGGTACGAATGCGATCCCGCCGAGACGATCGTGTTGCTGGATGAGATCGATTTGCCGTGGGGCATGTTGCGGGTTCGCGATCGCGGCCGCAACAGCACGCACAACGGCCTGAAGTCGATCATCGCGACGCTCGGCACGGATGAATTCATTCGCGTGCGAATGGGCGTGCAGCCGGCGCAGATCTGGGGCGACCGCAAAGATTATCTGCTCTGCACGATGGGGCGCGACGAGCGGCAGATCGCGCAGCAGATGGCCGTGGATGCTGCGGATGCGGTCGAGGTGATCCTGACCGAAGGCTTGAGCAAGGCCATGACGCGGTTCAACCGCAAAGTTTCGAACGAGGACGAAGAGAAACAGTAGAAGACCGGGAATCGAGAGGACATATGGAAGAACGTTTGTATGACCTGATTTTCATCCTGCGGCCGGATACGCCCGAGGCGGAAATCGACAAAGTGATTGCGACGATCGAGCACGCCGCCACCGAAAAGGGCGCGAAGATCGAGAAGACCGATAAGTGGGGACGCCGGCGCATGGCGTATCGCGTCCAGCGGCTGCGCGAGGGATTTTACGTCTATATGGTGATTCGTTCGAGCCATGGCGAAGTGGTGAAGGAGCTCGAGCGCCGCTTGAAGGTCGCCGACCCCGTGATGAAGTACCTCACGGTGCGCCTCGACGAGGAATTGAAACGCCAGGAGAAACTGAAGAAGCACCGCGAGCGCAGGGCCGCTCGGCGTCCGCGCAAGGCTGTGCCTAGCGCCGGAACGCCCGCCGCGCCAACCGGCGGCACCGAACGCGCCGCCGCAGCGTCTTAGAGATTCATCGAATCAGGGAGAGATCGAATGGCAGAAGAACAAGCACCACAGCAAACCGCGCCTGTAGCAGCTTCCTCGGCGCCTGCGGCTCCGTCAGGGCCGCCGGCCGGCGCACCAGCAGGCCCATCGGGTCCACCGCGTTTCGGAGGGCCGAGGCCGCAGGGAGGCCGCCCCGGCGGTCCTGCAAAGCGCGGCAAGCGGAATTTCGTCCGCAAGAAGAAGGTTTGCCGCTTTTGCGTCGATAAAGCCGATTTCATCGATTACAAGCGCGCCGAGATTTTGGCGCCGTTCATTCAGGAGCGGGGCAAGATTCTTCCGCGCCGCATGACGGGCACGTGCGCGCGGCACCAGCGCTGGCTCACGGTGGCGATCAAGCGCGCGCAGAATATCGCGTTGCTTCCGTTTGCGGCCGAGCTCTAGTCGGAATCCGTAGGGCGGGTTTCAAACCCGCCCCTACAGGAAACTATCGAGGTTCAGGATCATGCAAATTATTCTGCAGGAAGACGTCGAGAAGCTCGGGAACCGCGGCGAAGTGGTGGAAGTGGCCGAAGGCTACGCCCGCAATTTCCTTTTGCCGCGCAAGCTCGCGCTCGAGGCCAGCGCCGGCAACATGAAGCGGCTCGAAAAGATGCGCGCAGCGTTCGCCAAGAAGGAAGCCACCGAAAAGGGGGAGGCGCAGACGCTTGCCGGACTCCTCGCAGGCGTTTCGCTCGAACTCGCACGGAAGTCGGGCGAGAACGATCAGCTTTTCGGGTCGGTGACCAACGCGGATATTTCCGAAGCGTTGGCGGCCAAGGGCTACACGATCGACAAGCGCAAGATCGTGCTCGCCGAGCCGATCAAGACGATCGGCGAATTCGACATTCCGGTGAAGCTGCATCGCGAAGTCACCGCAACCGTGAAACTTTCGGTGAAGAAAGAAGAGTAATCGCCGGGGGAGCCCGAGGCCAAGCGTTAACGGGAATCAGGCAATTCGAGATTGTGGTCCATTACAAGGCTTTGGTGGAGCAAGATACGGGCCTGTTCCACTGCTGCTTTCGCACCGATCTTCTCTCGGATCGATTCTGGGAGAAGCAGCAAAGCGTGAGTCAGTGACCAAATACAGTTCTCCAGCTTAACCATTCGCTCAACGACCTGCGGAACTGAAGATTGTGCCTTGATGATTTGATCGAGCTCAGTCTCGCCCGCAATTGTTTCGACCACCTGTTCGATGGTCGTCGTATCTTCGTCTGCCCTCGGGGGAAACGCGCCCGGAAACATGGGCACAGCTTGACGCGAGCGATTGTCTGCCATGTACAGCCCCCTGCCTTTGAGATTCATCGATAATATTATCTTATTCGTGGCTAAATAGCGTCCACTGCGAAGTCGGTGCCATTGTGAAATTGGCCGTGAAAAAGAAGAGTAGAGCGCACGATCTCGCCAAAAAGAGAGAGATTCTTCGGGCCGATGAAGCTGGCCCTCAGAATGACGGCGCGAACGTCGGTTGTGCTGTTTATTGTTGACGCGCCGCGCTTGTCGCGCCCGGTTTTCTGATGCACCAGAGCAGGGAATTTCCACCGCGTAAACATCCATCCACAGGCACATCCGATTGACGGCGGCGTGCGGCGTAGGCAGAATGCTCGACGCTCGGGGCAAAACGCACTGCGTTGATTCACAAACGCCACGACAAAAAGGGAAAAATCGCCGCGCGCGGCGGATTGCTGTTCGTGTGCCTGCGCGAAAAGGCGCTTGCACGCGAAAAGGACTTGGGCGAAACTAAAGCGAATGGCTAGCGACACAACACTCGAACGACCTCTCCCGCAAAATCTGGAAGCTGAACGAAGCATTCTAGGCGCCGTGCTGCTCGATAATCACGCGCTCAACGCCGCGGTGCAGGTGTTGCGGTCGGAGGATTTCTTCCTCTCGCAGCACCGGCATATTTTCGAGCGCATGGTGCAGCTGAGCGAAAAGCAGCAGGCCATCGATACGATCACATTGATGGAGGACCTAGCCCGCCGCGGCGAGCTCGAAGCGGCGGGCGGCGTCGCGTATCTCTCGCAACTGGCCGACGGCCTGCCGCGCGTGACGAACGTCGATCACTACGCGCGAATCGTGAAAGAAAAGGCGATCCTGCGCGGGCTGATTCACTCGACGGCGGCGATCCAGGAGCAGGCGTTCGCTTCGGGCGAGGATGCGGACGTGATCCTCGATCGCGCCGAATCGAGAATTTTCCAGCTCGCCGAAGACCGCGTGAAGGCCGGCCTGATCGGCGTCAAAGATCTCGTCAAGGACGGCTTCGAGCGGCTCGAGAAAATTTTCAGCGAAGGGCGCCGCATCACGGGCTTGGCTACCGGCTACGCGGGGCTCGACAACGAAACTGCGGGGCTACAGCCTTCGGAGCTGATCATTCTCGCGGCGCGGCCTTCGATGGGGAAGACGGCGCTCGCTCTCAATATCGCGGAAAACGTCGGGCTGCGGCAGCGCGAGCCCGTGGCGATCTTCAGCCTGGAAATGTCGAAGGAGTCGCTGCTGCTGCGCCTGCTGGCTTCCGAGGCGCGCGTCGACGCGCACAAATTCCGCACGGGCCACATGAGCCGCGACGACTGGAACAAGGTCACTGGCGCCCTCGCGAATCTCGGCGAAGCGCCGATCTGGATTGACGACTCCGCGTCCTCGACCGTGCTCGAAATGGGTGCGAAGGCGCGGCGGCTGAAGCGCGATCGCGGTTTATCGCTCATGATCGTCGATTATTTGCAGCTCGTCGTGCCGACGGGCAGCGGGCGTCAGACGAATCGCCAGGAGGAAGTGTCGAGCATGTCGCGCGCGCTGAAGGGGTTGGCGAAGGAGTTGAAGGTGCCGATTGTCGTGTTGAGCCAGCTGACGCGCGCGCCCGAGCGCGAAGATCGTAAGCCGCAGCTCGCCGACCTGCGCGAGTCGGGCGCGATCGAGCAGGATGCGGATGTCGTTCTTTTTATCAACCGGCCGAATTTCTACAAGACCGATTTGCCGGAGGAAGACCGCGCGAAGGCGGAGTTGATCATCGCAAAGCAGCGAAATGGTCCTACCGGCACGTTGAACTTTGTGTTTCTCGCTCGCCACACGCGGTTTGAAGAGGCCGCGCCGGATGCGTGGAATTCGGGCGGGGAAGAGTAAAGGCAGTGGCTAGTGGCTAGAAAAACGTGACTCGTGATTCGTGACTCGTGACTCGTGACTCGTGACCAACGAGTCATTCGCCCCTGTCGCCGTTCCCCCACATGCGTGTCGCCCCTGCCGCATTTCCTTTCGTGGAGTTGCAACGACGCCCCGAGGGCAATTCCCTAAGTAACCTATTTCCATTGGATACGATGCCCCCCGCTTCCGCGTCGGAGTCGGCTCGCCACGTGCACTCATCCAAAGCAGGATGTTTACCCAAAGGGTGAGATGCGATTTTCCGGCACGGATTTTCGTCGCGCCGCTGATTCGGGTCTGGCATCCTAGATGAAAATGGGGAAATCAATTCACACCAAGGGCAGGCCGCTCTGGGCGGAGGTTTCGCTCAAGGCAATCGCGAAAAATCTCGCGGTGATTAGGCGCCACATCGGACCGAAACCAAAGATTCTGGCGGTGGTGAAGGCGAACGCCTATGGGCTGGGCGCCGTCCCCGTGTCGAAGGCGCTGGCGAAGGCGGGGGCCGACCGCTTCGGCGTCACGTGCCAGAACGAAGGCATCGAGCTTCGCGAGGCCGGGATCCGCAAGCCGATTCTCGTGCTCACGGGTTTCTGGCACGGGGAAGAGAAGAGTTTCCTTCGCCACGGGTTGACGCCGACCGTCACGCGGCTTGAGGATGTGCGGAATCTCGAGCGAGCCGCGAAGGCCGCGCACGTGAAATCGCCGCTGCGATTTCATCTCAAGATCAATACGGGCATGAACCGGTTGGGGCTGCCGGCCGAGCAAATCGATGCGTTCGCGAGTGCGCTGGCCGATTGCCGCCACATCGAGCTCGAAGGCACATTCACGCATTTTGCTTCGGCGGAGGATTTCAGCGCGCAGCAGACGGACGAGCAGGAAGCCGCGTTCCACCGCTGCCTCGACCGGTTGCGAGCGCTGCGCGTTTCGCCCGGGATCGTCCACATGGCGAATAGCGGCGCGATTTGCGCGCGACCGAGCACTTGGGCGGACATGGTGCGTCCGGGCGCGATTCTCTACGGCTATTACCAGTCGTTCGATCCGCCGCAAAAGGGGCAGGAGGTGCGCGAACGCCTGCCCGTCGAACCGAGCCTTTCGCTGCGCGCGCGGATCATCAGCCTGCGCGATCTGCCTGCCGGGCAGCCGGTTGGCTACAGCGCGAAGTTCGTCACCGCGCGGCCGTCGCGCATCGCCGTGATCAATGCGGGCTACGCGGACGGCATTCTGCGCCAGCGCACCAACCACGGCTGCGCGCTCTTGCGGGGGCGCGGGGTGCCGTTTGTCGGCACAATCTCGATGGATTTGACCACGCTCGACGTTACGGATGTTCCCGATGTTGCGCTCGGCGATGTCGTCACGATCTACGGCCGCGACGGCGACGCCGAAATTCGTGTGTCGGACGTGGCGCGCGAAATCGGCACCGTCACCTCGGATTTGCTGTGTGCCCTCGGCCGGCGCGTCGCACGCTATTACCTGTAGAGTTGGTTCATTCAGCCTAGGATTAACCCCCCCCTATATCTGCATCATCCGACAGTGAGTGCACTTTGACCTGCGGCGTTGCGGGCTAGCGGAACATGTGGACGTAGAGGAATAGGAGCACGAGGCAGGCGGCGATGCCTAGGAAGAAGCCGCCGAGGTGCAGGCGCGGATGGATGGCGCGTGCATAACGGATGGCAGCGACGAGAAAGATCGCGTTGGCCACGACCGCAAAAACGAAACCGCCGAGGACGACAAGTTCCGAATAAAGCGCGCTCCAGCCCCAGCCAGCAAAATAAACCGTCAGGACAGCGAGCGTGGCGGAACCCAGCGTGACGACGCCGGCGGTTGCGACTGCGTAGCCGCTCGCAAAGCCCACATTAGCGTGCAGGAGCAGCAACAAAAACGCGATCCCGTATTCGGCCAGCACCACGGCAGCGACGAAAGCGCGGTAGCGCGGATCGGTTTGTCCGAAGAGGTGTGCGTCAGAAAAGAAGACCGCAGGGATGAGCGCGTTCGCGATGGCGGCAACGCACAACGCGGTACAGAGAAAATGCCGGCGCGGCCGGGGAGCGGCGGCGTCCTGCGCGGTGCTGGCTGAGAGGTTAGCGGTCATGGGAATGAATCGCGCGGATTATATAGCAGGAAGAAGCGTGGAGACGATTTTCTTCAGCACGGCCAATCTTAGGCTGTGGACTGACCCGCCACTATACCGCTCGCTCGTTTGACTCCCGCTCGACGGCAGGTGCTATACTGGCCGCATAACGGTTTCATATTGTGATACGCGGTCTGATTCATACCGGTTTGGGGACGATAAACTTGATAACGCCGGATGATACATTTCGAATCTTTGGGGCGTCACGAATCGTACCTTCATACATTTCATAGGGTGCAAACATGGCCAGGCCTTCTAACGCTCCCAGCCGGACTTCGGCAGGCAGCGGCAGCACCGAAACACCATCTTCCAAGCCGGTCGTTACCTCCCGCCCACACGAAGTTCGCGCGGGCTCTTTTTGGGATATTTTCGCGCTGCGGCTCATCTTCACCGTTGTTTGCGTCGTCGTCGGATACCATTTCCGGCCGTTTAGCATCAGCTACCGAGCGGGAGCGATCGCCGGTTTCGTCTTTGCAATCGCCGTCATCCTTTTTGAGACGCGCCTGCAGAGGGCCAGCCTGCGGCGGCTGATCGGCGCGGCGGTGGGTTCGATCCTCGGAATTCTGGGCGCGTATCTCACGTCGCTTATTTTTACGCATACGACGATGCCGGAGAGCACGCGATCGTTCTTCAGCCTCGCGGTGTTCCTCGTGATGACGTATATCGGGCTCGTGCTGGGTGCGAATAAGGGCGACATGCTCAACCTGCAGGCGCTGGGCGGCCTTTTCGGCAGCGAACGCAGCAACCGGCATTCGGTGAAGCTGCTCGATACGAGCGTCATTATCGATGGCCGGGTGGCGGACATCGCCGAGGCGCAATTCCTCGACGGCACGATCGTGATTCCGCAGTTTGTCCTGCGCGAACTCCAGCTCGTGGCGGATTCGGCCGACCCGCTCAAGCGCCAGCGCGGGCGCCGCGGCCTGGAAGTGCTGCAGCGGATTCAGAAGATGTCGCAGCTGGACGTGCAAATTGCCGAGGACGATTTCGCGCACATCGCCGACGTCGACCTGAAGCTGATCGAGCTTGCCAAGCGCTACGACGCGAAGGTTGTCACCAACGATTTCAACCTCAATAAAGTTGCATCGCTGCAGGGCATCGAAATCATGAACGTGAATCTACTGGCGAACGCCCTGAAGCCCGTGGTGCTGCCGGGCGAGGTGATGCGCGTTTTCATCCTGCGCGAAGGCAAGGAATACAATCAGGGCGTCGCGTATCTCGACGACGGCACGATGGTGGTCGTCGACGGCGCGCGCAAAATGATCAACAAAACGATCGACATCAACGTGACCTCGGTCCATCAGACCACCGCCGGCAAGATGATCTTCGGCCGCTACGACGAGCGTGGCGAGCAGACGCCGCGCGCCGTGCCTCCACCCTCGGCCGACGTGCCGCCCGGACCGGGCCAAGGCGGCGAGCGTCCGCCGCGGCCGCTCTATCCTGAACCCGGCCGGTCCTAGCGCTCGCGCCGGGCGCCTCGATTGCGCTAGACTTCTAGGCCGTCAATGGGTCGAATCGCCGCAATCATTCCTGCCGCTGGTCTGGGCACTCGCATGGGTGCCGACACGCCGAAGCAGTTTCTCGAGCTCGACGGCATGCCGCTCATCATTTTTACGCTGAAGCGACTCGCGGCGTGTCCAGCGATCACGGATTTTCTCATCGCTACGCGCACCGAGGATGTCGTTTCGTTGCAGGATAAAGTGGCGAGAGCCGGCCTGGGCCGTCCGGCCCGCGTGGTGCACGGCGGCGACACCCGGCAGCAGTCTGTCGCGAACGCTCTCGCACAGGTGGATCCATCAACTGAAATCGTGCTTGTGCACGATGCCGTCCGCCCATTCGTCACGCGCGAGCAGATCGAGCGCGTAATCAGTGAAGCCCGCGCACGTGGCGCCGCGATCCTGGGCATCCCCGCGATCGACACGGTAAAGGAAGTGAAGCGCGCCAGCCTGCCCGAGGATGTGGCCTTGATTTCGGCGACGATTCCGCGCGAGCGCATCGTCCTCGCGCAGACGCCCCAGGCTTTTTCGTATGCGCTGCTGCGCGACGCCTTTCGCAAGGCGCAGGAGGACGACGTCAGCGCTTCCGATGAAGCCGCAGTCGTCGAGCGCTTCGGGCACGAGGTCTTTGTTGTGCTCGGCTCCGAGCGCAACTTGAAAATCACGCGGCCGTCGGATATGGATCTCGCGCGCTTCTACCTCGAACAGGAGCGCCAGACGGTGAAGGTATGACGTTCGTTCCCAACCAGCCCGGGCGCACTGGAACGGGCGCCGGTATGCCAGCCGAGCTTCGCACGGTTCTTTTTTGGCTCTTGATGGTCGTGCTGGCAGCTGTGCTGTGGAAAATGGCCAATAACGGCAAGGGCTCGGGGCCAAGCGCGCCGCCGTCGTCGCTGAACTATTCCGATTTCATGGCTCAGGTGGACAAGAACAACGTAAGCTCGCTGAAGATTGTGGAATCTCCCGCGACGGCCGAAGTGGAAGGCCAGCTTCGCGAGCCACAAGAGCGATTTCGCACCACAGTTCCCAAGGAAACGATTCCGGCGCTGACTGACCGACTGCGGAAGCAGGGCGTGCCGGTTGAGGTGTCCGAGGACAATAGCGTCAGTTGGCCCAGGCTTCTCGTCAATATATTGCCATTCCTGATTATTCTCGCCCTTTGGATTTTCATGATTAGGAGGAGATGGCGGGGAACCAGATCAGGGCAGAATCCGCCAGCCACCCCGACGACTCCGACAATTCCAACAAATAGGCCATTAGGATGACATTTTCCGGAATCGGCTATGATCTGCATCGCCTCGTCGAGGGACGCAAGCTCATGATTGGCGGCGTCGAAGTGCCTTTCGATAAGGGTTCGCAGGGCCATTCGGATGGCGACGTGCTGAGTCACGCGCTCTGCGACGCGCTGCTCGGCGCCGCGAGCCTCGGCGACATCGGCACGCATTTCCCGGACACCGACCCGAAGTGGAAGGGCGCGTCGAGCCTGATTTTCCTCGAGCATATTCGCAAGCTGCTCGCAGATCGTGGATTCCGGATCGTTCACTGCGATGCGATCGTCGTCTGCGAGCGTCCGAAGCTCGGCCCGCACTTTCCCGCCATGCGCGCCGCGCTTGCGAAATCTCTCGGCATCACTGCCGCCGAGATCAATCTGAAGGCCAAGACCAACGAGGGCGTCGACGCCGTGGGCCGAGGCGAAGCCATCGCCGCGTACGCCATCGCCACCCTGCGCTTGCACTGATCGGGATCGCGACGGGCGCACGCAACTGCGCTAGAATTCTCCTTCATGACGCCCGACTCTTCCGCCGAATCACCTGTCGCGCTCGAAAATCTGGTCACGGGTGCTGATATCGCTGCGATTTTGCGCGAGCATCGCTGGCTAGATTTGTCGCTCGACATCGATGCCGACGTAGCTTTTGGACAATGGTGCACGCGCGCTGCCGAACTTCTCGCCCCGCACGCCGCGGACCGAAAGGCGCTGGCCGATCTGCTCATGCTGATCTTCGTCTATGATGCGCAGTCGCTCGTACGCGAGCCGGCGAATCAGGCTGTTCTCGCCCGCGAGGGCGCGCGCGACGTGATCCGCGAAGTTGCGAACCGTCTGCTCGACGGCGGCGATCTCGACTCGGATCGCTTCAAGGGAATAGTCGATGGCGTGAAGGCTGCGTTGCCGTACCGTGGCCGAGAGCTGTTTTATCCGATTCGGCTCGCGCTGGCGGGCCGCGCCGGGGACGGCGAACTCGATCGCGTCATTCTTTTGCTCGATGCTGCGGCGAGGCTCGATTTTTCTGTGCCCGTGAAAGGCGCGCGGCAGCGCATGCTCGAATTCTGCGCGGCGTTCGATTAGTTAGCCACAGAGGCACGGAGGCACAGAGAATATTTGTGAACTGGATGACTGGATTCCACGCGGTTGAAGAGGCGCTCGCCGCCGGGCGCGCGCTCGATCGCATCGTGATTGCGCGCGGGCGCCATGGCGAACGCGTCGAAGCGGTCGTGCGGCTCGCGAAAACGCGCGGCGTTCCCGTGCGTTTCGAGGATCGCCAGCAGGTCGACCGCCTCGCTGGGACGCGCGAGCATCAGGGCATTGCTGCGCTCGTCGCTGCGAAGCCCGCCGTCGGGCTTGAGGACTTGCTGCGCGCGAAGAACGAGCACGGCTTGCTCGTGCTGCTCGACGGTATCGAAGATCCGCACAATCTCGGCGCGATCGTGCGCACGTCGCTTGCCGCGGGCGCGCAAGGCGTCGTGATTCCAGAGCGGCGCGCCGCCGGCCTGAGCGACACGGTTGAGCGAGCCTCGGCCGGGGCGCTCGCACATCTGCCCGTGGCGCGCGTGACGAATCTGGTCCGCGCGATGGAGGAAATGAAGGAAGCGGGCTACTGGCTCGTGGGCCTCGACGAGCGCGCGGACAAAAGCTACACCGAGGTCGATCTGAAAGGCCCGGTCGGCATCGTCCTCGGCGGCGAAGGCGAGGGCCTGCACGAACTCACGCGCAAGCGTTGCGATTTTCTCGTTTCGCTTCCGACGACTGGTCCGGTGCGTTCGCTCAACGTATCCGTCGCGGCCGGCGTCATGCTTTTCGAGGTCGTCCGCCAGCGTTCTGCCGGAAAATCTCGCTAATGCAGATGCCCGAAATGAATTTTGCACGTCATCGGCATGTGGATCTTGCCGCCGGACTCGTGCCGCGAAAAATATTCTCGAAGCGCCTGCTGCATGGGTGGAAAGCCGGGATGGCCGGGCTGCGGCGTCACCGATAGCGACAGCGTAAACCCCTCGAGCTCCTCGTAGGTCATCTCTTCCGGGCTCGCAAATTCCGCCTCGTGAAACTCGCCGCCCGCGAAAAAACGGCGCACTGCGCTCTCGATGTCGTATCGGTGCCGCATGTGCGCGTAGTCCAAGCCGTGTGTCTTCAGGATGTCCTGGAATTCCCGGATTACGGGCTCTGAGCGCCTGTCCGGCCCCTGGTTCGCGAGGACCACCCATCCGCCCTCGCGAAGGATGCGTACGAACTCGGGGCGGCATTTTTCCTGGTCGAACCAGTGAAGCGCGCGACCGACGCCTACGAAGTCGACGGAATGCGCGGCGAGGCGCGTTTCCTCGGCTGTTCCGTCGACGCATGTTAGGTGCGGATAGCGCGCCACAAGCTCTTCGCATGCCGCTCGCATGTCCGGGTTGGGCTCGACCGCGAAGACGCGATTACCGTTTTCAAGGAATAGCTCTGCCAGCATTCCTGTTCCCGCGCCGATGTCCGCCACGACGGCGTCGCGTGTGAGGGCACATCTCTCTTCGAGCAGCGCGATGATTTCGCGGGGATAGCGCGAACGGAAGCGACGGTACGCCTCGACGCGGCTGCTAAAGCGCTCGGTAGGTTTTAGAGAAGGGTCAGGCCCGTTCATTTTGCCAACGTTTGCAGGCTTCGGCGGGACTAGGTGCGCAGCGCCGGATTATTTGTCGTACTTCAGCATTGAAAACACATCGAGGCCGGGGAGCTTCGACCGGCCATTCAGGAATTTCAATTCCACCGCGAAGGCCGCGCCCACCACTTCGCCGCCGAGTTTCCTGACGAGCTCGATACTGGCCGCGGCGGTGCCGCCGGTCGCGAGCAAGTCGTCGCACAGCAGGACGTGCTGCCCCGGGCGCACGGCGTCCTCGTGAATTTCAAGCTGGTCCGTGCCGTATTCGAGCTGGTACGTGACCGAAGCCGTCTTCCATGGCAGCTTTTTCGGCTTGCGCACGGGAACGAATCCCGCGCCGAGCCGGTACGCCAGCGCGGGCGCGAAAATAAATCCGCGCGCCTCGATTCCAGCGACGATGTCGACCTTTCTTCCGGCGTAGTGCTCGCAGAGCTGGTCGACCAGCGAGTGAAATCCCTTCTGATCCTGGAGTAGCGTCGTCAGATCGTAGAACAAGATGCCCGGCTTCGGGTGATCGGGAATCTCGCGGATCAGCTTTTTCAGGTCGTCCATCGTCTCCTCTTTCGTCGTTGGAGTGCGTTGCGAATTGGGCCGCGATATGTCAGCTGTAGCCATGGTCTCCGATTATGCGTCGTACTCGATTGAAAATCCTTCCGCGAACCGCGCTTCGATCTCCGATTCTTCCTCGACCACTCTTGAAACCGACGCCGACTGCGGGCCGCGCTCGAGCGCCACTCGCAGGGCTCCGTGCGATTCCGCCGGGGCGATTGCGTAAACCTCCACGCGCCCATCGCTCAGATTTCTCGTGTATCCGCTGATGCCCAGCCGCGCCGCCATCCTCTGCGCGAAATACCGATACCCCACCCCTTGCACGATTCCGCTGACGTAATAGCGCCTGGCACTTGGTTCTTGAGGTGCGACCATCTCTCGCGGTCCGGGGACTAAAAATTCTACCAGACAGCCTCTCAGCAGTCTCGCACCAGATCGTTCGGACGATGTCCTGATCCACACCCGTAGCGGGAAGGCCGAGAAGCCTCGACGCACTCACCGGAGTTAAGGGGAGCGTGGTTGCGAGGCGTGGAGCGAGGAGCAGCTCCGCGCCCGTGACGCAGATCGTAGTGGAAACCTACGGAGCGATATTCAGAGCTTCCTCGATTTTCGATTCGAGAACTTTTTCGTCGCCCGCCTTGTATCCGCTCTGATAAAAGAGAACCTCGCCATTCGGGCCGAGCAGATATTCTGTCGGCGTCGTCGTCAGCCGGTAATTCCGCTGTAGCGAATCCTGCGATGCCCCGATCAAAATCGGAATGGTGAAGTGATTTTCGTCCTGCCATTTGGGAATCAGCTTGTTTTCTTCGGGCAACACGTTGATCCACACGGCTGAGAGCCCCTTGTCCTTATACTTGTCGTAGATCTTCTGTATTTGGGGAAGAGCGGCCGCGCAAAAGGGGCAGCGGGGATAGAAAAAGCTGACGACCGTGGCCTTGTTCGTGAAGTCCTGCAGTGTTTTGGGAGTGCCGTCGAGCGTCTTGAGCTTGAACGGCTTGAATTTGTCGTCGTTCTTGGGGCTTGCCTGAACGATCACGACTGAGGCCAGGAGCAAGCCGCACAGACACCAGATAGTAGCTCGGCTACCCATTCGAAATGTCTTCTGCATAAAACCGCGTGCCCCGTTCCATCGGCTTGACAACTGAATCGCCATAACGCCTCCTGAAGAAACTCAACGTGGTCGTCGGAGAGCTGGGACCAGATCGGCCAGACAGACTTTCAACGGGCCTCGCTCAGACTCTGTGTTGAGACCCGCTGAATCGCCTGCCCAGCATAATCTACTTGCTTGGTATCGGCGCGGGAGCCTCCTCGACCTCCGGTGTTTTATGCCCCCCAAAGGTAAAGCTGACACTCATAAGGATTAAGTCATGTGTAAAATCCGAATTCCGCGAGATACCGGTCTGCGTACCGGCGTCCGCAGGTTCCACGTTCGCGTACACGCGTAATGGCACGCTGATACTGTATGTTGCCAACTTCGTATCGAAGTTCAGGCCCGGTTCGACGGTCACAAAGTACCCAGGCTGACGGAAACCCAGGGTAGGCCCGAAGAGGTTTGTCACCGGCACGCCCACGATCCGTCCAGCGAAGAGCCCGGAGAGTCCACTCAATCGGGGGATGTGGAGGGGGATGGCGGCGCCGGTATGGACCAAGTATGAGTCAGGCGTGGAATTGTACCGGACGTTGGCCGGCACTGAACCAGGCCCAGCCGGGCTTAGTGCAGCCCCAAGGGAAAGAGTGTTGTTCTGAGCTTTGGTACTGATAAGGTAACTCCCGGTTCCGAATATGGTGAAATACCTGAATTCCTTGAATCCATCCACCGCCAGGACGACCCCATAAGCCCCGCTGCCCATTTGGGCGCCGGTGAACACAGGACGCGGGATAACGTCCGTGCCGTTACCGAGGGGAAATGGCCACAGCGAGTTGGCGTTGCCCGTGGGCGTTCTCAATCCCAGGTTAACTGCAATGTTTTGATCGGTGTGTTTTGTGCAGTCAAACAACCAATAGCGGGCCGAGAACGTTATGTCGTTGAGACCGCGTGCAGTATCCTCCCAACGCTTACCCGCAATAACAGCGCTCCAATGATAATTGATTGTCACCGGAACGTCCGCCGTCACCGAAAGTTGCTTGGTGATGCCATAACTCACATCAAAGTCCGTGGCCGTCGATCCCTCTATTACGTCCGTACCCTTGGCTGTGAGATTTTGATCGAGGTTGCTGCCCGTGTACTCATCGCCGGTCGCGAACTGCGACCCCGATGCACTCAGCTGCCACCCGCCCTTCGGCAAATAAGGACCAATTTGCGCGCCAATCACGGGCGCGAGATTTCTCGTCAGGATTCAACCCTGCGCCGAGGCGCTTTGCGGCGCCAGAAAAACCGTTCCCAATGCCAGGCATGCAGTAATGCATGCTGCCCGAATAAGTTTCATGCGGCCCCCCGGATGTGCAGCGACCCTCTTAGGAAAGAAGCGATCAGTTCAGATTGTGCTAACGGCGGCGAACCGACGACGTAGGACCTACGCTCAAGTGAAGCCAGTGTTGGCGGGCAAAAATGCCAAGTGCATGCGCACGATCCCCCTCTTACGTCCGTGCACACAGAAAGTCCGTGACGATTGTCACGTCTCAACGTGACCAGTGTCACCCGCCCGCCACCGCCTACGGCTTGTACTGCTCACAGAAGGAACCTTACGGGTGTCAACCGAATTTTCCCGAATCGGTCCGCGTGACCCGTCGGGCGTTGAGACGTCATGCTCCCTCGGACACGCAAGGTGTGTTATTTTTCGCAGTTGCGGCGCTCGGCGTCGTTCAAACGCGTTGGTGACACGCCGCATCTAATTCGCCTATGTGTGGGCTCTCAAGAATCGGCGTGCTGTTCGCAATCATCCTGGTTGTTCCTGCGCTCCCTGCGCGCGCGCAAGACGACAGCCAAGGCCCCATTCCGGCTCCGCCCACCTACAAAATCGATCGCATCCCGTCCGTTCCGCATCCCGGCCCGCCGCCGATTCCGGTGCAGGAGATCATTCGGAGATTTGCGGCCAACGAAGACATCGCCAAGAAAGTCTACGATACCTATGATTTCACGCAGACCGTGCGCATCGAGGAGATCGGCGGACTCGGCGGCAAATTCGCGGTTACCGGTCTTGAATACACGCGGCCCGACGGCAAACGCTTTTGGCGCGTCTCCAAGCCGCCCGTTTCGACGCTCAAGGACGAAAGTTATTCGCTCGAAGACGTCAACACGATGATCACCATTCCGCTTTTCTTTCTCACGTCCGACGAGATCGGCAACTACGATTTCCTCTACGCAGGGCAGCAGCAGCTGGATCAGGTGAATACCTATGTCTTTCAGGTGAAGCCGAAAATGCTGAGCCGCAAGCGCCTGTTCTTTCAGGGCGTGATCAATGTGGACGATCACGATCTCGCCATCGTCGAAACCTATGGGAAATTCGTCAGCGAACTCGCCGACGCCGGCATCAAGCTTCCGTTTTCGCTCTTTGAGGTCTACCGTGAGAATTTTCAGGGGAAATACTGGCTGCCGACTTACGTCAGCTCCGATGATTATCTTAACGACTCGAACGGCGGCGACCAGATACATCTCCGGATGGTCATTCACTCCACTGACTTCAAGTTGAATCCGGCGCCCGCGCCTGCTGCGGCCTCTCCCGCGCCCGATTCCTCGCAGCCGCCTTCGAAATAGCGCCGCCCGAGAGATCAAAACCCTTTAGCGCAGAGAACACGCGCGTGAAATTGCGTTCGGCTCACAGCAGGGAATCGTATCAGAAGTAGGCAGAGGGGCGAGCTCCAGCGCCAATGCAGGGTGAGACCTGTAAGGATTTGCCAGCGACCTTTAAGCTAGGCGCTGCGATAGCGCAGGGGAATCACGTCGTCGCGCCTCAGGGCGAAATCGTCGAAGCTCGCGGCGTAGCCACGCCAGCCCGGCATGTCCGTCTCTTCGGTGCGGACGATATGGGCTGCCGTGCACATCTGGACGCGGCCGAATCCCGCCGGCCGCTCGATCAGCGCCACTTCGAGCTCGATTGCGGTTCCCGGCTCGATCTCGCGCGGCGCGAGGAAAAAGACGCCGCTCGAGCTGATGTTGCGCGTTACCAGCGCCACAGGCTCCGGCTCCTGGTAGTCGCCGATGCGCGTCAGGACCAGCGGCAGCGAAAGCTTCGCGCGCGGGTAGCGCCTGCGCTCGGCCGCCACGCCGACAGCGTGCGTCGGAACGCGCGGAAAGCGTCGCGGCCCCGGCTTGCCTGACATGGCTGCGATTGTTTCAGTTCGATTTTCAACTTCGTGTATACGTAGTGGAGATAATGCGGCGTGCCCGTTCCGTTCCGGTGCAGCTCCCATGAACTCTCCCCAAGTACCCCTGAAACAAAACCCCTAAGACCCCTGGCAGGTTTTCCGAATATGCGGGAGGCCGAAACCTGCGTCAACCCGGCACGCTGGGTTGGTGCCGTATCATTAACCCCCACGGGCTCAATGGAGGGACTATTTGGGTCTTGCTTACTATGCATGGCAGGAGTTCCGGTACTGTTTCGCCTAAGCCTCTTAGAATCAGTGTGCTCTTGATGGCGTCAAATCCCGCGTGCCGCACATCGGAGGGCCGACCGCTGTCGGCGGCGCGAGAAATTTTAACCGCGAGAATCGGATAGTGGCGCGATTCGGAATGCGTTACTGTGGCGGCGTAAGGGAAATTGAGGCGAATTCAGAATGAGATCAGATGCCCCCGCGCGAAACCGAGTTGTGGAAAACTTCGATGGCGCGGCGCGCTGGCAAGCCGTGCAGTCCCGCGATCGCAGCGCCGACGGAAGTTTCGTATACGCCGTTCGCTCCACCGGGATTTATTGTCGTCCGTCATGCGCCTCGCGCAAGCCTCGGCGCGAGCAGGTGGTTTTCTTCGCACTGGCGGAAGCGGCCGAGCAGAAAGGCTTCCGGCCTTGTCAGCGTTGCCGGCCGCGCACCGTTCAGCTCTCGGATCCGCGAATCGCGGCGGTCGCAAGCGTGTGTCGCGAAATCGATGCTCGCGTTCTCGCCGATCCCGACGCTCGCCTCACGCTCGGCCAGCTCAGCCAATCCGCCGGCATGAGCACACATCAACTCGAACGCGCGTTTCGCGCCACGATCGGCATCACGCCGCGCCAGTATGCCGACGCGCAGCGCATGCGCCGCCTGAAATCGCGCCTGAAAAAAGGAGATAACGTGACGACTGCACTCTACGAAGCTGGATACGGTTCTTCGAGCCGCCTCTACGAACGCGCCCCATCGCATCTCGGCATGACGCCCGCCGCCTACCGCCGGGGCGGGGAAGGCATGCACATCGACTACACAATCGTCGATTCGCCACTCGGACGCCTGCTGGTCGGCGCCACGGAACGCGGCATCAGCGCCCTGTATCTTGGCGAGTCGGACGCTACGCTGCTCACCGCCATCGAAAAGGAATATCCTCGCGCTGAGCTTCGCCGCGACGACGATGGTCCGGACAGCCTCGGCGAATGGGTCGAGAAAATCCTCGCGCACCTCCGCGGCCAAAAGCCTCATCTCGATTTGCCGACCGACGTGCAGGCAACGGCTTTCCAACGCCGCGTTTGGGAAGAACTCCGCCGCATTCCCTATGGCACGACGCGAACCTACACGCAAGTAGCGCGCGCCATCGGGAATCCGGCGGCTGTTCGAGCCGTTGCGCGCGCCTGCGCCACGAATCCCGTCTCGGTGGTCGTTCCGTGCCACCGCGTCGTACGCGAGGACGGCAATCTCGCCGGCTATCGCTGGGGGGTCGGCCGTAAGCAGACGCTGCTGGAACACGAAGCCGCCGCCTTGCAGCCAAAGACCAAGACAGCCAAAGCGTAGGAGTGTCCGAGTTTCGGAGGGAAAGTCTGACGCCAGCCGCGTTTAGTACCGCAGCCGGCGTCAGGTCTTACCGTAGGCTACAGCGTGCTATTGACCGCCCTCCCTAATAAGGTGGGCCGAAGTCGAACAAGTCAAACAGATCGCTAATCGCCGGGCTGTTAAGGGGTACGTACGGGTCTTCGCGATCCGCGATCGGATTCGGGAAATTGTCGCGGCTGCGGTTGGTCAACGGTTTCAGATTCCAGTTTCGCTCGATGAATTTCAGAATCGAAACGTGGTCGGCGTAGGTGTGGCTGACGTGTCCGCCGGTGGCGTACGGCGAAACCGCAATCAGCGGAATGCGCGGTCCATCGCCGAAGAAGTCGAGCGGCTGAATGTAGCCGGAGTCGTAGAAACCGCCGCCCTCGTCCATGGTGATAAACAGAACGGTGGATGCAAACAGCTCGGGATTGGCGGTGAGGTGGTCCATGATTTTCGTAACCATGCCTTCAAACAGGTCTTCTTTCGAAGATGCTGGGTGGCCATCCAACAGACCATCCGGCTTCACGAAGGAGACTGCAGGAAGTGTGCCGTTGTCGACCGCATTGAAGAAGTCGATAGCGTCCTTGATGTGTGCGGCGCGTTGCGTTGCGTCGCCCATGATGGACGTGGCATAGGATTCGAAGTTGCAGATGTTGCAGTAGGCCCTGCCGATCTGGACGAGCGGATTTGTGCTCGTCGGATCGTGTTGGAGCGCCACAGCGGCGTCGTAAGCTCCGCCGTAGTAAGCCCACGAGATTCCCTTGTCGCTGAGTTCATCGCCAATGGTGCGCACATTAGTCGGAGGAACGGAGCCGCCACTCGCGATTCCGGCCGTGTCGACAGTGCCATCCGGCAAAAACCCCGGGTTGTCGTTGTTCACCATGTAGAAATGGCGAGGTTCGCAATTCGGATTCGGATGATAGGGCAGTGAGGCGAGGTAGTCGCGAATCGGATCAATCCCCGGCTGGGAAGAATCTGCACACTCGGTGAAATTCCCGTCAAAATTGATGTCCACCGTGTACTGGTTGTCCGAGCCTGGCAGCGGATTGGGATTGGCGATGTGCGAGGGCGGAGTCGTTGGATTGCCCTTGCCATCGCTCCAGAAGATGGCGTCGCCGGTACCCAACATGACGTGGTTCGCGCCGGTGCCGCCCATTACCGCCTGGTGGTAATTGTCGCTCATCGAGTATTGATCGGCCAGACTTTTCAGCACCGGGACGTCGCCCTTCTGCATGTTATAGAACGCCATGGAATTGCTGCCGCCGTTGTCATCTACTTGGTTAGCCAGTGGAAAGCTGTTGGGATCAGGTTCGCTCGTATAAGAAGTGATGACGAAGGGATACAGGTCGCTCACGCAACCTGAAGGATTCTCAAATGTCGCGTTTCTTATGTCGCAGTCGGATTGCTGCCACATCTCGAAGAGCCGGTGCGTGGTGTCCCCCGTGTACGAATCGTAGGGAAGAGTCGCTCCTTCAAGGGGATACGGCCCGTCCAGCAGCTTATTGAAGTTCGCGATTCGCGAATCGAAATCCGGAAGCTCAGCGGTCTGCGGGGCCCCAGACGCGCCGGTGGTCAGCAGGGGCAGCTGGGCTGTCTCTAAAGAGGGTTCGATACCTCCAAGCAAAGGCAAGAAAGCCGGCGGAAACGGAGGCGGTTCTCCAGTTGCAGGGCTGGGCGAAAAGTTCAGGGTCGGCTCCGGAAGTATGGCGTAAGGAGCCTTATCGTCGCCATCGAGGCTGATGTAGTACGAGGTCCTAAATGGCGCCACGGCTTGGAATTGCCGAGCCTTCTTGAAATGCGGGCCGGGCGTGCCGTCGGCATTGATGATGCCTTCGGAGAGCAGGTTTTTGACCGGCTCGCCGCTCGGCGAGACGTAGGTCGCGAACAGATGGTCGAATGTGCGGTTCTCGCCGATTAGGACGATCACGTGCTTGATGGGGGTTTGGGTTTCGCTACCGTGACTATTGTCGTTGTTGCCGGGCGTTCCTGCTGACGCGGGAGTTGCAAACGAAACAAGCGCAGCACAGAGCACGGCTGCAATCGCTTGCTCGCGCCACGTCCTTCGTTGAGACACACGTATCATGTTCTTTCCTCCGATGGTCTAGTGACAGTTTCGGCGGTAAGGCTGGCAGTGGAGGATGTTCCGCCTATGTTGCATTCGAATTAAGGGACTATTGAGGAACCGTGATTTGATTCGAAGGGCCGTGCAGGCGATCAGCTGTGTTTTTCTGACGGTACCTTACGCAGTGGCCGGACGTTCGTACCACAACTCGACGACGCCGTTCTTGAAGGCGCGATTGTTGGTGAGCTTCCACCGTTCGTCGCCGCGGGCATGTCGCGGGAAAAGCGGGACGCCGTCGCCGAGTAACACGGGAATCACTCTCAGCTCGAGCCGATCGACCAGCCCCGCAGCCCGGAAAGCCTCAATCGATTCGCCGCCGCCCATGTGCCAGGAGACGCGAACGAGCGGGTGTGCTTGCTGGGAATGGACGTGGTCTGACACCTGCCACCTACCACCAACGACCTGCCGCCTATCCTCTACCCCTGCGGCTTGATCTTCTCGGTGCCCTTGGGCCAATGCGGCTTGAAGTTCGATTCCGGCACGGGCGCGTTCCGTACGATCTTCGAGTACTTCACGATCGAGTAGTCGCCCGAGCCTGTCTCGAAGAACTGCTGTTGCACCGGCAGCCAGGTGGATTCGTCGAGCCAGATCTGAATCTTCGATATCTGGGCGCGGACCGCATCCGACTTGGGCGTTAGCTCGAGCTCCACCGTCCGGTGGTCGCCGATGGTGACCTCGGGCATCACGGTGATCAGGTAGCCCTTGCGCAGTTCAGCGCCCGCCGTGCCGAAGCCGAGCAGCAGGAACTGCTCCACGGCTTGCTTATTCTTCCCCAGATTGTATTCCTCGACGCGCTTCAGTCCGGGCGTATAGACGTAGAGCGTGTCGCCCGTGCGCAGGATCGTGCGCGGGTCGGGCGTCTTCATGTCGAGCAGCATCTTGTCGCCGCGGACCAGAATCGTGCCGATCTCGGTCGAGCGGTCGTCCACGACCACGGTAACCTTGGTGCGCTCCACATCCGCTGCGAGGCTGTGGAAATCTTTGGCTTCGTCATCCAGTTGCTTCAAAATGCTCTCGAGCGACCACGAGCCGTGGCCCTGGCCCGCCGTCGCGAAGCTGCCGATCGGCGCCGCGCACAGCGACATCACAAGAAGCGCAAGCAAATCTCTGATTATCTTCGAGATCAAAGATGCCCCCAGGGAATCGTAACAAAAAGAGACACGCCTCGCATCTATCCGTCTCAAGTGGTTGCCATCGTCTGTCGCCCGGGGCTAAAATATGTCGTTGCAGACAAAAAAGGGCTTGACAAGAATTGGCACCCTGTGGAAAATCACTCGCGCGCCTAGTTCCTGCCTTCCCCCTGATCGTCGTACTGTTCCTCCCCTTCGCATCGCCGGAAAAGTCTGCGAGGAGAACCGGTGGCGGAAAAAGAAGGTATAGCAGCCAGCATGGAACTCGATCGGGAAGTGATCCGCTGTGGTGTTTGCGGATTAGTCCAATACCGTACACGCACTGGCAACTGCCGACGCTGCCTTCGTCTGCTGCCCCCTAAGGTGACGTTTGTCATTCCGACGCCGTCACCCACGGATCTACCGGGGGATGACCGCCAATTGTTTGAGAACTGGCCGAATCGCGAAACTGTCGAGAATATCGGCCAGCGCATCAGGCAATTGCGCGAATCTCGAGGCATGACACAGAGCCAGCTACAAGCTCGGTCGCGCGTCTCGCGTTCGTACCTGTCCCGGATCGAAAGCGGGCAGATGACTCCCAGCCTCGGCACGCTCGAAAAGATTGCCGAAGCGTTGGGGGTCGGCCTGAACCGCTTCTTCGTTCCCGAGACGAATGGCGAGACGGTGCTCGAAGACCCGTTCATTCAGGGCTTGCGGCCGTTTTTGCGCCAGCTTGATTGGACGCAATGGCAGGGCATCCTGAAAAGGCTGCAGGCCATTAGCGAGCATGTCAGCACCAACCAGCAGATACGTCCGCTCGCCCCGCAAACGGTCGAGCGCGTACCTCACGGCATACCCCGCCGCCAGCAGCACGCTGGCGGTCATTCGGTTACCGCGCTGAACCGCTAGCAGCGTCTCGCTGCGCGGCGCGCGGCCATCGCCACGCCCTCATCGGCCCTGCCACGCCCCGACGAAAGTCGCCGGGCGCGCCAGGGCCGCGCTCTTTTGTGCCATCGGTTGAATTTGTCGCTAGTAGAATCGCACGCGGACATCGTCTGCGCTGGCCTTTTCGAGGTGCACGGAATCGATGAACCGGACCTCGCGGTCGTCGAGGGTCATGATCAGCGACTGCGTTCGCGTCCCGCCGCCGAAGAACCGCACGCCGCGCAGCAAACCGCCGGGCGTGACTCCCGTACACGCAAAGATGATTTTCTTCCCCGGCGCCAGCTCGTGCGTGTCGTAAATCCGCTTGGGGTCCTTGATGCCCATTTTTGCAACGCGCTCCTTGTGCTCCGGCTTCGAGATCACGAGCCGCGCTAGAATTTGCCCGTTCAGGCAGCGCAGCGCTGCCGCCGTTAGCACGCCTTCGGGCGCGCCGCCGATCCCCATCACCGCGTGGACGCCCATATCCGAAACCGCTGCGCTGATTCCTGCCGAGAGGTCGCCATCCTGTATGAGTCGGATGCGCGCGCCGGTCTTGCGGATATCCTGAATCAGCTTTTCGTGCCGCGGCCGCTCGAGCACCGTCACCACCAGATCTTTCACCTTGCGGTCGAGCCGCTTGGCGATGGCTTTCAGGTTGTGTTCGGCCGGCGCATCGAGATCGACTGCGCCCTTGCACAGCGGCCCGACGATGATCTTTTCCATATAGAGGTCGGGCGCATGGAGCAACCCGCCCTTGTCGCTCGCCGCGAGTACGGTGATGGCATTGGGCGCACCGCTCGAGCAGAGGTTGGTGCCCTCCAGCGGATCGACGGCGATATCCACGGCGGGATACAGGTGCTTTTTATCGCGCGCCGCCAGGCCCACGTGTTCGCCGATGTAGAGCATAGGGGCTTTGTCGCGCTCGCCCTCGCCGATCACGATCGTCCCGTCCATGCTGACGGTATCCATCTCCGTGCGCATGGCCTCGACGGCCGCCTGATCGGACCTGTGGCCGTCGCCCAGGCCCATCGTTCGAGCCGACGCGATCGCCGCCTGCTCCACAACGCGCAAGAATTCTAGGCTCAGTTCATGTTCCATGGACGCCCCCGCATGTCAGGTGATTTACAGCCGATACCGATTCGAACAATTGTAATTCAGCGCCGATATAGTATCTCTCGTCAGAAAGGGAAAGCGTTCCCCGAGGCGCATGCTCGTCTTCATACGAACGCGGCACTCCCGGTAATCCGCTCGCCGATCACCAGCTTGTGGATGTCGTGCGTGCCCTCGTAGGTGTAGACCGATTCGAGATTGTTCATATGCCGCATCACGCCGTATTCCTCGACGATTCCGTTCGCGCCGAGGATCTCGCGCGCCATCCGCGCCGTTTCGCGCGCCATCCACACGTTGTTCATCTTCAGCATCGAAATGTGCGACGCGTGCGCTCGCCCTTTGTCTTTCAGCCGCCCGACCTGTAGCGCGAGAAACTGCGCCTTGGTGATCTCGGTGATCATCCACACCAGTTTTTCCTGCACGAGCTGGTGCGAGGCGATCGGCTTGTCGCCAAACTGCTTCCGCTGCTTCGCGTAGTTCAGCGCCGTGTCGTAACACGCCATCGCCGCCCCGATCCCGCCCCAGCCGATGCCATAGCGCGCCTGGTCGAGACACGATAGCGGTCCCTTCAGCCCCTCCACGCCCGGCAGCAGATTCTCCGCGGGAATCTTGCAGCCGGTCATCGCCAGCCCCGACGTTACCGATGCACGCAGCGACTGCTTGCCGTGAATCGCCCACGCCTTGAACCCCGGCGTGCCTTTCTCCACCAGAAACCCGCGCACACGTCCGTCTTCGCATTTCGCCCAGATCACGGCGACATCGGCGATCGACCCGTTCGTGATCCACATCTTTTCGCCGTCGAGGACGTAACCGCCGTCCTTCTTCACCGCGCGCGTCAGCATCCCACCTGGATTCGAGCCAAACTGCGGCTCGGTCAGCCCGAAGCAGCCGATCGCTTTCCCTTGCTGCAGCAGCGGCAGCCATCTCTCTTTCTGTGCGTCCGAGCCGAACGCATGAATCGGATACATCACCAGCGCCGACTGCACCGAAACGAAGCTGCGCAGCCCCGAATCTCCCCGCTCGAGCTCCTGCGTCACGAGCCCGTATTCCACGTTGGACATCTCGGCGCATCCGTAGCCCTTCAGGTTCGCGCCGAAAAATCCCAGCTCGCCCATCTGCGGCACGAGCTGCATCGGAAACGTCCCCGCGCGATCATGCTCGACGATGATCGGCAGCAGCTGTTCGTCGACGAACTTCCGCGCCGTCTGCCGCGCGAGCCGCTCCTCGTCGCTCAGCAACGAGTCAAACTCCAGAAAATCCACACCAGCAAATGATGGCACAGGGAACTCTCCTGTCTCCGAGATCACACGGGAAAACTTTCCCGGCAGATCGGCGGTCTGCCACGCATTCTACCGGACGAACGCCCCGCAGCGCCATCCGCCAGGTCCCATCGCCTCCAATTTCCACAGGTGTGCCTTCGCCTGAATCTGTACGCGCGGCGTTACCGTGTGGTATCCTTTCCTCGCTCGAACTACGGCACTCACACACGAAAGCGCACACTCCGGACGCCGTTTTCAGTTCACAGGCCAGGCCACACAGAGCTTGGAGTAATGTGTCTCCGGACCGATCGACCGTGAGCTTCTTCTGAGCGCCAGGATGGTCAAAAACATGTCGACACCCGCCGCGACGCCGATGACGACCACTCTGCAGCTGGCCCATTCACCGGACAGTGACGATGCCTTTATGTTTTACGCCCTGGCCACAGGGAAGGTCCGCCTGCCCGGTGTGAAGTTCAACCACATCCTCTGCGATATCGAGACGCTGAACCACGAAGCTCACAAAGAGACCTACGACGTCACAGCCGTCAGCTTTTTCGGCTACGCCTTCGTCGCCGACAAATATCTCCTGCTCGATTGTGGCGCCAGCTTTGGCGAGGGCTATGGTCCGATCGTCATCTCCTCGCATCCGATCAAGAAGGGTGATCTTAAGGGCCGCAAGATCGCCATTCCCGGCAAGCTCACCACATCGTATCTCGCGCTGAAGCTCTTCGAGCCCGGCGTCGAAACCGTCACGATGCCGTTCGACAAGATTCTCGACGCCGTCCGCAACAAGGAAGTCGAAGCGGGCCTGCTGATCCACGAAGGCCAGCTGCTCTTTTCGCAGATCGGGCTGCACCGCGTGGTCGATCTCGGCCAGTGGTGGCAGGAGGAAACCGGTCTTCCGCTTCCGCTTGGCGCCAATGCGATTCGCCGCAGCCTCGGCACCGACATGGGCCGCCAGGTCGCGCGCATCATCCGTGAAAGCGTCAGCTACGCCCTCGAACATCGGGAAGCCGCGCTCGAATACGCGCTGCAATTCGCACGCGATATGGACCCGGTGCTCGCCGATAAATTCGTCGGCATGTACGTGAACCGCTGGACGCTCGATTACGGCGAAGAAGGGCGCCGGGCCGTCCGCGAACTCCTCGCTCGCGGCGCTGGCGTCGGGCTCGTCCCATCGTCGTTCCAGGTTGAATTCCTCTCCGAAGCCGCCTGACGCCAGTCGGCTTCGGCCCGGCCAAACCTGGTGCCGCCGGCGTAAGGGAGCGCGTGAATGAGCATGCCTCCGGCAGTCGATCCTGTCCCCGCATTTGGAGTAACTTCTCACGCCGCGCCGTATAAGACCAATCGGACGTCCGTCTTCATCATTCTTTCGATCGCTCTCGTGATCGTGGTGGCAGGCTTTGCCGTCTCCGGCACTTTGCTCGTTCGCTACACCGCCAAATTCACCGAGATCGACCGCACCCGGGAGTCGCTGTCGTGGGATGGTGCCCCGGGCGAAGTCCTACACACAACCTACAAAAACCCGGCGTACGGTGTAACGCTGACACTGCCGGGAGCTTGGAAGCCTGCGCGGGGCCCTGACCGATTTCTTTGTCGTCTGACCGCATCCGACGGCTTTAACGCCGTTCTGGCAGCGGATTTCCCGATCCTCACTCCTTCCGTGGATGGCGACGCGGAGCTTGTCGCAAATCGCTATGAAAAGAATGAAGGATGGGTGCTCGACAGCGAGCAATCAGCCACGGTGAGCGGCCTGCCGGCGCACATCCTGCGGCTGACCACGCCCCGCGGCGTCGGCGTCGACTTGTTGATGATGAAAAAATGGCCGGTCGTGTACGAAGTGTCGGTGGCTGGCCCGTCCGTCGATTCGGAACGTTGGAAGACCATTCGTGCTGCTTTGCCGCAGTCCATCCAGATTAGATAAGCGAGCTGGACAATTAACTCACCGCAAACTAACTCTTACGAATCGCCCGGGATGTCGCCCGCCGCGAAACATCGCAATCACGCTTACGATTGATGCATGACATACGAAGCCGTTAGACCTGAACGTCGGCGCCGCGCGCGGAGAAGTTCCTCCGCCCGCGCCATTCCGGGCGAAGCTGCAGCTTCAGCCATCGATGCGAGCCTTTTGGCGTATATGCGGCGCACGAGCAAACGCCATCGATTCTCGAGATGGTTCGCCCTGGCCGTCCTCGGGGGCGCCATCGTGGCACTCGCCTTCGTCAATCTTCTAGCGCACTGATTACGGAAACTGGCGTCAGAGCTGCCATCGCCGCAGTCTTCCCACGCTGCACGAATGCTCGGACGATGGGCAGCCGCTAGACCCTTCACGACAATCTTGCCAATCTGCTCGTTGGATTCGATGTGGCGGTGCGCCTCCGCGATCTGTTTTGATCACTTTGCGGGCGGAGAGAGTTCAGAAAATGCGTGGCATTGCCCAGCGCGCAGCATCTATAATCGCGCGACTCGAAACTCTCAGCAGCATCGAGAATCCTGTTTGCGACGCGGAGGTGCGCCGTGTACGACATGAAAAATCTTGCGAAACTGAAAATCATCGAAGCCAACGCAGCGGAAGGGATGAAGGCGTTTTGGGCGTTCGACAAAGCGGCGATGGCCGCCGGCGCAATCCCGGTGAAGTACAAGGAGCTGATGGCGCTCGCCGTCGCGTTTACCACGCAGTGCCCCTATTGCATCGCGATTCACTCGGACAAGGCTCGCGCGGCGGGAGCTTCCGATCACGAAATTTCCGAGGCGGTGGTCGTCGCGGCCGCACTTCGCGCCGGCGCAGCGATCACGCACGGCGCGCACGCCATAAAATCGAGCGAATGAGACGACGCGCGCATGCTGCCGGCAAGAGGGCTAACGCGCCCGAAAACATTGCAGCAACTGGGGCATCAATGATGCTCTCGTCGGGGGGATAAAAGTCTCCGAAACGTCCGAGAAAAGCCGATTTTGGTGCGATTTGGCACGCCAGCTTGCGGGCCGGGCGTAGGGACGCGCTAAGGTGCACAATTCAGGGTAGTTCTACAGCGCGCGTTTCGGGTATCTTCCCGCGAGGACTTGTCCGGTGCTAACATTCGCTCATGCCGCATCAGTTCACCGAGTGCCTGCCTGAGCCCGAGCCGCAACCAGCTTCGAGCTGCGGGACTCGCCCGCCGCGGAAGAGAATTGGCGTAGCGCTTCTTGACCGGCCCGAGCCTTTGCCCGCGCGCCCGACAGAGCGCCCGTTTTCGCATCCGCATTCCACTATGGTTCGGCGCGTTGCTGGCGGCGGGCGCGGCCCTCCTCCTGCTGCTTCTCTCCGGCCGTTTGTAGGTTGCTGAGCCCGGAGTAATTCGTGGTACTGTTCGCGGGAGGCTCACACGCTTTGCTGTGGATCGCACAAATGCGAGCGGTCCGGCCAGCGATGGCTGCTTTGGTGATCGCAATCTTGTTCTGCCCAGCGTCCTCCGCGCAGTCATCGCAGGGTTCAATTTGCGTTCTGCCTCTGCCAAAGAACTGGACCGAGACGGCACTCGCGGAAAACATGGAGTGCCCTGGGAACAATTACTCGCTCAAGTTCGACGGGCACAAAGCCTTCACTTGGCCGGCCAAAGAGAGCATCGAAATCGACGACCTGGATATTGGCGGGAACCATCGCGTTTTCGTCTATTGCAGCAGAGAAGAGCGCGGGAGGTTGAGTTTTAGTTTCTCCAAATTCAAAACGACCCAATTGGCTCTGGGTTTCAACGTCACCGACGGAACCTTGCACCTCTGGACGTCACTTTACTTAGTCTGCGTGGAAGCCGAAGAATCCGAATCCAAATTGAGCAAGAAGAATTGAGTCCTGGGCGACGCGACGGCTATTGACGGCGGGGCGATTTCCACGGACCATAGAACTTCGCGAATGATGCTGCACTGAGGGTGGGATGCGACGCATTCTTTCGACGTACCGGTACGTTCACCAACCGCTAAGCAGGGAGATGTTGCAGGGAATCGCGCAGGCCGGGATTCACGGCGTCGAAATATTCTGCGCGTCTTCGCATTTCACTTACCGGTCGCCGGAGGCGCTGCGCGAATTGGCCGGCGCGCTCGAGGAAACCGGGCTCACGTTGCATTCGCTGCATTCTCCGACCGAGCGCAATTCGTCGCCGGGGCGCGAGAGCGGGATTCCGATTTCGATTTCGGAGACGGAGCGCGTCCGGCGCGTGGATGCAGTCGACGAGGTGAAATGGGCGATCGACGTCTCCGAGACGGTGCCGTTTCGCTATCTCGTCCAACACCTTGGCACCGGCAGGCAGGAGGCCGATCCGCGCAGGTACGATGCGGCGTTCAGCTCGCTCGAGCATCTTTCGCTTTTCGCGAAGCAGCGCGGCGTGACGATTGCCGTCGAGAATACGCCGAGCGAGCTGGGCTCGCCTGCGTCGCTCGTGCAATTCGCGAAGGAGACGCGGCTCGATCTCCGGTTCTGCTTCGATATCGGGCACGCGCACCTCGATGCGGGCGTGGCGGAAGGCTTCGAGCTGATGCGCTCGCGCGTCGCCACCACGCACATCCACGATAATCATGGCGAAAAGGACGAGCACCTGCTGCCCTACAGCGGCACGATCGATTGGGATGCCGCGCTCACGGGCTTTGCGAGCGCGCCGGAGCCCCTGCCGCTTGTGCTCGAATTGAAGGATCAGCCTGGCGGCGCGCCGACGTTCGATCAGATTCGCGCCACCTTTGACACTCTGGAGGAGCACCTCGTAAAGAAAGGCGTTCCATCACTCGAACCGTGGAACCGGCCCTCGGCGAAGCGATGACACAGGAATCCGGCGCACCAGCTCCGCTAAATCCAATCGTCGCCATCGAACGCGCGAGCGAATATGCCGGGCGGACTGTGACGATTCGCGGGTGGCTTTACAATTTGCGCGAGTCGGGGAAGCTGCTGTTTCCGATTCTTCGCGATGGCACGGGGATCATTCAGGGCGTCGTGTCGCTGAAGGAGAATCCGGAGGCGTTTGGCGCGCTGAAGGGATTGACGCAGGAATCGAGCGTGATCGTGACTGGCGCGATCAAGGCCGAGCCGCGGGCGCCGGGCGGCTGCGAAATTCATATCGCCGCGGTCGAGGTTGTGCAGCGAGTGCCGGAATCCGAGCCTTACCCGATCCAGCTGAAGGAACACGGCGTCGATTTCCTGCTCGACCGGCGGCATCTGTGGATTCGCACGCCGCGGCAAGCATCCATTCTTCGCACCCGCGCGGAAGCGATTCGCGCCGCGCGCAATTTCATGGACGATCAGGGTTACATCCTGACCGACGCGCCGATCTTCACGCCCGCCGCCTGCGAAGGCACGACAACGCTTTTTGAAGTCAACTACATCGACGACCAAAAGGCGTATCTCACGCAATCGGGACAGCTGTACGTCGAAGCGACGGCCGCCGCGCTTGGCAAGGTCTATACGTTTGGCCCCACATTTCGCGCGGAAAAATCGAAGACGCGGCGCCACCTCACCGAATTCTGGATGCTCGAGCCCGAAGCCGCCTACTCGCACCTTTCGGACATGATGGAATTGGGCGAAGGGCTCGTGAGCGCGATGGTGCAAGGTGTGGTGAAGAACCGGAGCAGGGAACTAGCCGCGCTTGGCCGCGATATCTCGAAGCTCGAAAAGGTGGCGCCGCCGTTTCCGCGAATTACCTACGAAGAGGCGGTGCAGGTGCTGCAGAAGGCCGGAAACCCGGCGAAGTTTGGCGACGATTTCGGCGGCGATGAAGAGACGATCCTCTCGAAGAATTTCGAAAAGCCGGTGATCATCCATCGCTATCCCTCGGCGATGAAGGCTTTCTACATGGAGGCCGATCCGGCGCGTCCCGATCTGGCGCTGAATTTCGACATGATCGCGCCCGAGGGCTACGGCGAAATCATCGGCGGCGGCGAGCGCCAGTCGAGCTACGAGACGCTGCTAAAGCGAATCCACGAACAGGGAATACCTGAGGAATCGCTGCAGTGGTATCTCGATTTGCGGCGGTATGGGAGCGTCCCGCACGCGGGATTTGGCTTGGGCCTTGAACGCACCGTTGCATGGATTTGCGGGACGGAGCACATCCGCGAAGTCATCCCCTTCCCACGCATGCTGTATCGCGTCTATCCTTAGTGGCCCTTCATAACTGCGGGGCGTGATCGCGGGCTTCAGATGGCCGAAAAAATTCGCATCATCGGTGTTCCGATGGACCTCGGCGCAAGCCGCCGCGGCGTCGATATGGGTCCGTCTGCGCTGCGCGTTGCCGGCTTGCATCAGCGGCTGAAACAGCTTGGGCGGCAGATCGAAGATATCGGCAACATCGCCGTGCGCCAGCCGGAAGAGCAGCACTACGGCGAGAAGAACGCGAAGTATCTCGGCGAGATCGCGGAGACATGCAAGGCGCTCGGCGAAATCGTCCGCAAGACGCTCGACGAAGACATGATGCCGCTTGTGCTTGGTGGCGACCATTCGATTGCGGTGGGCACAGCCGCAGGCGCGGTGGCGCATTTCCACAAGGATTCGAAGCGCGTCGGCATGATCTGGCTCGACGCGCACGGCGACATGAACACGCCGGAAACGTCGCCTTCGGGCAACGTTCACGGCATGCCGCTCGCGTCGATCATGGGCTACGGCCCGGCGGAGCTGACCGGCCTTGCGCCGCTGAAGCCGATGATCGAGCCGCGCAACGTGGTGCTGGTCGGCATCCGCGATCTCGATGCGAAGGAGCGCCGCCTCGTGAAGGAATCAGGCGTGCGTATTTTCACGATGCGCGATATCGACGAGCGCGGCATGCGCGAGGTGATGTCCGATGCGCTGCGGCTGGCGAGTGACGACACGGCCGGGATTGCGGTAAGCCTCGATATGGACTTCGTCGATCCGACGGACGCGCCGGGGGTGGGCACGCCGGTGCGCGGCGGCGTGACGTACCGCGAAGCGCACCTGGCGCTTGAGATGATTGCCGATACGAAAGCGCTGGTTTCGATGGAGCTGGTCGAGATCAATCCGGTGATCGATGTGCACAATACGACCGCGACGCTGGGTGTCGAGCTCGTGCTATCGGGGCTCGGGAAGAAGATTCTATGACGGCGTGCAGTACGGCGACGTTTCGCGAGGTCGGACGCATCGCGCATAAAGGGGCGCAGCAAGCAGCGCCCCTACGAACCAACTCTTATTGCACGGGTGGGAGTTCGGAATGATGACCTCGGCGAAAAGATTGCGGGTGGGGGTGCTGTTCGGCGGGCGGTCGGGCGAACATGAAGTCTCGCTCGCGTCGGCTGCGTCGGTGATTCGCGCGCTCGATCCGGAAAAATACGAAGTGGTGCCGATCGGCATCTCGAAGGACGGCCGCTGGCTCGTCGGCACGGGCGCGCAAAAGATGCTGCCCGACGTACTGAAATCGGGCGAGCGCGTCTTCTTGCCGCCCGATCCGACCGCCGCCGCGCTGGTGCCGATGTCGCGGAATACCGGGCAGCCGAGCGTCTCGCTCGACGTGGTTTTCCCGATCATGCACGGCACGTTTGGCGAAGACGGCACAGTGCAAGGCTTTCTCGAATTGGCGGGGCTGCCATATGTGGGCGCGGGCGTGCTCGCGTCGTCGGTCGGCATGGATAAGGATGTGCAGAAGCGCCTCTTCGAGCAGGCGGGCTTGCCGGCTGTTCCGTACGTCGCTTTCCAGAGGTCGCAGTGGGAGCGCGAGCCTGCCGCCGTACTGAAGCTGGTGAAGAAAAAGCTGCGCTTCCCGGTGTTTGTGAAGCCGGCGACGCTCGGGTCGTCCGTCGGCATGACGCGCGTGAGGACGGCGAGCGAGCTGCCGGCCGCGCTGAATCTTGCCGCGGAATTCGCGATGAAGATTCTGGTGGAACGCGCCGTGAGTGCGCGCGAGATCGAAGTTTCGGTGCTGGGCAACGACGACGTCCGCGCGTCGAGTCCCGGCGAGATCGTCCCGCACCGCGAATTCTACGACTACACGGCGAAATATCTGGAGCAGGGAACGAACCTGATCATTCCCGCGAAGCTCACGAAAAGCCAGGTAAAGACATTTCAGGAATATGCAGTGCGGGCATTCCGCGCGATTGACGGCGCGGGAATGGCGCGGTGCGATTTTTTCCTCGAGAAGCGCACATCGAAGATTTTCGTCAACGAACTGAATACGATTCCAGGGTTTACGTCGATCAGCATGTATCCGAAATTGTGGGAAGCGTCGGGCCTGCCGTATCCGCAGTTGATCGACCGCCTGATCGAGCTGGCGCTCGAACGCCACCGCGAAATGACGCGCACGAAATATTCGATTGAGCTACCCGCTGGGTCGGGCGGCGCGCTTGAATCGTAGTGAGTCGGCGGAGATGCCGGTGAATCGGGACTCGAAGAGCACCATTGCAACGGCCGTGGCCGGTCTGGGATTGCTACTTCCGGCTTCGATGGGGCTTCTCGTTTCCGGCTCCCCAACGATATGGTGCCCTTTTCCAGCATTGACGGTGTTGCCCGCCTTTCTTCTTTCTGATTTCGGTTTGTCGAAGGCGGCAGTTGTTTTGCCGATGCTGTGTTTCTTCGTGTGGCACCCCGGCCTATTCCGCGGTGAAAGTAAAGTCCCCAGGAGGTCGTACGTCTTACTGGTAGTCGCAATATTGCTCAGCGTCGCCTATTTTGTCACGAGTTGGGAATGGGGATTGCATTATGAGGGCTCACGATTTACCCATGTGGTGTGCGCGCTGAACGCAGCATGGGTGGCCCTCCTAGCTCTTGCGTTCGCCCGAAGCTGGAAGGAAACATCCTCGTTCAGATACAGCCTATTCGTCCACTGGATGTTGTTCGCGTGGCTTGCATGGTACGCGTTTCCGTATTTAGGAGAGTTGCCTTAGGCAATCATCGAGGGCGCTTGACACCGCGCTCCTGCCTGATTAAACTAACCATTTGGTTGAAGAATACAAACTCCCCCTGAGGAGGGATTTATGCAATACCGCCGGCTGGGCAAAAGCTCGCTCATCGTTTCCGCCATCGGACTCGGCTGCATGGGGATGTCGCAATCCTACGGCACGCCGGACGACCAGGAATCGACGGCAACCATCCATCACGCGATCGACCGCGGCATCACGATGCTGGACACGGCGGATATGTACGGCGGCGGAACGAACGAAGAGCTGGTGGGCCGCGCGATTGCGAAGCGCCGGAACGAAGTGATCGTCGCGACGAAATTCGGAAACATGAGGCAGCCGGACGGGCGTTTTCTCGGCGTGAATGGCAAGCCGGAGTACGTCCAGGCCGCGTGCGAGGCGAGCCTCGAGCGGCTGAAGATTTCGACGATCGATCTGTTTTATCTGCACCGCGTGGACACGAACGTGCCGATCGAGGATACGGTTGGCGCGATGGCGCGGCTGATCGAGCAGGGGAAAGTGCGCTACCTCGGGCTTTCGGAGGCGGGCGCGAAGACGATCCGGCGCGCGCATGCGACTTATCCGATCGCGGCGCTGCAGAGCGAGTACTCGATCTGGACGCGCGATCCCGAGGGCGAAATTCTTTCGACATGCCGCGAGATGGGCGTTGGCTTGGTGCCCTATAGCCCGCTGGGACGCGGGATTCTCACCGGGCAGGTGAAGAGCGCGGATTTCGGTCCGAAGGACTTTCGGCGGATTTCGCCGCGATTTCAGGGCGAAAACTTCAACAAGAATCTGGAGCTGGTCCAGCGGATCGAGAAGATCGCGGCGGAAAAGAATTGTACTCCAGCGCAACTGGCGCTGGCGTGGGTGCTCGCGCAGGGCGACGACATCGTTCCGATTCCCGGGACGAAACGGCGCACGTATCTCGATCAGAACCTCGGCGCGCTCGACGTGAAACTCACTCCCGCCGATCTGAAGCGCATCGACGAGCTCGCGCCGCGCGGTGCGGCCGTGGGCGCGCGGTATCCCGAGGAGTACATGAACAGGCTGGGAGTCTGAAATAAACATGGCGCGCGGACGTAGAAGAGTTGAAGACCCGGCGACGGCGCGGCGAATTCTGGCCGCAGCGGAAAGCCACTTTGCCGCGCGAGGGCTCGCCGGCGCTCGCACGGAGGAGATTGCCACGGCCGCGCATGCCAACAAGGCAATGCTGTACTACTACTTCGGCGACAAGCGGCGTCTGCATCTCGCGGTGCTCGAGAATCTCACGCGGCAGCTGCGATCCACGGTCTTCGCGCCGCCAAAGAAGAAGCTTTCGCCGCGCGAGAGGTTCTTTCAATGCGTGAACGGGTATTTCGATTTTCTCGCCGCGCACCCGAACTACCCGCGGCTGCTGCAGCGGCAGGCGATGGAATCGCGGCCGGAATTCGATGGCATGGTGAGGGATTTCTTCCGCCCGCTGAGCCGCGAGTTCGCGCGCACTCTTGAAGAGGGGATCGCGACGGGAGAATTTCGCGCGGTCGACGTGGATCAGATCGCCATGCTGACGATGCAAATGACCACGTCGTATTTTGCGACGGCCGCGATGCTCGGGCGCGTCGCCGGCCGTGACCTGTTGGCGCCGGAAGCAGTGGCGGCCCGGAAGCGGGCGCTGCTCGATTTCCTCGAGCACGGCCTGACGGCCAAAGGAGCAAAGGCTCGATGAAGCCTTACAGATCGTTCATTTTGATTGGAGCGGTTTTTGTGGCCGCCCTCATCTCGTACTTGCTGACGACGCCGCACGGGAACGCGATTCCGCTGACGGGGATCGTCGATGGAAACGAAGTGATCGTGAGCCCGCAGATCATGGGGCGGATGATCAACCTGACGGTCGACGAGGGATCGGAAGTGAAGAAGGGGCAGTTGATCGCGGAGCTCGATCCGAAAGAGCTCGAGGCGAGCCTGGCGGCGGCGAAGGCCAACGTCGCGAGCCTTGAGGCTCAGGTGCACGAGGCGAATCACAATTACGCGTGGACGGACGATCAGACGGACGCATCGCTGAAGCAGGCGGAGGCGACGCTGACCTCGCAGCGCGCGCAACTCGATCAGGCGCAGGCGAGTCTGTGGCGCGACCGGATCGATTTCAAGCGCATGCAAGGCCTCTTCGATGCCGGCGTGGAATCGGCGCAGGACCGCGATCATGCCCAGGCGACGCTGCAGGTGTCGGAGGCGAATGTGAAGTCGCTCGAGGAGTCGGTGAACGCCCAGGCGGCGGCTCTGGGAGTGGCGCAGGCGAATCGCAAGCAGGTGGATGTGCGACAGAGCGAGGTCGCGACAACCATCGCGCAGCTCGAACAGGCGCGCGCGAGCGAGGCCGAAACGGCGACGCAGCTTGGTTACACGAAAATTTATTCGCCGATAGACGGAGTGGTTTCGGTCCGCGTGGCGAAGCAGGGCGAGGTGGTGGCGCAGGGAGCGCCGATTGTCGTGGTGGTGGACGTCGATCATTTGTGGGTGCAAGCAGACGTGGAGGAAAGCTACATCGACGACGTGCAGTTCGGGCAGGTGCTTCGCGTGCGATTGCCTTCGGGAAGGGTGATCGAGGGGCCGGTGTTTTTCAAGGGCGTGGAAAATGATTTCGCTACGCAGCGCGACGTGAGCCGCACCAAGCGCGACATCAAGACGTTCGCGATCAAGGTGGCGGTGCCGAACGATGGCCGCAGGCTGTTCACGGGAATGACGGCGACGGTGTTGCTGCCGCCGCCGCCGGCGAAGAGTTGGTTTGCGAGACTGTAGACGAAGAATCCTTCTGATCACGGGTGTAGGGGCGGTTTTGAAACCCGCCCTTACGGATTAAGAACATAGGGTATGCGGCCATGAAGGCGATTGAAGTCGACCATCTGACGAAGAAGTTCGGCGAGTTCACGGCGGTTAACGACGTGAGCTTTGACGTCGAACAGCAGGAAATTTTCGGGCTGCTCGGGCCGAACGGAGCGGGGAAGACGACGCTGATCCGGATGATGACGACGCTCACGCCGCCGACGTCGGGCACGGCGCGCATCGGCGGGCACGACATCCGCACCGATCCGGACGGCGTGCGAGGCGTGCTCGGCGTGATTCCGCAGGCGTTCACGTCCGACCCGGAATTGACGGCGCAGGAGAACATGGCGATTCACGCGAAGCTCTACGGCGTCCCGGCGAACGAGCGTGGGCCGTTGATCGACCGGCTGCTCGAGTCGGTCGAGCTGCTGAAATTCCGGGACGCACTGGTACGGACGTTTTCGGGCGGCATGCGGCGGCGGTTGGAGATTGCGCGCGGGCTGGTCCATTCGCCGAAGATCATGTTCTTGGACGAGCCGACCACGGGCCTCGATCCGGTGTCGCGGTCGAACGTGTGGGACATGATCCGGAAGCTGCGGGATCATTCGGAGCTCACGATTCTGCTGACGACGCATTACATGGACGAGGCGGACAAACTGTGCGACCGGATCGCGATCGTCGATCATGGGAAGCTGGCGGCCCTCGACACGCCGACGAAGCTGAAAGACAGCGTGCCGGGAACGGAAATCGTGGAGGCGGAATTCGAGGGCGAGCCGGCGGATTGGGTGGAGCAGCTTGGTGGTCTCGCGCACGCGACGGGCGTGACGCAGCGGGAAGAGATGGTCCACATTACGTCAAACGACGGGCCGGCGACGGTTGCGGCGTTGATGGATCTCGCGCGCGCGAAAAAGGTGAACGTGAAGCGCGTACTGGTGCAGAGCACGACGCTCGATGACGTGTTCTTGCATTACACGGGCACCGCGCTGCGCGACGCGTTGCAGAAGCCGGCGCGTGAATTGACTCCATTCTCGCGATGAGCAGCCAAAGGACTAGAGAGCAATGAAACTCTACCGCATAAATGCATTGATCGAACGGGACATGCGGAAATTCTTTCGCAGTCCTGCGCTGATGATCAGCTCGCTGATTTTCCCACTGGTGCAGCTGGTGGTGCTGGGCTACGCGTTCGGCGGAAAGATCAAGGGAGTGGCGCTGGGCGTGGTGGACCAGGATCATTCGGTCGAGTCGCGCCGGGTGCAGGAGATGTTCGATGGAATCGCGGCCGGGCCGGAGACCTTCCGCATCGTGCAGTACGACTCGCTGCCGGAGGCGATCAACGATCTACGGCAGGGATTCGTGCGAGGCGTGGTCGACATCCCGCCGGAATTTTCGCGGCGCTACTACCGGCAGGACCGGCCGCGGATCGTCTTCACGGAAGATAATAGCGACCAATTTATTTCCAGCTCGGTGCTCGAGCGCGTTCAGGAGATGACGACGCAACTGAACACGCCGGATGTATCTCCGCGCCTCGACCCGCAGGTGGAACTCGATACGGTGGAGATATATCCCTACATCGAGTACATCAAGTATTTGCTGGCAGGGTCGACCGCGATGGGAATTTTCATCACGGCGATGATTGGCGGCGGAATCACGTACATCGACGACAAGACGAGAGGGCTGCACGAAGGATATCTCCTGACGCCAATTACCAAAACCGAGCTGATCGGCGGCCTGATCGGCGCGGGGACGGTCAAAGCGTTCATGGCCGGAATGTGTCTGATCGTAATCGGCGGACTGATTGCGGGGATAGACAGGCTTTGGGATCCCTTGCGCTTGCTTTATCTCGGGGTGATCATTTTCTGCGCGTCGGTAGCGATGATCAGCCTGATGTTTCTGGTGATGGTGCGCGTGGACGACCCGCTTGTGCCGCGCGCGATTTTCGGCGTGCTGAATATGCTGCTGTTTTTCCCGTCGGGAGCTGTGTATCCGGTGGAGGCGTTTCCTCCGTGGCTGCGCTGGATTTCAGTGATCGATCCGTTCACGTACACAGTGCACGCGCTGCACGATCTGACGCTGAAGAATACCGGCATTGAAGGCATTTACAAGGACGTGCTAGTCTTGATTGGCTTCTCGGCGTTGATGGTTTCGGGCAGTATCGCCCTCTTCAAGCGCCAGTTCTGACTTTTAGAAATGGGGGGCGGGAGTCGCGTGGCCCTTTTCGAATCGCCCATCGATCATCCTCCGTCAAAACTTCGCCGCTACGTGATACGAACCGCGGCCGTGATCGTGACGATCGCGGTGTTTGTGGCTGTGTTTCCGGCGTATCTGTGGTACCCGTTCGTCTATCACCGCGAAGTGGCCACTGCGAACCGCTTCATGAGCACGGTGAGCCAGGGCGACCTGCAGAAGGCGTATCAGATCTGGCAGCCGTCGCAGTCGTATTCGTTCAAGGACTTCACCGAAGACTGGGGACCGGGAGGGTATTACGGCCCCGTGAAGAGTTACCGCATCGGGCGGCCGGAGCACGTCAAGGACGGCTCGGCGACGGACATCGAGATCGAAGTGAGTCCTTATTCGCCGTTTCCCGACGGCGATGACATCAAGATGAATTCGACGAAGACGGTTCACCTGTGGGTGAATTTCAAGGACCAGTCGATTTCGTTCCCGCCGTATTAGCCACAGAGCCACAGAGGCGCAGAGAAAACCGGGACAGGCAGAAAACGCGGACTATTCCGTTTCGATGGTGGCTTCGTCGACGAGCATGACCGGGATGTCAGCGCGGATGGGGTAGACGCGGCGGCAGGTGGCGCACTTCAGGCCCTGCTGGTCTGGCGTGAGCTTCACCGGAGTCTTGCACACCGGACAGACCAGAATTTCGAGAAGTTCCTGCGAAACGGCCACGAGCGTTCCTCCAGACCAAAACAATTTAGCAAAACGGGAAGAGAGTGGCTAGAAGGGTATGGCTTGTGGCTCGCGATTAGTGGTTCGTGGGAAGACAAGTCGGAGCTGCCTCGACGAGAAGCCAAGAGCAGATTCCTCGCTGCGTCTCGCGCCCGCGAAAACCGCGGGAAAGGCAAAGGCGCGCGAGACTTCGCTCGGAATGGCGATTTCCTCGGGATTGCCCAGAGGTAGGTAGGTCTGAGCTTGAGTTCGTGGCGACTTGCGCAGCGTTCCCACAAGTGAAGAGAGATCCTTCGCTTCGCTCAGGATGACGGTGTTTCGTACATGCGCGGGAGGCTAGAGGCGGGTGGCGGTTAGCTTGAGTTGGACGCGGAATTCGGCGCCGGGGGCGAGCTCGACGGGCCAGACGGCGAGGATTTGCGAGCCCTGGTAGATGCGCTCGAAGCCGTCTTCGGATTCGGAGACGGTTTCGATGGGGGCGATCCAGAACTGGCGGGCGTTGGAGGCCTGCAGGGAGACGGCAACGGCCTGCCATTCGTCAACGATGCGCAACTCCTCGCCGGGAATTGCGGCGGACCAGCGGAGCGGGTAACGGCGGCCATCAGACTCGAAGTAGCGGTCGGGCGCGGAAGGCGCAAGGAAGTTGAGGACGACCTCAAGGCCGATATTGATGGACGCGGCGCCGGGGGCGCTACGGCGCACGAAGACATCGCAGACGATTTCGAATCCGTCTTCCGTGGGCGCGAGAGAAAACGCTTTTTGGGCAGGCCAGTCGGCGGAATCTTCGGAGGCGAGGGAGACGCGCGATTCAGCGACGTCGGCGACGCCGTAACGGCCGGCGGCGAGCGCGGCGTCCTCTTCGAGGTGAATGGCGGCGTAATCCTGCTGGGTTTTGTTTTGGCCGAAGAGCAGCAGGCGGAAGGCGTGGCGCGGCCAGCGATCGTACTTGAGCCAGCGCTCGAGGCCCTCTTCCTTGGTGTGAACCTGGTCGTGAATGGATTGCGCGACCTTAGGTTCGGCCGTCGTCAGATTCCGAATCTTGGCGTGATAGGACTCGGGGCGGCGCATCAGTGAATTAATCAGCGTGACGTTGGCCGAGCGGAAATCGATCGCAGGGAAAGTGGCGCCGTCATCGGGCTTGAGCAGGGCGGCGTAGCGGTCGGAGGTGAAATAGATTTCCTCGCGGCCGTCGGCGTCGAAATCGAGGCGCGCCATATCGACGTACTGATGCTTGCGGTGCGAGAGCAAATCGGCGAGCGCTTCGGCCTCGGCGAGAGAGCGCCAGACGGCGGTGCGCAGGTGCGGCGAGTATAGGCCGCCGAAAATGCCGTGCCAGTAGGGATCGTTGCACTGGCCGCGGAGCAGGAGGATGGTGGCTTCGTCGCGCGAGGCGAGGAAGGTCTGGTCGCGGCGGCGGCTCGGCGCGAGGTCATGAACTTGCTTCGAGACGTAGAGCATTTTCTTGTGCATCAGATTCGATTCGGCGTACTTCGAGAAAAAGCCGCGCCAGGTGCCGCCGCGAAGGAAAGGCAGAACGTCGGGACTCTTAGCGAATTCGTCGAGAAGATTGTGGTACTGGTTGCGCGCAGCGGTCGGCAGCGACCATTCCATCATTTCAGTGTAGGACGCGGTGGGAAGCTCGGCGCGGCCGAGCGGCGGGCGGGATGAGACGGCGTCCGACGGCTTGGCAATCGAGAGCCAGTCGGCGGATTGTTCGAGCATGACGAAGAAGCGTTCAAGCCAGCCGTTGGCGTAGCAAAGTTCGTAAGTGCCGGGCCAGACGCCGAACTTTTCGAGGTCGTCGCCCATGGCCGCGAAGCCGCCGGGATGTTTGCCCGCGGCGCCGCGAAGAAAGTCGGCGGTTTCGCTGACATCGCGGAAGGGAATCAGGTAGCGGAGAATTTTCAGGCCGGGGATGACTTTCACTATGTGGCCGAGATCTTCGGCGATGGCGTAACCGTAGAGCTGCTCGAGGTTGAAACCGGCGCCGAGGAAATGATTGTCGTCGACGAGCGTGTAGTCGACGCCAGCGGGCGCGAGCGAGGAGGGAATTTCGGGTTCCCAGACTCGTTCCGTGAGCCATGCGCCGCACGGACGAGCGCCGAAATGCTTTTCGATGTAGGCGGCGAGGCGCGCGATCTGTTCGCGGCGGTCTTCGTCGGGAATCGCGATCAGGACCGGCTCGTAGAAGCCGCCGCCGACCATTTCGATCTGGCCGGAGCGCACCAGCGCGCGCAGAACGTCGAAATATTCGGGATGGAGGCGCTCGATCCACTCGAGGAGCGGGCCGGAATAGTGGAGGCCGGCGCGAATCGAGGGATGGCGTGCGAGGACTTCGATGAAGGGCAGATAGGAAGTTTTGTAGGCGCGCTCGATTACGTCATCAAAATTTCCAACTGGCTGGTGGGCATGGATCAGGAGGACGAGTTCGAATTTCCGCACCGGCGGACCCTTTCGAAGACACAAACAGGATAACCCGATTCGTGAGAACTGCACAGGCGGAGAATTGGCGACGTTCTTGGTAGTTGCGGATATGGCTCCGCTATCCGTCGATTGAGCGCTCGTGGGGCCCCACCGTCACAAGACGAGGACGGGCACCCGGAACGTCAAAGGCCAAGGCGCGTCGCGCCTTGACCCTTCGGAAACTTGCTGCTAGGGTGCAAGCCAGACGATGAAAAAGTCGCGAAGGTACCTTCTGCTCCTCGTTGCCCTGGCGGCTTTCGGTTATTTCGCTTACAAGTTTCGCAACGCAATCACACTAGAGGGCTTTCGCTGGGGGATGGTCGCGGCGTCGCTGCGGCATTCGCGCGTGTCGTTGCTGCTGCTCGGCGTCGCCGTGATCTATCTTTGCTTCGCGATTCGCGCGCTGCGATGGATGCGATTTTGCAGGTGGCTTGGCCCGACGAAGTTCTGGAATGTGTACAGCGCGACGCTGATGGGATTTTCGTGCATATTTCTGCTCGGGCGCGCGGGTGAGCCGATCCGTCCGGTGCTGATCGCGCGCAAGGATTCGCTGTCGATGCCAGGGATGTTTGGCGTGTACGTGCTGGAGCGGATTTCAGATGCGGTGGCCACGCTGGTGCTGGCCGGTTGCGCGCTGCTGGTGCTGCAGCACGGCCCTCTTTCAAGCATTGCGGCGAGCCAGGCGGCGGGCGGGACGTCCGGCGTGTCCATCGTCCAGATCGCGCGCTCGACCGGGGTGCTATTGCTGTTGGCGCTGATCGCGGCGATCGCGTTTCTGGTCTATTTCCGGTATCACGGCGCGGGATGGCTGGCGAAGAAGCTCCATGACAGCAAATGGCGCCACGGCTGGCGCGGCAAGATCGTATTGCTGCTCGAGGGTTTCAGCGAGGGTTTGCAGGGCATCCGCACGTGGGAGGATCTCAGCGCGCTGACCGGCTACACAGCGGTTCATTGGCTACTTGTGGTTTCGGTTTACGTGATCGCGACACACGCTTTCGGCGGGAGGCTCGCCCAGCTTACTTTGGGCGAAGTGATTCTAGTTGTGGCGTTCACGCTGGTTGGTTCGGCGGTTCAGCTGCCGGGCGTGGGCGGGGGCGCGCAGCTGGCGACGTTCCTTGTGCTGACGCTGGTGCTTGGAGTAGAAAAAGAGCCGGCTGCGGTGTTCGCGATTGTCATTTGGCTGGTCGGATTCGCCTCGTGCTGCATCGTTGGGTTGCCGCTGCTATTTCGAGAGGGCTGGCCGATGGGAGAACTGCGGCGCATGGCGCAGGCGGAAGAGCGGGCGGGCGAAGCGGAGTTGCTGGCCGAGGCAGAACATGCGACGGAATCGTCGACGGCGTCGCCGTCGGGGGAGTTGCCGCGGTGAGATGTCCTTTTTGTGCGCATCTGGATGACAAGGTGATCGATTCGCGCGAGGCGCGGACCGGGGATTTGATTCGGCGGCGGCGAGAGTGCCTGAAATGCAAGCGGCGGTTCACCACGTACGAGCGGATCGACGAGATTCCGTACATGGTGATCAAGAAGGACGGGCGGCGCGAGAAATTCGAGCGGCAGAAGATTTTGCAGGGATTGCTAAAGGCGTGCGAGAAGCGCCCGGTGGCCGTGAGCAAGCTGGAATCCATTGTGGACGAGGCGGAAGCGTTCGTCAGCGAAGCCAGCGAGCGCGAGCGCACGACAACGGAGATTGGCGAGCTGCTGATGGCGCGGCTCAAGAAGCACGACAAGGTGGCGTACGTGCGATTTGCGTCGGTGTATCTCGATTTCAAGGACGTGAAGGAATTCATGGACGAGCTGAAGGGATTGCTGAAGGATCGCGTCAAGAAGTAACGCGCTTTACGCCTGCCAGACGCCTGCCGCGAAGGTTTTTAGGGTGCGAAAGCCGAGATGCTCGTAGAGATCGACCGCGTGTTTGTTGATGGCGGTGACGGTGAGCGATAGCGCATCGTAATGTCGGTGGCGGAGGGCCTGGATCGAGTGTTCCATCAATTGGCGGCCGATACCGTGGCCGTGATAACCGGGCATGACGCAAACCTGCGTGGTGTGGCCGACGCGTTCGGCGACGGTGGACGTAAGAATCATGCCGATGAGGCGGTCGCCGGTGGCGGGGCGGACCAGGAATGAGGCTTCGGGGAGAAACTGTCCGCAGCCGGGCAGCAGCACAATATTGCGCAAGAATTTCAGGCTGCCGGCTTCGCTGCGATACTGATCGTTGATCTGGCCGTCGACGTGGTCGGCGTAGGCGAGCTGGATCAGCCGGGCGGCGGCCTCGAAGGCGCGGTCGTTCCAGGGCTCGATGCGCAGCCCATTGGAGAGGGGTTTCCCGCACAAAATCGAGTCCGCGAGCGGCAGAAACATGAATTGGCGGGGATGAAGGAGGAAGTGTTGCGAGAGGAAGGCGGGATCGAGTTCGCTGCCGAAGGGCATCAGCTGGGCCTCGATACGCTCGAGGCGCGGCGTGCCGCGCAGCGCGCCGAGCATCTCGCCGAGCAAGGCTTGCGTGACCGGTCTTTGCGCGCAGCGTGGCGAGACGAAAAGTCCGCCTATCAGGCCTTTGCGATCTTCGAGGACGTAGAAGCCGTAACCCAGCGGGAGGCTATTATCGATGGCGGCGTACCCGCCCAAGGCCCGGGAGTCGATGAACCGCCGGATCAGCTCGATGGACGCCCGATAATCCCAGTGGAGCTCCTCCCGCCAGTGGCGGGCCTCTTCCTGGAACAGGCCTTCGAGCGACCGTGATTGTAAGGTGCGGAGGTCGACGATCTGCATGAGAGATAGATGCCGTTCAAAAGCTATTATAGCTTTGGGACGCCCAGAACCCAACTCGCGGGATTCAGGGCGAACAGTATGAGAGACTAGGTTCCGAAAGGAAGTGCGCTAACACGTCGCGCCGGGGCTCGCAGCCGAGCTCCCCACGATTACTGGATGGCCATAGCTTTCGAACTGCGCAATTCACGCCTCGCCAAGATTATCTCCGGACTCCTGGCGCTATTTTTGTTCGCGCTGGTTTCCGTCGCATCGATTTCAGGTTTTCTTCTTTACCAGATCGTTCATCCGCAGCGAAATCAGGCAAACATTGATGTGGACATCATGATGGGACATCCGACGACCCTGTCGTTTCCGGTCGCGGGCGGCGCCACGCGGGACGGCCTGTTTTTCCCGGGTTTGAGGGGCGCGCCGACGATCATCGTGTGCCATGGATACGGGGCGCAACGCAGCGATGTTCTCACGCTGGCGACCGCGCTCCAGGAACATCAGTTCAACGTTTTCCTGTTCGACTTCACGGGGGCCGGGACCATCCCCGGAATTGCGACACTCGGGTACCGCGAGACCGGCGAGCTTCGTTCCGCGCTGCAATACCTCGCAACCCGCGATGATGTCGACGTCCGGCATTTTGGGCTGTGGGGCACCGATATGGGCGGATACGCGGTGCTGGAGGTGGCGTCGACGGACAAGCGGGTTGCCGCGTTTGCGGTAGAGGACCCGTATGCCGATCCGCGGGATATGGTGCGGATACAGGTGAAGAATTCCGGGCTGCAGACCATCCCTAACGTGGAGCGATTCGTGGATTTCGGATTCCGGATGTACAACTATCCGCAGAGGCATGAACCTCCGGTCTCGACTCGCCTGGCGGCGACGGCCGGAATTCCCAAGCTATTCATCCTCGCCGACGATAGCCCCGTGCTGGCCGATCAAGGTTTGCAGCTTTTCGTCAAATCGCCCGATCCGAAGACGATGGTGCGGGTGAAGGCGGCATACCGAAACCTGTCAGATGACGATCGCCGAGCGTACGAAAACCAAGTCGTCAGTTTCTTCCTGCTGAATACTCCGCCGACATCCCCCAACTAGCTAGCGCGGCGCCTGATTGATCGGGACGTAGAGAACACCCACATAAGGCTCATCAAGACTGCCCTGGAACCGGCCGAGCTTTCGAATTTCCGCGAGGCCTGCCGGCGTCGTCAGAACGAGCGCGGCGTTGGGATCCCCGGGCGACCACTCGGGGAGTTCGCGGTGGAAATAGAACGCCAAGCCCCAAACCCAACTGCGGCTCAGGTGGTAGGTGAAAATTCGGTCCGGATGCAGATCGTTGTGCATGAAGGCTGCGTTAGACCTTGCCGAGTAAAGGGGATCCAGCGTTGGAAGGAGAGCGAGATTTGCCGTCTCGACGCTCAAAGCGACGAAAAGGGCGCTGAGTGCAATTACGTAATCGAATTTGCCGTGAAGGGCCGCGGCCAGGATGAACAGCACCACAGTCGCAACGAAAACGAGCGCCAGGCCGCCGACGATCGAAACGAATGCCGGAGTGTAGTGATAATTGAGCGCTTCCCACGGGATCCGATGAGCCCCCGCAAGGCCGGCAATTCCTAGGCCGAGTAGAGCCACGCCGATGCCGCCAGCCAGAAATATCTGGGACGAGCGGCCTCGATCTGCAGCGCGGGCACTGCCGACCGCGGAGAGCAGCGCAATCGCGGGAATCGAGGGAAGAATGTAGCTCGGCAACTTGGATTGCGAGAGGCTGAAAAACAGCACCGGAAAGACGGCCCAGCATGCAAAGAAAAACCCGGGAGAGCTGTGCCAGGTTTTTTCTCGCCAGAGGCGAAGGCCCTCCTGTGCGGCGGGCCAGAGCATGACGGTCCACGGAAGGAGTGCGAGAAGGACGATCGGGCCGAAGAACCAGAATGGCTGCTGATGGCGGAAGAGCGGGGTGAGGTAGCGCTCGAAATTGTGCTGCAGGATGAAGACGCGCAGGAAATCAGGATTGCGATAGGCGCAGATCGCGTACCAGGGGAGAGCGACGACGCAACACGCGACGATCGCCACCGGATGCGCGAGACGAAACGCCGCGCGCCATTTTCGCGTTGCGAGCGCCCAGAGCACGACCGATCCACCAGCCAGTAGAACTCCAGCAGGACCTTTCGCGAGCACTGCCGCACCCAGAAACGCGCCGAAAGCGAGCAGCGGCCGGTAGTCGCGCGGCGGCGGATCGGAAAGGGAATCGCGATTGCCTCGGAGCGCGCTCGCTTGGTGGAGAACCTGCGCGGCACCGGCCATCGCCAGCGTGATGCAGGAGCTGAAAAGCATGTCGGGCGTGGCGGCGCGCGCGAAACCGATTGCTGCGACGCTTGTTGAGAACAGGACGGGAGCCAGGATCGCCGGATTTCGCGCGAGGCTGCCGGGTAGTGCCGGGTCGCCCGCTTCACGACCAGCCCCTGCAAAGCCAGCGTACCGCGCCGAGGAGTAGTGCTTCCGCGCGAGCCAGCCGATCGCGATCGCCGCAAAGAGAGCCGCAAAAGCGGATGGCAGCCGGGCTGCCCATTCGGCCGATAGGTGTAGGAGGAATCCGATGTCGGCAGCCCAGTAATAGAGAACCGGCTTTTCGAACCACGGCTGGCCGAAGAGGCGGGGAGTGAGCCAGTCGCCGGTTTGGGCCATGGCGCGCGCGATCCAGACGTAACGCGGCTCATCGGGGCCGACGAGGCCGATTGCGCCCAGGCCTCCGAACAGGCAAAGGACACTTGCGAGCGCGGCTGCCATGGGCGCCGGTCGCAGCCATGGTGACCGCGTTGGGGAATGATTGCTCAAAGTTGGTCAGTCTAGCACCGCTCGACACCCTCTGGCGCCGACATTCAGCCTCCCGCATAATGGCTCGCGATGCGCGAATGGCTGGAGTATGCCGCGGCATGGACTGGGCTGAAATTACTGGGGCTTCTGCCGAGGCCGGCGGCGCGATTTGCGGGGGCGTGCTTTGCCGCAACCGCTTACGCAATCCGGATGCCGCTGCGGCGCGCCGCGATGTTCAATCTGAAGCTGGCGTTTCCCGATTGGACCGACGCGCGGCGCCGAAAAGTTGCGCGCGGAATGATCCGGCAGGTTGGCTGGATGGCGGGCGAGTTCTCGCAATTTCCGAAATACAGGCGGGAGAACATCGAGCGAATCGTCCTGCTGGACGGATTCGAGAATTTCGACGCGGCGCGTCGGCGCGGCAAGGGCGTTCTTTTCTTGACCGGACACATGAGCGCGTGGGAACTGGCGCCTTTCGCGCAGGCGCTTTACGGCCATCCGCTGCACTTTCTGGTGCGGCCGATCGCTAACCGGCGCGTGGACGCGCTGATCAATGGATTTCGCTGCGGATCGGGGAATCAGCCGATCGAGAAAAATCGCTCGGCGCGTTCGATCCTGAAGGTGTTGGGGGATGGAGGGACGGTCGGGATTCTGGCGGATCACAACACGACGCTCGAAGAGGGTGTGTTCGTCGATTTTTTCGGGATTCCGGCGTCGACGACGTCGGGGCTGGCGCGGATCGCGCTGCGCACCGACGCGGCGGTGGTGCCGGGATTCCTGGCGTGGGACGCGCAGCGGCGAAAATACCGGCTCCGCTTCGAGCCAGCCGTGGAACTGGTGCGCACGGGAAACGAGGAGTCGGACGTGAGGGAGGCGACGCAGAGGTTCATGCGAGTGGTTGAAGATTACGTGCGCACGTACCCGGATCAATGGTTGTGGGTGCACAAGCGCTGGAAGACGCGACCGCCGGGCGAAAAGCCGATCTACCCCTTCTAGTGAGCCGATGGCCATTCGAATCAGTACGCTAGGGAAGCTTCGGCAAAGGAGATGCGACAATGACTCGCACTGAGACTCGCACGGGGACTTGCACTGCGGGTGATCTCGCCAAGTATCTCGGAGCCGAGCTGCGCGGAGATGCGTCGGCGATAATCTCAAGCGTTGCCAGTCCCGAACGCGCGCGCGCCACGGAGTTGATTTATGTTGATTCAGTGCGCCATGCGGAGCGTGCCGCGAAGTCGGCCGCGGTCTGCGTGATTGCGGGAAAGGGCGTGCGAATCGAGGGGAAGACTTTGCTCGAAGTGAGCGAGCCCAAATTGGCTTTCGCAAAAGCGGCGACGCTGCTGGCGAAAGAGCCGACGCCCCATCCGAGCGTGCATCCGACGGCGATCGTCGCGGCGACCGCCAAGGTTGCGGCAAACGCGTTCATCGGTCCTTATGTGGTGATTGAGGACGAGGTGACTGTCGGCGACGGGACAATCATCGAAGCATTCTGCTTTCTGGGCCGGGGCGCCCGCGTGGGAGCGGACTGCCGGCTGCATCCGCGCGTCACGCTGTATGCGGCGGCGAAGCTGGGGGACCGCGTGGAAGTTCATTCGGGAGCCGTCATCGGTGCGGACGGATTCGGCTACGTTCCCGGCGAGGGGCGCCAGTGGAAATTCCCGCAGGTTGGGGGCGTCGAAATTGGAGATGACGTGGAGATCGGCGCGAACACGGCAATCGATCGAGGGTCGCTCGATACGACACAGATCGGCACCGGAGTGAAGATCGATAATCTGGTTCAGGTGGCTCATAACGTCCGGATCGGCGAGCATTCTGTGGTCGCGGCGCAAACTGGGATTTCGGGCAGCAGCACTCTCGGCAAGAATGTGGTCGTCGGGGGCCAAGTGGGTATCGCCGACCATTGCACGCTCGAAGACGGGGCGATCGCTGGGGCGCAAGCGGGAATACCGACTGGGAAGACCATCCATGGCGGCCAGGTGGTTTGGGGGACGCCGGCGCGCTCGCTCGAGAAATTCAAACGACAGTACGGATGGTTTGCCCGACTGCCCGAACTTGCCGAGCGCGTTCGCAGGCTCGAAGTATTGTCATCAACGAACCGTTAGAGGGTCCGAGGCAGCCCTTCGTTAAGGGATGACATCCTAACGTATGCCTGGGCGGGGTCCAGGCAGGTGTTTTCAGTTGACCCTAGACCAAATACAAAAGATAATGGGCTGGGATTGGCCTGTAAGTACCTGTATTGTCGATAGATCGTGTGCATTCCTACCCGGGGAGGCCATACCATACCGCCAAACCGGCCTTTAGCTTAGTGAGTGAGACGAGGGCATGTCTGAGGGCTTGATGACACCGGAGGCACAACTCCGCGTGACCGGTGAGGGCGATGCGGGGCAAGCAACCGCCCGGAGCCGGCAAACGGAATCCCCTGTTGCCGGAGCCATTCGGCGCGCTATCGATTGGTTCCTATCGGCGCAGAATCCGACGGGCTACTGGTGGGGCGAGCTCGAAGCCGACACCACGCTTGAATCCGATTACATCCTCTACCTGCAGATCCTGGGCGAACTGAAATCCGAAAAAACGGCGAAGCTCGCGAAGTATATCCGCGACCGCCAGCTCCTCGATGGTGGCTGGAACATATTTTACGGCGGGCCTTCTGAGCTGAACGCGACCGTAAAGGCGTGGGTTGCTTTGCGTCTGGCAGGTGATTCGGCCGCCGCTCCGCATCTTGAACGAGCGAAGAAAAGGATTCACGAGTTCGGCGGGCTCGAGGCGACGAATTCGTATGTGCGCTTCTACCTTGCGATGGCTGGCGCGATCGATTGGAGAATGGTTCCGGCAATTCCGCCCGAGTTGATGCTGCTGCCCACTTGGTTCCCGCTGAATTTGTACGAAATGTCGTCGTGGACGCGCGGGATTGTGATTCCGTTGACGCTGATTTACGCGCAAAAGCCGGACTGGACGTTGCCGGAGGGAGTCACGGTCGGCGAGCTATTCAAGCGGCCGGGATCGATGCCGCCGTCGCTCGCGTGGGACAAGCAGGTCGTGTCCTGGAAGAACGTTTTTCTGGCACTTGGTCGCAGCGTGAAGCTCTACGAGAGCCTCCCGTGGAAGCCGTTCCGCAAAATCGCCGTGGATCGCGCGCGAAAATGGATGCGGGAGCGCCTGGAGCGGAGCGAAGGCCTGGGCACGATTTATCCGGCGATGATGAATTCGATTTTCGCGCTGCTCGCGGAGAGCGGCGATACGACGGACCCGCTGGTCGCGCGCGAAATCGGATTTTTGGCGCGCTACGAAATCGAAGAAGGCGACACGCTGCGCGTGCAGCCTTGTATTTCGCCGCTGTGGGATACGGCGATTGCGATGGTGTCGCTCGAGGAAGCCGGCGTCGATCCGGCGCATCCGGCGCTTGTGGCGGCCTCGCGGTGGCTCGTCGCGAATCAGATTCTCGGGCCGGGCGATTGGCAGGTGAAAAATCGCAAGGCGGCGCCCGGCGGTTGGGCATTCGAGTTTCGAAACGATTTCTACCCGGATGTGGACGACACGGCGTTTGTCCTGATGGCGCTGAGCCGGGTGGCCGACCCGGAGCCAACGCGCTTACGCGCTTCGATTCGCCGCGGGCTTGCGTGGCTGTTGAGCATGCAGAACGGCGACGGAGGCTGGGGCGCGTTCGATCACGAGAACAACCAGCAGTTCCTGAACCACATTCCTTTCGCGGACCACAACGCGATGCTCGATCCTTCTACCGCGGACGTGACGGCCCGGGCGATGGAGTGCCTCGGGCAGATGGGTTGGCCGTCGACGCATCCAGTGATCGAACGAGCGAAGGCGTATTTGCGCCGCGAGCAGGAGAAAGATGGTTCGTGGTTCGGGCGCTGGGGTGTGAACTACATCTACGGTACAAGCGGCGTCTTGAGGGCGCTTGAAGCCGTGGGACTCGGCACGCTACCGGAGGGCCGTCGTGGGGCGGAATGGCTCCGTTCGGTGCAAAATGCCGACGGCGGATTCGGCGAAACGGTTTTGTCGTATTACGATTCGGCGCTGAAGGCGCAGGGGAAGAGCACGGCATCTCAGACAGCCTGGGGCCTGATCGGCTTGCTGGCTGTAAACGGAGCTGCGGCTCTTGACGATCCTGCCGTGGAGCGGGCAGTTAGCTGGCTCGTTTCGCACCAGAATCAGGACGGGACTTGGGATGAAAGCGAATTTACTGGCACTGGTTTTCCGCAAGTGTTCTATCTGAAATACCACTTGTATCGAAACTCCTTTCCACTTTACGCACTGGCGCGCTACGATAATCTTCTCAGGAACAAGCCAAGATTTGCGGGCATCCAGATTCGCTCCGAAGAGATCGAGCACGCTGAAGGTTACTGGGGGTAATGATGAAAACTCCCGGGTTCCAGGTTTTCCAGAGTCTATGACTACACTCGTAACCGGATCGACCGGCTTCGTTGGAAGCCACGTCGCCCGGCAACTTGTAGCTGCGGGCGATCGTGTTCGCGTGCTCGTGCGGCGATCGAGCAAGCTGCAGGCGCTTGAGGGCCTTGCGGTGGAACGCGTCGAAGGCGACCTGCGGGACGCGCTTTCGCTCGACCGCGCGATGAGGGGAGTGCGGCGCGTCTTTCACGTGGCCGCGGATTACCGTCTTTGGACGAAAGCGCCCGAGGAAATTTACGAAAGCAACGTGGAAGGCACGAAGAGGTTGTTTGAGGCGGCCGCGCAGGCGGGCGTCGAGCGGATCGTTTATACGAGCACGGTGGCGACGATTGCGGTTCCGGGACATGGCGGCCAACTGCCGAATGAAGGAACGCACGGAACGCTCGATCAGATGATCGGGCACTACAAGCGCTCGATATTTCTGGCGGAGCTCGAAGCGATCAAGGCTGCTGGCGCGGGAGTGCCGGTGGTGATCGTGAATCCGGCGGCGCCGGTCGGGCCAGGCGATTGGAAGCCGACGCCGACGGGACGGGTCATCGTCGATTTCCTGAACGGCAAAATGCCGGCGTATGTGGATACGGGATTGAATCTTGTTGCGGTGGAGGATGTCGCTACGGGGCATCTGCTTGCGGCGGAGAAGGGCCGGATCGGCGAGAGGTACATTCTCGGCTGCCGGAACATGACGTTGAAGGAAATTTTGGAGGTGCTGGCGCCGATGGCGGGACGTCGCGCGCCGCGCGTGCGTTTGCCGCATGCATTTGCGCTGGCCGCGGGATACGCGGACGAGTGGTTTTCGCGGCTGGCCGGGCGCGAGCCGCAGATTCCCGTCGAGGGTGTGAAGATGTCGCGGCACCGGATGTTCGTGGCAAGCGACAAGGCCGAAAGAGAGCTGGGCTACAGGCCCAGCTCGGTCGAAGCGGCGCTGGAGCGAGCGGTGCGGTGGTATGAAGGAAACGGATACGTGCGTGGACGCTTGCAGTCGAAAACGATTTCGAGCGCGGCCGCGGCGTAGGGTTGTCTCTACAAATGAAAATTCTGGTTACGTTCGCGCTTGAAAACGAATTCGCGCCGTGGCGCAAGATGCGGCGCTTCCGGCGCGCGTCCGTCGACAACTTGGACCAGATGTATGAAGCTGAAGTTGGATCGGTGGATGTTCGGGTTGTGCTGACGGGCGCCGGACGCTTTGCCGCCCAGCGGAGTCTGGGGCGTGCGTTCGATTACGAGCCGGACATGTGCATCGCCTCTGGTCTCGCCGGCGCGCTGAAACCGGATTATCGTCCTGGCGCGGTCCTTGCGGCGCGAGCGCTGGCGGACGTGAATGAGACGAGGCTGATCCGGAGCGACGCAGAGCTGGTTTCACGCGCAGGGGAATGCGGGGCGAGGATCGTAGAAAAGTTTCTGGTTGCCGATCGCGTGGTTTCGACCGCTGAGGAAAAGAAATCGCTCGGCGTTTCCGGCGACGCAGTGGATATGGAGAGTGTTTTCGTCCTTTCGGCAGCGGCCCATCACCGGGTTCGCGCTGTTGCGATTCGGGCGATCAGTGACGATGTCGAGTCAAGTCTTCCGCTCGATTTCGATCGGACGTTCAACGAACGAGGGGCGGTGAGCCTTCCAAGAGTGCTGGGACAAATCGTCACGAGGCCGCATCGAATTACTGGGCTGATTCGGCTGGCGCATGAAAGCGAACGGGCCGCGGCGGCGCTGGCGGGTTTTCTCGATGTGTACGTTCAGCGCGTGACGCTCGGTCCATTGCCAGAGATCGCTAAAGCTGAGGCGTTTGCGTTATGAGCCACACGGTCGTTGATCTGGGATCGCATGAGGCTTCGTGGAATCGCGGTGGCCAGATGCGCGCGGGCGTGTATCGCGGCAAGGGCCGTGTGGTGGTGGAGCAAGTCCCGATTCCGGAAATCGGCGAGGGGGAAGTTCTGTTTCGTGTGGCCGCGTGCGGCATCTGCGGCACCGACATCAAGAAGATCCATCATGGTTTCATCGCGCCGCCGCAGATTCTGGGCCACGAACTCGCGGGAACGGTCGTCCGCGTGGGGAGCGGAGTGAAGAAATTCAAGCCGGGTGATCGCGTGGTGAGTTTTCATCATATTCCGTGCGGCGCCTGCTTCTACTGCGAGCGGAAGCTTTTCTCGCAGTGCGCGGGCTACAAGAAAACGGGCCTGACGGCGGGCTTCGATCCGAACGGTGGCGGCTTCGCCGAGTACGTGCGGGCGATGCCGTGGATCGTCGAGCGCGGAATGATCGCGTTGCCGGCGGATGTGAGCTTCGAGGAAGCCACTTTTGTGGAACCTGTGAACACAGCGCTCAAGGCGATCCGCAAGGCGCGCGTGGCTGCGGGCGAAACGATTCTCGCGATCGGGCAGGGGCCGATCGGAATGCTTTTGACCATGCTGGCGGCGCACGAAGGCGCGATTGTTTATTCGAGCGACCCGATGGCGGGACGTCGCGCTGCGAGCGCCCGTTTTGGCGCGAAGGAATCGTTTGATCCGGCGAAGACAAACCTGCTCGAGGAAATGCGGCGGCGCACGGAAGGACGCGGTGCGGACGCGGTGCTGCTGGCCGTGCCCAACCCGTCATTAGTCCCCGAAGCTCTAGCGCTCGCGCGACCGGGCGGGCGCGTGCTACTGTTTGCACATAACGATCCGGTGCTTCAGCTGGAATTTCCGGCGGCAGCGGTGGGAATCGAAGAGAAAGAGATTCTCGGCAGTTATAGCGCCTCGGTAGATGATCAGGCCGAGTCCGCCGCGCTTGTTTTCGAGCGGCGTTTGCCGGTGCGCGAGATGATCTCGCATCGCTTTCCGCTCGAGCGCATCGCGGATGCTCTGGAACTCGCGGCGCATCCAAAAGGTGATACTTTGAAAGTGGTGATCACGCACGAATGAGAGAGGCAGATAGAAACGGGCACATGACCGCGGCGGTTCTTTACGGCCGCGAAGATGTGAAGATCGAACAGGTCGAGAGGCCGCAGCTTGCCGACGACGAAGTGCTGGTCCGCGTGTCGGTCGCGTTGACGTGTGGCACGGACCTGAAAGTCTGGAAGCAGGGCTTTCACGCGCGGATGATCCAGCCGCCGTCGCTTTTCGGCCACGAATGCGCGGGAATCATCGAAGCGCAGGGACGCAAGGTCAACGGAGGCGTTCACAAGGGAATGCGGGTGGTGCCGGCGAATTCCGCTCCGTGCAACGTGTGCTTCTACTGCAAGAAAGGCCAGCCGAATCTCTGCGAGGATCTGCTTTTCAACAACGGCGCGTACGCCGAATACATCCGGATTCCCGGGCGCATCGTGCGCGAGAACATGCTGGAGATTCCCGACGGGATGTCGTTTCTCGATGCGGCGATGGTCGAGCCGCTGGCGTGCGTGCTGCGCGGAATTCACGAGACGGGCATCAAGGCGGGCGATACGGTGGTGGTGATCGGCTGCGGGCCGATCGGGCTCGAGTTCATCCGGATCCTTTCGCAGCGCAAGGTGCGCGTGATCGCGGTCGCGCGGCGCGCGGTGCGCAAGCAGGCGGCCGAGCGGTTTGGCGCATACGCTGCGTTTGACGTTTCCGAGATCGACAATCCCGTGACGCGTGTGAGGGAGCTAACCGAAGGTGGGCGCGGCGCGGACGCTGTGATCGAGGCGGCCGGCCAGCCGATCACGTGGCAGTGGGCGCTCGAAATGGTCCGCAAGGGCGGCACGGTAAACCTCTTCGCAGGCTGCGCGAAGGGAACCGAAGTGAAGATCGATCCGTGGGCGCTGCATTATTCCGAAATCACGATCAAATCGACGTTCCATCACACGCCGCGATTCATCCGCGAGGCGCTCGATACGATCGCGCGCGGCGAGATTCGCGCCCGCGATTTCATCACGGGAGAAGTGCCGCTCGCGGACCTTCCTCGCGTCTTCGAGCATATGAAGAACCGGAACGGCGAGTTGAAGACGGCCGTCATCCCCTGAGCGCCGTCCCCGGCGTTAGGTTTCATGCTGCCAACACCTGAATTGGAAATCGCGCGCAACCTCCCCGCGCAAGGCTGCACGGCGGAAGAGGCTCAGCGCTATACCCGCCAGCTCGCGACGCACCACTACGAGAATTTCAACGTGGTGTCGTGGCTGCTGCCGCGGCATCTCCATCAGCATTTCTACAATGTGTATGCGTATTGCCGGTGGTCGGACGATCTTGGCGATGAAGTTTCCGATCGCGCGCGGGCGCTGGAATTGCTGGATGCGTGGGAAGACGAGCTTCGGCTGATCTATCAAGCGGGGCGCGCACCTTCGCATCCCGTGCTGATTGCGCTCGCCGAGACGATTCGCGCGAAAAGCATTCCGGTCGATCCGTTCAGCGATTTGCTGCGCGCGTTTCGGCAGGATCAGGTGGTGCGCCGCTACGCCACCTGGGACGACGTGCTCGGATATTGCGTCTATTCGGCGAATCCTGTCGGGCGGCTGGTGCTGTATCTTTGCGGCTATCGCGATCCGGGCCGGCAGCGGCTCTCGGATTTCACGTGCACGGCACTGCAGCTGGCAAATTTCTGGCAGGATGTTTCGCGCGATCTCGAAAAGGGCCGGATTTACATTCCGCTGGACGCTCTCGGAGCGCACGGTCTGACCGAGGCCGACATCACGGAGCGTCGGTTTAGCGAGCGCTATGTCGCGCTGATGAAGTCGCTGATCGCGCGGACGCGGGAGCTCTTTCGGGCGGGCATGCCGCTCGCGGAGCGGTTGGAAGGGCCGCTGAGGGTTGACATCGAGATGTTCAGCCGTGGTGGGCTGGCCGTTCTCGATGCGATCGAGGAGTCTGGTTACAACACGCTCGAGCGGCGGCCGGCGATTTCGAAATTCAAGCAGCTTGGATTGCTCGGCGGCGCGCTGGTGCGGCGTGCTTTCGCGCGCGGCGGGCGTTACGCGGATGGCAGCGTTTCAGAGACAGCGCGAGCCGCCGAAGGCGTGGATGCCGCTTCCTCTGGCGTTCGCACCATGCGTTCATCGCGAGAATCCGATGCGGTTCGCGCGTCGTATGCGGAGTGCAATCGGATCGCGCGGGCGGCGCGCAGCAGTTTTTATCTGGCGTTTTTCGGATTGCCGAAGCCGAAACGCGACGCCCTTTGCGCGCTCTATGCGTTCATGCGGCTCGTGGACGACGTGTCGGACGAGGCGGGCGACCTCGAATCGAAGCGGCGAGGGCTGGCGCAGTGGCGAGCAAAGCTTGATGAGGCTGCAGGAGGCCGCACGGACAGCCATGCGATTTTGCCCGCGCTGGCGGATACCATCGCGCGGTTTGAGATTCCGACGCGCTACTTCCACGACCTGATTTCGGGCGCGGAGATGGACCTGACGGTTGCGTCCTATGCTACATTCGACCGGCTTTCGGAGTATTGTTATCGGGTGGCGGGCACGGTGGGATTGACGTGCCTCTACGTTTTCGGCTTCCGCGATCCGCGTTCGCCGGATCTGGCGGAGCGCCTCGGGCTCGCATTCCAGCTCACGAATATCATCCGCGACGTGCGCGCCGATTTCGAGATTGGCCGAGTCTATCTGCCGGATGAAGATATCGAACGCTTCGGGTGCGCTCGCGAAGATTTGCGGGGGCCCGTAACTGTGAGGCTGCGCGATCTGTTGGCATTCGAAGCGGAACGCGCGTGGCGGCTCTACGAAGAGGGCGCGCCGCTGGTGGACCAAGTCGACGCGGACAGCAGGGCGACGCTCGCGGCGCTAATTCGCACGTACAGCACACTGCTCGCGCGAATCGAAGAGCGCGGCTTCGACGTATTTTCCTCGCGCGTCTCGCTATCGAACACAGAGAAGGTCCAGTACCTGTTGGCCGCACGCATCGGGTGGAAAAAGGATGTCCTCGCAAAGCGTTCTGGTGATCGGCGGCGGTCTGGCGGGGCTGGCCTGCGCCGTCGCGCTGGCTGAATCCGGAGTCAAAGTCCGGCTTGTTGAAAAACGTCCGCACCTGGGCGGGCGCGCCACGTCGTACACGCTGCCCGACGGCAGCGAAGTCGACAATTGCCAGCACGTGACGCTTGGGTGCTGCACGAATCTTGCCGATTTCTACCGGCGTGCGGGCGCTGAGGGAAAAATCCGGTTCTACGACCGGCTGTATTTTGCGGACCGCGCTGGGCGCCGCTCGACGATCGCGGCTTCGATGCTTCCGCCGCCGCTGCACATGGCGCCGTCGTTTGTGGGTTTTGGAGCGCTGGGCCTAGGCGACAAGATCGGCATCGCGAAGGCGCTCATGGCGATCGCGCGCGCCGGAGGGAAGCCGCCGGATATCGACGGCCTCACAATGCTGGACTGGCTGCACCGGATGTGGCAGACACCGGACGGGATCGAGCGCTTTTGGCGGGTCGTCCTGGTGAGCGCGCTCGATGAAGAGCTTTCGCGGATGGATGCGCGCTACGGCATCGACGTCTTCTGGAAGGCGTTTCTGGGCAGCCGCAGAGGATATCGCGTGGGAATTCCGTCGGTGCCGCTGGCCGAACTTTACGAGGGATGCCGCGATGCAGTCGTGCGGAAGGGCGGGGAAGTGAGGCTTCGCTGCGGCGTGCGGGAAATTCGTGTGCGCGAGAACAGTTTCGCTGGCGCCACTCTCGAGGACGGAAGCGAGATTTCGGCGGACGCGTGCGTGGCCGCTGTGCCGCACGACGTGCTGGTGGGGATGCTATCTCCGGCGATGGGCGAAGAGGGCGGCATGCTCGCGGGCCTGCGGCATCTCAGGACGTCGCCGATCACGGGCGTGCACCTGTGGTTTGACCGCGCGGTGATGAAGGAGCCGTTTCTGGCGCTGCTCGACAACACGACGCAGTGGATTTTTAATAAGTCGCTTCTTTATGCGCACGCGGAAACGAATGGCGACGCGACGGCAGCTGGGCAGTATCTGCAGCTTGTGATCAGCGCGTCGTATGACCTGGTGCCGCGCTCGCGCCAGGACATCATCGACCTGTGCCGGCGTGAGCTCGCGGAAGTGTTGCCGGCGACGCGCGAAGCGAAGCTCGAAAAGGCCACGGTGATTAAGGAAGTTCACGCAACGTTTTCGCCCGAGCCGGGAGTGGATCAATGGCGGCCCGCGCAGAAGACGGCTATGGAGGGCCTGTTTCTCGCCGGAGACTGGACCCGCACCGGCTGGCCGTCCACGATGGAGGGCGCGGTCCGCAGCGGCTATCTGGCCGCGGAAGAGACACTCTCGAGCCTCGGCGAGCCGCGAAAATTCTTGCAGCCGGATCTGGCGTTTGAGGGGCTTTCGAAGATCTGGGTGAAGCGAATGCAGGCTTCTCTATCGTGAACGGGCGATGCGGAAGCTGATCGCGCTCGTGAAAGCTTCATTATCGTTTTACACGCGGTGCGAAGAACGGGATGTACGGGCCATGTTTCAGGGTATGATGGGATCAATCCCCCAGGAGGTTTTCATGGAGCGGAAGTATAGGCAAAGGGGTTATAGCGACCGCGACGCGGAAGACAAGAAGCGCGAGCGGAGCGAACGCACCGAGCGGCCGCCGCAGCCGCCGCGTCCCAAGCAGGACATGCTGGGGCCGCGGACGCCGCGAATGGTCGGAACGGTCTCGCGGGCGCGCTGTTCGAATTGCGGTGCGGTGCTGGCGCCGGGCTTCGATCTCAATTCGCAATGCCCGCGCTGCCAGTTTGAGCTGCACAGCTGCAAGCAGTGCGTGCATTTCGATACGGGCAAGCAGTTCGAGTGCACGGAACCGATCGCCGAGAGAATTGCGAAGAAGGACGCGAAGAACGATTGCAAGTTTTTCGATTTTCGGGTCACGATCGAAAAAGACACGTCGCCAGTGAATTACGCGAGCGCTGCCCCGGTCGCAACGACCGCCGCACGGCCCAACGACGCACGCAAGGCCTTCGAAGATCTCTTCAAGAAGTAGCTTCTCTCTCAAATCGCCAAATTGGGATCTCAACACACGCCAGCGGATACGTGCGCCTGCCCGATTTCGCGCGCGGGTTGCGGCATGTGCCTCCGCGAACTAAGGCGGAGGCAGCGGGAAGAGCGTCGGTTCTTGCGGCGGCGCGTCGGCGATGGATTCGAGCTGCGGGTAGCGATGGCGCAACGTCTCGGGGACTTTCACTTTGCCGCCGCCCAGCAGATGGATCAGCTGCAGCGCGTTCACCACGCCCTTGCCCTCGTAGTGATTGTTTGTGACGACAAACGTGTTGTCCGCATGCGCGGCGACGTGGCGGATGCGCTGCGCCCAAGGATCGAGTTCCTCTTCGCTGTAGAGGTAGTTGTAGCGCTCGTGGCTGGGCAACTCGGGATCGTCGCTGAACCAGGTGTCGTGGCGGCGGCCGTGCAGCCGGACGTAGCCGACGGCGGATGTCGCGCGTTCGCCCGGCTTGATCGAGCGGCCGATGATCGGCTGATCGATGTTGCAGATTCCGGCGTGGCGCTCGTGCAGGAAGTGGAAGAATTCGGTTTGCGTCCAGGACGAGTGGCGCACCTCGACGACCAGCGGATATTCCCGGAAGTCGGCGAGGATGCGGCCGAGCCGCGCGAGATTCTCGGGCGTATTATGAAACGAGAACGGAAACTGCAGCAGCACCGCGCCCAGACGTCCTGCGCGATACAGCGGTTCGAAGCCGGCGTGGACTGTTTTAACGTCTTCGGCGGTCGCGTCTTCTTCGTGGGTGAATTTCTGCCAGAGCTTTGCGGTGAAGAGGAAGCGCGGATTCCCGGAGACGCGATCGACCCACTGCGAGGCAAGTTCCGGGCGGAGCGGATTGTAGAACGACGTGTTGATCTCGATCGTGTCGAAGAACTCGGCGAGATATGTTGCTTCGTGAAAACCGTGCGGGCGCGGCGAGGGGTAGACGATGCCGCTCCAGTCGGAGTAGGACCACCCGGCGGGACCGATGAGCACGCGGCCCGAGTGCGGCTCAGGCGCGGAGTCGGGCGATTTGTGTCGTGGAGGCAACGATCGATTGCGCGCTTGGATCGTAACGAGCGTATGACGCTTGCGGCGGCGGTGTCAATCGCGTGGCATTATGGCGCCGCGCAACGCATTTAGAGTTACGTTGCGGGACGGAATCGCCGGTTGCAACCGCTCACATCAAGGGATATTCTGGAACTGCCGCTAGCGTACGACCCCTTCCGGCCGTCCACTCGGATGAAGATGAGGTCCTCAGATGAAAATCACATATAGCCACATCGAAGCCCGCTTTCGCGAGTCGATTGAAACGGAATTCGCACACCAGGTCGCAAAGCTGGACCGTCTGTTGAAGCGATACCAGCCGGATTCGTTGCAACTCCACGCGTCGCTCGAAGAGGCGCCGCGGAAAGCCGGTTTCGACTTCGCGCTGCACCTCGCACTGCCGACGGGAAAGCTCCACGCCACGGGCCGCGGCACGGACGTACTCGGCGCAGCGAAGGCGGCATTCGCGGAAATTCAGGTGCAGGCGAAAAAGCACCAGGAGAAACTGCGCAAGGATTACGTCTGGAAGCGCAAACGCGGCCGAGGCGTACCCAAGTTGGGCGAAACAGCGGCGGATTGAGTCGGATCACCCGCTAGGATCGCTTGGAGACAAGTTGCCCGCACTTGGGTTCGTATTTGCTGCCGATTGCGCCGAGTTGCTGCCGAGAGAACCGCGGCTAGCGGTTGCTCGTTTCTCGCCCACACGCTAGAATCGATTGACACGCGACGACACGACGGATGATTGACGATGTGTCGCCTGTCGTGTTTGCTGTGCCAGCCTGCGGCATCTGCAATCGCAACTCTTCTTGTGTCAGGGGCGTAGCTCAGTGGTAGAGCAGCGGCCTTTTAAGCCGAAGGTCGTGGGTCCGATCCCCACCGCCCCTACCAACACTTTACCCAATGTTTTAGGGGGTGGCAGCAATCGTCTCCCCTTCGGGTACTGCTTCTGCTTGACGCCCGTTAACGCCCGAAACCACAACCGCATCGCCCACTTTGGGGCGCTTTGGAGCGAGCGTTTTCGGAAGCTCAAAACCTACTCCCATAGACTTCGCTACATCCCGCCGGAACTGCACGTCCTCGCGCGAACGGTCATAGTGGTCCGACATATCCCGGTCGGCGTGTCCCATCCAGAACTTTAGGACACCGTCCGGGCAATGCCCTTGGCGGAGGAAGGTATTCCGAAAGCGACGGAACGCGTGGAAGCCTCGTTTGTCGAATTCGAGTTCTTCGAGCAGAGGATGGAATTCCCGTTTTAGCAGGTTCGTTTGGCTTATCGACTTCCCGCTGCTGGTCTGGAAGATAAAACCAGACTTGCGGTCACCGATGAACCGTTGGAGCAGGGAAGCGACATCCGGGTGCAGGTCTACGACGCGGTAGGCGTTCTGCGTCTTAGGCTCGTACACCTTTCCATCACCACCCCAAATCGCCTGTTCGACCTTAACGGAAGAACCATCGACATGCCGATTGTGGACGAGACAAAACAACGCAAGCCCTCGTTCACGGGCGAGCAGGTCGAGGCCATCGTCAAAGCAGCGACGGGACGGCTCCAGATGGTCGCCATCCTGTTCGCGGCAACCGGATTAAGGGCCGGAGAATTGCTCGGTCTCGAAGTCCGTCATTTCGATGGTTCTTCCGTTAAGGTCGAACAGGCGATTTGGGGTGGTGATGGAAAGGTGTACGAGCCTAAGACGCAGAACGCCTACCGCGTCGTAGACCTGCACCCGGATGTCGCTTCCC
>JBKQNJ010000095.1:0-119404 GCA_052146315.1 Candidatus Acidiferrales bacterium | reverse complement strand
AGCAGGGAAACGATCCAGCCCGATGAGGTGGCGTCGAACATTTGTTCGTAAGGGCCGTTGTCGCAGATCACGAACATGTCGATCGCGAGGACCTTGCCCTCCTTCGAGAAGCCGACTTTCAGCCGTCCCTGAAGGCTTGGACGCCCGCGCCCGATGTATTGTTCTTCTTCGCGCGAAATACGCATCATCACCGGCGCGTTGCACCTCTTCGAGAGGAGCGCGGGAATAACCAGCGAGACGCCGCCAGTGATCTTGCTTCCGAATCCGCCGCCCGTGTACTCGCTGATGAACACCACATCTTTCGGGTCGACTCCCAGCCACCGCGCGACCGCCGGGCCCGTCTGGAACGTGCTCTGCGTCCCGGTGTGAATGTAAATCTTCCCGTTCTGCCAGTACGCCATCGTGCTGCGAGTCTCGAGGCACTGGTGGCTAACATTCGGCGTCACGAACGATTCGTCGAGCACAAGCGCTGCGTTCTTCAGCTGCTCATCCACATTGCCGATCTGCCATTCATCGGTCGCCTTGCCCATCGGCAATTCGCCTTCACCCGCAGCAGCGAAGTCGGCATCCGTCCACTTGAGCACCATCCTCTGAAGCGGCGGAGGCGGCCCTGGCGGCGCGTTTGGTGGCGGCGCAGGCCGCCCCCAGACGTTGCCTTGCTCCCGCGCGTTGGGGCCGTTCGGCCGCAAGCTATCGAGCGGATCAATCACGAACGGAAGAGGTTCGTATTCGACGTGAATCTTCTCGATCGCTTCGGCAGCGGTGAGTTCGTCCACCGCGGCTACCGCGAGAATGGGCTCGCCTTGGTACACCGGCTCGTTCGTCAGGCCGCGCTCGGTCAGCGGGTCTGCCTTGTTCACTGCGCCGAGGTCAGTAACCGTGTCCGCCGGCGCAGGCAGGTCATCCACGGTGATGATCGCCTTAACTCCTGGCATCGCCAGCGCCTTGCTCTTGTCAATGTGCTTCACTCGCGCATGCGGATACGGGCTCAGCAGTAGCTTGGCAAATAGCATGCCGTCGGCGCGATAGTCCTCCGCGTATTTCGCCTTGCCAGTTATCTTCGCGAGGAGGTCCGGTGTCGTGTAGTTCTGGCCGACCAGCGTGTGCTTGGGTGCAGCTGTAGGTGCTGTCACTTTGTCAGTCATGTTTTACGCCTTCCTCATGTGTTCTGCGCCGCGCATAAGCGCGGTGAGGATCTTGTCGTAGTCCATGCACCGGCAGATGTTGCCCGAAACGCCGTGCGCCATTTCCGCGCGCGTCGGATTCGGATTAATCTTCAGGAAGCCCACCGTCGCCATGATGAAGCCCGGCGTGCAGAATCCGCACTGGAAGCCCTGTTCGTCGAGAACGCCCTGTTGCACCGGGTGCAGCTTGCCGTCCGCTCCGGCGAGTCCTTCAATCGTGACGATCTTCTTGTCCCGCACCGTGTGCGTCAACACCGAGCATGAGTAGCGCGGGACATCGTCAATGAGCACCGTGCAGGAGCCGCATTCAGCGCGGTCGCACCCGAGCTTCGTGCCGGTAAGGCCCAGCTTGTACCGGAGGGTCATCGCCAGTGTCTCCTGCTTCATGACGTCGACGCGCCGTGCTTGCCCGTTGACATCCAGCGTAACCAGCCGCTCGACCGCACCGGGTGCCGACACTTGGGCCAACACGCTGGAGGCGCGGAATAGATAACTCACCGAGGAGACCGCCCCTGCGGCGATCACACCCTTAATGAGGTCCCGCCTCGACAGTTTCGTTGAAGTCGAGATGCCGGGGTCCTCTAATTCACGATCTACCATCGGAGCCCCCCAATTGAATCCTGGCCCCATATACGTCTCAACCGGCTCTTCTGTCAACAGGATTAAAAAGATAAATGGGGGGAAGGAGTGGGCACGCTTGCCGGCAGAACCGCGCGGGACTTCTTGGTTTCGAGCATCAGGTTCGGCGTGACCACGACTCGGCGGCATTCGTGCCGTGAATGGCCAAATGGCGTCATTGAAACGACGCGACCGCCTGGGGCAAATCGTCGTACGTGGGAAAAAGATTCAGCAATCCGACCATCTTGAGAGTCTGTACCACAAATTTCGCGGGCTTGAAGAGCCTGATCGATCCGCCACTCTGTTTCGCGGAAGTCAAGCAGCGAACCAGCATACCGATCGCGCTTGAGTCGATGGTCGGCACTTCCTCGAGGTCGAGAACGATCTTGTTATGAGACTGGTCCAAAAGTTCCTTCACAATCACACCGAAGTGGTTCAGTTCGGGTCCCATTCCCAGCCGGCCTGTCACCTTCACAATTCTCACTTCGCCCTGCGTTTTCGTTTCGATGGCCAAGAATGTCTCCCTGGAGCGGGCTGGGAAGGTCCAGATTCCCGCTGTCGTTAACACCTACAAGTGCCTTTGCTAGAGTGCGCGCACACAGGTTTTAGTGAATCCGGGCCCAAAATGCAAGGCACTCAGTCCGCCGGGCAGTTTCCCCGAAGGAGTGAACGGGCGGAAAGCTAGAACGCCGTTGAGCCGCAAACAGGAATCCATTCTGGATCTCTCTGTCCTCTCTTCCAATCTGCTAGCAGAGCAGGAGGTAGCACCGCGGGCGCAGGTGCTGGCCGATTTCGTCGCTGAAGTGTAAGGTAGCCTTGGTGGTTGGGATTATAAGTCGATCGGCTACAAACTCGAAATGGAAGAAGGGCTTGCGAACCGAGGTAGAACTGAAAGGGCGCCCGGTAAAACGCCTTCCCGTAAACGCCGCTTGAATGCTGCAATTCAAGCTTCGCATTTCGCAACGCCACTGCGTCATCCTTCCCCACGCTGATTTGCGCGCGATGTCACGGTCGTCACTTCAAAGCCGTCGCCGCCCACGCTGCTTTTTTTAGTTGACCTCGCCGAGAAGTTGCATTGCCTGTCACAGCATCGAGTGATGTGGGTCACTGCGCAAGCGAGTCCCACTGCTATAAATCACGCGATAACTGCGTCGGCTTATTGGTTCTGTCGGCGGCTGTGCCCTTCGCCGTCGGAACGAGACCGTGCAGCGTTTCTAATCATGAAGATGCTGGCTATGGGCTTTGGATCGCCGGTCGGATGAAGGGAATCTCAATGCAAATCCTAAATGGAAAGAAAGTTTGGCTCTTTGCTGTGACGGTTGCTCTGTCTGCCTCGGTCGCCACGGCTCAGCAATCGCGGCCTGTGAACGATGCCGCGCTAAAGAACGCAGCAAAGCATGGTGAGGAATGGCTGTCGAACGACCGCGATTACGCGGCGACGCGGTACAGCCCGCTCAAGCAGATCGATACGACCAACGTGAGCCGGCTGGGGCTGGCCTGGTATTACGACACCGGTTCCCTTCCCGGAACGGTCGAAGCAACACCGATCGTATCGAACGGAACGCTCTATGCAACCGTGACCTGGGGCGTAGTATTCGCGCTGGACGCGAAAACGGGAAAAGAAAAGTGGCGCTGGGACCCGAAAATTAGCCACCAAAACTTTCCGCCGGGTTCCGCCGGAAAGCCTGACAAGGTTCGCACGGGACCGAGTATTTGTTGCGGCCCCGGAAACCGTGGAGTCGCCATTTACGACGGGAAAGTCTATGTCGGCACGCTGGACGCGAGACTTGTCGCGCTCGATGCGGAAACAGGCAAGGTCGTGTGGGACGTCCCAACGGCGGGCGCAAACGAAGATTACAGCATCACCGGCGCGCCGCTTGTCGCAAAAGGCGTAGTCATTATCGGCAATGGTGGCGGCGAATACGCCGTTCGTGGCTACGTTTCCGGCTACGATGCGGAAACAGGCAAGCAACTGTGGCGCACCTACACGGTTCCGGGCGATCCCTCGAAGCCATTCGAGAGCAAGGCCATGGAAGCCGCGGCAAAGACCTGGACTGGAGACTGGTGGAAGTTGGGCGGGGGCGGCAACCCCTGGGACAGAATTTCCTACGACGCCGACCTCGATCTTCTGTATGTAGGTACCGGCCAGGGCGGCCCATGGGTCACAAAATATCGCAGCCCGCAAGACGGAGACAATCTGTACATTTGTTCGATCCTCGCTCTTAGGCCGGAGACGGGCGAGCAGGTTTGGTATTTCCAGACCACGCCGGGCGACGAATGGGACTACGATGCCGTACAGGGCATGACTCTTGCCGATTTGACGATCAACGGGAAGCTGCGGAAGGTGCTCATGCAGGCTCCCAAGAATGGATTCTTTTACGTGCTCGACCGCAAGACGGGACAGTTCATCTCCGCCGCGCCGATCGTGAACGTTACTTGGGCAAAGGGCGTCGACCCAAAAACAGGGCGCCCGATTGAAGCTCCCAATGTCCACTACGATGCCGAAGCCAGCGGCGTGACAGTCTGGCCGGGTCCCGCAGGTGGACATAACTGGCCGGGGATGTCGTTCAATCCGCACACCGGGCTTGTGTACATTCCGGCAATGGATAGCAGCTTCCACTATGTTGCGGCGACGGAGTTCAAGCCCGAGCTCGGCGTATACAACTGGGGAATTGTGTTCAGGCCCCCGACTCCCCCGCCTCCACCGACTCCCGGCCAGGCAGCCCCGCCCCCGCCGCAGCCGAGCGAACGAGGGGGTTTCTTGATCGCTTGGGACCCGACGACTCAGACGGCGCGCTGGCGGATTCCCCTGTTGAACGGTGGCGCACTTGGCGGCGGAACAGTAACCACAGCCGGCAACCTTGTGTTCACGGCTGCTGGCGAGGCAGATTTCGTGGCCTACAGCGCCGATAAGGGTGAGAAACTTTGGTCGGCCAAGCTGCTGAGTGGGTTTGCGAGTCCTTCGACGTACATGCTGGATGGGAAGCAGTACGTTTCGATTCTCGTGGGTCGTGCTGGTAAAGCACGCATCTACACGTTCGCCCTGGATGCGAATGCCCCCATGCCGCCACCGCCAGCTACCCCGGCGCCCGCGCCATATACTCCGGGGGAATGATAAAAAGTTGGGCGCGCCAATCCTGAACCCGCGAGGTTCATAGGGAACGTCTGTGTTCACCTTGCGGCTGGCATATCGTTGTGCATAAGGAAAGGTAAGGTTAGAATCAGCAAATTCCGATTGAAGAATCAGGGGGACAGGGATTGTATGGACTCCGATAAAAACGTGGATTTCTCAAAGCGCACAAGTTCCGTCACGCGAGGCGTGACCGTGCTGGCCATCGCGTTGGCTGCTGTATTCGCCGCATACGCAGGTGCCACAGCACGAGCGGGTGGCACAGCGCGGGCGGCGCAGACCGACGCGAAGCCGACGAAAACAACTCAGGACGGGGTTTACACCGATGACCAAGCCAAGGAAGGCAAAACACAGTACAGCCAGAACTGCGCAAAATGTCACTTGGATGACTTGAGCGGGAGCGGCGAGGCCCAGGCGCTCGCCGGCGACTCCTTCACCCAGACTTGGGAAGGAGAGACGGTAAACGATCTCTTCCAAGTCACTTATACAACCATGCCGCCGGATAGCCCAGGGAGCCTTACCCCGGAGGCTGCTCTCGACGTTGTTGCTTACATGCTTCAGGCGAATAAATTCCCAGCGGGGAAGGATGCACTCAAGAACGATCCGGAGGCGTTGAAGAGCATCATCATCACCAGCAAGAAAACGAGTCAGTAGGAGCCCCAGAGAAAAGAGTTCCGCCAACCAGTTTTTCCCCACGGGCAATGAAGTTTGTCTTAGAATAAGCGGCGTTTCGGTCAGCGTCAGGTGTGACGCAGGTCACATTAACTTGCCGGCGCCGCGTGATATCTTGCGCGACTCCATTTTCGGGGTGGCTGCGCGAAGCGGCCAATCTCGCGGTATCCGGCTTTATCTCGGCGCCCTAATTCCTGGGGGGATCCGGCGGTGCGGAAAAAAACTGCTCGCTCGTGGCTGCGATCTTCGCTGCAAATCCTCGCTGCGATTTTCTGCACGGCTAGCGCCGCCCTAGCCGATTCGCACACCCCGGACCTTAGCCCCACAAACATTTTTGCGCCGGATTCCACGCCCGCGCATTCCATCTTCCGCCTCTCGATGTTCGGGCTGGAGGTTGAGGGCGCGATCTTCGTGGTCGTCTTCAGCCTGCTGGCCTACGCTGTGGTCAAGTTTCGCCAGCGCAAGGGCGACGATGACGTCGAGCCGCCGCAGGTCTATGGCAGCAACCAAATGGAGCTTGCGTGGACCGTTCTTCCGGTCCTGATCGTCGTCGTTCTGTTCCTCAGCACCGCGCAGGTGATTCACCGCGTGCAGGACGCCAAGCAGCCCGAAGGCGCGATCCAGGTGACGGTCACCGCTCACCAGTTCTGGTGGGAGTATCGCTACGATCAATACGGCTTCGCGGCCGCCAACGAGTTACATGTGCCCGTGAGCGATCCCGAGCATCCGACGCCGACATACATCGCCCTGCTCTCCGCCGACGTGGATCACAGCTTCTGGGTTCCGCGCCTCGCCGGAAAAACGGACCTGATTCCCAATCATCCCAATTCCATGTGGATCGACCCGCAGGAGACGGGCCTTTTTCTCGGCCAATGCTCGCAATACTGCGGGACGCAGCACGCCAAGATGCTGCTGCGCGTCTACGTGCAGAACCGTGAAGATTTCGACAAATGGGTGCACGAGCAGCAGCAGCCCGCTGTAGCGGACCCGTCCGTCGCGGCCGGCCGCGCGCTGTTTCAGGCCAAGCTTTGTTTTGTTTGCCATACGATTCGCGGCACGCCGGCGGCCGGCAAAGTCGGCCCCGATCTCACGCATGTGATGAGCCGCGACACAATCGGCTCGGGCGCCGTGCCGAACACGCCCGAGAATCTGCGCAAGTGGATTCGCGATCCCGGCACGTTCAAGCCGGGCTCGCTGATGCAGCCGCAGGATCTTACCGACCAGGAGTTGGATCAGATCGCGGCGTATCTCGAAACGCTGCGCTAGAGGATCGAACGAGAGAGCGAAGATAAAAACCATGGCTTCCGAATCCATACCCCTGACGCTGCACAAGAACCCGCTGAGCGTGGTCTACGAATGGCTCGCCACCGTCGACCACAAGAAGATCGGGATCATGTACATCGTCTACGCGCTGCTGTTTCTCGTCGTGATCGGAATCGAAGCCATTCTCATGCGCATTCAGTTGGCGCACGCGAATTTGACCTTTCTCTCGCCGCAGGCTTTCGACCGTTTGTTCACGCTGCACGGCACGACCGGTGTTTTTTTCGTCGCCATGCCGATTCTCTTCGGCTTCGGAAACTATCTCGTTCCGCTGATGATCGGCGCGCGCGACATGGCGTTTCCGCGCCTGAATGCTTTCAGCTTCTGGATGACGGCCCTCGGCGGCTTCCTCTTGTATGGCAGCGTATTCGCCGGAGGCGCGATTTCTCAGGGAGGCAGCGCGCCCGACGTAGGATGGTTCGCTTACGCGCCACTTACTGCGCCGGCCTTTTCGCCCGGCCACAGCACGGACTACTGGACACTCTCGCTGCTCGTCGCGGGCGTCGGCAGTATCGGCGGGGCCGTGAATTTCATCGCCACAATTCTCTCGATGCGCTGCAAGGGCATGACGCTCAGCCGCATGCCGCTCTTCGCCTGGATGAACCTGGTGATGGGCGGCCTCGTGCTCGTCACGATCAGTCCGCTCACGGCCGCTCAGATCATGCTGATGATTGACCGCTACATCGGCGGCCATTTCTTCGATACCGACGCGGGCGGCTCGGTCGTGATGTGGATGCATTTCTTCTGGATCTTTGGCCATCCCGAAGTCTACGTCCTCATCATTCCGTGTTTCGGATTCGTCTCGGAAATCATCCCCGTGTTTTCGCGCAAGGCGATGTTCGGCTATCCCGCGATGGTCGCGGCCACCGTAAGCATCGGATTCGTGAGCCTCGGCGTCTGGGCGCATCACATGTTCACGGTCGGCATGCCCTCATACGGAAACGCGTTCTTCGTGCTCACCACGATGGTGGTCGCCGTGCCCACCGGCATCAAAATCTTCAATTGGCTCGCGACGATGTGGGGAGGCAAAATCCGTTTTGCCACTCCCATGCTTTTCTGCGTGGGATTCCTCTTCCAGTTCCTGATTGCCGGATTGACCGGCATCATGCTGGCGACGGCGCCCTTCGATTGGCAGCTCGCAAATTCCTATTTTGTGGTTGCTCACTTTCACTACGTGATTGTGGGTGGCATCCTCTTCACGATCTTTGGCGCCTTTTACTATTGGTTCCCGAAAATGACCGGCCGCATGCTCGACGAGACCATCGGAAAATGGCACTTCTGGCTCTTCGTGATCGGATTTCACCTGACGTTCGATTTCATGCACATCCCCGGCCTGCTCGGGATGCCGCGCCGCGTCTACACCTACGAAGCCGGCCGCGGCTGGGAAACCTGGAACATGATCGTGTCGATCGGAGCGGCCGTGCAGACGGTTGCGATCCTGATTTTCGTCTACAACATGGTCCAGTCGTATTTCAAAGGCGCGCCCGCCGGAAACGACCCATGGGACGCGTGGACGCTCGAATGGGCTACCAGTTCACCGCCGCCCGATTACAATTTCGCGATGGTTCCTTCCGTGCAAAGCCGGCGGCCGCTGTGGGACATCAAGCATCCGGAAGACCCGGATTGGAAATTCGAGTGAGCGACCAAGTGAGAATTCTATGAGCGCGACACCGATCGACATTTCGGCAACCGAGAGCGCCTGGAAACTCCCCTCGCGCGGCCGCGTGGGAATGCTCTGCCTGATTGTGGCGGAATCGGCGATTTTCACGATCTTCATCGCCGCCTACATTTTTTACATTGGCAAGAGCCTGAGCGGCCCGACGCCGCAGCAAATTCTTACCGTCCCGATCTTCACAAGCATCGGTCTCTGGCTCAGCAGCTTCACGATTCACTACGCTGTGTCGGCTTTGGCCAAGGGCAAGACGGCGGTGTTTGCCGGCCTGTGGTTTGTTACGCTGGCTCTCGGCGCGTTTTTCATCGCTGGGACGGCCCGCGAATGGCACCACCTGATCTATAGCGAAGGCTTCACGATCCAGACGAACCTCTTCGGCACCACCTACTATGCGCTCGTGGGCCTGCACGCGTCGCACGTCATCATCGGCCTGATCGCGCTGACAACCGTGATGATTTTTGCGCTCTTTGGCAAAGTGAAGCCCGAACATCACGAGCGTTGCGAAGTTCTTTCGCTGTACTGGCACTTTGTCGACATCGTGTGGGTAGTGGTGTTTATTGTGGTCTACGGTCTTAAGTGATCGCGGGAGCGATGATTTCGGCGTGGAATAGCGGAGAAATTATATGACTTCGGCGCACGAACCGAATCCAACGGGCCAGTCGGGCAAAGAGAGCGTCCAGCTTCCATCGCCGACGCTTTGGCCGCCGCTGCTCGCTTTGGGCATCGCGCTTGTCGCCACCGGCCTTGTAACCAACAACATCGTTGCAGCGATCGGCGGCGTGCTGGCGCTGGCGGGCGGCGTCGGCTGGTTCCTGCAGGTTCTGCCGCACGAGCACCACGAAAACGTGCCGGTGACCGCGAAGCCGGTCACAATCGCCGTCTCGACGAGAAAGGTCGCGCGCATCGCCGCTTCAGCCGAAGCGCGGCCGCATCGCGCGCGCCTGCCGCTCGAGATCTACCCCATTTCAGCAGGGATCAAAGGCGGCTTGGCGGGCGCCGGCGCGATGGCGCTGCTGGCGGTGCTGTACGGCGTGGCGAGTCATCACAGCATTTGGTATCCGATCAATCTCCTCGGCGCGGTGATCTACGCGCAGACGCAGGTGAGCACGGCGCAGATGGAGGCTTTCCACATCGAACTGTTGGCCGTGGCAACGATCTTGCATCTCACCACGTCGATTTTAGTCGGCCTGCTCTACGGCGCGCTCCTGCCGATGCTGCCGCGCCGGCCGATTTTGTTCGGCGGCCTTTTCGCCCCGCTCGTGTGGACCGGCCTGCTCTACAACATTCTCGATATCGTCGATCCTGCGCTCAACCAGCGCATCGACTGGGGATGGTTCCTCGCTTCGCAAATCGCCTTCGGAGTCGTCGTCGGCCTGGTAGTCGTGCGGCAGATGCGCGTCCCAACGTGGCAGTTTCCGCTCGCCGTGAGGGCGGGCGTCGAAACACCCGGCGTCATGGGCGAGGAGAACCGCCCGTCATGAGGCGGCCGCCCAAGTTCCTTCAGCAATTGCGAGCGCCTCTCTAAGCAGCCAATGCAGTCGGTCGTCCAAGCCGCTCTCGCTTCCTGGTCGTTTCCGCCGGTCGTCACCGCGCTCAATCTGCTGACGGCTCTGCTCTACATTCGCGGCTGGATTGAACTCCGCCGTGTGATGCCCGGCCGCTTCACTCCGGGGCGGCTCGCCTGCTTCCTGAGCGGCATCGCGAAGCTCCAGATCGCGCTCGCCTCTCCCATCGACACCTTCGATCCATTCCTCCTCACCGACCACATGCTCCAGCACATGCTCCTGATGGTGATCGTGCCGCCGCTCGTGCTGCTGGGCGATCCGCTGATTCCTTTGCTGCGCGGCCTGCCGCGCTGGGTCGCGCGCAGCGTGCTCGGCCCGTTCCTGAGCTGGCCCGCGCTCGCACGCCTTGGCGCTCTGCTGATCGATCCGCCAGTCGCGCTGCTCCTGCTGTCGGTGGCGATGGTCGGCTGGCATATTCCCGCGGCCTATGAACTCGCCCTGCGCTCTCCCGGGTGGCATGAAGTCGAGCACGCCTGCTTTCTCGTCGCGTCGCTGCTCTTCTGGTGGCCCGTGATCCAGCCCTGGCCCGGCCGACCGCACTGGCCGACGTGGGCCATGCCCGTGTATTTGTTGCTCGGCGACTTCGTCAACAGCGTGGTTTCGGCATTTCTGGTGTTTTCGGGGCGCGTCTTCTACCCTTGGTATTTCGATGTTCCAAGGCTCGGGGGACTTTCGGCGCAAAACGATCAGGTGGCCGCAGGCGGCGTCATGTGGGTGATCGGGTCGTTCGCGTTCCTGATTCCCGCCGCGATCATCACGGTGAAGCTGCTCTCGCCGCAGCCGCCGGCCGTGGAACATCCCCGCATGCATGCGCCGGAAAATTCTCGCCTGCGCCGCTCGGTGCTTCCGGCGCTGATGCTGGCGCTTCCGCTCGCCGCCATCGCATGCGCATGGCTCGCGCCGGATACGGTCGATCTCGATGGCGATGTGGTTCGCTTGCAGGCGGCATCCGGTCCGTTCCAGGTCACTGTCTTTGGCGAGCCGGGCTCGCTCGCCGCGGGCGCAACGGATGTCGCCGTGCTCGTTCAGGAACGGAATTCTGGAGCGGTGGTCCTCGATGCGGATGTCGATCTCGCCGTTCAATCTACCGGCGGCGCTCCATCGGTCGTCCGCGCCACGCACGAGCAATCGACCAACAAGCTCCTCGAAGCCGCCACCGTCGATCTTCCTACAGCCGGATCATCGGACCTGCGCGTCTCGGTGCGCCGCGGCGGTGACGAAGGAACGGTGGCGACAACGCTCGACATCGCTTCGCCGGCTGCGGAAAGCATTTTCAGCTGGGGTTACCTCGTGGCGCTGGCAATTGGCGCAGCCCTGTTCATTCTCCACCGCGTCCTGCGATCCAAGCCGCTGCATCGCGGTGCGAGCCTTCCGCACGCCCCGTAGCGATTGCGCGCTTTTTTCGCGCATCCCCAATTTCTATCTGGTTGAACGGCGAGATCTACCGTGAATTCCCATCGTAATTTGCATACAATCACAGATTAATGCGCCCTAAGAAAGAACCCGGCCGCATCGCGAACGAACCTTCGCGCCGAAGCTTCCTGTCGTCAGGTGTGAAAATCGGCGCCGCTTCGCTAGTCCTTCCGGCATTCGCTCATTCGGCTTATGTCGATGCGGATAATTCCGCCGGCGGTGTGACGCCTTTTGAACTCGATGAAATCACCATCGCGGAATTGCAGGAAGGCATGCGGTCCGGCAAAATCACATCGCGTGGCCTGGCCAATCGGTATCTCGCGCGGATCGCCGAGATCGATAAAGCCGGGCCGTCGCTCAACAGCGTGATCGAACTCAATCCCGAGGTGCTCGGCATCGCTGACCAGCTCGACGCCGAGCGCAAATCCAAAGGCCCGCGCGGGCCGCTCCACGGCATCCCAGTCCTCATCAAGGACAATATCGGCACTGCCGACAAAATGATGACTACCGCCGGCTCCCTCGCGCTCGCAGGCTTCACGCCCGCGCACGATTCCGGCGTCGCCCGCCGCCTCCGCCAGGCCGGCGCCCTCATCCTCGGCAAAACCAATCTCAGCGAGTGGGCCAATTTCCGCTCCTCGCATTCGTCGAGCGGCTGGAGCGGCCGCGGCGGCCAGACGCACAATCCCTACGCGACCGATCGCAATCCGTGCGGATCGAGCTCCGGCTCGGGCGCGGCAGTCTCCGCGAATCTCTGCGCGATCGCCGTGGGTACCGAAACCGACGGCTCCATCGTCTGCCCCTCCTCGGCCAACGGCGTCGTCGGCATCAAGCCCACCGTAGGATTGGTTAGCCGCGCCGGCATCATCCCGGTCTCGCATAACCAGGACACCGCCGGCCCGATGTGCCGCACGGTTGCGGACGCTGCGGCGCTCCTCGGCGCGCTTGCAGGTCCTGACCCCGCTGATTCCGCGACCGCTGCGTCGAGCGGGAAAATTCCCGCCGACTACACGCGTTTCCTCGATCCCAAGGGCCTCCACAGCGCGCGCATCGGCGTCCTCCGCAAGACATTCGATTTCAGCGAAAGCGTCGCCCCCGTTTTCAACGCCGCTCTCGACGCTATGCGCGCTGCAGGCGCCGTGCTCGTCGATATCGAGATCGCATCGATAGGAAAGTTCGATGACTCCGAGATGACGGCGATGCTCTACGATTTCAAAGCCGATCTGAACGCCTATCTCGCGGCCGCCGGCCCGAAGATTCTCGTGAGTTCGCTCAAGGAACTCATCGCCTTCAACGAGCGCAACCGCGACACCGAGATGCCGTACTTCGGCCAGGATTTATTCGAGAAAGCGGAGGCGAAGGGCCCGCTCACCGAGAAGGCTTACCTCGACGCGCTTGCGAAGAATCATCGCCTCGCGCGCACCGAAGGTATCGACGCCGCGATGGACAAGCACAAACTCGACGCAATCGTCGCACCCACCGCCGGCCCTTCCTGGCTCACCGATCACATTGACGGCGATCACGACGCCGGTGGCACATCCTCGCTTGCCGCCGTCGCCGGTTATCCCAACATTCACGTGCCCGCCGGATTCGTCTTCGGCATGCCCGTCGGCGTCTCGTTCTTCGGCCGCGCCTGGAGCGAGCCGCAGCTCATCCGCATCGCCTACTCCTTCGAGCAGGCCACCCACGCGCGCAAGCCTCCGCGCTTCCTCCCCACGGCCAGCCTCCAGATCGGCTCTTAGTGTTAGGAAATCAATTGGGAGACGCCTGAAAAATGCCCATCGCGACGAAGCGCGTGATCACTCCCGCAAACAGCGTCCCAATCGCGAACAGCGTCCAGCGGTACCTCCGCCACAGCTCGCGATAGCCGGAAGCCTGCGCGAATACGTCAACGACATAGGCCGCGCAGTAAGCGACATTTGCCAATACCGCCAGCAGAAAAATAATGAGCGCGAGGTTTAGCGAGAGAACCGATTTCGAGGCAGGATAGCCGATCCAGAAGTAGGAAAGGACCACGATCGCCAGTGCGAGATTGTAGACGAGGCGCAGGGGCTCCCAATAACGAATCGCATCCGTCGCGGACTGCCAGAGGGCTTGCGCGTCCATACTCCCTATTTTACCGTATCACCAACATCCTGCGACGCCAGCTACCGCGAATGTCACCGGAGAAAAACGCCCCAGATGCACCCTTCCCTGCGTTTAACGCATCATTTTAGTAGAGGCCTAATACATGAATACATACCCGATCAAGACCAGATTACTGGCCGGCTCCGCATTCTTGGCATTCCTATTACTTGCACTCTTCGTTGCGCACTCCACATTCGCTGAACCGGACGGCTCTACTTCCACCGTCCCCGTTACATCCGTCGTCACCGTTCTCGGCCCCAGTTTCACCGCGCCGCCTCCACTCGGCAAAAGCGACGTGATTGTCCACTTGAAAAACCAGCGTGAAGACATCGCCGCCTGGAATCCGGCCCAAGGCTCGCGTCAGGAGCTCCATCTCGCGATCCTGATCGACGACGGGGTCAACATCGGCCCTCGCCTCGACGAACTCCGCAAATTCGTCCAAACGCAGCCAAACTCTTCCGCCATCGGCGTTTTCTACGCCAGTAACGGCATCACGCTCACCGCCGCCCCGTTCAGTACGAATCATGAAGCCGTCGCTGCAAAGGTCCGCATCACCTTTGGCCCCAGCAGTGCTTCCACCAGCGTCTATCTCTCGCTGATCGACGTCATGAAGAAGCTGCAGCCAATGACCGGCCGCCGCGAAATTCTTCTGATCAGCGACGGCCATGACCCTCTTCGCGGCGATCTGCAGGATCCGGACGTCGATCGCGTCGTCTCGATCGCGCAGAGAAACGGCATCGTGATCCACACGCTCTATTCCAGCGTCAGCCGCAGGCGCAGTTCGTTTGGCCAGACTCTCGCTCAGGGCAGTCTCATCAAGGTGGCAAGCGGGAGCGGCGGCCAATCTTTCTTCGAAGGCCTCGTCACCCCAGTCTCCTACACACCTTTTCTCAATCAGTTGGACATGGTTCTGCACAACCAGTATTTCCTCACGTTCACGGCGCCTCGCAGCGCGAAGATGAAGGGCGAATTCCGCAGCCTGAAGGTCGCGACCGAGCAGCGCGACGTCGCGATCACGGCGCCGAGCCAAGTCTTCGTTCCCGGCCCGTAGTTAGTTACGCGTTGACCGCAACTTCTGCCACAGTAGGGGCGGGTTTTAAACCCGCCCTTCTGCTCCTCCCCGAAACCAAACGGATGGACGCGCGGTCCAAAACCGTGGTAGAGATACCTCGCTGAAACGCACTTTTACGCCGCAATTCCGTTTTGGAGGGAATGAATTGAGCAAGACACTGTCGGCACGTTGGTTTTCTGTTTTCGCCGCTTTGGCTTTCGTGTGCGCGAACCTCGTCCCCTCGTCCCTCGCCGCGCCTCAATTTGGCGCCAATGCGGGACAAGTCGTCGGCATCGAGTTCGACGGCCGCACGGTTTCGAATCTCGACAAATCCGTCGAGTTCTACAAACTGCTCGGCTTTACCGAAGTCCCCGGCGTCGACAAATCCTGGCGCAGCGATCCCGTGATGAATCGCATTCATGGCACCAAGGGCGTCGAGTCCCGCATGGCCAAGCTCACCATCAACACCAATCTCGGCGAGCAGACGCCGTTCACCCTGTATCTGCGCGAATTCCGCGGGATCAAGCGGCGCAATGTGATGGCGGGAAAAACCCCCTGGGAGCCGGGCTCGACTCACTTCGAGGTCGTTGTCCCGGACGCCGATAAACTGTGGTCGGATCTGAAAGGGGCCAACATGTTGTGGCCTTGCACCTGGGGCGGCAAGCTCATTCCGGTTCCCGGCCAGACGAAAGGCACGATGGCCTACATCACCGATCCCGATGGCATGGACGTCGAGATCATCGAACAGCGCCCCGCCGCGCCAGCCACGGACGGCCGCCCCGCCCGGCCCGCTGATCCGCCCGGATTCAATCATATCGGCCTGATCATCCTCGATCCCGACAAGGCCGAAGGATTTTACGGATCGCTCCTCGGCGCGCAGATGCCCGCGGCTCCCACGCAATGGCTGAGCGGAGATTTCATGGACTCCGCCGTGGGCGGCCACGGCAATATCCTGCGCATGTTCAACGGAACGTATGCCCTCGCCGCCGATCGCGACGCTCGCATCCGCTTTGAAATCATCGAATACGAAAACCGCAAAAAACCCGTCGAGCCTTACGACATCACCGACATCGGCGTGAATTGGATCGGCCTCGAAGTCACCGACATCGACGACCTGCTCGTCCGCCTCAAGGGCGCCGGAATCAAAGTCGTCTCCGATGGCATCGTCGAAATGAAGGGCGGCTATCGCGTCGCTCTCATCCGCGATCCCGACGTCCACGCCTTCGTCGAACTCTACGAACCTCCGAAAAAGTAATTCCTCGTGCGCTTTCCATCAGCCCTGGAGGGGCGATTGTAATTAGCCCGGCACGCAGCGCAGCGAAGTGCCGGGTACCCCAAGCAGTACGAGCCAGCCCCGGAGGGGCGATTGAGTCAGTGGCGGGTGGCCGACCCTCGTCGCTCAGGATGACGAGAAAGAGGGTACGCGTTCCCTTGGCTCCCAGCAGAGGCAGGCGATGGTAACAGCTGCACGTGATGAAGTGCAGGTGGCCGAGGCCGCAGCGGCGTTCGAGACGATGCTTCATGCGAGGCCGCGCACCCTTCAAAACCGGAAGGGTGCGGCACCCATAAGTGGGCAGTGACCTGAGTCGTTAACTAATGGTGTGGTATGATCCGCCTTCGCCCTAATGTCAATGCGCAAAACTACCGGGATGCGGGACCAAGGATGGGCCACCCGCCGTTAGATACACTCGATGGAGAAGGTGCTGCTTGTGGCGGAGCTCTTTTTTTTCCAATTTCTTAGGAAGAGCGCAGGATGAAAGCCCAAGATCTGCAGGCCCTTTTCTGGGATCGCATCGGCGACCGATGGCTCGTCGGAAGGGGAGCGGCAATGCTATTTGCCGCTTCAGCCATGGCGATCATCGTCGGCACGGTGGTACTGATCTGGAGATGGGCAGCCGAGCTTGCTGAAGCACCACTCTTTATCGTCACTGTTTGCCTGAGTGGGCTTTTTCTTATGTCGGCGATGAACCGCTATTGGGCCCGATGCGATCGGGGCTCAAGAGTGGCACGCAGAATCTGGTACTTTGTCTTGACGCTCGGCGTGTTTTACGGCGCATCACTCTACTACGCGGCAGTATATTTGCCACAGGTTCGTCGGGACTGGCGGCCGCAGTGAGAATGTTCAGGCGAGTCCTCATTGCTCTTGGGATTGTTTTCATCGCGCTACTCGCGTTTCTTTTCCTGCCTCCTTATCCCCCTCATGGGACTGCCGGAATCAAGTTTTTCTTGTTTCGGTGCGTGTGGGCTTTGGCAACGCCTTTGGTACTTGGCACAATCGCGTACCTACTCGTTCAACGCTACCGCAGCGGCATGGCGAAGAGTTCTGGGATGGCCAAGCCGCCACGATAATGTTTGGAAACCAGGGACAGGCGGGACGTTTTCTCATATTTTGTCTGCGATTGATCTGCCCCAAAAGTCTGCGCACAGGCGTCAGACGCTTCCAAATGGTTTATACCTAAGAGGAATCAATCTGGCACTGCCCGCGCAAGAAAAAAGCCCCGGTTCGAGTCGATCGAACCGGGGCTTTCGTTTGTCTGAAAACTCTTTGACTTACCGGATGAGCCAAGCCAGAACCCGAAAGATTTTCCGCACGATTTCTCGCGCGGACTTTGAGTAGCCGAACGGGCCCCGTGAGAGGCCTTTGGAGAGCCGTGCCTGTTACCGAAACAGGCCGTGCTCCCTTTTCTTTTAGAAAGGAGGTGATCCAGCCGCAGGTTCTCCTACGGCTACCTTGTTACGACTTCACCCCAATCATGAGTCATACCTTGAGCGCCTGCCTCCTTGCGGTTGGCACGGCGATTTCTAGTACAACCCACTTTCGTGATGTGACGGGCGGTGTGTACAAGGCCCGGGAACGTATTCACGGCGCCGTTCTGATGCGCCATTACTAGCGATTCCGGCTTCATGCAGTCGAGTTGCAGACTGCAATCCGAACTGAGCGCGCTTTTTTGCGATTAGCTCCCCCTCGCGGGTTTGCAACGCTTTGTGGCGCGCATTGTAACACGTGTGTGGCCCTGGACATAAAGGCCATGCTGACTTGACCTCATCCCCACCTTCCTCTCCGTTATCCGGAGCAGTCCTCATAGAGTTCTCCCTTGCGGGTAGCAACTATGAGTAAGGGTTGCGCTCGTTGCGGGACTTAACCCAACACCTCACGGCACGAGCTGACGACAGCCATGCAGCACCTCTACACAGGTCCCTTGCGGGAAGTCTCGATTTCTCAAGATGGTCCTGTGCGGTTCAAGCCCAGGTAAGGTTCTTCGCGTTGCGTCGAATTGAACCACATGTTCCACCGCTTGTGCGGGCCCCCGTCAATTCCTTTGAGTTTCAGCCTTGCGACCGTACTCCCCAGGCGCAGGACTTAACGCGTTAGCTACGGGACTTGCCCCGTACAGGGCAAACCCCAAGTCCTGATGGTTTAGGGCTAGGACTACCAGGGTATCTAATCCTGTTTGCTCCCCTAGCTTTCGTCCCTCAGCGTCAGAAGTGATCCAGCAAGCCGCTTTCGCCTCGGATGTTCCTGCGGATATCTACGCATTTCACCGCTACACCCGCAATTCCACTTGCCTCTCTCACCCTCTAGCACGGCAGTTTCGGGAGCAGCCTCTGGGTTAAGCCCAGAGATTTCACTTCCGACTTGCCACACCGCCTACGGACCCTTTACGCCCAGTAATTCCGAGCAACGCTGGCCCCCTACGTTTTACCGCGGCTGCTGGCACGTAGTTAGCCGGGGCTTCTTATACCCGTACCGTCAAACCCTTGCGGGCATTCGTCCGGGTCGAAAGGGGTTTACACTCCGAGAAGCTTCATCCCCCACGCGGCGTTGCTGCGTCAGACTTTCGTCCATTGCGCAAGATTCCCCACTGCTGCCTCCCGTAGGAGTCTGGACCGTGTCTCAGTTCCAGTGTGGCCGGCCAACCTCTCAGTCCGGCTACCGATCATTGCCTTGGTGGGCCGTTACCCCGCCAACAAGCTAATCGGCCGCGGATCCCTCTTCTGGCGACTTGCGCCTTTGAAGACAAGAGCATGTGTCCTCGTCTTGTTATGCGGTATTAGCCCAATTTTCACTGGGTTATTCCCCACCTGAAGGAAGGTTATCCACGTGTTACGCACCCGTTCGCCACGAGTATCTGTATTGCTACAGATCTCGTTCGACTTGCATGTGTTAAGCACGCCGCCAGCGTTCGCTCTGAGCCAGGATCAAACTCTCGTTTGAAACCTAGTGTTTCGACCGTCTCGACTTGCGTCGCCACGATCGGAACGAACTTGTTACATCGCTCGGTTTATCCCGCCTCATACACTGAAGCGGAACTTTACTCAAATTCCTATTTGCCCGCCCGACTTTCATCGAGCAGACTTACAGGCAAACCAAACGGGTTCTGGCTTGTATCATCCGAATTGTCAAAGAGCAGGAACTCCCAGGCCAGCTGGAAGGACGACAGACAATCGCTAATTCTACAGACGCGACCGCTCTGTGTCAAACTGTTTTTCGATGCAATAAATCACGATCCTTGATTCCCGGCCGCGAGATTCGATCCGCACGAGGCACCTCTAAACATTGCAATAAGATGTGACTGGAGCATCCCCCTAGCGGGAGGTTTAACTGGCTTCAAATGGTCAGAAAAGGACGCTTTTGGCTCCCTCGCACTCTCCGCCGGCTCTGCGCTACCATCGACGCGACGATTTCATCCATGCGTAACGTGCGCCTCTCAACCGCCATCGCGCTCTGCATTCTGCTGATCGCTCTCTACGCCGGAGACTACGCCGTACTCCGAATCCGCATCGCGCGCCACGGCGTCAACTCCGTCCTCTCGACCGTTACCACCTTCTACGCCGCCCCGCTCAACGGCGGCAAAGTCAGCGTCTTCTACGACCAGCCGCAAATCCGGCCCTGCACCCGCTCGTTCTTTCCTCAGCTCGGTTACTCGCCCTGCTGGTATCTGGAGCGTCACACCGTCCGCGTCGTCGACTAAATTAAATCGCGCGCGGGCGAAGTTCCACGCCCGCCTGAAAACAAAAACCCCGTCCTTCCGTTGGCCGGAAGGACGGGGCTGGTTAAGCGGTTTCCGTCGCCTAGAACAGGAACTTCACGGCGAACTGCATGATGCGCGGCGGAACAGAGCTGTTTTGAATCTGCCCGAACGTGGTGTCGGCAAAGTTGTTAACCGGAGGATTGAATTGCGGGTGATTCCAGACGTTGTAGAATTCAGCGCGGAATTCCGTATTCAGCCGTTCGGTAAGCTTCGTGCGCTTCATGAGCGAGATATCCCAGTTGTGCTGGCCGGGGCCCATGAGTGCGCCGACAGAGGAATCCCCGAAGCCGGTACCGCCTCCGGTCGTCGCGCAACCTACCGGTCCCGCAACGGTGCCACCGATGCACGGCGCGGAAGTGTAAGCACTGGCCTTAATCCATCCATTCACCACGCGTTGTTCTGTGCTGCCGGATGTCGCGGCTCCGATGGTTTGGCAAACACCGTACGAGTTGCACTTCCCCGTATTGGCCGACGCCAACTCAGCCCGGACGCCGCCACCGCCGAATCCGCCCGCTCCGAAGATAGTGCCTGCATTGCCGTCGATCACTGTGAGTGGTTCGCCGTCCTGGATGGTAGTGACCCCCGAAACGGTCCACCCTCCGAGGACCTTGCCGCTAAACCCTTCGGTGTGGTGATACGGCAGGTCGTAGCTATACGCAATCACCAAGCGCTGAGGGCGGTTGAACGCCGCAAGGCCGTACTGCTGGGTGAAGTCGAGCGGATCGTTGCTGGAAGCGCCGCCCGAGAGAACGTTGCCCGGAGCCGAGATGCCGCCGCCAGCTTCGGGGGAGTTGATGTTCGTCATCAGTTTGCTCCAGGTGTAGGAGGCCTGGAGCAAAAGGCCGTGAGAAAACTGATGTTTCAGACCCACCTGCAGGCTGTTGTACAGCGAATCGCCTTGCGTCGTGGTTTGCGAGAGCCCGGTAGTAGCAAAGCCAAGGTAGGGAACGCGACCGAGCACGTTTCCCGGAGCGCCGGGGGCGTAGTACGTGTTGGTCGTAACCTGAGTAGCAGGGTTCGTGTTGCCGACGTCGTTAAACACGAAGGAATTGGGCACGCCCGGTGCGCCGGACCCCAGAATCATGCGGCTGTCCTGTTTGTCGCTGGGCAGCGGCTCGTTCGGGGCGCCGGGCGCGAGGTCGGCATAATTGATGGTATGCGCCCAGTCGTAAAGGTGAGTGCCATGCGATCCGACGTAGCCGACATCGACAATCCAATCGTTAGCAACCGAATACTGAAGGTCCAGGGTATATTGCTGCTCCAAGGGAACGCCGATGCCCTCATAAATCGAAGTCGGGCCGATGCCCGTGCCACCGCTGTTATCCAGGATCAGAGTGGCGCCGCCGGCAGGTGTTCCAGAGACCACCCCAAGGGTGCGTGGCGTCCATCCCAAGATCCCGCCCGTCGCGTGCGCAGCAACGGGTATATCCAGCGAGTTGCCAGGAAACGACCCGTTGATATAGGCATTATACGGAGGGTTGCCGCCATTGTTGTTGGCCAGCAGGTTCGCGTACACGGCGTCGTAAAAGATGCCGTAGCCGGCCCGGACCACGAATTTGTCTCCGATCGGCTGCCAGGCCAAACCAATTCGCGGCCCAAAGTCACTAATTGGTGCTCCGTGGATCAGAGTTTTGTTGGTGTTGCGGTAGACACCCGTCGCTCCACCCGGGTAGCCGGGGAAGATATTGAACGGCGCTGTCAATCCGCACGCGCTGGGCGCCAGCGGCTGGCCGCATTCCTTGATGTTGGGATTGTAATTGGACTGGACAACCAAGCCAGCCAGCGTGCCAATCTGGTTGCTTGTGCAACCAGCGGCGCCAAAGGCTGTGCCGTTTCCACACGCGGCATTACTGGCCTGATTCCCGAGAAAGTACGATCCGGTGTTCACCAAAGCAGCTTGCGAGGCCCATCCATTGCTGAACAGTCCCGTCACGTCGGAGGGGTATCCGTCATATTCCCACCGGACGCCCAAGTTCAGTGTGAGCCTGCTATTCACCTTGATGTCGTCTTCCGCGTAGGCGGCGAACTCGTTTGTTCGCTGGTCGTGCTTGTTGCCATTCGTCGTGGTTTCGCCATAGAAGTTGGCGAGGATTGAGTTGGTTGTCGCAGTAGGCGTCATCGTGGCTGCCGACCCGCTCGAACTGGTCAAGAAATCCGAGACGGTCGGGAAAATCATTCCGCCTCTGCCGGGCAGCGTCCAGTTGTATTGAAGGCGGTCCACCTCAGCACCGGCGCGGATCGTGTGCTTGCCATGGTTCCAGGAGATGTTGTCCTTCGCCTCAAAAGTGTTGAAGTAATTCGTCGCCGACGAGAAGAAGTTTCCGCCTGTATTCAGTGCACCCGTCGCATAACCAACGGCCCCGACGCCGGCTGGCGCAAGAAGCGGCAGACCCGCGATAGAAACAGTGGGAATCTGCAGCTGGATCGGATTGATGTTGTTGCTGCTCGGGATGTTGGAGCAGTTCCCGTTGGCGAGCGGCGGAACAACCCCTATAGCGCAAGCCGTTATATAGTTTCCAGGGACGGCGACCGTCGTCGTTCGAATAAACGAAAACAGAGCTTCATTGACGAGGTTGCTGGTAGCGACCGTGGTGAGCTTGAGTGTTTCGTTCAGAGACGTGTAATTCACATTCTCCGGAGCGCCCGGCGCGCAGCTATTGACCAAGTTGCCGATGCCGTCAAGACAAGTAAAAGATTGGACCTGCGGATCCTTGGAATAGAAAAACTTCTGAAAGAAGGTGTTCTTAGAGTCGACCACGTACTCGACGTTACCCAGGTACTGATCTTCGTTCGCGCGAGTCGGCACGGCCGCGACAGCTAAGCCACTAATCTGGGGCAGTCCATTACTTTGAAAGACGGCACCGGGGAAATAATAGCCCTGGCTCAAGCCGCCCTTGGGGCCGGGTAATTGGAGGGCGTTAATGGCCACCTGATTGATATTCGATCCATTCGTCGCTACGGGGACGCCGTCACCAAGGCCAATGAATGAAAGAAGACTGGAGGTCCCGCCAAACGCGCATCCCAGGTATTGCCGATAGGACGCATAGGCACAGGTCGGGTTCGTGGCGATGTAGTCCAACGGGATGCTGCCGCTTACGCTGTTGCCGCGGCCTCCGTTTGCACCCGGCGCGGTAAACGGATAGAGGCTGATGCCCGTGCTGAGACCCGTGGCAAAGCCATTGGTGCCTACCGCGTTGAGCTGACGGAAACCCTGGTAAGAACCGAAGAAGAACAGTTTGTCTTTGATGATTGGACCGCCCAGCGTGCCGCCGAACATATTCTCATTTAATGTCTCGGGCTTGTTGGCTGGACCAACACCAGATGCATGAAGTTGCGCCTGGCTCGCCTTGTTGAAGAAATCGTTGGCGTCGAGGGCGCTATTGCGGAAGAACTCCCAAGCATCGCCGTGGAAGGTATTCGTGCCATCCTTGGTGGTGACGTTGACGCTGGCCCCGGGGTTGCGGCCGTATTCGGCGTCGTATTGCGAAGTCTGGATTTTGAACTCTTGAATCGAATCCGGATTGGGAATGGCAATGCCCGGGAAGTTGCCGGACTGCGCCGCGCCGCCGCTGCCGTAGTTGGTGAGCGTCGCGCCATCCATCATGTAATTGTTCTGATCCGAGCCCATCCCGTTGACGTTGATGTCCTGCGTGCCGTTGCCGACCGCGGCGGCGCTGGCGACGTTGGCCACCACGCCCGGCGAAAGATCGATGATGTTGGTGTAGTTGCGCGAGCTGAGCGGGAGGGTGGTTACGGTCTGCGACCCCACCAAGGTTCCCATGGTGGCATTCTGCGTCTGCAGCCGCTCCGTGGTGGATTCGACGACAATTTGTTCCGATTGCGCGCCGACGGCAAGGGGCTGGTTCAGCACGGCGGTCTCCGTCGCGTTGACCGTGATGGACTTGACTTCGGAGGTCTTGAATCCCGCAGCAGAAATTTTCACGCTGTAATTGCCGGGAGACAGCAGCGAAAATTTATAGCTCCCGCTGGCGTCTGTCGTCGAGGTGCGCGCTTGGCCCGTGCCAATATTCGTGGCTGTGACGGTGGCGCCGGCGATGACTGCGCCCGAAGGATCGGTGACGGTACCCGTCAGCGCACCCGTGGTGCCCGATTGGGCCAGCGCCACGGAGATGCAGAGGAAGAAAACTGCGGAGCAAGCAAGAAGCGCAGACACAAATCCACGCAAAGACAATCGTGTGTGTATCACTGGAGTCCCCCCGTAAGTCAATTTCACATCCCACCCACGCGCGAAATTGCCGCGCGCTCTACCGACGATTCGCTCCACCACAGAGCGTAAATCTACTTGGCCCGTCGAAACACCACCCTGCTACGTGGCCGTGGGATATCACAGCGAGAAAGCAAATGTCAAGGGAATATAACAATTTGGAACCACGGACGGGATTCCCGGACGGTGAGCACCGAGTGGGCACCCGGAACTTCAAAGGCAACGGCCCCGGGCTGAAGCCCTTATCCTTTGTTATGGCGCGCTTTTCGCGGGCCTGAAGGCCCACGCTTCCACCCTGGCCCGAGACGGGCTTCCGATGGCGTTGGGGGCCGGGCTTCGGTGGAACTTCCGGGAATGGCTCAGCGCTTCTGGCCGACGAGGCCGGCGATTGTGTCCATCAGGTCGAACTTGGTGAGCACTTCGAGCTTGCCGCCCTCCATCTCGACGAATACGGCCGGGCTTTCGTGGCTGAGGAGATGCGTGACACGCTCGATCGGCGCGTTCGAAGGAACCTCCGGCAGCGGCGGACCCATCACCTCGCGAACGATCAGCTTGCGCAGGTCCTTGCCTTGCAGCGCGAGATTCAGGATCTGATCTTCGAAAATCGTGCCGACCGAGCGGTCGTCCTCGAAAACGGGAAGCTGCGAAATATCCTCCTGCTGCATGGTGTGAAGCGCCTGAAAGACGGTGCGATTCGGCCCGACCACGACGGGCTGGCGCGTTTTGCCATTCTGATGTTTGACGCGAATCACGTCCGAAGCGGTCAGCGTCACTTCCGCGTCGGCATAGCCGTGCTCGCGCATCCAGCCGTCGTTATAGATTTTGCTCAGATAGCGGCTGCCCGAGTCCGGCAGGAACGCGACCACGAGATCGCCCTTCTTGCAATTCTTGGCGACGCGAATCGCCGCCGAAACGCATCCCCCGCCCGAGCCGCCCGTGAAAATCCCTTCGCGTTTCGCGAGCCGGCGCGCCCAGATGAAACATTCCTCGTCATCCACCTGCAGGACGTCGTCGAGCACCGAAAAATCCATCGTTGACGGCAGGATGTCCTCGCCGATCCCCTCGACCACATAGGGGTGCGCGGTGCCGATGTTGCGCGTCTTGAAATATTCGTGGTAGAGCGAGCCGAGCGGATCGACGCCGATGATTTTGATCGCGGGATTCTGCTCCTTGAGGAAACGGCCAACGCCCGTGGCCGTGCCACCCGTCCCCAGGCCGCAAACGAAATGCGTGATCTTGCCTTCGGTGTCTTTCCAGATTTCGGGGCCGGATGTGTGGTAGTGCGCTTCAGGATTATTCGGATTCTCGTATTGATTCGGATAATACGAATTGGGGATTTCGCGCGCGAGTTTTTTCGCAACGGAATAGTAGCTGCGAGGATCTTCCGGCTCGACCGCCGTGGGGCAAACGATCACCTCGGCGCCAAACGCCTTCAGCGAATCGATCTTCTCGCGAGACTGCTTGTCTGTGACCGTGAAGACGACCTTGTATCCCCGCACCGCCGCAACAATCGCCAGGCCGATTCCCGTATTGCCCGAGGTGCCTTCGATGATCGTGCCGCCGGGCTTGAGCTGGCCCTTGCGCTCGGCGTCGTCGATCATGCGAAGCGCGATGCGGTCCTTCATGGATCCGCCGGGATTCAGATAATCGGCCTTCACGAATACTTCGGCAGGCACATCCTTCGCCACGCGGTTGAGCCGGATGAGGGGCGTGTGGCCAATGGCTTCCAGGATGTTGTTGCATTTCACGGGAGGCGTGTCTCCAATAAAGCTTTCAGCGCAAGTAGCTTAGAGACTTCGCGAAATTCTGTCCAGAAGCAGTTTCGGTTCGGCAGACTGCCGAGGAAATGGCTGGATGGCCGGCGTGTTATGCTTTTGCCAGAGTGCCGCAGGACGCGCCTACTGCCGAGATGCTGTTTTACGACGGACACTGCGGGTTGTGCCACGGCGCCGTGAAATTCGTGGTGAAACGCGATCGCGCCGGGCAGGCCTTCCGCTTCGCGCCGCTGCAGGGCCCCACTTTCGAGGCGCGCGTGCCCGCGGAACGCCGCGCCGGCCTGCCGGATAGCATTATCGTGCTCACGAATGACGGAACGTTGCTCGCGCGCTCGGATGCAGTGCTGCATATCCTCCGCCGCCTGGGCGGTGGGTGGAAAATTCTTGCGGGCGTGTTCGCTGCGGTCCCGCGCGCGCTGCGAGACGCGGCTTACAATTTTATCGCGCGCATTCGCTACAGCATTTTCGGCAAACGCGACGAACTTTGCCCGATCGTGCCGCCCGACTTGCGCGCGCGCTTCGACCCCTAAAGGAGAAACGATGGAACGGCAGAACATTTCATCCGGCACCAAGTGGGAACCGATCATCGGCTATTCGCGCGCCGTGCGCGTTGGCCCGTACGTTCACGTTTCGGGCACGACGGCCACCGACGCGAAAGGCAAAATCGTGGGCGCGGGCGACGCGTACGCGCAGACCGTGCAGGTGCTGTGGAATATCGAGTCGGCGCTGGGAAAGGCCGGCGCGCGAATGTCGGACGTGGTGCGTACGCGCATGTTCGTGACGCATATCGCCGATTGGGAGCAAATCGGCCGTGCGCACGGCGAGTTCTTCGGCGAGATTCGCCCGGCGACGGCGATGATCGAAATCAGCCGATTGATCGATCCGGAGATGCTGGTGGAAATCGAAGCGGAGGCGATTGTCGCCGACTGACGGGAAAAGGAGGCCGGAGAGATCCTTCAGCCGACGAAAACCAAAGGCGTCGGCTGCAGGATGACGATCCCTGCCTGCGCCGGGCAGGCTCGTCGGATCGTCAGCTGCCTTTTTCGAGCTCTTCGATCAGCGCGGGAACCACTTCGAATAGATCGCCGACGATGCCGTAGTCGGCGACCTCGAAAATCGGGGCGTTGGGGTCTTTGTTGATCGCGGCAATCGTGCGCGAGCCTTTCATGCCGACGACGTGCTGGATCGCGCCGCTGATGCCGAGCGCGAGGTAGAGCTTCGGCGCGACCGTCTGTCCCGAGCTGCCGATCTGCCGCTCCATCGGCAACCAGCCTTCGTCGCAGATCGGGCGCGACGCGGAAATTTCGCCGCCCATCAATTTCGCGAGCTTCTCGGCCATCTGAATATTTTCGGGCGCTTTGATTCCGCGGCCCACCGAAACCAGAATGGGCGCCTGCGTCAGGTCGACCGCCTGCTTCGCTTCCCGGAAAAGTTCGAGCGGCTTCGTCCGAATCTGCTCGGGCTTGAGATCGACGCTCACTGCTTTCACGGGCGCCTTTCCGCTCGCATGTTTTGCCGCGAGATCGGCGCGAAACGCGCCCGCCTGGAACGACGCGACCCATGGCGGCTCTCCGGTGAAAACGACATCCGCGGCCGTACGCCCTTGAAACATCTGGCGCACGAAAATCAGTTTCCCGTTTTCGTAGCGATAAGCGATGCAATCGCCGATCATTCCTTTTTGCATCGACGCGGCCAGCTTCGGCGCGAAATCGCGGACCTGATATGTGTGCGGAAGTAGAACGAGATCGGGCTTCGTCGCTTCAATCACCTGGCGCAGCGCAAGCGAAAAGCCATCGGGGGTATACGCGGCGAGCAGGTCGTGCTCGATAAGGAGCACTTCGTCGAGCTGGTAGGCGGCAAGTTCGCCGGCAAGCGCGGCCACGCCTTTGCCGACCACGGCGGCGGAGAGCGATCCCTTCGTCTGCTGCGCGATCTGCTGCGCCGCGGCAAGGGTCTCAAAGCTGACTTTGTGCCAATTGGCGTCGCGCTGCTCGGTGATGAGGAGAATTTTCATGGCTTAGAGCACCCGCGCTTCGTGGCGCAACTTCTCGATCAATTTCGCCGCGGCCTCTTTCGGCGAACCGGTGATGAATTCGGTCTTCTTCGTTTTCTGCGGTACGTAAATGCGCTCGACCTTTTCGGTTTGCGCATCCGGCACACCGAGCGACGCGCGATCGATGGTCGCAATCTCTTTCTTCTTCGCCGCCATGATGCCCTTGAGCGTGGCGTAGCGCGGCTTGTTGATGCCGGACTGGATCGTGAGCACCGCGGGTAGCGGCAGCTCAACCCACTGAAACCATCCTGCTTCGAGCTCTCGCTTCAGCTTCATGCGGCCCTCGGTGACTTCGATCGACATGATGATCGTTGCGTGCGGCCTGCCGAGAAGTTCCGCGAGCAGGACGCCGGTCTGCCCGAATCCCTGATCGTCGCTCTGGAGGCCGGTGAGGATGAGGTCGAAATTTTCCTTTTCGATTGCGGCCGCAAGCGAACGCGCCGAGGCTAGCGGATCGAGCTTGTAGAATGCGCTGTCGGCAACGTGAATGCCGCGTTCGGCACCCTTGGCGAGAGCTTCCTTGATGGTTTGCTTGGCGCGCTCGGGGCCCATCGAGATCGCAACGACTTCGCCTCCGTGCTTTTCCTTGAGGCGTAGCGCTTCTTCGAGCGCGTAGGTGTCGGGCTCGTTCGTTTCAAATCCGATGTCGGATTCGCGAATCCACGCGCCGCCGTCGACAATCGCGAGCGGCGCGTCTTTCGCGGGAACCTGCTTTACGCAAACGCCTATTTTCATGGAATTATCGCCCTTCCCAGCGCTTGAAGATCAACGATGCGTTCGTGCCTCCGAAGCCGAAAGAGTTCGAAAGCGCATACACGACTTCGGCCTTCCGCGCATGATTCGGGACGTAATCGAGATCGCAAGCGGGATCGGGCGTCTCCTGATTGATCGTCGGCGGAAGGATCTGATCGCGCAGCGCCAGGACGCTGATGCCGGCTTCGAGCCCGCCCGCGCCGCCAAGAAGATGCCCGGTCATCGATTTCGTTGAGCTGATGGGGACTTTTTTCGCGCGTTCGCCGAAGACGCGGCGGAGCGCGGAAGTTTCGATCGCATCACCCATGGGCGTAGAAGTGCCGTGCGCGTTTACGTAGCCGACATCATCCGGCGTGATTTTGGCGTCTTTTATGGCCGCGAGCGACACGCGATAGCCGCCGTCGCCTCCCTCGGCGGGCTGCGTGATGTGATACGCGTCGCCGGACATCCCATAGCCGACAATCTCGGCGATGATGTTCGCGCCGCGGCGCTGAGCGAATTCGAGCGACTCGAGGATCAAGATGCCCGAGCCTTCGCCGACGACAAAGCCGTCGCGGCCAGCATCGAAAGGACGGCTGGCGCGTTCCGGCTCGTCGTTGCGCGTCGAAAGAGCGCGCATCGCGCTGAATCCGCCGATGCTCATGGGCGTCACGGCCGCTTCCGAGCCGCCGGCGATCATCACCTCGGCGTCGCAGCGCTGGATAATTTTGTAGGCGTCGCCCACGGCGTGAGCCCCGGCCGAGCAAGCCGTAGCCGTCGCGGAATTCGGGCCCTTCGCGCCGTAGCGGATGGAGACGTTGCCCGCGGCGAGATTCACAATCGCCGAAGGAATGAAAAACGGGGAGATCTTGCCTGGGCCGCCATTCAAATATTTCGAATGCTCGCGCTCGATGACGTCGAATCCGCCAATACCCGATCCGATGTACACGCCGGTGGCATCGGCGATGCCCGGCGTGACTTCGAGCTTGGCCATCTGGACTGCAAAATCCGACGCGGCCATCGCCATGTGGATGAACCGCGCCATCTTCTTCACTTCTTTTTTCTCGATCCAGTTGAGCGGATCGAAGCCCTTCACCTCGCCGGCGATCTGGCAATCGAACGCGGACACATCGAACTGGGTGACGCGGGCAATGCCGCTTTTTCCGGCCAGCAGGTTGCGCCAGACCTCATCGGTCCCGATGCCGCATCCGCAGACCAGTCCAACGCCTGTCACGACAACTCGGCGGCTCAAAAGAAAATTCTCCTGTTTTCGGAATGGGACGACCGGCGGACTACTTGCTTGCCTTGGCGTGCTTCTCGATGTACTCGATGGCGTCTTTCACCGTGGCAATCTTCTCGGCATCCTCATCCGGAATTTCGACGCCGAACGCTTCCTCGAAGGCCATCACCAGCTCGACCGTGTCGAGCGAATCGGCGCCGAGGTCGTCCACAAACGAAGCGCTGGGAGTCACTTCGCCTTCATCCACACCGAGTTGCTCGACGATAATCTGCTTTACGCGTTCTTCGACGCTGGCCATTCTAATTATTCCTCCGATTTCGGCTGTCTTCGCCCCGCGGGGCGGCACGCTAGGCAGGGGTCGCACCCCGCATTTAACCTGCCCATTCTATGCGCCACGTATCGCGGGGTCAACCTTTGCGCCGTTTACGCGTCCGTTGATTCCGGACTCTCTCCGACAAATGAACCGTCCGGCGCGATGATGAAATCTCGACACAACGGTACAAAGTCGCTCAACCCACCGCCGCTGACCGCGACGAGGACGCGAACGTTGCCGTTCTTTTTCTCGTCCCACGTCGCTTGAATCTCCAGCTCATAGGCTTTCCCATCCGTTCCACGAAGGCTCCGCGTCGAGACCGACGGTATCATTCGGCAGCATTCGGCGTAAGGGAGCTTCCGAAGATCCGCTAAGATACTGTCGGCGACGGCTAGCGCTGCGTCACGATCCATCGAGGTTACCCCATGTGCATGCCGCCGTTCACGTCGAGCACCTGCCCGGTGATGTAGGCGGCTTCGTCGCTCGCGAGAAAAACGATGGCGGCGGCGATCTCGCGGTCCTTGCCAAAGCGCGCGAGCGGGATGAGCGACTTCATCTTGTCTTTCAATTCCTGCGAGAGCGGATCGGTCATTGGCGTTTCGACAAAGCCGGGCGCGACCGCATTCACGGTGATGTTTCGCGACGCGACCTCGACGGCAATCGCGCGCGTCAGCCCGATTAGCCCCGCCTTCGACGCGACGTAGTTCGCCTGACCAGCATTGCCCGTCTCCGCGACCACGGACGAAATATTGATGATGCGGCCCGAGCGCTGCTTGAGCATCACGCCGAGCGCCTGCTGGATGCAGAGATGTGCGCCGGTGAGGTTCGTCTGCAGCACGGCGTTCCAATCGTCGAGCTTCATCCGCAGCGCCAGCATGTCGCGCGTGATAGCGGCGTTATTCACGAGGATATCGAGCCTGCCGAATTTCGCGAGCGCCTGCTGGAAACCGGATTTCACTTGCTCGGCGTTGGCCACGTCCATCGGGACGGCCAGCGCTTCGCCCCCGGCGGCTGCGATTTCCTCGGCGAGCGTGGCGAGCTTATCGGTGCTGCGCGCCGCCAGCACAACCTTGGCGCCCGCATCGGCCAGCACAAGCGAAGTGGCCCGGCCGATGCCTTGCGACGCGCCGGTAACGAGAGCGACTTTATCTTTGAGCGAAAACATAGAGGCAGAAACCCTACCGTACCTCTAACTCCCCGCGCAAGCTAAGCACCAGATGTTTCACTCCGTAGAAATCTTGGGTGCGGAAAGCTCAGACGGTCTGTCGTTCGATTCCCAGCTCACGCTCAAGCTGTTGCACTTTCGCGCGATCGAGATTGGCAAGCAACCGAGCTACATCACTCGGCGAACGCAAATTCTGGAATTGCTTCTTGGGAGCGAAGTAAACCACGACCATTTTGTTCTGATGGACCATATTGATGACGCTATTGAGTGTGCCTTTGCTCTCACCGTCCCAAAGCATGAAGCCGTATTCGGCGTCTTCAACCATTGCCAGGTCTTTGGTTGAGTAGTAGGCGAAACCTCGGGCGCCCGGGGCAGCAATAATTTCCCGAGTGGGCCAGCCCGCCAAGTTGTTGCGGCAATTACCCGCCATGCAATGGACGATGACGTTCTGGAAGTGCCTTTCAGCAAGATAATGCTGAACGGCCTTATCGGCGCCATTTGCGTCACCGACCAAGATCGTAAAGTCCTTCTCGATCATGGTGTCGATTCGGCGCTTCACGTCCGCGTTGAGGCGCGACAATGCCCTGGACCCAGCAATGAATACTTTCGTCATCTTCGCGTCCGCGTCTTCGTCACAGCAAGCATGCAAACGTGGGTCGCTCCTCCGGCTAGGAGACTTTGCGCTACAACGACCGCCGTCGCGCCGGAACGGTACAGATCGTCAACCAACAGGATCGCCTTCCCGCGAACAGCTTCTTTTGCCCTAAAAGCGTCTCGTAGCAGCTGCTTCCGCTCAGCAAAGTCGTAGACATCTTTGAGTTGTGGCGTCTCCTTGATCTTGCTTACCGCGTCAGGGTCCACCGGCTTTTCCAACCGAGTGCCGATGGCATTTGCGATCTCGATGACGGGTTGATACGCCTCGCGCCTTCGAGACGGCGGCATCGGAACGATCAAGTCGAACTCTGGCTTCCAACGCTCATTGATAAATTGTACCGCCGTATCCGCGATGGAATCGACAGCGTTCTTATCTCCTCTGTTCTTTAGCCGGTAAACGAGCTCGCCAAGGGCGGAGTATTTCGAGTCGAACTGCGGGTGTCCAAAGGAATCATGGCCCAGGAACTCGCTACTGATAGTGTGTTGCCTTTCGAGAACGTAGCCCGCAGTCCAAGGCCCGTCGAGTTTCATCGGATTGATCGCAACAACTACCATCTAAGCAGACCCGACACTGCAAAAAACAGGGCCTAGGTGTCCGCGACTTCGGCGCGCGCCTGCGCGATTTTGTCCAGCGTGGCCTGCAGGCTTGCGCTATCTTCCACGTTGAAGCAGCGCACGGAGCGATCGATCTGGCGCAGCAACCCCAAAAGAACTTTGCCCGGCCCGACCTCGACGAAGATGTTTGCGCCCTGGTCGATCATCTCGCGGACGGATTCGAGCCAGCGCACCGGCGATGACACCTGGCGAATCAGCGCCTCGCGCGCCTGGTCGCCCGACTCGACTGCCTCCGCGTCCACATTCGTGATCACCGGAAAGCGCGGCGCGTTGAATTTCGTCGCGCGGAGATCGGCCTCAAAGCGCTCTTGCGCCGGAAGCATCAGCGCGCAGTGGAACGGCGCGGACACGGCCAGCATGACGGCGCGCTTTGCGCCCGACTGCGAGGCGATCTCGACGGCGCGTTTCACAGCGCCCGCATGACCCGAAATGGCAATCTGGTCGGGCGAATTCAGGTTTGCCGCGGAGACCACTTCGCCGTTCGCCGCCTTCTTGCAGATTTCCGCGACGTCCGACGGCGAAAGTCCCAGGATCGCGGCCATGGCACCTTCGCCGGCGGGAACCGCCTCCTGCATGTACTGCCCGCGCCGCCGCGCGAGCTTCACCGCATCGGAAAACGCAAGCGCTCCCGCGGCCACGAGCGCCGAATATTCGCCGAGGCTGTGTCCGGCAACCAGATCGGGCGTAACGCCATGTTTTTCGAGCGCGCGGTACGCCGCCACCGAAACCGTGAGGATCGCGGGCTGCGTGTTTGCGGTCAGCTTGAGCTCGTCTTCAGGACCTTCAAAGCAGAGTTTCGATAGCGGAAATCCAAGCGCGGCGTCGGCCTCTTCGAAGATTGCGTGCGATTCAGGGAAGTTCGCGTCGAGTTCTCGGCCCATCCCCTGATATTGCGAGGCCTGGCCGGGAAAGAGGAAAGCGATCTTGCTCATGACGGTTGCGTTTTCCGCTCGTTCAGCCGCGCGCCAGGATGGCGGCGGCAGCGGAAAGCTCCTGTTCGATTTTCTCGTTGACGCGCGCGCGGCATAGTTCCGCCGCCACACGAATGGCGTTCTTCACCGCGTTGGGATTCGACCGGCCGTGGCCGATCACGGTGATGCCCTTGACGCCGAGCAGCGGCGCGCCGCCGTATTCGGAATAGTCCGTGCGCTTTCGGAAATCGTCAAAGGCGCGCTTCGAGAGCGCGTAGCCCAGCTGCGATCTGAGGCTGCTCTTGATCGCTTTCTTCAGCATGCCGCCGATGTGCTCGACCACGCCTTCGCTGATCTTGAGCGCGATATTGCCAATGAAGCCGTCGCATACCACCACTTCCACGTTGCCTCGAAAGACGTCGCGGCCCTCGACGTTGCCCGTAAAATTCAGGGATGTCTGCCTCAGCAAAGCGCCTGCCTCACGCGTGAGTTCGTTGCCCTTCATCTCTTCTTCGCCGATCGAAAGGAGCGCCACGCGGGGCCGCTTCACACCCCAGATAGTGCGGTAATAGATTTCGCCCATCACGGCGAACTGCTCGATCTGTTCGGGCTTCGAATCGACGTTCGCGCCGACGTCGAGAATGATCGAAACTTTTTCCTTCATGTTCGGGAAAGCCGCGGCCAGAGCGGGGCGATCGACCGAAGGCAGCGTACCGAGGACGAATCGCGCTACCGTCATCACCGCACCCGTATTGCCTGCGCTGACGAGCGCGTCGGCCTTCCCATCGCGGACAAGTCGCGTCGCCACATGCAGCGAGCTTTCTTTCTTGCGGCGAAAAGCGTGGGAGGGTGAATCGGTCATCGTGATGACGTCGGTGGCGTTCACCACCTCGATGGGCAGGTCGCGGAGCTTGTGGCGCGCCAGCTCCTGGCGGACCGTCTCTTCGACGCCGACCAGCAACACGCGCACTCCCAGTTCGCGCGCGGCCAGAATCGCGCCTTCGACCTCTGCGCGTGGCGCATGGTCTCCACCCATGGCATCGAGAGCGATGGTTATCATCTTTGCTCCAGGGAGCACCTTGCAGACGGCCCGGCGGGGAAAACTTAGGCCGTCTTGGCCGAAGTGTCAATCACTTCGCGGCCTTTATAGTGGCCGCACTTGGGACACGCCCGGTGAGGCAGCTTCTTTTCATGGCAATTCGGGCATTCGGCCAGGGAAAACGCATGTAGATGATCGTGTGCACGCCGTGTGGAGGTGCGCCTTTTCGAATGGCGTCGCTTTGGATTGGGCATTCTGCTCCTCGTGACAGGCGTCGACTCACAGCAGCCTGTATGGAATAGGATAGTGTAGCGTCTTATTGCTTCTTGAACCAGTCCTGCTTCAGGCGCGCGAGCGGGGCAAGCCTGGGATCGCTGCCGTTTTTCTCGCAGCGGCATTCTTCGTTGTTGAGGTTTGCGCCGCAGTGGGGGCAAAGCCCGCGGCAATCGCTCGAGCAGATCACCTTCATGGGCAGCGCGAGGTTCACCTGCTCGGCCAGAACGTCCGCCAGGAATAGGCCGTCGCCTTCGAAGAAGGCGATCTCGGTGTCACCCAGCGCCAGGCGCACTTCATCGTCCTGAGCGATCGAGGTCATGGGACGGTAGAAGAGATCGAAGTCGCGGCTGATCTCCTCGATCACCGTGTCGAGGCAACGCGCGCAGACCAGCTCGATTCTCGTGTGCAGGTTGCCGTAGACGCGGATCTGGCCTTCGATAAGTTCCGCCGTTGCACGCACTTCCAGGGGTTCGACCTGCCGGAATTCGCCGGAATGAAAATCGATGGTTCCGGGAGCGTAGCTTTTCCGGATGCGCGTCTTTCGGACTGCCAGTTCTTTCACATCCAGAAACATGAGATTTCCCCAAAACGCTGAGCTTTAGACCTCATTATATGTCGCTTGGAAACGGTGTCAAGGAAGCCCCGCGCAAACGTTCGGAGAGGATACGCGCAAGTTACTCCGCTGATCCCGACGCTGAGACGCGCGACACGGGCGCGCCGAGCATCTCCTGGCACTGGCGCAATAGGAAATGGTCCGTCATCCCGGCAATGTAATCGCACACCACCAGGTGGCGCGGCTCGTTCTGAGCCAATTCGGCATAGTGTTTCGGCATACGATCGGGATGATCGAGGAAAAAGCGGAAGAGCGCATCCAGCGCGGCCACGGAACGGTCGCGCTCCTCGGAAATGGCCGGATGGGAATAGACGCGCGCGTTGAGAAACTGCTTCAGGCCGGCGTTCTGCCGGGCTACATCGGATGAGAAGCCCGCCAGGCGGTTCGCGTGGCGCCGCAGGTCCTCCACGTTCCGGACGCCGCTTGCCTCTACCTGGCTGCGCGTGTTGTCGATGAGATCAGTCGCGAGGCGATCGAGGATGTGTTTCAGCGCTTCATTGAATTTCAACTTCCGCAGCCCGTTCGGATGGCGCCGCTCCACATCCACGTAAGCCGCGTCGAATACGGGAACTTCCGCGCGCAACTGCTCGAAATCGAGGAGGCGCGCCTCGAAACCATCGTCGAGATCGGCCGTGTTGTACGCGATTTCATCCACCAGATCGATCAGCTGCGCTTCGAGCGGCGGCTTCTCGTCGAGAAGATACTCGGCGAGCGCCGGAAATTCCGCCGCGGAATAGTCGCGCGAATGTTTGATGATTCCCTCGCGCACTTCGAAGGTCAGGTTCAGTCCGGGAAAATCGAGGTAGCGCTGCTCGAACTGCTCGATGATCCGCAACGCGTGGAGATTGTGATCGAAGCGGTCTCCATGCTCGCGCATGCGCGTATCGAGCCGGCGTTCACCTGCGTGGCCGAATGGCGGATGCCCGATATCGTGGACCAGCGCGAGCGCCTCGACCAGGTCGGTATTGAGATCAAGCGCACCCGCCACTGTGCGTGCGATCTGGGACACTTCGATCGTGTGGGTGAGCCGGTTGCGAAAATGATCGGAGAAACGCATGGTGAAAACCTGCGTCTTCGCTTCGAGGCGGCGAAACGCGCGCGAGTGGATCACGCGGTCGCGATCGCGCGCGTAGTCGTTTCGGTAGGGGTGCTGCGGTTCCGGGTAGCGCCGGCCTTGCGACCGCCGCACGTCCATTGCGTAGGGTGCCAGCGGCATCGTGCTCATTTTAATGTATCGGAGTGCGCCGGGCTAGCCGTCACCGCCGGGCAAGCGGCTATGGGTCAGGATTTGCTGCCGAGCAGCGCGAGCGCCTGATCGGCGCGTTCGGCGATCGGTGTATCGGGGTAATCCGCTTTGATTTGCGCGTAGAGTTTCGCCGCCGCGGAAGGATCCTTCTGGCTGTAGTGTTCGGCAAGCGCCATCATGGCGACCGGCTTCGGCACGAGCACGCTCGGCTTGGCGATCAAGCCTTCATAGAGTTTCACGGCCTCGGCGTCCTGGCCCGTGCGGTCGTCGATGCCCGCGAGTTCGAGCTGCGCCAGCGCGGCCACTTCCTGATCGCTGCTGCTCGAGAGTTCCTGCAGCGACTTCTTGGCATCCGCGGTTTTGTCGAGTTTTTCATAACTCAGCGCGGCATAGTAGCGCGCGAGCTGGCCTGCGTGCGTTCGTGGATATTTCGATGCAACGTCCGAGAATTGCTGCGCGGCGGCCGTGAATTTCTGATTGTCGCTCGAGTAGGACGTCTCGCCCGGCGTCGGCGGCGTTCCTACGGGCGACTGGAAAACTTTCATCGCGCTGTCGAACCCGGCCGAAGCCTTCACCGTCTGCCGCTCGGTGTATGTCTTCCAGCCGAAAACGCCGACGGCAACAATCACCGCGACGATCAGAAGGTAGACGGTGAACTTCTGGTGAGAAAGAACGGCATCGGCACCGTGCGCGAGCGTTTCGCGCACTTCATCTTTCTTGAGCTGCTTTCGAGGGATATGCTGTGGCAAATCTTGGCTCCGCCCTGAATTTCAGATACTCATATCGTATCACAAAGCCTCAGACGAAGGGTCTATGGCCCCCGCACCGGCACACATCCAGCGCTTGCGACCATCCTTCAGGAACGCATTCGCTAGGAGAAAGCCCCCAAAAAAGCAAGCTAGCGGGCGCCGTTGCCCGCTACGCGCGCCGGGAGCTTCTTGATCATCACGAGCTCGGCCCCCCCGCAGGCTCCGCGCTGGACGATGAAATCGTCCATAAACGCCTTCATGAGGAACAACCCGCGTCCTGACGTTCGCAGGAGATTTTCCTCGGCGAGGGGATCGGGGACATCGGTAAGTTCAAAGCCCTGCCCTTCGTCGCAGACGTGGACGATCATCCGGTCGGGCTCGAATTCCACGGACAGGCGAATCTTCTTCGTGCGGTCCTGGTGGTTGCCGTAGTTATAGGCGTTGATCACACCCTCGCGCACCGCCATCCCGAACTTGTGGACATCCTCTTCGCTGAAGCCGGCGGCCTCGGCCACGCGCTGCACGATGTTTTCGGCCAAGTCCACGCTTTCGAGCAACGTATCCAGCGTCACTTCGAGCTTCGATGCCTTGGTCGCCATACGGTCCTTAGAAATGCCCAATCGATGACGGTCCTATGGGTATCACACCGTCAGCAGAGCCGTCAATCGCGGTCCGGTACTAGAAAGGGGAGGGAAATCATGTAGAAGAGCTCCAATAAGTCCGGTCGAGGGTGCGGTACTGGATCGCCTCGCTCAGGTGTTTGGGTTCGATGGACGCCGCCGCCTCGAGATCCGCGATCGTCCGCGACACCTTGAGGATCCGGTCATGGGCGCGCGCCGAGAGCCCCAACCGGGCAATCGCAGACTCCAGCAGTTTCTCGCCATCGGCGCTGATCGCGCAGTGCTTTCGGATCAGCTTGGGCGGCATCTGCGCGTTTGCATAGAGCTTCTTCTCCTCGCGGTAACGTTCGAGCTGGATCTGCCGCCCTCGGAGAACGCGTTCCCGCACGCTCGCGGAGCTTTCGATCTCGACGTTGCCGCGCAGCTCCTTGTACTTCACCGCCGGCACCTCGATGTGAATGTCGATGCGATCCAGCAGCGGCCCGGAAATCTTCGAAACGTAGCGCTGAATCTGCGGCGGCGAGCAGTGGCAGTCGCGGGTGGCGTCGCCGAAAAAACCACAGGGGCACGGGTTCATCGCCGCCGCCAGCATGAAACGCGAAGGGAAGCTGACGGATAGCGCGGCGCGCGCGATCGTCACGCACCCGTCCTCGAGCGGCTGCCGCATCACCTCGAGCACGTTGCGCTGGAACTCCGGCAGCTCGTCGAGAAAGAGGACGCCGTTGTGCCCAAGCGACACTTCGCCGGGCCGCGGGATCGCCCCGCCGCCGATCAGGCCCGCGTCGCTGATCGTGTGGTGCGGCGACCGGAACGGCCGCGTGCCGACCAGACCGCGCGCATCCTCGAGCAGCCCCGCAACGCTGTGAATGCGCGTTGTCTCGATGGCTTCGTCGAGCGACATCGGCGGCAGGATCGTCGGGATGCGCTTTGCGAGCATCGTCTTGCCCGCGCCCGGCGGGCCGATGAAAAGGATGTTGTGGCTTCCGGCGCAGGCCACTTCGAGCGCGCGCTTGGCGGCCATCTGTCCGCGAACGTCCCGCAGATCTACCGCGTACTGACTCGCTTCCGCGAGCATCGCGGATGTATCGACGGCAACCGGGCGAAACGACTCCGGCGCGTTGATCAGGTCGGCCGCCTGCGGCAGCGATTTCACTGGAAACACCTGTATGCCTTCGACGACCGCGGCCTCGCGCGCGTTCGCTTCGGGTACCACGACTTTGCGTATCCCGCGTTCGCGCGCCGCCAGCGCCGCCGAAAGCGCCCCGCGCACCGAACGCACGCTGCCGTCGAGCGACAGCTCGCCAAGGAAAACGTAGTCGTCGAGGATTTTGCCGAAAAACGTGCCCTGGCAGCCGAGAACCCCCAGGGCCATTGGCAGATCGAACGCCGAGCCCTCCTTGCGAATATCGGCGGGCGCGAGATTCACGGTGACCGCATGCTTGAATGGGAAATCGAAGCCGCAGTTTCGCACCGCGGATTTGATGCGCTCCCGGCTTTCCTTCACGGCGTTGTCCGGCAGGCCGACAACGTTGAAGCTGAATTCATAGGCCTGCGTCACGTCCACCTCAACCTCCACCAGGTAGGCGTCGATTCCGAAAACAGCCGCGCTGAAGGTCTTGAAGAGCATTCCGGGACAAGGCTGGAGCCTTGAGCCGCAGAATGTAACCTAAATCCCTACGGATAACGATTGCGGAAACTACGTATACTCACGCGTCGGAGAGCGATTCGTCGAAGCCGGCGGCTTCCTTCTTTTCGATCTCCCCCGCCTCCAGAATCTCCCCGCACTCGAGGCATTCCACGTATTGCGCGTCGCTGTCTTTCGCGATCAGCTGGGTGCGCTTGTGTTTGCAGGCGGGATTCGGAGTGGCGGCCATCGTCGTCGAAACCTGCCGGAAGTATAGCATCGGCCCGTCCCATACCGGATCGGGCAGTAGTGTCATTTGGCCAAGTCGCGCGCGCATTGCATCAGCGATTCAGGAGGCCACTGCGGGTCAGGGTAGAGGGGTGCCTCAACACAGAGAACACAGAGCGAATCAAGAGGGCACAGAGAAATAGTCGACGTTTCTCTGTGTACTCAGTGCCTTCTCTGTGAGCTCTGTGTTTAGTTGGGCGATCAAATCTACCCCCCGGTCAAACGACCCGGATCGTTCGGAGTTGACAAACTAGCAGATTGCCACTATCAGTCATTCTTCACATTCGGAAAGAGGGGTTCTTTGAGCGCGGAAACTACGCTGCAGAAGCGAGTCGGCGGACTCCTCTTTTACGGTCTCGCCCTGCTGCTCGCCTATTTCGTCTATCTGATCTTCGCGCCTTTCCTCGTGGCGCTCGCGTGGGCAGCCGTGCTCGTGGTGGTCTCCTACCCGGCTTACGAGTGGCTCACGCGCCGCATGCATCCAACCAGCGCAGCTCTGGTCTGCACACTCGGCGTCACGCTCATCTTGATCGTGCCCTCCGTGCTGGTGATGATCGAATTTGTCCGTCAGGGCGTCGAGGCCGCGCACTCGATTCAGTTCTCGGTCGCAACCGGCCATCTCGCGTGGCTGTCGGGCGCGTGGAGCCGTCTCCAGGATCGCTTTCCCAGCATCGGCGCGGAGGATGTCACCGCCGCGGCCCATCGTTACACCGCGCAGGCGGCGGAATTCGGCGCGGCGAGGCTTGGCACGATCCTCAAGAACACCGCCCTCTTTTTCTTTCACCTTGCAGTGACGATACTCGCCGTCTTCTATCTGTTTCGCGACGGTGACGCCATGGTCGAGCGCCTCCGGCAAGTTCTTCCCTTCGAATCTGGTCCGGGCGACCGAATGCTCAGCGACGCCAAAGAGCTCATTTTCGCGAGTGTGACCTCCAGCCTGGCGTCCGCCGTTGTGCACGCGGTCCTCGGCGGATTTGCCTTTGCCGTGACGGGAATTGAAGCGCCGCTTTTCTGGGGCGTCATGATGGGTTTCTGTTCGTTCATACCGGTCGTGGGTTCCGCGATTGTCTGGGTCCCGGCAGCGATTAGCCTGATGGTCGGAGGCCACCTCGGCCGCGGAATCTTCCTCGCGATTTTCTGCATTCTCATCGTCAGCATGGTGGACAATGTCATGCGGCCGTGGCTGATCAGCGGGCGCGCCCAGATGGGCGGGCTCCTGGTTTTCATCAGCGTGCTTGGCGGAATCAGCGTGTTCGGGCTGCTGGGCGTCGTGCTCGGGCCGATCATCGTAGCAACTACCGCGAGCCTTCTCGATCTCTACGCTCCGCGCGGGCCGGATGGAAACAATCGCTCGAAGCCGGGTGGGAAGGAAAGGAAGGCCGTGTTAGAGTAGCGGCCCTCGAAGAGTCCGCGGTCGACTGAATGGCCAAAAACTCCAAGCCGAATCACTCGGGTTTGCCGCCGGAAAAATTGCGCTGGCGCTGCGATCCGGCCCGCATTCCCTTCGAAACCACGGCCGACATCGAGCCCGCCTCGAACGACCTCGGGCAGGACCGCGCGCTGCGTGCCCTGCGCATGGGCGTCGAGCTGACCGCCTCCGGCTACAACCTCTTCGTCTGCGGCCTTTCCGGCACCAGCCGCGGCGGCATGATCGTGCGCATGATCGAGGAGATGCATCCGCAAACGGAGCCCGCGCCCGACCGCTGCTACGTGAACAATTTCAAGAATTCCGACCGGCCGCGCCTGCTCACGCTGCCTCGCGGCCAGGCCAACGCCTTCCGCAAGGAAGTCGAATCGGGAATCGACTTCCTGCGCCGCCGCATCCCGCAGGTCTTCGAAGGCGAGCCCTTCCAGCGCCAGAAAACGCGCATCGTCGAGCGATTCACGCTCCGCGAAAAGGAATTGATGGACGATTTCACGCGCCGCATCGCCCGCGACCAGTTCGCGCTCGGGCGCATGCAGGTGGGCGCGGTCGCGCTGCCCGAAATTTTCCCCGTTCTCGACGGGCAGATGGTGCCCATCGAGGAAATCCCGAAAATGGTCACGGAAGGAAAACTTGAAAGCGCCGCCGCCGAGGAGCTCGAGCGCAAGTACGATCAGTTCCGCCAAGAATTCACCGTCGTCTACCGGCGCACGCTCTCGCTCTCGCGCGAACTTGCGAGCGAAATGAGCTACCTCGAGCAGGAAGCCGCTTCCGTCCTGGTGGATGGCGTGATCGAGGAACTCAAGGAAAAATATCCCAGCACGCAAATCTCTGAGTATCTCGAAGAAGTCCGCCATCACATTCTCGATAATCTCGATCCATTCAAGGAGCGCGAAGGCGAGGACGAACAGCCGCCCTCCGAGGGAGGCGGAGCGCCGCGCCCGGAACGCTCCGATCGCGATCCTTTTCGCGTCTACGGCGTGAATGTGATCCTCGCGCACGGCGAGCAGGAAAAGTGCCCTGTGATTTTCGAGACGATTCCCACATATGCGAATGTCTTCGGCACGGTGCATCGCAGCTACGACACGCGCGGCGGATGGAACTCCGATTTCATGGACTTGCGCGGTGGCTCTCTCTTGCGCGCCGACGGCGGCTTCCTCGTGATGTACACGCTCGACACGCTGACGGAAGCGGGCGTCTGGCGCACGCTGAAGCGCACGCTCAACCACGGCAAGCTCGAAATTCAGCCCGTCGACACCTTCTTTCCTTTCAGCGCCGCCTCGCTCAAGCCCGAGCCGATCGACGTCCACGTGAAAGTGATTCTGATCGGCGATCGCAACATGTACGAGCTGCTCTACGATTTCGAGGACGATTTCAAAAAGATTTTCAAGGTCCGCGTCGAATTCGACGAGGAGATGAACTGGAGCGACGAGGTTTTTCGCCAGTATGGCGGCCGCCTGCGGAAGCTTGCCGACGACGAAAAGCTTCTCCAGTTCGACCGCTCCGCCGTCGCCTCGATCCTCGAGCACGGCGTCCGCCTGGCCGGACGCCGCGGCAAGATCACCACGCGCTTTTTCGATCTCGCTGACCTCGCCCGCGAGTCCTGCTACGCCGCACGCCACAACGGCAACAAAATCGTCACCGCCGGACACGTGCGCCAGGCTCTCGACGCCAAAATCGAGCGGCACAACCTGCTCGAAACGAAAATCCGCGAAATGATCGAGCAGAATCTCGTCTTCATCGATACTACCGGCGGGCGCGTGGGCCAGCTCAACGGCCTGAGCGTGATGGAAATCGGCGGCTACGCTTTCGGCAAGCCCGTGCGCATTTCAGCCTCGGTCGCATTGGGAAAGAGCGGCATCATCAATGTCGAGCGCGAATCGAATCTCAGCGGCCGCTTCCACGACAAAGGCGTGCAGATCATCTCCGGCTACTTGCGCCACACCTTCGCGCAAGATAAGCCCCTTTCTCTTTCGGCGAGCGTGTGCTTCGAGCAATCGTATTCCGGCGTCGACGGCGATAGCGCGAGCTCAACCGAAATTTACGCGATCCTCTCCGCGCTTTCGGAGCTGCCGATTCGCCAGGAACTCGCCGTCACGGGTTCCGTCAACCAGCAGGGCGAGATTCAGCCGATCGGCGGCGTGAACGAAAAAATCGAGGGATTCTACGACGTGTGCCGGCTGAAAGGGCTGACCGGCAAGCAGGGCGCGCTCATTCCGGCGGAAAATGTCGACGATCTCATGCTGCGCGACGAAGTGATCGAAGCAGTCGCCGAAGGCCGCTTCCACATCTATCCCGTCGCGACGATTCCGCAAGGGATCGAGATTCTCACAGGTGTCCGCGCCGGCGCTCGCACCGCATCGGGAAAATTTGAGCCCGGCAGCGTCTTCGCGAAAGTCGACGCCCGCCTCAGCCGCATGGCCTCGACCCTGCACAAATTCGACTAGACCCCGGCGTGAGCTCGCGATAACCGACGGTGGCACAGACAATCCTGTCCGTGCTCTTGTCTTGTGGGTCGCAGCTTGAGCCGCTCATCACCGGAATCGAGATGCTGGTCGACCGCGGCGCGGCCAGCTTCTGAAGGAAAGTTCGTTCGAAAATCAGCCTTGGTTGTCGGGAAGCAGCCGCTTCAGCTTCATCGTGAGGTGCAGCGTCTGATCGTTTCGCTCGATCGTCAACAGGTACGGATGCCCGAGCTGCCGGAAGAGGTCGCGCACCTGTATCAACGAAAGATCGGCGGCGGGGTCCTGATCGATGCCCTCGATGATATCGCCCTTTTGCAGCCCTGCTTCCGCTCCCGGCGTCCCGGGCCGCACCTGAGTCACTTTGAACGTCCGCAGGCCGGGGCCTCCCGCGATCAAAGAGATTCCGCTCATGTCCTCGAATTCCTCGGTGCGCCGGTTGCTGTTCGGATCAAAGATGACCTGCATGTGCGGATAGTCGAAGATCACGGTGAAGCGCCGCAACATCCCTCCGCCGATCTCGCCAGCGAGTTTTTCGCCGCCCGCCGCCCGAGGGCTTAGCTTTGAAAATGTTGCAATCGCCTGCTGCACCGGAAACGGCCCGATCTGGAAGAGCCTCATGCGTCCGAGCATTGCGCCCGTTGCATCGTCCGATACCTCATCCATCGCCGGAATCGTCTTGAGGTGCGACAACATGCGGTGGGCGTTCGCGTAACTCTCGGAGAACAGCACCGAGGCATCGAGAGCCGTATCGATGCCGAAATCGCCGTCGACCGTTTTGCCGTTCGTGTTGGACTTCGCGCGCACCACCGGCGTGTCCTCCGCAAACGAGAGATGAAAGCTCTTCCCGTGCCCCGAATACTGATACGCGCCGGGATCGAACAAGCGGACCGTCTTCCGCTCGTAGTCGATTGCCACGACGAAGCTCTCGAAGAAATCGCGGCCCAGCGTCCCTTCGTACTCGCGGCCGAATCGCGCATCGAAATTCGGCTTCGAGAAGCGCGGCAGCTCGGGCAGCGTCAGATTGACGCCTGCGAATTCCAGCTCGACGCTCTGCCCGGCGGGAATGCCGAGTTCTGTGGCGCGTTCCGGATCGATCGATGTGGCCGCGGCCGTCGAATCCAGCACGAACAGGCACGGTTGGCTCTGATTCACGTGCAGGGGCAGTAGAACCAGGCCGCCGATGAACTCGGCGGGAATCTCCGCGACGTTCCCTCCATACGCAAATCGCACGGAGCCGGCAGCGGCATTCGAGGAAGTTGGCGTTTGCGGTGGCGGGGCCGGCGTTTGCGCCCAAGCCCCACGCCGCGCAACGAGGCTCGCCGACAGCGCGGCCACAACGACTATGACACTTGTCTTCCAGCGCTCCATCTAGTGGCGGGCCGTCTCAATTGCCCGGTGGCGAAGCAGGTGCAGCCGCAGGCGCCGAAGGCGGCGCGGCCTGCGCGGACTTCGGAGTGCTCAGATAGCCCTTCGCCGTGTCCTTGGTGAGGTCGAATACCACGATCTCGTAGGGCGCACGCGCACCGCGTACGTAGAACTGCACCGGCTCGCCCACCGTCTTGTCCTTCTTCTCGATGGACTTGTCGTCGGCGACCACGTTGAGTGTGTATCGATAATGTTTCGTGTCCACCTTGCGGAGTTGCACCTGGATCGGGCCGACGTGTTCGGGCATTTTCGACTTGCTCAGCGAGAATTCGAAAATGTCACGCTCGCCGAGTCGCTTCAACTCCTCGACCTCGTCGTGGTTCGTGGCGATCAATCCGCTTTGCACGCCCAGGTCGCCGATCGTGGATTGCAGCTTACCTTTGGTGGCCTCCAGATCGGCCTTGGTGGCCGAGAGGTCGTTTTGCGTTCCGTTGAGCTGCGTGGCGACTTGTCCGAACTTCGTCGTCGTGTCCGCCTGCACCTCGCCGATCTGCTGCTTCAACTGGGCGTCGCTTTTCTGTTGGTCGGAACGGATCGTCTGCGCGAGGCTTCGCGCCCGCGCCAGCTCGTCCTCCGTCAAGCCCAGCTTCTGCGAAGTAACGTCGAGTTGCCCTTTCAGGTCGGCGATCCGCGCGTTGGTTTTATCCACTTCCGCGGCCAGCGCTTGTGTCCTCTTGTCCGCCTCCTGCGCGCTCGCGGCCAGCGCCTGGCGCTGCGCGTAGGTGGCATACAGAAGATAGCCGACCAGCGCAAATGCCGCGACGAAGAGCACTAACACCCAGCGCGGCAGCGAAGCAACTTCAGTTACAGGGGGAGTATCGTCGGGCGTGTTCGAGGTCAAACTCATCAAGCCTCCTTCGCGGCCAAAGCCGCCCTTCCGTGCATCGCGGATTCGATGGCCGGATTATCGCCGAGCGGCACACCGAAGTCTACCCCGGGGTCGATCTAACCCTTCCATCCGCGCGGCCAGCGCGCTTCGACGGTCGTCACCAATCCTCCGCGAGGCGTGAATTCGCCCGTCACTGTGCACCAGACGGGTTGCACGGCTGCGACGATGTCGCGCAGCATACGGTTCACCGCGTTCTCGTAGAAGATTCCCAGGTTTCGATACCCCAGCAGATACATTTTCAGCGCTTTCAGCTCCAGGCACACCTTCTTCGGCTCATAATGAATCGCGATTGCGCCGTAATCGGGCAGGCCCGTCTTCGGGCAGATCGACGTGTATTCGGGAAACCGAATCGTGATCTCGTAGCCGGGAAAGTGATTCGGCCATGTTTCGAGCTTGGGCAGCTTGGCGTTGATTCCTGCGCGTGCGTGTTCGGCGGTATAGTCGGGCATCGATTCCTCTCTTCGCCTATTTTACACGCGGATTGTCCCGCTCTCTCCGGTGTTGTATAGTACCTAGCCGAAGATCTCGGCCGTACGGCAGGTTGTGTCGCCCTACGGTACGTTACGTCTCGAACATTCCGTCCCACATCCGGGATGGGAGGCGCCTGCTCGAATGATCTGTCCGCAATGCCGAAGCGCCGATTGCCTGCGTTCTCACCGCAGCGGCATCTTCGATTTCTTCGCCAGCCTGACCGCGTTGCGTCCCTGGCGCTGCCACACCTGCGATCTCCGGTTCTACGCGAGAAGCGTGGCGCTCCCTTTCGCGCGGTACGCGCACTGCCCCAAGTGCGGTAATTTTGATCTCCAGCACATCTCCAGGGAGCGCGTCGAGAAGGGAACCCTGCTCTTCCTGAAGCGCATGCTCGTGTTTCCGGCGTATCGTTGCGACCCTTGCCGCGAGAGATTCTTTAGTGTTCTGCCTTATCGCCGCATCCTGCCTTCGATGATGCCGGTACCGCGGCGCCCAGTTTCGGACGCCTGAAACTCGCCACGATCGTCTCCTTCGCCCGCGGACTCCCGGCCATCCACACTTGCAAGCATGGGCTGGCCTGGGACATACTGCCCCACCAAGGGGGGAACATGGCGCGCAAATCAAAACAGCCGAAAAGCACGGCCAAAAGTGCAGGAATGGATCGCCGCAGTTTCATCGGAACGCTCGCGGCAGCTGGCACGGGTGCGGTGGCAGGCGGTTTGTCTCTTGGTGCGACGCCCGCGAAAGCGGAGACCGTTCACTTCTCGAATCCTCCGGGTCTCGGTGGCGCTGGACCCTTTCGCAGCGAGTGCGACATTCGCGACTGCGACATCGAGGGAGAAATCCCGCTGAATATCGACGGCGCCTTCTATCGCGTCGGCCCCGACTGGCAGTATCCCCCGATGAAGGGCAACATCCCCTTCGACGGCGAGGGCCACGTCAGCCTGTTCCGCATCTCGAACGGCCACGTCGATTTCAAGAGCCGCTATCCGCGCACCCAGCGCTTCGAAGCCCAGGCGAAGGCGCGCCGGCGCCTTTTCGGCATGTACCGCAATCCTTTCACGGATGATCCGAGCGTCAAGGGCGTCAGCCGCGGCACCGCCAATACTCACGTCGTCTATCACCACGGGTATCTCTTCTCACTCAAGGAAGACAGCCCGCCGGTCGCGATGAATCCGCTCACCCTCGAAACGGTGGACAATTACTACACCTTCGGCGGCGGCCTCCACAGCCTCACGCATACCGCCCATCCGAAGTTCGATCACGCTACCGGCGAAATGATCTCCTACGGTTACGAAGCCAAGGGGCTCGCCACCGACGACGTCTACGTCTTCTCGGCCAACGCCAAAGGACACATCACGTGGGAGTGCTGGATCAAAGTCCCCTACGTGGGCATGATCCACGATTTCGCCGTCTCGCAGAAATATATCGCTTTCCTCATTCTTCCCATGGCGACGAACGTCGAGCGCATGAAGCAGGGCCAGGTGCACTTCGCCTGGGACTCGACGCTCCCCACCTGGTTCGGCGTGCTGGAACGCGGCGGAGACGGCAAGGATGTTCGCTGGTTCAAGGGGCCCGAGCGCTGCGCCACGCACGTGATGGGCGCTTTCTCGGACGGCAACAAAATCTACGTCGACATGGACATGGCGCTGAAGAATCAGTTTCCGTTCTTCCCGAATCTCCACGGCGAGCCGTTCGATCCCAAGGCGGCCGCCGGGACGCTGCATCGTCTGTCAGTCGATCTCTCGGACAAGACTCCGCGCGATTACAACATGGAGCAGCTCTACCCGCAGACCGGCGCGCTGCCCCGCCAGGACGATCGCTATCAGACGATCCCGTATCGCTACGGCTTCATGCCCACGAGCGATCCCACGAAACCGCTCAATCCGAAACTCGGCAACGTGGCGTTCCGTCCCACCAATTCCTACACGCGCTTCGATCACGCCACGCGCACCACATCCGAATTCTGGGTCGGCGATGATTCCAGTCTGCAGGAATGCTGCTTCGTCCCGCGCAGCAAAGACGCTGCGGAAGGAGATGGTTACCTTGTGGGCATCGCGAATCGCTTGCTCGAGGGCGGCCGCGCCGATCTGATCATCGTCGATACGCAGCACATGGAAGACGGCCCGATAGCCAAAGTCCACCTGCCCTTCCGCTCCTATAGCCAGGTGCACGGCTGGTGGGTTTCCGCGGACGACCTGCCCAAGACGTAACTGCGGGAAATTATGGGAAGCTAGAGCGGCTTGTTCGGGTCGGCGTCGACGTCCCCGAGCGAAATCAGCAGCCGCCGCAATTTCGAGCGATCTTCGAGCCCCATCCCGACCATCTCGAATCCGGCTTGGTGCGGCCGCACGAATCTCACCACAGCCTGCATGCTGATCGACCGCAGCCCCGCGGGAATCTTCAGCGTCGCCTCCGTTCCCACTGCGAGCTGAACGTCGCCGGTCAGCAGCCCGCCTTCGAGGCTCATCACGCTGATCGACGATGGATACTTGCCTCGCGCCGAAGTCAGCACCGCGGGCACGCTGCGCGGCAGCCGGATTCTCCGGTAGCGGCGATGCCGTACCACGTCGCGTTCGGGGATGGCGTCGAGCGGCGCCAGCGCCATCACGCCAGCATCCAGCCCCGATTCCGGCAGGAACTTCTGCATCCAGTCCGGTTCGATTTTCATCAGCGCCTGGGCAGCCGCCGTGCGAATTTCTTCGGGATATGTCCAGCCGAACGTCTTGCGGTCCTCCACGAACTTTCGCAGCGGCCCCACCGCATCCGGCGCACGCATCCTCCCGAGCGCTTCGATCGCCTTCACGCGCAGGTAGTCCGCGCCTTGCGGCAGAATGTCTCCCTCGGCGAGCCGCAGCATCGTCGCCGCCGTCGCCGGATCGCCGCACATCCCGATTTCGTCCAGTGCGAGCGACACAGCTGCCACGTCGAAGAGCTCAAGCGAGTTCGCCAGCAGGCGCCCGCGCTCCGGCGCTCCGCTGATCGAAAGCTGGCGCACGAGCACGTCGTGGAAACTGCGCCCGCTATGACGCAGCCTCATCGGCAGCAATTCCTCCATCGACGCGGGATCGAGGCGGGCCAGCAACCCGGCCACCACCGCTGCCTTCGCCGGCGCCTCGGACTTGAATATTTCCCTCAAGTGCCGGGCGCACGCGCCGCCCACAGCCTTCGCCAGTTGCACGATATTTTCGCGTTCCGTGCGGCGTCCCGAGCGCCCCAGCCGCGCCGCCAGGTGCTCGCCCGCGCCTTCCGGCACTCGGCTCAGCACCGCCACAAGCCCTTCGGGCATCGCTTCCGCCGTCAGCGCCTCTTCGACGAATTCCGGCAGCCGGTTCTCGACGCCGATGCGCGGCCGCAAACTGTGCGCCCACGTTGGCCGCAGCTCTTCGAGGTCGGCGAGCGAATCGAGCGACTGCTGCATCGCCCGGTAGTAACGCCGCTGTGCCGCCTCCTGGCTCAGCCGCACAAAGGCCGCGCCCAATAGAGTCTGGAGCTCCGGATCCTTCTCCGCCACCAGCTGTTGCCCGATTTGCGCGAGCGCATCCTGCAATCTCTGGCTCGCGGCCTTGCTGTAAAGTTCCGCCAGTTGACCCAAACCAATCGCCGCTTTTTTCCGCGCCTGCGCGTCCTTGTTTCGCACGCACGACGCGTACTTCAGCAGGACGTCCCCCGCCATCGCCGATTCGCCGCGCCCGAGCAACTCTTCCACGTACTGCTGCACGTTTCGCGGCGGAATGCACCACGCCTCGCTCGACGTCAGCACCGCGCGCTTCCCCGATTCCGGCACCGCCGCCCAGAACTGCCGGTCAAGCACGTCCGCGTGCGATTCCATCGAAATTCCCGCGTTGTTCATCTTCTCTTCGCGGGCCTTCAGCAGCTTTCGCAGCGTTTCAAGCTCGTGGCCCATCTTGTCCAGCATTTGGCGGACGGCGTTCACCCGCACTTCGCCGCGCTGGAACCGGTCGAGCGCGAAGCGGATCGCCAGGTCTTCCGCCAGGCGTAACAGCATCGCCTCGTCCACTCTTGCCGAAGGAGTCTTCGCGGCGACACTTGCGAGCGCCTGCCGCAGGGTCACCTGCGCGTTCTGCGGAAGGTCCGCGATTCTCTGCTGCCAGATCATCGCATCGAGGGGCTTCTGGGAAGTCTTCCCGTGCGTCGCCTCGCCAAACTGCGCGAGTAGCCGAAGCAGACTATGCATCTGGCCTTCATCGAGAGGCTGGGGCTCAAGGTTTCCCCCGGCACCAGGGCCCAGGCCGGCGTCAGTGCCCGCAGCTCCGCCTGACCCTCTGCCTGCCGTTGCTCCGAATCCGAAGCTAAGTCCTCCCACGTCGGTTCCGCTTCCAACAGCGCCCGTTCCCGTGCCGCTTCCCGTCCCGTGGTCGTACGCGCTTCCTGACCCCGTGCCTGTGCCAGTTCCCGTGCCCGTTCCAGTCCCGCTTCCGCCGTGCGCGCCTTCGGCTGCGGCAATTAGCTGGATCATCTTTTCCGGACTGCGAAACCAGTCTTGAACGCGGTCGGCATCGGCCCCCAGCGTCCTCACCGCTAACTGTGCGGCGACGCGCGCCTCCGAATAGCCCGCATCCTCAGCGACGAACCGAATTTCGTTGATCCGAATCCCTCCCGAGTTGTCCTTCCCAAAATGCTGCTCCAGCCGCTCGCTCAACGGAGCCACTCGCGGACCGCTTTCCATGAACACGCGCACGAGGTTTGCAAATTCATGGCGCTCGACGCCCGGCTGAAAGAAGATGCTGGCCACGCCTGCAGCATTCAGCAGGTCGGCGAAACTGCGTTCAGCAGGGGTCGTTTCGAGCGGAACGCCGTCCAAGAGGAGCTGAGACCCCGAGGCTCCCAAAAGCACGCCAACGTCACCTGAAGCCTCGACAGCTTCTTTGAGTTCGCTCCACGCGGAATCAAACTGCGACGCCGATCTCGCATGCTCTAACCCATAGAGCCGGGAGAACTTAAATAGGACGTTCAAGCTGCGTACAAACGCTCGGGCGTTCGGAACTGTCGTCTCATTCGACACTGATAACTCACCTGGAAGGGGTGCCATCTTACTTGTCTCAATATAAGTGTACTAGAACCAATAGCAGATGAAATGGTACGGAAATACTAGGGTAGCGAACGTATCAACTACGCCTGTAGAGGCCTTTCGCTAGGCTGGCAGGAGAATTTCGACCTGAAGTCCCTTGAGCACAGGCCGGACGCGCCGGATTACTTCGCTCGCCCACAGTTTCTCGCTCAACACGACGAGCGATCCGTTCTCAAATCCACAAACCGCGCAGAAGAAATAGTTCTGAAAGGCTTTGTCATACGCGTCCACGCCGCGCCGCGCCAGATTGCCCTCGAGGGCAGCATCTTCGGAGGTAACCAGGCCCCCGGCGCGTGCGCCGAAGGTCTCGGCTTGAAAGCGGTCGATCAGCGACTCGAGCGCCTCGGGCTCTGGCGCCGGAATCACGAGCGACCGCGCGCTCGCCTCACGATACGCGATCCCGTGGCGATCGCAGAAATCCCGCACCCGGTCGAGATGGCTGAAAAAATCGAGCGCCCACAGTTCCTGCCCCGCCGTCGCCGGCAGCAGGCGGCTCCAGATGCGCGCTGCCTCGGGCCCGCGGACCGGCTCGCGATTCTCGTCGTTCTCCGACAGCTCGAGCCCCACCGCCTTGATGCCGGGCCCGAGATCGAGCGCTTCGATTTCTAGCAGGTAGCTCACGCTTCGTCGTCTGCCGCGTGGATAAATTTCTTGAACCCGGGAGATTCTTTCCGCACCTCCAGCCAATCAAAGAAGGTATCCGGCGTCTCGAGCCAGATGGCGAACCAGTGCGCGATCTCTTCCTTCTCCTCGCGCTTCTCCGGATCGACTTTATGATTCCGCGCGATCATCTCCGCGCGCCGTCTGCCCAGTCGCGCCACTTCGCGGACACGCTCCGCAGCGCTCTGCTCCCCTTCGATCGCGAATTTACGCAGCAGCTCGTCGAGCCTCACGAGGCACATTTCGGCTTCCTCGAGCGTCGAGAAGTGCAGCAGGTCCGCGAACTCTTCCTCGTAGCGCCCCTCCGTGTCCGCGCGTGTGGACCACACCACTCGCATCCCTGCCTCTTCGAGAACGCTCACGATGTAGTCCGGCGACGTCTTTCCTTTTTCCCCGAGATGAGCGATCAGCTGCCTGCGAATCTGCTCGATTTCCGCGGGAGTATACCGCGGCGTTCCCAGCCCCTGTGCGGCTTCCAGGATTAGCTCCTTCTTCGTCGAAGACCGCTCCGAGAAATCTTCGTGGGAATGTTCTGTGCTCACGTGTTGCCTCAGTGCTGCGGCTTCTTGGATGCGCCCTCGGCGGACTGCGCGTCGGCATTCAACCGGCTCCGCAATCGCTTGACGTTGCGATCGTGCTCCGCAAGGGTCTTTGCAAAAAAATGGCCGCCTTTGTCGTTCGCGACAAAGTAAAGATAATCCGTCACCTCCGGCGCCAGCGCCGCTCGCAGCGACGCCTCCCCGGGATTTGCGATCGGACCCGGCGGCAGGCCCGTGTGCGTGTACGTATTGTACGGCGAATCAACCTTCAAATCCTTCGGCTTCACGTCCTTCACAAGCTGCCCTTCGAGCGCCAGCGCGTATTGCACCGTCGGATCGCATTGCAGCGGAACTCTCTTGCGCAAGCGGTTGTAGAACACGCCCGCCACGAGCGGCCGCTCCTCCCGATCCGGCGTCTCTCGCTCAACAAGCGAGGCCAGCGTCACGATCTGCAGCGGCGTGAGCCCGCCGGGCAGGGTCTGCAGATCGGCCGGCTTGATCGAATCCCACACCGCCTTGAAATTTTCCACCATCCGTTTTGCGACTTCCTCGCACGAATTGTGCCGCGTGAACTCGTACGTCGACGGAAAGAGGAATCCTTCGAGACTATGCGCTTGTGGCGCCATACCGGAAATCAGCGACGTTTCGTGCGTGGCAGCCAAAAACTGCTCGCGGTCGCAGATCCCCTGCTCCTGAATCTCCTCCGCGATTTCGAAGCTGGTCCAGCCCTCCGGCACCAGAATCGTGCGAACGTAAATCCGCCCGCGCGCCATCTTCCAGAAAACCTCGCGCGTGTTTACGGGCTGATCGAAATAATATTCGCCCGCTTGAATGGGCCTGCGAAAGTGCCAGTAGCTGAAGAGCGTGAACGCCAGCCGGTTCCGGATGACGTCATCTTCCCGAAGAATCCCGGCGATTTGCCATCGTGACGATCCGTGCGGAATATCGACAAACACCTTTTCCGGCCGGTGCCCGCGGTACGGCCGGCTGATCTTCGAATCGAGCCATCCGGCGCCGGCGCCTATCGCCGCAATCAACAACAGTGCCAGCAGGCCAAGCCGCTTCATGGTCGGCTATACCTTATCCGCCACGGCGCCCCGCGCCGGCGATTGGCGATCGAGGTATTCGCGCAGGAGAATCGCGGCAGCTACGTCGTCGAGCGCCGCGCGGTCTCTCCCTCGTGGCGATCTCGTTCCGGCCACCGTCTGCTCCGCCTCCCAGCTCGTCAGCCGCTCGTCCAGCAGTTCCACTTCGATGCCCAGCTCCTTCTTGAGCCGCGCCGCAAACCGCGCTGCTTCCTCGGCCATTGGTCCGGCCTCGCCGGTCATGTGCACAGGATGGCCGACGATAATACGCGCCACACCCTGCTCGCGGCAAATCTCGCGCAGGCGGCGGACGTCCTCCGCGCGGTTCTTTCGCGCCAGCGTCTTCAGCGGCTGCGCCGTAAGCCGCAACTCATCGGACACCGCCAGGCCGATCCGCTTTCGGCCGTAGTCCAGCGCCAAAATCCGCCGCCTTTCGCGCGCCAGCGCCGCCATCGAACGATTCCCGCCAGTTTCTGGATTCGCCGCCGCCATCTCGATCTGTTTTTATTCTAACGGACGCAGGTTACGGCTGTCTCCCGCGCTCGCCATTTTCCCACGCAGGCCAGAGCCCTTCGGTTTTCATCTCCTGGCTGAGGTTCGTATCCTTCATCAGCTGCTCGATTTCGGGACGCGTCAGCCGCGGCCCAACCCGCGTTTCCGCGTCCGCCAGCGCGTAGGCCGTCACCGCGGCGATTGCGACATTGTGTTTCAATTGCCCGATATCCACCTTGTCGAACGTATCCGACGCCGCATGATAATTCAGAATGTAGTTCGCAGGCTCCTGGTTCGCCACCAGCGTCGGAACGCCCTCGAGCAGGAAATCAAAGTTGTCCGTGTCGACGCCCGCGTCGAGCGTGAAATCCTTCGCGCCGAGCGACTGGACCGGATCGAGGTCCGCGCTCACCGTCGCCAGGATGTCTTTTCGTCCGCCCAGCGAATATCCCGTGATCGGTCCATCGCCCGCGTCGAATATCACTGCCGCATCTATGTTATCGAGTTCCGTGCCATGCGCGCCCGCGTATGCCCGCGAACCCAGCATCCATTGTTCTTCACCGGTAAACAGCACAAAACGGATCGAACGCCGCGGCACCGATCCCGACGAGTGGATCACCCGCGCCGCATCGACCAACATCGCCACATTGCATCCGTTGTCGAGCGCCCCGGTTCCCAGATCCCACGAATCGAGATGCGCGCCCAGCAGAACGAACTCGTCCGGCTTCTCGCGTCCGCGGATTTCCGCCACCACGTTTTCCGACCCCACCGGGCCGCTCACATGATTCGGCATCTCGAAGTGCGCGCGGACCTTTTGCCCCGAAGCCAGAAACCGCGCCATGCGCTCCGCATCCTCCCGCGCCACGATCGCCTGCGCGATCGGCTCCAGCTGCCCGTTCGGTGACGACATATGCCGATACAGCAGCAGGTTGGGGCGTGACGACATCCAGAAGATCGCCGCGGCTCCCGCGGCCTTGGCTCGCTGAATGATCGCCGCATCGGTCAGGTACTCGTTCAGCAGATCGTCCCAGGTTGCGATGATTTTCGTGTGCACCAGCACGATGGCGCCATTCGCGTCCGCGCCCGCCTTCTTGAATCCCGCATCGTCGCCGTCGCCGACGTCGATCACATCGACGGTAATTCCGCCGTCCGGTGTTGGCGGCGACCATCCCGCCGAAACCAATCGCAGCGGAAACGCCGCGGGCGAAAGCACCTCCGCGTGCGTGTTCCCTTCGGTCCATCCGACCGGAATCATGAATTGTTCGGTGTGGACCTCATCGACGCCCGCGTGGCGAAATGCTTCTACCGCCCAACTCACGGCGCGGTCCGCCTCCGGCGAGCCTGTCACCCGCCCGCCGATGGTGTCCGTCAGGTAGCGGAGGTTTTCCTCGAGTGGCGACGGGCCCAGGGCTCGCTGAATCATCGCCGGCGCCAATTCCGCGCACGGCTTCCCAACCGAACACCCTCCCACACCCTGGGGCACCTTCCAGCCGGGCGGCAGGTTGATTGTGCCCGTCTGGCCAAACGCGGCCGGCCCGGCCCATAGCATCGCGGCACATGCCAGCAGAAAAAGCCGCCATTTGGTTTCACGGCTTGGCCGAGCCTGGAACATTCGGTCGATCACGGTCGCATTCCCCCTGCGCGCGCGATTATAACGGGTCTCTCGTCCAATGGGAGAACCGAAGAAAAGCCCGAGAAAAGCCTCAGTACCATCAGAACGGCAGAAATTTCTTGCGTCACGAACTTTCTACATAGGATACAGCCTTTGCTGTACCCAGGCTCAGCCCTAAACGTCTCCATTTGAGACGCTTACACAATCGGCCAAGTTTGGCCGTCCAGCTGCCTTCGCCTGCTGCTGCCTCGCAATAAAGCTTACAAATTGAAGGGGCGGGCCAAATCTTCGGCCTCCCAAATAGTCTTTAGCAGTTCCCGTTTGCGATGTCGCAGCAAAGCGAGTCAAACCAGAGAACATGCCCGCCAGGGCAGAACGGGAAGGCCTACATTGAAGAAAGCGCTTCCGAAGTTCACTCCTCAACCCAAGGAATCAGACCTCAACCAACCCAGCTCTTTTGTTTTTTGCGAACGCTCCAGCGGTTCAGCCCAATTTCGCGCCGAATCCATCGCCGATCTCGATTGCACGGTGGAGCGAATGGCCGGCTTGCTGGCCATGCAGTGCCTCGTCCGCGGCACCGACCCCGACGATTTCGAGATTCTGGTCGCGGCGGAAAGAAGTTTCGCGAGCCGATTGCAGTCCCGCGCAAAAGAACTCCTCGAGGAGGGCCGCGCGGTCGCGAGCCCTTCCTGCTTGAGCCCGCGCCAGCAGGAGATTCTCCACTCCGTGATACGCAATCAGGCCAATAAAGAGATCGCTACAAAGCTCAACATCACCGTGCGCACCGTCAAGTTCCACATCTCATCGCTGCTGAGCCGGTTCGGCGTCGAAAATCGCGCCGAGCTGGCCCGCCGGGCCGCCGGCTTCCTGCGTCCTGCGATGGACCGCGTGAATTCGGAGCCACTATCGGAGGGTTCCGGGCGTCGTCTTCTCGGGCCAATGGCCGTGGAGCGTTCACCCATTCAGATGACGGCCAAGCACCGCAACGCATCATTCGCGCGGCGCGTTCTTTCCGCTTAGGATTTGCGCGGGCCGGGATGCGCTCCTGGCTCGCGCACCTCTTTCGTTACTTCTATTCCTTTACTTCCATTTCAGTTTCTTGATATCGACCGTGGGCGCGGGGAATTTCATGTCCATGCTCTCGAGCGTCTCGGTGATGATGTGCGAAACCGCGAGGTTGCGGAACCATTTCTTGTTTGACGGAATCACGAACCACGGCGCGTGCGGCGTGCTGCACTTCGCGAGCGCATCTTCATAGGCCCGCGTGTAGTCGTCCCAGAATTTCCGCTCGTCGAAATCGGCCTGCGAAATCTTCCAGCGGCGATCGGGATCGTCGATGCGCTGCTGGAAGCGTTTTTTCTGCTCGTCCTTGCTGATGTGCAGGAAAAATTTCAGGATCTTGATGCGATTCTGATGCAGGATTTCCTCAAAGTCGTTGATCTGATCGTAGCGCTTCGACCACACCTCCTTCGGCACGAGATCGTGCACGCGCACCACCAGCACATCCTCGTAGACGGAACGGTTGAAAATTCCGATGTCGCCGTATTCCGGGACGGCCTTGTGGACGCGCCAAAGATATTCGTGCGACGCTTCCTCGGCCGAAGGCTTCTTGAACGATGTCACGTGGCAGCCCTGCGGGTTCACGCCGGACATCACATGCCGGATGGTGCCGTCCTTTCCGGCGGCGTCGCGGCCTTGCAGGACGATCAGCAGCGCGCGCTTGTGCTCGGCGTACAGGAGGTATTGCAGCTTGTCGAGCTTCGCGATGGCCTTGTCGAGGGCCGCGTTCATCTTGTGGCCCTTGTCCCAGCCGAGCGTGTCTTCGGGATCCCAGTCCGCCAGCCGCATTTTCGTCCCCGGTTTGACTGCCAGCTCTTTGCTGAAGTTTGTCGCCATCGCGCTTCGCGGACCTCCTCTTAGTGTGTCGATTAGAATGGGTGCCCGTCGTTTGTTTTCATACAATTACGACGATTTCTAATCGCCGCAGTGTCGATTAGAAATGGCATGAACTTGCGGCCCTTCGGCTGATTTTCGCTCTGGCCCACTCGGACTTCGTGGCTTGCGCGCCAGCACCCAACGTGGCACATTTCCGAGTGCCGCGCAAGCATGCGCGGATGCGAATTTCAGATTTGAAATTTCAGGATTTCAGATTCAGCCGATGCCGAGACGAATCGCATTTCTGCGAGCCATCAACGTCGGAGGCCACTTCGTGACGATGGCGGCGCTGCGCGGCCATTTCGAGAAGCTCGGGCTCGAGCAGGTCGAGACATTCATCAACAGCGGCAACGTGATTTTCACGACGAGCGCGAAGAACGACACCGCGCTCGAACAGAAGATCGAAGCGCACCTCGAAAAGGCGCTGGGCTACGAGGTGAAAACGTTCCTGCGAAGCGAGGCGGAGATTGCGGCCATCGCACGCTACAAGCCGTTTGACGTAGCGCGCATGCAGGCCGCCCTGACGCTGAGCGTCGCGTTCCTCGCCACGCCGCTCGATGCCGCCGCGCAAGAGCTCCTCGCCGCGATGAAGACGGACGCCGACGATTTCCACGTCAACGGCCGCGAAATGTACTGGCTCTGCACACGCAAGCAAACCGAATCGAAATTCTCGAATGCGCGCTTCGAGCGCGTCCTGAAAGTCAGCGCCACGTTTCGCGGGCTAAATACCATTGCCCGGCTCGCCGAGAAATATTCTCGTTCGTAGTTGTGGCATCGCTCTCGTCATTTACGTGACGTCGTGGCGACACCGCTTGACTGCAGGGCGAAGATAGGGCGAAGATACCCACAAGGATGGCCAAGCACCTTCAATTCGACAAGATCGGAGTGTGGTCCGAGATCAAACTGGAGATTCTGAAGAAATACGCCGCTGCCTACTCGATAATTCTCTCCTCGCAGACGAAGGCCGCACTTTCGCATGTCTACATCGACGCTTTCGCCGGCGCTGGGAAGCACCTCTCGAGGGCAAGCCAGGAACTTGTTCCCGGAAGCCCGCTTAACGCGCTGGCTGTCCGGCCGGAATTCCGGGAATTTCATCTCATCGACATCGCCCCAGAAAAGATCGAAGCCTGCAAGAGCTTGTCGGCCTGCGCAAGGATGTTTTCATTTATCAAGGCGACTGCAATGAAATACTACTGCAGGATGTTTTCCCCCGAGTCCGATATGACCAGTATCGTCGAGGACTTTGCGTGCTTGATCCATATGGACTCCATCTAGATTGGAAAGTGATGGCGACTGCCGGAGAGATGAAAACCTTGGACGTGTTCTTGAACTTCCCGGTACAGGACATGAACAGGAATGCCATATGGAGAAATCCTGAGCGAGCAAGGCCAGAACAAGTCGAGAGAATGAATCGGTTTTGGGGCGACGAGTCTTGGAGACAGGTCGCATACGGAACTACGCAGGGCCTGTTCGGACCTATGGTCGAGAAAGAGCCAAACGAGGTAATCGCCGAAGCATTTCGGAAGAGGCTCAAGGAAGCCGGGGGTTTTAAGTGCGTGCCGGAGCCTCTACCGATGCAGAATTCCAAAGGCGCGATAGTTTACTATCTCTTCTTCGCATCGCAGAACAGCACTGCAGAAAAGATCGCTCGCGAGATTTTCTCGAAGTACCGGAGGTAGTAATGGCCCAAGTATCCGCAATCGAGTGGACGGATGCCACCTGGAATCCGGTAAGGGGATGCACAAAGATTAGCCCCGGCTGCAAGCACTGCTACGCGGAAACGTTCGCGGAGCGATTCCGGGGAGTCAGAAGGCATCCGTACGAGCAAGGGTTCGACTTGCGCTTGGTTCCCGAGAAGCTCGGCGAGCCGTTGCGATGGCGTGCGCCAAAGATGGTCTTCGTCAACTCGATGAGTGATCTGTTTCATGACGCCGTACCGGACGCCTACATCAAGGAGGTCGCGAAGGTTATGGTCGCGGCCAGATGGCATACCTATCAGGTGCTGACGAAACGATCTGAGCGCCTTCGAGAACTTCTGAATTCTAGCTTGGCGTTCGCGGCGTGCCAGCCGCATATATGGTGGGGAGTAAGTGTTGAGGATCGAAAGTACGGCCTTCCGCGCATCGACGACTTGCGGAAAGCGAGCGCGGAGATTCGATTTCTCTCCGTCGAGCCCTTGCTCGAAGACCTCGGACGGTTTGATCTGGATGGAATCCATTGGGTGATAGTGGGCGGCGAAAGTGGACCAGGGGCGAGGCCCATGAATAGGGAGTGGGTGCTGTCTGTTCGAGACCAATGTCAGCGTGCAGGAGCGGCCTTCTTCTTTAAGCAGTGGGGCGGCGTTCGTAAGTCTGCGACGGGCAGAAAGCTTGACGGACGGACCTATGACGAATTCCCTCGCCGCGTTCGCCACCCTGTACTTGCAGCGGAAGATTGCCTTTCGATTGCCGCAACAGTTGAGGCTTCCTTTCGAAACAAGACCTTCGCGACCTCTCCAGCCTCGTAGCGCCAGGTGTGAAGTTTCAAGACGTTGTTGTCTATTCGGCCCCGCTCCTTCGACTTCTATCAGGACTCGCAGGACAGCCGCTACGAAACCGCCGGAGCGATCACACGGGCGGCCGGTCTGTCGCAAAGGCGGCGACGGGGTGTAGGATACGCGGGGTTCCGCGCGCGGTGTGGGCGAAGGCGCTGTGCGTGCGGATGAGGAAGGATGCACGGGCGGGATTGCCTGTGCCACTGGTGATTCGATGCGAGGGAAAATTCTGATTCGAGTTGGTGTGGCGGCGGGCGCATTGATCGCGATTGCCGCGCAAGTGGCGCCGGCCAAGCCGGCGGCCGGGACGGCGGCGAGCGGTTGCGACCGGGCGTGCCTGGACGGATTCGTGGACCGCTATCTCGACGCGGTCGCTGCAAACGATCCGTCGCGGCTGCCCGTGACGCCCACGGTGAAATTCACTGAAGACGGGCAACGGCTGAATCTCGGCGACGGGCTGTGGAACACCGCGACCGGAAAAGGCACCTACAAGTTCTATATGGAAGACGTGCAGGCCGGGGAAGCGGGCTTCTTCGGAACGATGCGGGAGGCCGGCGAGCCGGTGATTCTTTCGCTGCGCTTGAAAATCGAGGATCAGAAGATTGCCGAGATCGAGACGATCGTCAATCGCGATAAGACCGAGGCCGAGAATCTGGAAAAGCGCGGCCATCCCGATCCTCTTTTCACGGAAACGATTCCCGCCGCCGACCGCGTTTCGCGCGCGGAACTTGTGAAGGCCGCGAACATGTACTTTTCGGGGATGCAGCTCAACGACGGAAAGGGAAGTTACCCGTTCACGGACGATTGCGATCGTGTGGAGAACGGCGCGGAAGCGACGAACAACCACTCGGCGGACACGTCCAACGTGCTGGCGTCGCAGGGGAATTCCATCGACAACGCGCGCCGCAGGGCGGATTTGAGCTACTCGGCCGAGTGGGGATGCAAGGAGCAGTTCGAATCAGGATTGCTGCATTTCGTTACGCGGATACGCGACCGGAGATTCGTGGTGGTCGATCCGGAGCGCGGAGTGGCGCTGGCGTGGTGCTTCTTCGATCACGCGGCGGGGAAGACGCGCACGTTTCAGATTCCCGATGGGCGCACGGTGACGGTGGGACCTGTGACGCCGTGGACCTGGGAAATCTCGGAGGTCTTTCGCGTCGAGCACGGAAAGATCCGGCGGATCGAAGCTGTGTACCACCGTGGTCCATATGGCATGGGCTCGGGCTGGAGCAGCTGGCAGGACGCGATGTCGACGGTGGCGCGGTGGTCGCCCGTTTCCGGCAAGGAATGACGCCGGCCTGATGCCCGGCACCACGTTTTAACCTCAAGGCAACAGCGGGTGCGGCGGACGACAGAGAAACGGAAAGTCAAAGGCCCCACCCTCACAAACCGAGGATGGGGCACCCGAAAAAACTTAGAAGTCCGCCGGCCTGCCCTTCCTACGTCCCTTCCTGCGTCAGGGCAGGCAAGGTGAAAAGGCCGCCCTTCGCGACAGCACTCAGGGCAAGCCGCTACGAAACCCTGGACCCACAAACGTCGAGCAAAAAATTGGCCGTGGGATTAGTATGTGGGCGCGTGCGTGGGCCTGGGTGGGGCTCGCGGGACGCGATCTTTGCGTGGGGGAATGCGACATATGAAATCGCGAAATGCGAAATTGCGAAATGCGAAATTCGGAAATGCGAAGACTTGGGGTTTGGTTGCGCTTCTGGTGATGCTGGCTGGGCTGGCGGGTTGGGCTGTGGCCGCGGGGCAGGATCACGGCAGCGAGACGGGGCAAGTGACTGCCGGGGCGCTGCTGAACGGCTGGAAGAGCGGCGAATGGCTGATGAACGCGGGGAATTATGAGGCGACGCGGTACAGCCCGCTGACGCAGATCGACGCGTCGAATGTGAGCCGGCTGGGGCTCGCGTGGTATTACGACACCGATTCTCTCCCCGGGACGCTCCAGGCGTCTCCGGTGATTTCGAATGGCACGCTCTATGCGACGTTGACGTGGGGCGTGGTGTTTGCCGTCGACGCGCGCACGGGAAAAGAGAAGTGGCGCTGGGACCCGCAAGTGGGCCACCAGAATTTTCCCACCGGCTCGATGGGCAAGCCGGACGCGGACAAAGTGCGCACGGGGCCGAGCCTGTGCTGCGGGCCGGGCAATCGCGGCGTGGCGGTGTATGACGGCAAGGTTTACGTCGGGACACTCGACGCGCGGCTCGTCGCGCTGGACGCGGAAACGGGCAAGGTGGTGTGGAGCGTCCAGACGGCGGAGAAAAACGCGGACTACAGCATCACGGGCGCGCCGCTGATCGTGAAAGATAAAGTGATCATCGGCAACGGCGGCGGAGAATTCGCCGTGCGCGGATTTATTTCGGCGTACGACGCGGAGACGGGCAAGCTCGACTGGCGCTTCTACACGGTCCCAGGCGATCCGTCGAAACCATTTGAGAACAAAGCGATGGAAGCCGCGGCGAAGACGTGGTCGCCCGATATTCAATGGTGGAAATTAGGCGGAGGCGGCAATCCGTGGAACGCGATTTCGTACGATCCGAAGCTCGACCTGCTGTATTTCGGCACGGGTCAGGCCGGCCCGTGGGTGCAGAAATATCGCAGCGCGATGGGCAAGGACAATTTGTACATTTGCTCGATCATCGCCCTGAAGCCGGAAACGGGCAAGTTCGTGTGGTATTTCCAGACCACGCCGGGCGACGAGTGGGACTACGACGCGATCGCGGATCTGGTGTTGGCTGACGTGACGATCGACGGCAAGCTGCGCCACGTGATCATGCAGGCGCCGAAGAACGGCTACTTCTACGTGATCGACCGCAAGACCGGGAAATTCATTTCCGGCGCGCCGCTGCAGAAAATCACGTGGAACAAAGGACTCGACCCGAAGACGGGGCGGCCGATCGACAATCCCGAGGCGCACTACGGCACGACGCCCACGATCGTCTGGCCGGGGCCGGGCGGCGGGCACGTGTGGCAGGGGATGTCGTTCAATCCGGAGACGAATCTCGTGTATGTGACGCCAGGGATGGCGTCGAGCTTTGCGTACGTGCAGGCGCCGGCATTCAAGCCGGAGCTCGGCGCGTACAATTGGGGAATCATTTTCAGGGACGCCGCGGGCAGAGGCACGGGCCCGGTCGCAGCTCGTGGTAACGCCGCGCCGCCTCCACCGCCGCCTCCTCCCGCGCCGCCCGCCGGGAATTTCTTGGTGGCGTGGGATCCGGCGACGGAGACTGCGCGGTGGAAAGTGCCCGCAACCGGTGGCGGCGGCACGATGACGACCGCGGGGAATCTCGTGTTCGCCGCTTCGAGTGGCGGCGATTTCGAAGCGTTCAGCGCGGATAAAGGCGAGAAGCTGTGGAGCGTGAAGCTGCAAGCGGGATTCGCGAATCCGGTGTGCTACATGCTCGACGGCAAGGAGTATGTGTCGGTGCTCGCGGGACGCCAGGGCAAGGGGCGGCTCTATACGTTCACGCTCGATGGGAACGTGCCCGTGCCACCGCCGCCCGCGTCGGGCGCAGCGCCGAGTGCAGGTGCGCCTCCGCCGGCTGGCGAAGCGCGGTAGGATTCGTTGGCCGGATGCCAGAACGCTGACGTCTGGCCAATCCCAACGAGGGAGTCGCGCATTGAAATTACGTGCTCGCGTCACGAAGCTGTGCTTCGTCGCACTCACTCTCGTCGCAATTAGTGCGCCGGCGCAACAACGATCCAGCCCAGCCTCTCAACCGCCCGAAATACAGCTAACGGGTCAAGGGCTCCTGATCCTGAACACACCCAAGGGTTGGGAGCGCACCGATGGTCTGGGCATGGAGACGTTCGTCAAGAAGGGCACGCATCTCGAGACTGCCGACGTGTGGATCTACGTCAGCGGGTGCCCAATCGGACCCAAAGAAGACCTGAAGAACCGGGACGAATACATTCAATCGGACATCGCCGGATTCCATGCTCGATTCAAGCATGGAACGGTTCGAATCGAGGAACCGCTGGCGCTTCCCAATGGGAAGACGTCCGTCCCTGTTCGCACGTTCGAAAGCGGCGAATCGCACAACGCATTTGAGCAGGTCATTTATATCGCAGAGCAGACCCGCGTCCTCACCCTGGTGCTCAGCGCAAAGACCAAGGAGACTTATACGGCATCCCTGCCGGCATTTCACGAGTTTGCGCAGTCTTACAACGGAAGCATCATTCCGTCGCCCGCCTCAAGTCATCCCTAGAGATGTAACAGAATTTTCATGCCCGGTTGAGGCTTTGGACGTATCATTGAGCCTGCGGTTTGGGTGTGCCCCATGGCGACTATCACTCCCGAAATTCCCGTGCTGACCGACGAAGCGCCCGAAAAGGCGGCGGCGGCGAAGCGCGAGTATCCGGGCGCGCTGGTGGTGGTGGAGGGAATCGACGGGTCGGGCAAGAGCACGCAGCTCTACCTGCTGAAGCGGTGGCTCGAGATTGGCGGCTACCGGATCCATTTCACGGAGTGGAATTCGTCGCCGCTGGTGAAATCGGCAACGCGGCGCGGCAAGCAGCGGCGCCTCTTGACGCCGACGACCTTCTCGATGCTGCACGCGGCGGATTTCGCGGACCGCTGCGAGCGGCAGATTCTGCCGCTGCTCCACGGCGGGTATCTGGTGCTGGCCGACCGCTACGTTTATACGGCGTTTGCGCGCGACGCGGCCCGCGGTTGTTCGCCGCGCTGGCTGCGCAATCTGTATAGCTTCGCGCCGGTGCCGGACATTACGTTTTATTTTCGCGCGCCGCTCGATGTGGCCGTCAATCGCATCGTCGCCGGGCGGCCGAAGCTGAAATATTACGAAGCGGGCATGGACCTCGGCATCTCGCTCGATCGCGCCGAAAGCTTCCGCATCTTCCAGGAACGCATCCTCAACAACTACGACCAGATGATCGAGACAGACCGGTTCGTCCTGATGGACGGCACGGCCCGCGTGAACAAGCTGCAGAAGCAGATGCGCAATCTTCTCGCCGAGAAAATCAATCTCGCGCCTTTCGCGCCGAAGAAAAAGAAGTGACGAAGAAATGACGCGCAACGGCTCTCCATCGTCCGCTTCCACGAACGGCGCCGCGAAAAGCCGATCAAACGGCCCCGCAGGCGGCCGCTCGGACACGCGCGCGAGCAAATCCCCGAAGAAGGGTCGCAACGGCAACTCGGACCTGCTCGCGCGCTTTTACGGCATCCCGCTGCCGGGCGTGAAGCCCGAGGAGCTGAGCGGCAGCCTGATCGTGGTCGAGGGCACGGACGGCTCGGGCCGCTCGACGCAGATTTCGCTGCTCACCGAATGGCTCGAATCCGAAGGATTCGCCGTGCAGACGATGGGGCTGCGGCGATCGTTTCTGGTGGGCGAGGATATCGACGCGCTGCTCGCCGAAAATACCGTGACGCGCATGACGCTCGCGCTGATGTACAGCACCGATTTCTTCGACCAGCTCGAGCGGCGGATTTTGCCGGCGCTGCGTTCGGGGTTGATCGTGCTCGCCGACCGCTATATCTTCACGCTGATCGCGCGCGCCGCGGTGCGCGGGATCGGGCGGGACTACCTGCATGGGATTTACGAAATCGCGCTGCGGCCGGACCTGACGTTCTGGCTGAACGTGCGGCCGGAAATCGCATTCGACCGCGAATTCAAGAAATCGCAGACGATCAGCTATTGGGAGTCGGGCCGCGACATGTCGCTTTCGAACGATCTCTTCCAGTCGTTCATCCGCTACCAATCGCTGGTGAAGGGCGAATTCGAATACCTGTCGAAGCGGCACGGCTTCATTGAAATGGACGGCGAGGGAAGCGTCTCGGACGTGAACCGGGTGCTGCGCAAGCGCATCGCTTCGCACCTCGGCATCCGCAGCACGCACTACAAGCCTTCGCACGCACTCCAGCACCTCTGGCGCTAACGAGTGGCCGCCCCGGTACAACTGGCAGCGATCGACGCCGGATCGAACGCCATCCGGCTGGTGATAGCGCGTGCCACTTCCCCGCAACACATCGAGATTCTGGAGACCGAACGTGCCGCCGTGCGCCTCGGGCATAACGCCTTCACGCGGCATCTGCTCGACGACGAGACGATTTCGCGGGCGGCGCGGGTCTTCCGGCACTTTCGCGACCGCATGGACCGCCATCAGGTGACGGCGTACCGCGCCGTCGCCACGGCCGCCGCGCGCGAAGTGCGCAACTACCGGAAGCTGATGGAGCGCATCCAGCGGAAGTCCGGAATCGAACTCGAAGTGATCGGGAGCGAGGAAGAGGCGCGGCTGGTCTGCTCGGCCGTGCGGTGGGCGCTCGGCGACAAAGTTCAGCCGCGCGTGATTTTCGATCTGGGCGGCGGCAGCCTCGAAATCAATTTTTTCGATCGCGGAGAAGTGAGCGAGCGCGTCGCGCTGCCGCTCGGCACGATTCGGTTGATGGAAACCTACGCGATCGACGGCGCCATCGACGAAGAAAGCGCGAAGCGGCTGAAGCTACACATTCTGGCTCTGCTGCGCAGCGCGATGCCCTCGCCGCCGAAGCTTTCGCGCGCGATCGGCGTCGCGTCCGGCGGAAATGCCGAAGCGCTCGTGCGCTTCGCGCCTGGTCCGATGTTTGGCAGGACGCCGGCGATCAACGTGCGGCTGCTGAAAGACCAGAGGCTGCGGCTGCTGCTCCTCGACGTGCCGGGCCGCATGCGCGTGTTTCGCATGCGCAGAGACCGCGCCGAAGTGATCGGCATCGCGGCGATCATTATCGGCACGGTGGCGAAGTGGCTCGACCTGCGCTCGATTCTCGTGCCCGGCGTGGGCGTGCGCGAGGGGCTGCTGCTCGATCTGGTCGCCGAGCAATATTCGGCGGGCAAAGCGTCGGCGGAGGAAAAAGACCGCGCCGAGGAGTTGCTGACCGCGGCGCGGTGGTTCGCTAGCCGCCTCAACTACGACCCGCAGCACGCCGAGCAGGTCTCGCGCCTCGCGCTTTCGCTCTTCGATCAGCTGCGCCCGATCCACGAGCTGGGACCGGATCACCGGCTGCTGCTTGAAATCGCAGCGATGCTGCACGATATCGGGCATTTCGTTCACCGCAAGTCGCACAACCGCCACGGCGAATACATGATCCGCAACAGCGAGATTCCCGGGTTGCGCGGCTGGCGGCGCGATATGGTCGGCGCGCTGGTGCGCTACCACAATTGCAAATCCGAGCCGCAAATCGAACACGCCTCGTACGCCGCGCTCGATGGCTCGCGGCGGCGCGAGATGCGCCTGCTCACTTCGCTGCTGCGCATCGCCGAAAAACTCGAATCGGAGCACGCGCAGCGCGTGGAGGGCGTGGACGTCCAGATCGCCGGGCATCGCGCGATTTTTCTGATCCGCGCGGCCGAGGGCACGCGGCTCGATGTGACCGGACTGGAACGCAAGGCGGCGCTCTTCGAAAGAGAATTTCACCTGAAGACGGAGTTCCGGCGTGTGCAGCGAAAGGAGAAGGTCGCCTAAACCATGATCCTCTATCTCGTCCGCCACGGCATCGCCGTCGACCGCACCGATCCGAAATCGCCGGCCGAGGCGGAACGTCCTTTGACCGCGCGCGGCGTGCAAAAGACGCGCGAAGCGGCGCTCGGGTTCTGCGCGCTGAGCGCGAAACCGGAAGTGCTGATCACGAGCCCCTACGTGCGCGCGGCGCAAACCGCGGAAATATTCGCGGAGGCACTCGCCTTTTCACCGGAGAAAATTCGCGTGAGCGACGCGCTGAAGCCCGCGCAGAATCCGGCCGAAATCTTGAAGGAGATCTCGCACCTCAAGGCAAAGGAAGTGGCGCTCTTCGGCCACGCGCCTCATCTCGATCTGCTGATCGCGCAGCTGGCGGGATCGCGCGGACCGTTCACGGAATTGAAGAAGGCTGGCGCCGCGTGCTTCGAACAAGCTTCTCCGCACAGCCGGTGGAATCTGAAGTGGGTGCTGACCGCCAAGTTCCTGCGGAAATTGGAAGGCTGACGAACGAATCGTTTGTGTCCTCAAAGGACTCGCGCTTCCACCGCGAGCTATCGCGATAGAAACGGAAAGTCAAAAGCCCCACCCTCAGAAACCGAGGATGGGGCACCCGGAAAACCTTAGAGACTTCATGCGGTGCGGCGCTGCGGGAAGGATGCGGCGACGAGCGCGTGTCCCCATTGAAATCCTGCCCGCCAAACGAGCCACGGCGATTCGGGACCGGAGGCTTTCGCGAGGAATTCGTCGAGCCGCGACTTGCGCGTCGTGGCGATTTTCTCGATCCATTTGGCGAGGGCCGCGGCGTCGAGCCTCGCAGCCTCCTTGCGCAGTCTGCCGCGCAGCACATCGAGATCGTGGACGTCGCCGAGCTGATCCTGCATCACCTTCAGATCGGCGGCCCAGACCTCATAGCGCTCGGGCAGAAAATTCTCAACGATGTAGCGAAATTCTTTCAGGCCGATCCGTAGCCGATGCCAGGCGACGGCGCTGCGTCTTTTCCGCGCCTGCTGGTAAAGCTCGACGGCTTCGTTGAGCTTCGCCAAAGCCAGCCGTTGGAATACGACGCTCCCCAGCGGGAAAAATTCGGCCTTGTCCGGCAGCTTGCGCCCAAGCTTTTTCCATTCCTTGCGATCGAACACCTCAAGGGCCTGCGCCGCGAGTCCCTTCTGCTTCTTTTCCTCGCCAGCCAGCAGACGCAACAGGTGTTTCCGCACCGGATCGCCCGCCGAGCCCAGCTTCTTCACCCAGCCGCGCTGCACCTGCGTATCGCGAAGATCGCCGAGCGTGTGAAAGAGTCCCCTGCTGGCTTTCTTGAGCTTGCGCCAGCCAGAGCTGGCGCTGACTTCGCTCAAAGCCTCGGCCATGGTCCGGCAGCGCCGCAGCGCGACGCGCAGGTCGTGGACCTCGTCTGCGTCCCATTCCGGCTCGATGTTTGACGCCTTGTCGAGCGCGCGCTCCATCCACACGTCAAGACCAGCGCGCTTCTTTGAAATGGTTTGAGGTAAGGAAATTGTAACCGCCATGGAACGCCCAATCGACTCGGCAGGCCGGAAACGGAAGCTGTATCTTAGCGCGCTCCGCCAGATTTTTCCAGCAATGCCCGGGAAGCCTAAGAGACGAAGGAGCAGCCGACGCGCATGCGGCCGTCGTCGGCCGAAAGCACGTAGGACTTGCGTAGGATCACGCGGACCGGCGGAAGAATCGGCACGTGAAGGACGGCGTGAAACTGGGCCGGGAGGTCTTCTTCCTTTTCGAACAGCAGCGCCACGCCGCCGTAGCTCAGGTCGATCACCTTTGCGGTTTTCTGGCCCACATCCGTCAGCACGGCGTGCGCTTTCGTGCCGCCGAGCGACACGCGTTCCCACTTCCGCTGCTCGGAATGGGGAGGAGGGGCGGCTTGTTCAGGCGGAGACGGTGGCGCTGGTGAACGCGGTGCCGCAGGTTGCGCAGGCGGCACAGCCGCGCTGGGCGGAACATTTGGCGGAACAGGGGGAGGCACCGCGGCGGGAGCCCTCGGCGGCGGAGCCACCGCGGGCGGCGCGGCGGGAGCTTTCGGCGCAGCAGCCGGAGCGCTTTCGCGAGCCGGATGCGTCTCGATGGGAACCACGCGCGGAGCGTGGCCCGAGCGCTTGAGCTCGTAGAGCCGCTCGTCCGCCGTGCGCAGCAGATCGCTTTTCTGATCGCCATCCTGCGGATGCACGGCGACGCCGAAATCGAGCGTCACGCCAACTTCGAGCTTAAGCGAGACCACGTCGCTCTCATAGAGCGAACGGACGCGGCGGCACAGCGTGACGGCCTGCTCGGTATCGGTCTGCGGCAGGAGCAGCACAAATTCATCGCCGCCGATGCGGAAGGCGAAGTCGGCGGCGCGCAGCGTCTTGCGCAGAGTGGTCGCCGCGAGCTGCAACATCTGATCCCCGCGCAGATGCCCGTGCCGGTCGTTCACTTCCTTGAGCCGGTGAAGATCCAGAATCACGATGGCGAGATGCTGGCCGTAGCGTTTCGCGCGGTTCAGCTCCTTGTCGCAATATTCGTCAAAGAGCCGCCGGTTGTAGAGCCCGGTCAGAGGATCCGTGGCCGCGTTGATCTGGAGCTTCTTGAGTTCGTCGTACTCCATCACGATCGGCACGCGAATAAAATTGGTCGACGACAGCACGTCGACCATAGCCGTGGCCAGCGCCACTTTTCTGCCGAGGCTTTCGGAAAGTTCCCGGCGCCGCTGCAGAATCCGCTGCCAGTAATCGTTGCTCTGCGGTTCGGGCAAATCGATTTTCGCGATGGTATGGAAAAACTGGCGGAGGAATTGTCCGCGCACCGTCTCGTCGAGACCCTCGAGGGTCTCGACCAGCAGGTCCAAGAAAGAATCGTCCGCCGATGGCTGCGACGGCGAAGCGTCGGCTGGCTGGGGCATCAATGAGTTCCGAGTCAAGCGAACGTACGTCTAGTTTATCCTGTATCCAGGACACCTGCGGGGCGGTATCACTGTAGCAAGGGACAGTCCAATCCCGGACAAGAATATAACCCGGGGCTCGGTCCTAAGTCGCTGCCAATACGTAGATTATTTGATCGCCCCCAAGGGTTGCAAGCGGAGGCGAACATGGATGGAAAAGCCCTTCCATTTCGGGTCGGAGCTGTGCCGCGAATGGGCAACGCCCAGCCTGTGGAAAACTTCCTACCCAATAGGCTTCAGGAACTCGACGCCTACGAGGTGTGCTTCGCCGGCTTCCTGTTGCCGCTTGACCCTGGCTTGGATCGGAGGCATCCCGGCTGGCACCAGGCCCGATGAGATGATTGAAGGAGCCGGGATCGTCAGGATAATGATGTCGTTGATCGTGAGGGAGCGCGGACAGATGACGAAGGCCCCTAATCCACTGATATCAAGCGTCTTACACAACTCCATAAACTGCTCCCCGTGAGCATCCTTACCACGGATGAAGAGCGGCACCTGGAGGTGGATCCGATGGAATCGGCGCCGATCGTCGTAAGACTGCGCAACCTTCTGCTGCACGATGTTTTCTCGTACGCTCATTGGTACCCGAGTATTAGTACTCCGTTGGGCTGCCCCTTCCTCTGCAAGTTCTCTACCCCTCCATTCCGCTTTCGTAAACCGCTCCTTTTCAGTTAGATGCCTAAGCCGTGCGAATGGACTCACCCCGTATAGCCTTTGAAATGTTCCGGTTTACTGCAATTCATTTCCACGTTTGTGCAAACGCTAGGACGCTTTTACCATTGACTCTATTTGGCGCCTTTGCGAGCATACAAACCTTCGAGCCCATTCCCACTCGATTCTCTGAGACAAGGATTCGAGTGGTGTCTTTGCTCGTTCCCGGAGCCGGTGGAGGGCGAGTTGGCCAAAAGTACGGCAGCGGCTGAAAAGCAAACGAGTGATCAGGTAAGTTTTCAAGCAGTCGCTAGTCTGCTCGATGCTTTGGATCGCCCCTTGCTTGTTTCCGACCGCGCGGGACTGATTGTCTTCACGAATCTCCATGCGCAGAACGCGTTGAACCCCCTCGCGTGGAGCGCCAAGCCCGACCCGAACCTCTTTCGAGACATTCTTAACGCCGATGGCAAGGAAATTCTAAGCCAGCTGGAACGAGGCAAGCAGGACGTGCTGCTCCCGATCGAAGCCGGCCAGGGCAAGGCCGTCGCGCGTATCCGCTGGCTCCCGGAGCCCGACTGGCTCGCCGTCTACATCGAGGCGCTCCCCCAAGAAGTCTCTGCTGACGAGACGCAGATGCGCCAGACCGTCCAGGAACTGATGCAGGAGCGCGAGATTACGTACAGGAATCTTCTGGCCGCCTACCTGCGCCTGCAGGAGGCCAATCGCCAGAAGACCGTGCTGCTCGGCTCCGCCGCGCACGAATTGAAAACGCCGCTCGCGGTGATGAAGGGCTATTACGACCTGCTGCTTTCGGGTTCGCTCGGAAAACTCAGCGAGCGCCAGCAGGACATTTTGCGCGAATCGAAGGAGAGCTGCGATCGCCTCGTGCGCCTCGTCTCGATGTTCCTCAACTATTCGGCGCTCGAGAGCGGCAAACTCGTTCTGCAGCTTTGCGAAAACGATCTCCGCGACTGCATCAACGATCTGGCGAGCCGTTGGGGCGACGCGTTTCAGCGCGCCAGCGTGCGCCTCGACGTGCAGGTGCATCCCGATCTTCCGCTCTTCAAATTCGATTACCAGAAGGTGCAGCAGTGCATCTTCAATCTGCTCGACAACGCGCTCAAGCACACGCCCGCCACGGGCTTGGTGACGTTGCGCGCGCAGCCGCATTTCTGGGAGCGGCGCATTTCGGACGCGTCTCCGTCGCAGGAGCGGCGCCGCAGCACCCCCGCCAAGGCCAATAGCGTGTTGATTTCAGTCACGGACACGGGTCACGGGATTGCGGCCGAGTTCCATCAGGAAATCTTCGAAGAATTTGTACGCGTCGATCCTTCGTCTTCGGGCATGGGCTTGGGATTGGCAATCACGAAACGATTGATCCAGGCTCATCGCGGAAAAATCTGGGTCGATAGCGAACCGGGACGCGGAAGCTCTTTTTCCTTCCTGCTGCCTACCGATGTGGAATAGGATGAGCGGAACAATCGCTCCATAGGGATGCCGATGGCACACAAAGAAAAGATCCTGATCGTCGATGATGAACCGAGTATCAGGAAATATCTTCAAACGCTGCTTGAGGTGGACGGGTTCGACGTGGAAGCCGTCACCAGCGGCAAGGAAGCGCTGGCGCGCGTCGGCCGCGGCGAGCGTCCCGACTTCATCATCCTCGACGTGCTGATGCCCGAAATCGACGGGCTCGAAACGCTCCGCCAGTTGATGCAGATGGATCGCTCGCTCAACGTCCTGATGCTCTCCTGCTTGAACGAGGTCACCACCGTCGTCGAAGCGATCCGTCTCGGCGCGCTCGACTATCTGACGAAGCCTTTCGAGAAGCCCGAGCTCGATGCCGCTTTCCTCAAGTGCCGCCAGAAAAAAGAACTCCGCACCGAGAATCAGGCGCTGCGCGAATACTGCGAGGCCCTCACCGAGGATATTTCATTCCTCGCCGCCAGCCCGCAGATGCTCAAGATTCGCCAGCAGATTCTGCAGATCGCGCCGGTCGACGTGCCCGTGTTTCTCAGCGGCGAAAGCGGTGTGGGAAAAGAAGTCGTCGCGCGAATGGTGCATCTCCGCTCGCTGCGCCGCCAGCAGGCTTTCGTCAAGGTGAATTGCGCGGCGCTGCCCGGCGAACTTCTCGAATCCGAGCTTTTCGGCTACGAGCAGGGCGCGTTCACGGGCGCCGTGCGTTCGAAGCCCGGCAAATTCGAGCTCGCGAACAAGGGCACCATCTTTCTCGACGAGATCGCCGAAATGAGCCCGCACCTTCAGGCGAAGCTCCTGCACGTCCTGCAGGACGGCCAGTATTCGCGCCTCGGCGCTCGCGCGGTCGTCAACGTCGACGTGCGCGTGCTGGCCGCCACCAACATGGACGTGAAGGAGGCCATGAAAACGGGCCGCTTCCGAGAGGATCTCTACTATCGTCTCAACGTGCTCTCGATCCACATCCCGCCGCTGCGCGAGCGCACCGCCGAAATTCCGCTGCTCTTCCGCCACTTCCTCGCGAAATACAGCGAGAAGTATCAGAAAGGGGCGCCGGAGCCGTCGAAGCATCTTCTCGAAGCCGCGCTGCGCTATTCGTGGCCCGGCAACTTGCGCGAGCTCGAGAATTTCGTCAAGCGCTACGTGATCCTCGAGGATGACGAAGGCAGCTTCCGCGAGCTGCTCGAAATGACCGGGCAGCAACAGCGCGTCGTTCCTCAACAGGAAACGACGGCCGCGCCTAAAGAACAAGGCCTCAAGGCGCTGGTGCGCGGCTTGAAGGACGAAGCGGAAATGGAAGCGATCGCCGACGCGCTCGAGAAAACGAACTGGTGCCGCAAGGATGCCGCGCGCATGCTGGGAATCAGCTACAAAGCGCTGCTCTACAAAATGCGCGCGTTCAATCTGGATTCAGGACGCGGCTCGCGCTCGGCCGCGGCCCGGGAAGCCGCCAAAACTGCTGCCGCCGCAAAAGAGGCAGCGAAAGAAAAAGAGAGCGCGAAGGAAGACGCCCCCGCGGTGGTTCGCAGCTCTTAGCGCCGCGAAGGAACTCTTGGCGAAGATTATGGGGAATGGCGGCCCTGCGGCCTTCGTTCATTTGGAGGTCCTGGTACGTGTGCCATGAGTTGAGGTAAATTGTTGCATATCTTGGGCACACGCAGCGAAATAGCACTACCCATTTGACCTTGCCTTGTTCTAGTATTCCGCTCCGATAGGGGCCGCGCACAACCATCTTTTCGCGCGAATCGGGTTCTGGTGGTCATGTATCGCGCGACGATGCTTGTTGTCGTAAAAGGGGTTGTTGCTCGAGTGATCGCGAGCGGCCGGCATGGCGCCCCAAGGGCCGGCACCACCCGATAAGTGAAGCTTTGGTATAGCGATTGCTCCTCTTTTGCGGGGGAGCCGTGTATCTTAATTCCAGCGTTCAAGGAGCCGCACGGATGACGGAACGTCGAATGGCACGCCGGTACGATCTTTCGCTACCGGTGAACGTCCGCCTGCCAATTAATCGGGAACCGAGATCCCACAGCGGCCAGACACGGGATATTTCCACACGTGGTGTTTACTTCACCGTGGAAAACGATCTCGCCCCCGGCACCGAGCTGGATTTCACACTTACGCTGCCTGCGGAAATCACGCGCGGCACGGAAGTTTTCGTGCGCGCTCACGGGCGCGTCGTTCGCGTCGATCGGCGCTCCGCCACGGACGATCAGGAACCTATTGGAATTGCCGCGGTGATCGAGCGCTACGATATCATTCGCGGCGAAAACTCGCGCGCCTGAAAGCCTTGGAGAACGCAGCATTGCGGCCGCCCCCTCGCGTTCTCCTCCCTATGGCCAGCAGTTTCCTTCAGCCCATCTTCCCTGGCGAAGAACCTCCGCGAACGAAAGTTCACGAACGTACAATTACGGATTGGGATTGCTAAACCACTGTCGGCTCAACCTTTCCCCTGCGGAGTACTGGAACTATAGTTGGAACAGTCCTTCCCCAAAGTGCTAATGATTTTCAGGGTCTCGTCTGAATGGACCGGATCGGCCTAGCTGCCGGCCACGACAACGCAGTCACGTCTCCCTTTAAAAGCGCGCTCTACACGAGGATTTTCGCGTGGTCGACGGCCGGGGTGTGCAGAGCGCAATCTGTCCCGCTTTTGGCGTTCGATGTGCAATGCACTTCAGTCGATGGCCTCTGTCGCGCCCATAAGAACCGACACCGTAGCGTATCAGGCCGAAGTGCCGCCAGAATCCATCTATTTCGGTCCATCGGCGGCAATGCAGTCCGTCCGTCAAAAAGTGGAACGAGCCGCGGGACTGAACGTACCAATACTCATCCTGGGTGAAAGCGGCACAGGCAAGGAAATCCTCGCGCGGTTTATCCACAACCAATCGCCTTGGCGAAATGGCCCCTTCGTCAAAGTCAATTGCCCGGCGATTCCCGGGGCGCTTATCGAAAGCGAGCTCTTCGGCTTTCAAAGGGGCGCTTTCACGGGCGCGCACGCCGATAAGCCCGGCCGCATGGAGACGGCGCAGGGCGGCACGCTCTTCATGGACGAAATTGCAGAGATCGATTCCGGCCTGCAAGCCAAACTCCTCCACGTTCTGCAGGACGGCCACTTCATGCGCATCGGCGGCCACGACGAAAAGCGTCTGGACGCGCGCGTGATCTGCGCGACGAATCGCCGGCTCCAGAAGGAAATCGAAAGCGGGGGGTTTCGCTCGGATCTTTTCTACCGCATCAACGTGATCAGCATCACGCTGCCGGCACTTCGCGAACGCCGCTCCGACATTCCGTATCTCGCCGAATACCTCCGCGGCGTGTTCAATCGCCGCTTCCAGCGCGATGCCGCGCCGCTCTCGAAAGAAACGATTCACCTGCTTCAGCAGCGGGATTGGCCCGGCAATGTCCGTGAACTCGAAAACTGCGTGGCTCGCTACGTCGTCCTCGGCTCGGAAGACTCGTTCTACGCCGAGCGGGTGGAGTCCGCTCCCGCCCGCTTCAGCTACGAACCGACGCCCGATGGCAATATTCCTCTCAAGCGCATCGCTCAGGAAGCCACGCGCCGCATGGAGCGCGATGTGATCCTGAGGGTGCTCCAGGCCAATCAGTGGAATCGCCGCAAGGCCGCCGAAGTATTGAAAATCAGCTACCGCGCCCTGCTCTACAAGGTTCGCCAGGCGGGCCTTCCCGCGAAGCGCCCCCGCCGCATCCTTGAAACTGACTCTGATTAGCCTGCGGCATTACGCGCTGTTCGCAAAGTTTCAATCAACGATTCGCTTACCCCTCTGACCCCGTGTCTGGTATGAAATAGCCCGTTGCGTCCGCCTTGCTCCCGCTAGCCAATTCCGTTAGCCTCAATTCAGGTAAGCGCCATGTCCAAGAACAACGGCAAATCGAATCTCAAGGTCTGCCTTCTCTCGCCGCACCCCATGGTGCTGGACGAATTGCACCGGCTGCTGGAAGACTCGGGATTTCAGATCACGTCGAAGCAGCTCGATTCCATGCTTGCGCCTGACTTGCGCAACCTCGACCTCCCCAAGGCATCCGTTTACGTCGTCGATGCTCATGCGGCGCATCAGGCCACAGGCGCCCTGCTCGGCAACATTTTGGACAAGCATTCCGGCGCGCGCCTCCTGGTGGTCGGGGACAAGCTGAAGGAAGCGGACAGCCACGCCCTTCTCCGCCAGGGAGTGAAAGGCATTCTCACTTACGCCGAGGCACGCGAGCAGCTCGCGCGCGCTTTGCCGCAAGTCGCTTCGGGCGGCATTTGGGTGCCGCGCCCGGTGCTTTCGCGATTCGTCGATTCGATCCTCAGCAACACTCAGGGACGCCGCCTGCGCGCCGATTCCCCGAGCGAACTCAGCCGCCGCGAGCAGGAAGTCCTCAGCGGCCTGCTCGAAAATCTCGCGAATAAGGAAGTGGCCGACCGCCTGCACATCTCCGAGCGCACCGTGAAATTTCACGTCTCGAATTTGCTCGCGAAATTCGGCGTCCGCCGCCGCGCCGACCTCATCCTCCTCTGCTACCAGCGCCGCGCCGACCAATAGCTCGCCATGAGAAGTGTCAAAGCACTAGCCGCGCTTTATGTGGTGATCGTTCTGGCGTCGCCCCCTAAAGCACAGCAGCAGCCAGTCTCCAGTGCCTCACCTATCAACGCGGAGCAAATCGCGGTATATCGGGGTTTCCTAGAGAAATTTTCCTCCTTCCTCCACTTCCGAAACCTCTCAAACGTCACTGTGACATTCGACTTTAAGGGATTCCCAGAGGGGCGACCCTGCCTGAGGGGAATTGAACTCGAAAACGATTCCGAGCCCTTTCGAACCACCCACGCTCTTCCCCAAGAAATCACGAAAGGCATGGACATAAGACTCGTCGACACCGTCCAAAAGCGAGAACTACTCCAGCAGCGCGACGCGTTGTCGAAGGACCAGAATAAGCCGGCCCTGGACGATCAACGGGCACATTCGAATGTCCTGGTGCTGTCTGAGATTGTGTTCGACACAAAGCACCAATTTGCGCTGGTGAAATACCTCCTCTTATGTGGCCAGCAGTGCCTCAGCGGAGACACCCTCGTGATGGAGAAGGCGCACGATGAATGGATTGTAAGTTCGAGACGCCCCTGCGCGATGTTCGTCGGAGTTTGGCAGCACCCCTGAACCGCCGCTGCGTTATCCTTCGTCCAAAACCAATGTCGAATTCGCTGCTATACTTTCGTCGATGCCTAGTTTTTCCATCGAGAATTTCGGGTGCCGGGCCACGGAAGCGGACGCCGCCGCGTTGCGCCGCGAATTGCTCGCGAGCGGGCTCACGCTAGCCGACGGCCACGCGACCGCCGAGGTCGTCGTGCTGAACACGTGCACCGTCACAGCAGCTGCGGATTCTCAGGCGCGCGACGCCGTGCGTAAAATCCATCGCGCGAATCCGGCGGCGCGCATTATTGTCACCGGCTGCTACGCGCAGCGCGCGCCCGATGAACTTGCCGTGCTCGACGGCGTCGCGCTCGTCGTCGGAAATTCGCACCAATCGCAGATTCCCAACCTGATCGGCGATTTGGATGCGCCGCCCCATCGCACGGATTTCGTTCCGCTCGCGCGGCTCAACGACGACGCGATGTCCCTCGCGCGCGGCCCGGCGAAAATCCTCACCGGCGACATCTTCGCGCAAACCGGCGTGAACATCCCGCTCTCGGCGACCGCCGATGCCTCGGCAGCCGATCGCACGCGCCCGATCCTGAAGATTCAGGACGGCTGCAACAATCGCTGCTCCTACTGCGTGATTCCGTTCGTCCGCGGGCGCAGCCGCAGCCTCGCCCCGGACGCCGTGATCGACGAAGTGCGCGGCATGGTGAAAGCGGGCACGCGCGAAATCGTCCTCAGCGGCATCAATCTCGGCAGCTACGGCCGCGATCTCACGCCGCGCGCCGCGCTTAGCGATGTGGTGCGCCGCATCCTCGACGAAACCGGTCTCGAGCAGCTCCGCTTCAGCTCGATCGAGCCGCAGGACGTCACTGAGGACTTCGTCGCACTCGTCGCATCCTCGCCGCGCATCGCCCCGCATTTTCACGTGCCGCTGCAGTCGGGCTCGGATCGCATCCTGCGCGCCATGCACCGCTGGTATCGCGCCGCGCACTACGCCGAGCGCGTGCGGCTGATTCGCCGCCTCGTGCCTGACGCCGCGATCGGCGCCGACGTAATCGTCGGCTTCCCCGGCGAAATGGGCGCCGACTTCGACGCTACCGCGCAGTTCGTCGCCGCCCTGCCCTTCACGTATCTCCACGTCTTCTCGTTTTCTGAGCGGCCCGGCACCGCCGCCGCGAACCTGGGGAAACGCGTTCCCGCGCAGGTAATTCGCCAGCGCGCTCGAGCTTTACGTGCCCTCGCTGAGCAGAAAGCCGCGGGCTTCCGCGCCTCGCAGTCCGGCAGCACGCTGCGCGCCCTCACGCTCGCCCGCATCGGCGACGATTGGACAGAAGCGCTCACCGGGAATTACCTCAAGGTCCGCATCCCCGGCCACCATCCGGCCAACGAATGGCGCGAAGTTTGTTTGGAAGATTGATTCGAGGAGTGGTTGTTCGCCGCCCTAGCTTTCGAAAATCACTTCGGCCAGGGCCAGATTGCCGCTGTGCGTGATTGTGAGCGAAATATTCTTCACGCCCATGCGCTTTGCGATGTCCGCGGCGACGCCTGCGAGCCGCAACGTGGGCTTGCCGCTCGGCTCGCGCGTCACTTCGATGTCGCGCCAGCGGACGCCGTGGCTCCATCCCGTGCCGAGCGCCTTCATCGCGGCTTCTTTCGCGGCAAACCGCGCGGCGTAGCGCTCGTATTTGCCCTTGTGGCTCTCGCAATACGCCATCTCGGCGGGCGTGAACAGCCGCTCGAGAAACGGCGCGCCGTGGCGCTTGATGGCCGCCTCGATCCGGTCGATTTCCGCAATGTCCAGCCCCAGCCCGACGATCATGTCTCCTCGCTCAGATGCCGCGCGATTATATAATGGCAATGCCCCCTGCCATGGCCACAACCGCAGCCAAACCGAAGGCTTCGCGATTCAAGCGCGCCGCAAAACCGGCGCAGCCCAAGAAACGCGCTGTATGGAAACTCCGTCGCGCGGGCAGCTTGCAGATTCTCGAATCGCCACAGCTCGCGCGCCTCGCATGGCTCACGCATGGCTTCAGCACGCGCCCCGGAGGTGCAAGCGCGATCCCGAGCGGGGGCGCCGCCGAGGGTGCGCGCGGCAAACGCGGCACAAAGGCAAGCGCCGGCGCACTCAATCTCGGCTTCACTGACTGGGACTCCCGCGAGCGCGTACTCGAAAATCGCGCCAAATTCTTCCACGCGCTCGGCGCGGACGAAATGCGCGCCATCACGCTGCGGCAAATTCATTCCGATCTCATCCACCGCGTCGATCGCGCGGATGAATCGAACAGCGAATTTTCGGACGCGCCAAAAGGCGACGCGCTCTTCACCCGCGAGCCGGGCGTCCTGCTCGCGGTGCAGACCGCCGACTGCGTCCCGATCCTTCTCGCCGATCCAAAGCAGCGCGCCGTAGCCGCGATTCATTCCGGCTGGCGCGGGACGCTCGCCCGCATCGCCGCAAAAACTCTCGGCCGCATGCACATGGAATTCGGCACGCGCCCCGAGGACGTGATCGCCGCGCTCGGCCCCGGCATCGGCCGCTGCTGCTACGAAGTCGGCTCGGAGGTCGCGCGCGAATTCCAGTCGCAGTTTCCCGAGGCGCGCGAATGGTTCGATGGCCCTTTCGATGCGCTCTCGTCCGGCGAAAACGATCCCAACTGGCTCCCGTGGCTCACCATGCGCCCGCCGGGACATCCGCCTCCGCCGCCGCGCGTCCATCTCGATCTGATCGCCGCGAATCGCGCGATTCTCGCGGTGGCAGGCGTCCCGCCGCGCCAGATTTCGGCGTCGGATTATTGCACCGCGTGCCGCACCGATCTGTTTTTCAGTTATCGCCGCGAACGCACCACCGGCCGCCTGATGGCCGCCATCGGAATTAAGCAGCGCGGTTTGTCCTGAGCCAGGCCACTCGTCGTCGGCGATGCAGGTCAATCGTCCCTCCGGGACTTGCGGCTCCCGTTTTCTCCTTTCCCGGCACTTCGCTGCGCTCCGTGCCGGGCTAATGACAATCGCGCCTCCGGCGCTCAGACGGCCGCACCAGCCATCTCCGCGAGCGCCAATTGGCCGCAGGCGGCCATCACGTCCTGGCCGCGCGAATCGCGGATGAAACACGGCACGCCCTTTTCCATCAGCACCCGCTGAAATTCCGCCACGCGCTCCGGGTCCGGCCTCTTGAGCGGCAGGTCGCCCGGATTCCACGGGATCAGATTCACCTTCGCGCGCAGATTCGCGAGCAATTTCACCACGCGCCGCGCATCCTCCACCGAATCGTTGAATCCGCCCAGCAGGACGTACTCGAAGAGCAGCCACTCCCGCGGCTTCAGCGGATATTTGCGGCACGCATCGAGCAGCTTCTCGAGCGGATACTTGCGGTTGATGGACATGATCTGGTCGCGCTGCTCGTTTGACGACGCGTTCAGCGAAATCGCCAGGTTCGGCCGCACTTTTTCGTGCGCCAGCCGCTCGATTCCCGGAATGATCCCGCTCGTCGAAAGCGCCGCATGCCTCGGCGCAATCGCCACTCCCTTCGGGTCGAGCAGAATGCGCAGCGCGGCCATCACCGCGTCGAAGTTCAGCAGCGGCTCGCCCTGCCCCATCAGCACGATGTTGGTTTGCGGCTTCAGCGCCGCGCGATTGTCTTCGAGCGCGACGAGCACTTCGCCCACAATTTCGCCCGCTGTCAGGTTGCGCATCAAGCCGAGCGTCGCCGTGAGGCAGAAGCGGCAATCCACCGCGCAGCCCGCCTGCGTCGAAATGCAGACCGTCTGCCGGTTTTCTTCCGGCATGAACACCGCTTCGATCGTCGCGGGCTTTCCGCCATCCGCCTCGCCCACCGCTAGAACGTAGCGCACGGTACCATCCGACGACAGATGCCGCCGCACGATCCGCGGCAAATCAATCGACGCCTCGCGCGCCAACCGCTCGCGCAGCGCCGCCGGCAAATTCGTCATCGCGGCGAAATCGAATCGCCGCTCGCGGTACAGCGCGTGATAAATCTGCGCCCCGCGATACCCCGGCTCGCCAATCGCCTGCAAAAACGCCCGCAGTTCCTCCGCCGATTTCCCGAGCAGATTTACGCCAGTGTTGGAGCCTTGCGGAGCCATCTTGCGTTCATCATAGCACGCGACAACACGAACCCAGGAAACGCTCAGCCGACCGAAAATGGCATTCACCGCGACGGCATGCCACAATAGAAGCTGACATGTCGAAGACAACTTCAACCGTGCAGAAGGAAGTGCTGCCGAATGGACTCGTGGTGCTCACCGAGCCGATGGACCACGTCCACTCGGTATCCGTCGGTATCTGGGTGCGCTCCGGATCGCGCCGCGAGCCTGCCGAGCTCAACGGCATCTCGCATTTTATCGAGCACATGGTGTTCAAGGGCACCGCGCGCCGCACCGCTGAAGACATCGCGCGCGAAATGGACAGCGTGGGCGGCATGCTCGACGCTTTCACTTCGAAGGAAATGGTCTGCTTCAACGCGCGCGTGCTCGACGAGCACCTGCCGCGCGCCTTCGACGTGATCGCGGACATGGCGCTCGACCCGAAATTCGCGGATGAGGACATCGCGCGCGAGCAGTCCGTGATCCTCGAAGAAATCCGCATGACGCAGGACAATCCCGAAGACCTCGTCCACGAGCTTTTCACGCAGAATTTCTGGGCGCCGCACGCGCTGGCGAAGCCGATCCTCGGCACGCCGGAAACCGTGTCGTCGTTCACGCGCGATACCCTGCAGAAATGGTTTCGCCAGTGGTACGCGCCGAATCATCTGGTCGTCACGGCCGCGGGACATCTCACGCACGCGCAGCTCGTCGATCTCGTCGCCGAGCGTTTTTCGAAGCTCGCGCCCTCCGGCAACGGCGCGGCCGATTCCGTGCCGCAGGCCGCGCCGCACGTCACGCTGCGCAGCAAAAGCGAACTCGAGCAGGTGCACATCTGCATCGGCGTGCCCGCGCTTCCGCTCACCGACCGGCGCCGCTTCGCCGTCTCGCTGCTCAACAACATTCTCGGCGGCGGCATGTCCTCGCGGCTCTTCCAGAATATTCGCGAGCGCCAGGGTCTCGCCTACGCGATCTTCAGCGACATCAGCTCGTACCGCGATGCTGGCGTGCTTTCCGTCTACGCCGGGACGTCGCTTGAAACCGTCGACAAGCTCATCCGCTCGGTCCTCGACGAATTTCGCCGCATCAAGGACGAGCCCATCGGCGCCGAAGAGCTGCGTCGCGCAAAGGATCACCTCAAAGGCGCCACGCTGCTCGCGCTCGAAGGCTCCGGCTCGCGCATGAACAGCCTCGCGCGCTACCATATCTACTTCGACCGCCATTTCACGCCCGAAGAGCTGATCGCCATGCTCGAAAGCGTGACCGCCGAGGAAATCCAGCAGATCGCGCGCGAATTTTTCGCCCCTAACCGCATCGCCGCGTCGGTCGTCGGCAACCTCAACGGTTTCAATCTCACCCGCGAACAACTCGCGATCTAGCCACAGAGGCTCGGAGACACCGAGAAAACCAAGAGAAAAGCAGATCCCTCGTCGGCCAGAAGACGGCCTCTGTCGGGATGACAGCGCATACCCTGAGTTGATTCCCTCCTTCCTTGCCTCCCTGCCTCCATCTCCGTGTCTGCATGCCTCTGTGGCTAATCGGAAACCTTGGGTTCACAGGACGCATCGAACCCGGTATCATAAGCACTTAGCCGGAAACCTGCTCTGAGGAGATCGATGGGCGTACCTGGACCCGTATCGCAGATGTGGACGGTGGCGACTTACGTCATCGGCCAAAAGCTGAAAGGACGCAAGCAGTATCCGCTCGTCCTGATGCTCGAGCCGCTGTTTCGCTGCAATCTCGCCTGCGCCGGCTGCGGGAAAATCCAGTATCCCGCGCACATCCTGAAAAAGCAGCTCACGCCCGAGGAATGTTTCCGCGCGGTCGAAGAATGCGGCGCGCCGGTGGTCAGCATTCCCGGCGGCGAGCCGCTGATGCATCCGCAGATGCCGGAAATCGTTGCGGGGCTCATCGCGCGCAAGAAATACATCTACCTCTGCACCAACGCGCTGCTCCTCAAAGAGCGTTTGCACGAATTCACGCCGAGCAAGTATCTTTCGTTCTCGGTTCACATGGACGGCGAGCGCGAGCACCACGATTTCGCCGTCTGCCGCGAAGGCACCTACGACACGGCGACCGAAGGCATCCGCATGGCGCTCGATCGCGGCTTCCGCGTCACCACCAACACCACGCTTTTCGAGGGCGCCGATCCGCAGAGCGTCCGCCAATTTTTCGACGACATGATGGACCTCGGCGTCGAAGGCATGATGCTTTCGCCCGGCTACACCTACGACAAAGCGCCCGACCAGGAACATTTCCTCAGCAAGAAGAAGACGCGCAACCTTTTCCGCCAAATTCTCAGCAACCGCGCGGACAAGTGGCGCTTCAACCTGAGCCCGCTCTTCCTCGAATTCCTGATGGGCAAGCGCGAGTACAAATGCACGCCCTGGGGCATGCCCACGTACAACATTTTCGGCTGGCAGAAGCCCTGCTACCTGCTGCAGGACGGCTACGCCGATTCGTTCGACGAGCTGCTGCGCGAAACCGAATGGAGCCGCTACGGCACCGAAAGCGGCAATCCGAAGTGCGCGAATTGCATGGTTCACAGCGGCTACGAGGCGAGCGCCGTCAACGACACATTCAGCTCGCTCGGCGGCTTCGCCGCGACGGTCCGCGCCACGCTGTTCAACAAGTATCGCGATCCGGACGCGATGGGCGGTGCCACGAGCGCCCCGCCAAGCCGTGGCCAGCTGGTGCAAATCGCCGCGCCGAAGGCGTAGTAGCCACAGAGACACAGAGGCTCAGAGAGAATGACTGATACACATGCCAGCTCTGCCGCCACGGAAGCGGAAGAACGCCTCGGCTTCGTCCACGAGAATCTCGAAGGTTGGATTCCCTCGACGGCCACCGACTCCGAAATCCGCGAGGCCCTCGAAAAAGCATTCGACTATCGCGGCGACATCACCATCACCCTGAAAGATGGCCGCGCGATCGAAGGCTACGTCTTCGACCGCAAATCGACTGGCCCGTCGCTCGCCGATTGCTCGATCCGCATCATGCCGAAAAACGAGTCCGGCAAACTCTCGATCGCCTATAGCGACATCGCCGCGCTCGCGTTCACCGGACGCGACACCGCCGCCGGAAAGTCCTTCGCCGCCTGGGTGAAGAAGTACAACGAAAAGAAAGCCGCCGGCGAAAAGAACATCGGCATCCCGTCCGAATCGCTCGACTAAGCCTCGCAGCCTCCGTACTCTCAGTCCGAACTCTGCGTCCTCTGTGTTAAGCCTTTGCTTTGGCTTTCTCAGCGCCCTCTGCGCCTCCCCGCCCTGAGTCTGTTTATGACGAAGGGTGCGGTGAACTGCCTTTTTCTTGCTTACCTGCTTCCGGCTCGGTGTCTCAGTGGCTTCCTTTTTCCTTTGATTTCGCTCGCGCGCTCTGCCAAGATGCGAAACGTCTCCCGATTCTGCGGGGCTGAGGGCAACCGCATCTCGTTCCGGATCTCTATTCTCGCTTCCGGCAGCATGGGCAACTCGACGTTGCTCGAAACCAGCAGCACCACCCTCCTCATCGACGCCGGGCTTGGCAAGAAGGAAATGCTGCGCCGCTTCGAGGCGCTGGGCCGCGCGCGTCCCGAGCGTGTGGACGCCATCCTCGTCACCCACGAGCACTCCGATCATTCGACCGGCCTCGCGCAGATGGCGCGCGAATTCAATTGCCCCGCGTACCTCACTGAGCCCACGCACCGCGAAATCGTGAAAATGTACGCCACCGAAGATTCCGAAAAGCCCGCCTGCCGGCGAGGCAGGCCCGACGGCAAGCCGAGCCGCAAACCCAGCCGAAAAGCTCAGATCGATCGCGTGGAATACATTCGCGCGGGCGAGCGCTTCGAGATCGGCGACATCGAAATCAATCCTTTCGCGATCCCTCACGACGCGGCCGATCCGGTCGGCTACGCTTTCCGCACCAATGGGACGAAAGTCGCGCTCGTCACCGACCTCGGCTACATGCCCGAGCTGGTGAAGCATCACCTCCGCGAAGCCGATTTCCTGATCCTCGAATCGAATCACGATCTCGACATGCTCAAGGTCGGCCCGTATCCGTGGTACATCAAGCAGCGCGTGATGAGCCGCACGGGACATCTTTCAAATAGCGTCGTCAGCGATTTCCTCGCCGATTCCGAGGTCTTCGACGGGCGCGCGCGCCATCTCGTCCTCGCGCATCTTTCCGAGCAGAACAACACGCCCGACATCGCTCAAATCTGCGCCGAGCAGGCTCTCTCGAGCCGTCCCGTAGATTTCGCCTTCCGCGGCTTGCTCCACGTCGCCAAACAGCGCGAGCCTATCGGCCCCTTCGAGCTCTAGCAACTCCTTCTCCGTGGCCTCCGCGCCTTCTCCGTGAACTCCGAGTTGAGCCTTTCTCTCGCTTCTTCCGGACATAGGTAACACGTTGGCTAATGTTGTACAATCCCGCGCATGAAATGGGCGCTCGCCGCCGTCTTGCTTGTCGCCGCCTGCTCGAACGCGAGCGCGCAAGATTCCGCGGACGGTGTTTTGAAGAGCGGCATCTACTCAAGCTCGGAGCTCGGGTTTCGTTATGCCGCTCCCACTGCGATGCGGGATACGACTGCGAGCGCTAGGGCTCAGATTGAAGCGCGCGTTGCCGCCTCGCATCGCAGGTCCTCGTCAGCGTTACTCCTGGCGATGACGTCCGGCCCGGACGATACGGCTTCGGACTGGCACTCTATGGGGATTGAGACTTTTGCGCGTGCATCATGGCCGGATGCCGATGACTTCCACGCCGAATCGCTGATGAACGCGGCGGTGGCGCGAGGAGGGCTTCCGGTGGGCCCAAATCAATCGGTTACATTGTCCGATCAGAAATTCGTCGTCACACAGTTCGAGCTGCATGAGGGTTCGCTGACAAAACAGATCCCTATTTCGGTGCAATACAAAGTCACGCCCGAAAAGGTCTACGACGCCTTTTACAAACTTTCCGACCCGATCAAGCAGATCGAGTCCTTCGTCTACAACGTGATCCTTGGCCACGTCCCGAAGATGACGCTCGACGAAACGTTCGACCAGCAAGCACAGATCGCCATCGACGTGAAAAACAGCCTGGACACGTCGATGCAGGAGTTCGGCTACTCGATCGTGAAATCGCTGATCACCGATATCGTTCCCGACGAAAAAGTGAAAGCCGCGATGAACGACATCAACGCCGCCGCCCGCGAGCGCGAAGCCACCGTCTCACGCGCCGAAACCGAAAAGCTGTTGCTCGTGAAAAAAGCCGAGGCGGACGCCGAATCAAAGCGCTTGCAGGGCGAAGGCATCGCCAATCAGCGCAAAGTCATCATCGAGGGCTTGCGCGATTCCGTCGCGAAATTCTCCGAATCGGTCGAAGGCGCCACGCCGAAAGACGCGATGGCCATGGTCCTCCTCACGCAATATTTCGACACGCTCAAGGAAGTCGCCGGCACCAATCGCAGCAACACCATCATGATGCCGCACACCCCCAACGCCCTCACCGACCTCTTCTCCCAATTCCGCAACGCGATCATCACCGGCGACCTCGCCGCCAAAGGTTCCGACGGCGCCGCCACCCCAGCGCCGGCGCCGCACGCCTAGCGCGTAGCATCGCCTGAGGGTCGGTCTTGTAGCGGCTTGTCTTGAGCGAAGCCGAAGGGCCGCCTCCCTTTCGGGCAGGCGTCTTTGACTTTGGTGTCGCGCCGCCGCACTATTAAAACCATGAAGGAATCCAGACGCGCAAGATCGGACAAACGATTCAAACGCTCCGACGTCACCAAATGGTTTGCCGCTCTCGATCGTCTTAACACTGAGCCATTCATGAAAAACGGCCGAAAACAGCCGAAAGTCCCTGGCCGCAAATCTTTCGATAGCCTACGAGCACGATCGCGGCGGGAAACGACGGGGGAGGCTTTGCGGGCGATTAGATTTTGACGTCCTTTGGGTGCATGACAGTTAGGTCGGGTATTTGCTTGAAATCGTCCTTCTCGTCAAAAGTCAAAATGTTCGCGATCCCGTTGTTTTTCATGATGACGCTGTGGATTATGTCGCCGAGGCCCGAGTGGTATTTCAGGATTCCTTGCCTCACGTGATAGAAGAATTCAGGAAAGTCGTAATCCCGCTCAGGGCTCACGTCGGCAAGATAGATCTTGAGACCTCCCAAGCGTTTTTCACTGACAAGCTGGTTCTCCATTTCCGCCACGTCGCCCCGAGGCATCTTCTTCTGGGACACCAGAATGTTCACCATCTCGGTCACAGCCCACATCGACGTGCAGAGCTGTACGTCCTTCAGTTGAGCGAACGCGGCCAAGGCATTTTCGACCAGTTTTTTCTTGGGCTCTTCCGTTTTGTCCGAGGAATAGTGGGCGATGAGGATGTTGCTGTCCAGATAGATGCGTTTCATTTTTTCTTAGCGCGAAAGTGGACGACCTTCTTTTTTCGGACGGTCTTCAGCGCCTTAAACGAGACCGTTTCGCCCGACTTGGTCTTGAACTTCACCCGCGCCGGCTTTTTTACAGTCTCGACCGCGACGAAGCTGACGTTCTGTCTAGCCATTTTCATATCTTATCACTGCGCACGGGCACAGAGAAACCGAGAGAATGACGGACTATGCGGCAGGTGTTGCCCAGGGCGGTACACGAGAGGATTCCTTGGCGAAGTAGGGCCGCTTCAGCTTCTTGCGGACCCGGTGTGCCTGTCAATTTCAGGTATGATGGAGCAGGGAGTTTTCCCCGCCAATTGCTGTAATCCGAGGAGCTGAGATTGATCGCACGGTACACGCGTTCGGAGATGGGCCGCGTCTGGAGCGAGGAGAACAAATTCCGGAAGTGGCTCGAGGTCGAGCTGGCCGCGACGGACACGCTCGCGGACGAAGGCATCGTCCCGCGCGAGGCTGCCGCGAAGCTTCGCGAACGCGCGCGCATCGACGTGGCGCGCATCAACGAGATCGAAGCCAAGGTGCGCCACGACGTGATCGCCTTCACCATCGCCGTGCAGGAGACGGTCGGCGATCCCGAGGCGGCGCGCTGGTTGCATTACGGGCTCACCTCGAATGATGTGGTCGACACGGCGCAGGCGCTGCTGGTCCGCGAAGCCTCGCAGCTGATCGAAAAGGATATCGCGCGCTTCGCCGAAGTGCTCGAAAAGCGCGCGTGGGAATTCAAGGACACGCCCGAAATCGGCCGCACGCACGGCATTCACTCCGAGCCGATCACCTTCGGGCTGAAAATAGCAAACTGGTACGCCGAAAATCGCCGCGATGCCGAGCGCTTCGCCGTCGCCGCGCGCGAAATGGCCGTCGGCAAAATTTCGGGCGCGGTCGGCACTTGCACGCACCTTGGCCCTGAAACCGAGCAGAAAATCTGCCAGCGCCTCGGCCTGGCGACAGCTCCCATCACCTCGCAGGTGATCGAGCGCGACCGGCACGCGCAATATCTCTCGGCGCTCGCGATTGTGGCTGCGTCGCTCGAGCGCGTGGCGACCGAGATCCGGCACTTGCAGCGTACCGAGGTCCGCGAAGTCGAAGAGCCTTTTGGCGGCGAGCAGCGCGGCAGCTCGGCGATGCCGCACAAGCGCAATCCCGTATCGAGCGAGCAGATTTGCGGGCTCGCGCGCGTGGTGCGGGCGAACTCGCTGGCGTCGCTCGAGAATATCGCGCTGTGGCACGAGCGCGACATCTCGCATAGCTCGGTCGAGCGCGTGATTCTGCCCGATTCAACGATCCTGGCGGACTACATGCTGAACAAGACGACGGAAATCGTCGCGAATATGAAGGTTTTTCCGGAGCGCATGAAGCGCAATCTGAACGCGACGCATGGCCTCGTTTTTTCCGGGCAGCTCTTGCAGGATTTGGTGGAACACGGCGCGCCGCGCGAGGATTCCTACAAGTGGGTGCAGGCGCACGCCATGGCTGCGTGGGAATCGGAAACGAGTTTCAAGGATCGCGTCGCCGCCGATCCCAACATCCGGAAATTCCTCGACGAGAAGGCGCTCGCGCACACTTTCAAGTTGCAGCGCCAACTGCGCGCGGTCGACGCTATTTTCCGCCGCGTCTTCGGCGCAAAATCTTCCGCCGCGCACTAGAGCCAGCTCGGTGCATTAGGATACTGCTCGATGGCAAAGCTCAAGAGAGATTCTTCGCTTCGCTCAGAATGACGAGCGCTTGGTGCGGCGCTCGAAAAGCGGAATCATGCTCGTGCCAGGTACAGCGCGGCATCGGCGTCTCGCCGGATCTTTGTCGCGCCCCATTCAGAAAACCCGCCGGCCAGAGGCCAGCGCTACGGGAAGTTCGCGTAACCTGGCAAAACGCCGACACAATCGACATTTCTTGCACACTTAAGGCCTGTTTAAGCTCCCGACGGCAGCAACATTGTTGCGCCCGGCGGAGCTGTTTTTGCAGGCCCGAATTTTTCAGTTGGGAGTGACGGGGCCGAGCGCCGCGCCGACGCGGAATTTCTTGTAATCGGAGTAGCGATCGAGGAAGTTTCGTTTCAGCTTCACGAAAACGATGCGGCCGGAGAAGTGGACTTCGGCGTAGGACGGCAGCCAGACCTCGCCATTGATTTTTTCCTGCTCGAAGACGAAGTTTGAACCTTTCTGCAGCGATCCCAGAAGGCCCCCACCCACCCTCACCGATTCGGCGAAATGGGCTTCGAGGCGGGCGACCTCGCGCGCCTGCTCGTCGACCCACATCTCGCCCGTGAGTTTCTGGATGATGCGATCGATTTCCTTTTTCGGCTTGTAATCGGGATTGCCAGCGAAATCGAAGGCGATCACTTCCTGGCCGCGAAACAGTGCGCGGCGAGGGTTGGCGAATTTCTCCGCGCGCAGGAAGTCCGAAAGCTCGGCCTCGTCCTGCTCTTCTTTCTTGGCGCGCTTTTTCGGATCGGCGGCAAGCTCGGCCTGCTTCTTCTTCAGCTCGTCGTATTTTTTGTTGAAGCGGTCGTCCTCGTTCTGCTTTTCGTCGCCGCTGAGCGGCTTGCCGTCCTTGGCCAGCAGGTGAAGGACCTGCTCTTCGCCGATGTAGAAGACGTCGTAGTCCTTTACCGTGCGTGATTTCACGTTGCCGTCGGAATCGGTTTTGTCTTCCTCTTCGGAAAGATGGCAGGTGTAGTCTTTGCGAAGATCCTCGAGGGCGCTTTGGTCCTTCTGGATGTCGAGCAGCAGCACGGGAATGTCGGGCAGCGGCCGCGTGTCTGGCGAGGCTTGGGACTGTGCGGCGGAATCGTTCGCTGGCGGCGCCTGAGCGTGTGCAATCGATAGCGCGATGCAGGAAGCAAAGAGGGCAACAATCGAGAGGCTGGCGAGCGAATTGGAGTCGAGCTTCATGCGAACATCGAAGCGACTACCCGCCACGGCGGGCGCAAAAGGCGCGCATGCTGCAGGTGAAACAGCGCAGAGGAAGCGCTTCGCGCGATTTCTTTTATGGCGGGGCTGAAGCCCCGCCCTTCCACCTGGGCACGTCGCAAGGCGACGCCGCTTAAAGCCTCACCCCGGGAAAGTGGGGTGAGCCACATTAAGGCAAAAGACGTCTCCGCTATTGAACGCGCTGCATGTAGCGGCCTTCGGAGGTGTCGACGCGGACTTTGTCGCCGGTGCCTACGAACGGCGGGACGTTGATCACCAGGCCGGTTTCGAGTTTCGCGGGCTTCATCACCGCGCTCGCGGTGGCTTTCTGAATGCTCGGCTCGGTTTCGACGACCGTGAGATCGACGGTGTCGGGCAGCAGGACGCCGATCGGCTTGTCGTCGTAGTATTCGATCTTCACGGGCATGTTGGCGATGAGGTAGTCCTTCGAATCGCCGACGATGTCATTTTGCAGGGCCATCTGCTCGTAGTTTTCGGTGTTCATGAAGTGATGGCCTTCGCCATCGCTGTAGAGATATTCGAAATCGACTTCGTCGACGGTGACTTTCTCGAGCGAATCTTCCGCGCGGAACCGGTAGTCGATCATCGAGCCGTGCGGAGGTTGCGCATCTTGGTCTGCATGGCGGCGCGCTTGTTGCCGGGCGTGCGATGATCGACGCTGTAGACCGCGAAGAGGTCGCCCTCGTGCTTGATGATCATTCCGGCGCGCAATAATGTGGCCTTCATCGTGACTGCTCCTGAATTCTTCTGTGGAGTTTCCCCTGCGGGGGATTCCTAGCCGGGGGTGTGCAACCCGCCGAAGCCACATCCAGCGCGCGTTTCACGCCCAACGCGAACTAGCATTATAGCGGCCTAGAAGCGATGCGGTCAAACACGGTTCCCGCGGACCAAGATCAGAATTCTTCGTCGTCTTCGAGCTTTTTTAGGCGGGTGGTTTTCATGGCGAGGCGGAAATCGCGGGAGCGGACGTCGGCGAGGATGGCGCGGCGCGTTTCGGGCGCGAGGCCGCCGGGGCCGATCACGCCGGCTGCTTCGCGGGGGAAATGCTTCACGAAGATGGCGGCGAGATGCGCGGTGGCGTAGGCGATGGGAGTCGAGATGAGGCCGCGCTGGCGGATGGTGTAGAGCGTCGGGAAGCTGGCGTCCCAGCGAATCAGGAGCGGGTCGTCGCCTTTCTTGCCGCGGACGACGACGGCAGCGGCGAAGCGCGCGTTTTCGAGGACGCCGGTGCGGATCAGTTTCGCTACACTGCGCGGCGTGAGCGTCTGCGGGAAGCGCTTGCGGATGATGCCGGCCGAGCGATTGAGGCGTCCCTGGCGATACCAGCGGCGGAGGCGGTCGAAATCGTTGCCGCCGATTTTGGCGTCGACGTCGCGGACTTTCATGATGTAGGGCAGCATGCAGACTTCGTCCTGCGCGGCGAGGTAGACGGGCACTTTGCCGATGGGCGGCGGGAAGCGGAATTTTTCGCGCTCATCGAATCGCTTCGCGAGGGCAAAACGACCGTTGCGATAGACGCGCGGCAGCGAAACCGCTTCGTCGTAAGCGACATCGGCCGACCAGGTGGAAATCGGATCCTTGCTCTCGGTGCTTTCGAAGAGGCGAATCTGGATCGACTCGACGGAATCGAGCATTTCCGCAGCGCGCTCGGCGAGCAGGTTGGTGAGGCCCGGAGCGACGCCAACGCAGACGAGCGCGGCGCGGTTTTTCGCGACGAAACGCTTGTGAAAGCGAAACTGCTCGGGGCGAAACGGATGCGCGGTGAGGTGCGAATTCAGATCGAGGTAGTGGCAGCGCAAGCGTAACGCCGCGCGCAGAATGATCTTGTTGAAGACGGCGGGAGAGGCATTGACGATGAGATTCGCGCCGCGCCCGGCGCGCACGATCGACCAGAGATTGCGCGCGTTCGCTTCAACGACCTTGATTTCGCTTTTCTTGCCGAGAAAGTGGCGGGCGCGGTCGATATCGCGGTCGCCGCACCAGACGGTGTGGCCCTGGCGCGCCAGGAGATGTGCCAGAAGGGAGCCGGTGCCGCCCGCCCCCAGGACGAAGATCCGCATCGGCTTGAGACTCTACCACATCCGTCGCGCACCGCATCGACGACGCAGGACACGATGCGAAAGGGCAAACGCTCGGCGAATAACGGGTTTGGGGCGCTATTGGGGCCGGGGAAAATCCTTCGCGGCGTCCTGGGCCGTGGGGAAAATCTCGATCGTCTTGTGGACCTGCGTGAGCTTCAGCACGCCGTCGACCATGCCCTTCGCGCCCGCGAGGCGCAGCGTGCCGCCCGACTTTTTCAGCCTCGAGTAGCATTTCACGATTTGGCCGACGGCGGCGCTATCGACGTGATCGACGGCGGACAGATCGAAGATGAAGCTCTTCTCGTTGCGCTGGATGTGCTCGTCGATTTCCTGGTCCACCTGACGGCAATCGGGGCCCATGACGAACCGGCCTGTCAATTCAAGGATCACGATGCCCGGCGCGATCTGTTTCTTTGTGACTTTCATCAGGATGGTCTCCGCGCTTGGCTACTCCTCGTACGGGAATTGATGGATCATGCGCATACAGTCGGATAGCGCTTCGAGCACCGAATGGCCCCAGCCGTGGGGCAGGATCGCGGCGAGTTTCTGGTTGACGTGTTTATCGGCCTCCGCGAAAAAACGCGCGTGCTGGCCCTCGGGCTTCACGGCGTATTCGCGCACGATGATGCGGAATTCGATTTCGCGACCATCTTGATGCTTCTTCATGGAATAAAACGAAAGCTGGGCCAGTTCATCGGAAGGATCGGATTGCGCGTAGTGCCACTCGGCCACGGTGAGTCTCCTCGGGCAAATGAGGGGCGGATTATACATTACGATGTGGCGATTGCGCCGGGATGTGTGAGCGCGTTTGGATGTGAAGCGTGAGTGGCGAGGCGGTTGGGCGCAAAGGCCCCACCCTCACAAACCGAGGATGGGGCACCCGGAAGGTCAAAGGCGAAGACCCCGGGGCTGAAAGCCCCCTTATGGCCGAACTTTTTCGCGAGCCTACCCTTCGACTTCGCTCAGGGTAAAAAGGCTCACGCTTCCACCTGCACGTTGGCGGTCGCTTTCGACGGCGGAACAAGCTAGAATGCCGCGCATGTCAACGGGGGCATTCCAGATTGCGGGGCGACCGGGAGCGAACGCGGGTGTCCATATCCTCAGCGTTAAGGGCGCGATCACGCATGCGACTTCATCCGCGTTGCAGGAAGCGGTGAACGCGGCGGCGGCGCGAGGCCTGATCATCGACCTGACGGAGGTGCCTTCGGTCGATTCCATGGCGGTTGGCGCGCTGGTGCGCGTCTATGTGTCGTGCACCAAAGACGGGCGCAAGCTGGCGTTCGTCGGACTGAATAACCGGGTGCGAAACGTGCTGCAAATCGTGGGGGTCGATCCCCTGTTTGATACATATCCGACGATCCGCGAAGCGGAATCCGCGCTGAATTGATCTTTCCCCCAGGAAAAAACCTGCAGGTCCGGCTATGAAACTCCTCTGTGCCCGCTACGTTACCGGGATTTAACATAGTTTTCGCAGTGGGTTTCATTGACAAGGCACAAATCGGACGCGTATCATTTCAGTCGGTGAAGCGTCGAAAGTGCAGGCGCTTTATCCCCTTCATGCTCTAGCCCCCAATCAGGGTGGAGTGACCGAGGCCGTACCCTCGGTAAGCAGGGCAGGAAGCCTTACGACGGAGGCCGCTCCGCATGTCACCCGAAAACGACCCGAACCTACAACCATCTGCCATCGACGCTGCTCCCGCGCAAGCCGCGGGTGAGGAAGTAACCGCTGCGTCAATACCCATGAGCGCCAGCACGCAGGACGGCGGAGGAGCTGCTACGGGTGTGGCGCCAGCACGCGAGCGAACGCCGATCGTGAATGCCGCGGAGGAAGCGGATTCGAGCGAAGCGGTGGCGGAAGCGCCCGAGGCAGCGCCGATAGCGGCGGAGCCTGCTGCGGCGGCAGAACCCGAACAGGCCGAACCACTGGAAACGATGGACCAGCTGATGGACCAGTTTTCCGCGCCCGAGCCTGTGGCGGCGGAGGGTGAGATCTTCGACGGCCGGGTGCTGGCCGTGACGGAAGCGGGCGTGGTGGTGGATGTAGGCGGGAAATTCGAAGGGCTGGTTCCCGCGCAGGAATTTTTGGATTCGGGCGCGCCGATCGAATTCGGCGAAGGGCAGACGATTGAAGTCGAGCGACTGCACGAGCAGAAGGACGGCTACGTCCTGCTATCGCACGTGCGGGCGCACCGGCGGCGCGTATGGGAGCGGATCGAGAAATCGTATCGCGAGCATACGAACGTGAACGGGAAAATCCTGGAGCGGATCAAGGGCGGACTGGTGGTCGATATCGGCGTGCGGGCATTTCTGCCGGCGTCGCAGATCGAGCTGAGGCCGGTGCACGATCTCGAGGGATGGAAGGACCGCGAGATCGAAGTGCGCGTCCTGAAGCTGAACCGGAAACGCGGGAACGTGGTGGTGAGCCGGCGCGCGATCCTCGAAGAAGAGCAGAAAGCCAAGCGGGACGCGCTGGCAGCAACGCTTTCGGAAGGCGCGATCGTGAACGGACACGTGAAAAACGTTACGGACTACGGGGTGTTCGTCGATCTGGGCGGGATGGACGGGCTGCTCCATGTTAGCGACCTGGTGTGGGGCCGCGTGCCGCATCCTTCGTCGATCGTGAAGCCGGGGGATGAGATTCAGGTTCAAATCCTCAAGTTCGACAAGGAAAAACAGCGGATTTCCTTGGGTCGGAAGCAGCTGCTGCCCGATCCGTGGGCGACGGTGCCGGAGCGGTTCCCAACGGGAACGCGGCTGCAGGGAAAAATTGTAGGCGTAACGGATTACGGCGCATTCGTGCAGATCGAGCCGGGCGTCGAAGGGCTCGTGCACGTGAGCGAAATGAGCTGGTCGAAACATGTGAAGCACCCGTCGAAAATCGTGAAGGTGGGCGACGACGTGGAGGTGGTGGTGCTCGAAGTGAAGACGGACCAGCGGCGGATTTCGCTTGGGCTGAAGCAGACGCTGCCCGATCCATGGGAACAGGCGGCGGAGAAATATCCGGTGGGATCGCTCGTTGGCGGGCGCGTGCGGAATCTGGCGGATTTCGGCGCGTTCGTGGAAATCGAAGAAGGCATGGAAGGGCTGATTCACATCAGTGACGTCAGCTGGACGGAACGCATCAAACATCCGAGCGAGAAGTTCAAGAAGGGCGACAAGATCGAGGCGCGCGTGCTGAAGGTGGATTCGCAGAACCGGCGGCTCTCGCTTGGCATAAAGCAGGTGAACGACATCTGGGCGAACTGGTTCGCGGAGCACAAGATCGGCGAGGTGCTCAAGGGCAAAGTGGCGCGGACGACGGATTTCGGGGCATTCGTGGAGCTGGCCGAAGGCATCGAGGGCTTGTGCCACGTTTCCGAGATCGAAGAGCGGCGCCCGAAGGGCGAACGCGACAACCGCGACAGCAAAGTGAAGGGCTCGCGCGCCGAGCGCGTGAACGCCGTGCTTTCGCCGGGGCAATCGTACGATTTCAAGGTTCTGCGGCTCGAGCCGGAACAGCGCAAGATCAGCCTGAGTTATCGCGCGGCTCAGAAGCAGGTGGAGCGGCAGGAAATGGAAACATTCCGGTCGTCGAAGTCATCGCCGAATGCAACGATCGGCGACGCGATCATGGCCAAGCGGCAGTCGTCGTCCTAGGCCATCATCCGGATAGGCGCGAAGGTTTTTGCAAGCTAAGGGGCGGGGCCTTAAAAGGCTCACATTGGGGCGTTTCCGGAAGTAAAATCATTTACGGCGTACTCATTTGGTGATATGCAGGGATTGTGCGACGACCCCGCCTTGGCGCGCAAACGGCCCACGCACGAATGCTGAGAGGAGGCTGTTCAACAGATGGCTGAAGGTCCGGGAGAGCGCGAAAACAAAGACCATAACACCGTGACGAAAGCCGATCTCGTCGAAGAGGTCACACGGGTGACGGAACTGCCGCGGAAGGAATCGGAAGCGGTCGTCGAGACGATTTTCGAGAGCATCATCACGGCTCTGCAAGGCGACGACAAGATCGAGATTCGCGGCTTCGGAAGCTTTCGCACACGGCAGCGGCGCGGACGCACAGGACGGAATCCGAAGACCGGGGCGAAGGTGGAAGTGCCGCCGAAGAAGATCCCCTATTTCAAGCCCAGCAAGGAACTGAAGGATCACGTCAACAATCCGCAGGCGGCGGGGGCTGCCGCGGGTTCGCCCGAGCCCGCGCGGGACTAGGGCGGATGGACTATCTTTGGACGCCGTGGCGGTACCGGTATATCGCCAATGCGTCGAAGAATGACCGCTGCGTTTTTTGCGACGCGCTGGCCGCAAAAAACGATGCGGAAACGCTGATCGTCCTGCGAGGCGAGAAGAATTTCATCATTCTCAACCGGTTTCCATATACCTCAGGGCACACGATGGTCGTGCCGTACGCGCATATCGCTGATTTCGCCGCAGTCGATCCGGACACGCTCACCGAAATGATGCATCTGGCGCAGCGCGTGCAGACGGCTCTCGGCCAGACCTATCATCCCGACGGCTATAACCTCGGCATGAATCTCGGACGCGCGGCGGGCGCGGGCATCACCGAGCACCTTCATTTGCACGTGCTAGCGCGATGGTCGGGCGACGCGAACTTCATGACGGTGGTGGGCGAGACGCGCCTGGAGCCAGAAGACCTTTCGACCACGTACGAACGAATGCGCAAGGCACTCACGAGTTAAGCTCTCCTCTTCGAGATTTACGCGAAACCCCCGATGGCATGCGCTCCGGCGGACTTGTGTATACTGGCGCTGGCGTCGTCTGGGGGCAGATATCACGTCCAAGCCACAGAGTTCGATCGAGCGGGCAAGCGCGCCCGTAGTGGTTGCGCCATACCGCCGGTATCCGGAGGGCACGCAGCCGCCGCTGCTGTATCCGGCGTATCGCTCGACGCTGCTTCGCAGCCCGCGCAATGCGTTGATTCTGCTGCCGCACACGCTTTCCGAGGTGACCGGGCCGGTCTACGGGCACGGCGACATCCAGGAAACGGACAATGATCTGACGCGGCAGGGTGAGGGCGAGCCGATCGGCGAGCGGATCATCGTGACCGGGCGCGTGGTGGATGACAACGGGCGTCCCGTGCCGCACACGCTGATCGAAATCTGGCAGTGCAACGCCGCGGGGCGCTACCGGCATAGGTCCGACGAGCATCCCGCGCCGCTCGATCCGAATTTCACGGGCGCGGGGCGAACGCTGACCGACGCGCAGGGCAACTACCGCTTCACCACGATCAAGCCGGGGCCGTATCCGTGGGGCAATCATCCGAATGCCTGGCGCCCGGCGCACATTCATTTTTCGCTTTTCGGCACGGCGTTCGCGACGCGCCTCGTGACGCAGATGTATTTTCCGGGCGATCCGCTGTTCGCATTCGATCCGATCATGAATTCGCTGCCGGACGACAAAGCGCGGCAGCGGCTGATCTCGAAATTCGATATCGACCTGACGCAGCCGGACTGGGCGCTCGGATTTCGATTCGACATCGTATTGCGCGGGCGTGAAGCGACGCCATTCGAGACGAAATAGCGGAGCAGATGGTAATCGACCTGATACCGACGCCGTGGCAGACCGTGGGGCCATACTTCGCCATCAGCCTCGCGGGCGGGCGTTCCGTGGAGCATATCGCGGGTCCGAACACAAAGGGCGAACGCGTGAAGCTGATGTGCGCGATGTTCGACGGCGAAGGGCAGGGCGTGGACGAAGCGCTCGTCGAAATCTGGCAAGCGAACGCGGACGGCAAATACAATCATCCCGACGATCCGCAGGACAAGCCGGTCGATCCGGATTTTCTGGGCTTTGGGCGGCAGGCGACGGATGAAAACGGCGTCTGCGTATTTGAGACTATCAAGCCGGGGCACGTGCCGGGGTCGGATGGCACGATGCAAGCGCCGCACCTGGTGGTTTCCGTGCTCGCGCGCGGGATTTTACGGCGGCTGCCGACGCGAATCTATTTTGCAGGTGATCCGGCGAACGAGAAGGATCCGGTTCTGGCGCTCGTCCCGAAGGAGCGGCGCGAGACGCTGGTGGCGCAGCCGGTGGCGAACCAGCCGGGCGCGTGGCGGTTCGATATTCATTTGAGCGGCGAGAACGAAACCGTATTTTTCGACGTCTGAGAGGAGACAGCGTGCCGGCGCGACTCATCGATACTCTCGCAACCACGGGCCCGCTGGCCGATCTGTTCGCCGACGATTCCCTTCTGCAGGCAATGCTGGATTTTGAAGTGGCGCTCGCGCGGGCGGAGGCGCGCCTCGGCATCGTGCCGGCGGACGCGGCGGATGCGATTCGAGCGGCGGCGAAGGCCGGCAATTTCGATGCGGCTGCGCTGGCACGCCAAACGCTGCGCGGCGGCACGCCGGGAATTCCTCTTGCGAAGGCGCTGACAGCAAAGGTGCGCGCCGCAAATGCGGAGGCCGCGCGTTGGGTGCATTGGGGCGCGACGAGCCAGGACGTGGCCGATACGGGGTTGATGTTGCTCCTGAAGCGCGCCCATCCGATCCTGGCAGCCGATCTTTGCCGTCTCGAAGCGGCGCTGGAGCGGCTTTCCGATCAGCATCGAAACACGGTGATGCTGGGGCGAACGCTTCTGCAGGCAGCGCCGCCCGTGACGTTTGGACTGAAAGCAGCGGGATGGCTCGCAGCAATCCGGCGGAGCCGGCTGTGGCTCGAGGACGCGTTTCAGGACGCGCTGATTTTGCAGTTCGGCGGCGCGAGCGGAACGCTGGCGGCGCTGGGTGAAAAGGGCTTCGAAGCAGGGCGCGCAATGGCGAAGGAACTGGGCCTCGGCTTTCCGGATGCGCCGTGGCACGCGCACCGCGACCGGCTGGCCTCGCTGGTGGCGGCGTGCGGCGTGCTGACGGGGACGCTCGGGAAAATGGCGCGCGACATCAGCCTGCTGATGCAGGGCGAGGTCGGCGAAGCGGCCGAACCGGAAGGCGAGGGACGCGGCGGCTCGTCGACGATGCCGCAAAAGCGCAACCCGATCGCGTCGGCGTTGACGCTGGCGGCCGCAAATCGCGTCCCCGGACTGGTGGCGGCGTTTCTCGCGGGCATGGTGCAGGAGCACGAGCGCGGCGTGGGCGGCTGGCAGGCGGAGTGGCCGACCGTGGCGGGCGTGATCCAATCGACCGGGCTGGCAATTGCGTCGATGGCGGAAGCGGCCGAGGGGCTCGAGATTGACGCTGAACAGATGCGCGCGAATATCGAGGCCACGGGCGGCAGCGTGTTCGCGGAGAAAGCGGCGATGCTGCTCGCGGCCAAGCTGGGCCGGGACGCGGCGCAGGAACTTGTGGGCGAGGCGGCGCGGCGCAGCGAAGAAGAAGGACACACGCTGAAGGAAGTGCTCGGCGAAATTCCGGAGGTAGCGCGAGCGCTCAGCAGCAGGGCGCTGCGCGATCTCGAAACGCCGGAAAAGTATTTGGGCGCCGCGGAAGAGCTACGAAAGCGGTTGCTAGTGAGCGAAGGCAGCGGGGATTTGAAACCGAGGAAACGCTAGAAGCGATGCCATTCGCGACGATCGACAACACGCGGATTTTCTACCGGCTCGAAGGCAATGCCGGGCGGCCGGTGATTGTCCTTTCGCATTCGATTGGGTGCGACTTGAGCCTCTGGGCACAGCAGGTGCCCGACCTGCTGCAACATTTTCAGGTGTTGCGCTACGACACGCGCGGGCATGGAGCCTCGGACGCGCCGCAGGGCGATTATTCGATCGAGATGCTGGGGCGCGACGTGCTCGGGCTCGTCGACGCGCTGGGGATTTCGCAGTTCGCGTTTTGCGGGCTCTCGCTCGGCGGGATGATCGGGCAGTGGCTTGGCGCAAACGCCGGCAACCGCCTTACTGGGCTGATTCTGGCGAATACCTCTTCGCACATCGGACCGAAATCATTCTGGGATGAGCGGCGGCGCGTGGTGCTCGAAGGCGGGATGGCAGCGATTGTGGATGGCACGATGCAGCGATTTTTTTCGGCCAACACGCTGGCGGAAGGCAATGTCTACGCGAGCTCGATCCGGGCGGTGATTCTGGGAACCGACCCAGCGGGGTATGCGAGCTGCTGCGCGGCGATTCGCGATATGGATCATACGTCGCTGCTCGCGAGGATTCGCGTGCCGACGCTGGTAATCGTTGGCGAGCGAGACGTCGCGACGCCGTGGGTGGGACACGGCGAGATTCTGGCGCGCGAGATTCAAGGGGCGCGCGCGGTACATTTGCCGGCGGCGCACTTGTCGAACGTGGAGCGGCCGCGATCTTTCACGGCGGCGATCAACGATCTGCTGGCGCCCAAAGCTGCGCCGGGCAACTACACCGACCCCATCGACGAAGGCTTCGCGGTGCGGCGGTCAGTGCTTGGCGACGGGCACGTGGACCGGTCGATCGCGGCGACCACCGATTTCAATCGCGAGTTTCAGGAGCTGATCGCGCGGTACGCGTGGGGCACGATCTGGACGCGGCCAGGACTTGACCGGCGGACGCGGCGACTGCTGGTGCTGGCGATGATGGCTTCACTCGGGCGTTGGGAAGAGTTTCGGATGCATGTGCGCGCGGCGCTGGAGCATGGATTCGAGCCGTGCGATTTGAAGGAACTGCTGCTGCAGGCGGCGATTTATGCCGGCGTGCCGGTGGCGAACACGGGATTCCAGATTGCGATGGAAGAACTGGAGAAGCAGAAGGCGTCTAGCGCCAAGGCTTGAGCTGGATCGTCAGTGTCGCCTCCAATTCGTTCTCAGCAAGTCAAATGCTTTAACACAGAGAACACTGAGGAACACAGAGGGCGCGGAGACTTAACCGTAGTTGGGCGGATTCACGGACTGGTCCATGCCCATTGTTTTTTGGCCGCCTTGAGCGACATTGACGCTGATGAGGCATGGTTCCTTCGAGGCGACCGCGGCTTTCAGGGCTGGCTCGAGATCCTCGGGGCGATCTACTTCGCGTGCCGACATGCCGTAGCCTTGCGCGATTTTGACGGCGTCGATGCCGGGAATGTCGATGCCGGGGACGTTTTTGCCGACCTGCGTGAAATCGCGAAAGCCCTTCAGCGCCGAATAGTTTCCATTGCGAATGACAAGAAAAACGACCGACGCTTTCTGCTGCACGGCCGACCATAACGCCTGAATCGAATACTGCGCGGAGCCGTCGCCGACGGGGCACACGACACGCCGATTCGGATGCGCCAGCTGCAGGCCGACAGCCGCAGGCAGTCCGAAGCCGAGAATTCCGCTGCGGACGGAATAAAACGAGCCGGGCTCGTCAAGCTGGACGTAGCGGTCAAGATCGCCCTTCGAGGAGGGGCACTCTTCGGAAAGAATGGCGTCGCGCGGCAGCAGCTTGTTGAGCGTGCTGAAAAGATATGCGGTGGTGATCGGATATTCGGGGCGCGGCTCGGGCGGCTTCGGGCACGGAACGACACTGCGCTCGACGGGCTTTACACGCTGCGCAAGATATTTTGCGGCGACCGAAATATTGCCGACGATGCTGGTTCCGGCGAGCGCGGCGGAGGCATCGCGCGTCGAATTGGTGACCTGGAAAAGCTTCGTGCCGGGCGCGATGGCGTCGCCGGGCACGTAGGCGTAATACAAAAAGACGGGCGCGCCGAGGACGACGACCGTGTCGTAGCCGGCGAGTTGCTCCGCGAGCGGCCTCTGCGCGGGCAACAGGCTGCCGCGAAACAGGCGATGGCTGCGCGGAAACGCCCAGCGAGGCGCGATGGGCTCGGCGAAGACGTCGGCGTTGAGGCGCTCGGCGAGCGCGACAACATCGTGAAATGCACCGTCCTGCTCGATCTGCGAGCCGGTGACGAGCGCGAGATTGCGGCTCGCGTCGATCGCGTGCGCGACTTCGTCGAGGAGCGCGGGATCGGGCGAGACGGATTGACTCACCTTGCGCGCGACAACGGGCTGGCAGGGCTTGTTCCAATCGTCCATGGGGATCGAAAGAAAGACGGGGCCGCGCGGCGGCAGCATCGCGAGGTAGTAGGCGCGCGCGATGGCCCCAGGAACATCTTCGGGGCGTAGCGGCTCGTAGGCCCATTTCACATAAGGCTTCACGACCTCGACCGCGCGGCTCACGAGGAAAGGCTCGGCGAGAATCTGGCGGCGGTCCTGCTGGCCCGTGGTGACGACGAGCGGCGCCTCCAGGAGTTGCGCGTCGATGAGGGCGGAAAGGCCATTTCCGGCGCTGGCAATCGAGTGGAGATTCACGAAAGCGGCTTCGTTGCGCGCCAGGGCGTAGCCGAGAGCCATGCCGGCGGCGACGCGCTCGTGCAGGCCGAGGACGTACTGGAAATCGGGAGGCATGTCCTTGAGGAAAGGCAGCTCGCTCGAGCCGGGATTGCCGAAGATGGTGGTCATCCCGAGATCGCGGAGCACTTCGTAGGTCGCTTCTCGCACCGTGGTCACTGCTGCGGGCCTCCCTGAGATTGTGCCAAGAATGCTCGTGCGAATATATATCCGGGGGGGGAAATGTCCACGCTCTTTCGGGCGCTGTCCTGGTGACGCTCTGGCGACGCCACAGCCGAAGAGAGATTCTTCGGCCAGAAAGCGGCCTCAGAATGACGCGCTCCGAAGGACCACGGAACGCAAGAGAAAAGTGCGGCTAAATTGACGCGTAACTTTGGGCCATGGTTAGCCGTTATAACCGATTGCCCGCGCGTGTGGATACATCGTATTCTGTGTCGCCTCCGGGCGGGCCAATTCAGGCCATGGGAAAACACGAATGGGCGAAATGATCTCAGTGCACGACCTCGTGAAGAACTACGGGCAATTCTGCGCGGTGAATCACATCTCGTTCACGGTGCCCGAAGGGGTGATTTTCGGTTTTCTCGGCCCGAACGGCGCGGGGAAAACCACGACGATCAAGATGCTGACGACCGTGCTCGATCCGACGAGCGGCAATATCCTAGTGAACGGGCACGATCCGACGCGCGAGCAGAAGCAGGTGCGACGGTCGTTCGGAATCGTATTCCAGGACCCGAGCCTCGATGACGAACTGACCGCGTACGAGAACATGGACCTGCACGGGATTCTTTACGGCGTGCCGCACGGCGAGCGGAAAAAGCGCATCGACACGCTGATCGACTTCGTGGGGCTGGGCGACCGGAAGAACAATTTCGTGAAGGAATATTCGGGCGGGATGAAGCGGCGGCTTGAGGTGGCGCGTGCGCTGCTGCACAAGCCGCGCATTCTTTTTCTCGACGAGCCGACGATCGGGCTCGATCCGCAGACGCGCAACCATATCTGGGGATACATCCAGCAGTTGAGCAAAGAAGAGGGCGTGACGGTCTTTTTCACCACACACTATATGGACGAGGCCGACCGCGTAGCGAACGAAGTGGCGGTGATCGACCACGGGAAGATCGTGGCGCAAGGCACGCCCGGCGAGTTGAAAGAACGGACCCAATGCCCGAATCTGGAGGACGCGTTTATCGCGCTCACCGGGCATGCGATTCGCGAGGAAGAAGCGAACGCGACCGACCGGATGCGCATGATGGGACGCGCCTGGCGAGGCGGAGGGCGGCGATGAAGGCGATCTACATTCTCTGCGTGCGGCAATTGAAGCGTTACATCCGGTCGCCCGCGCGCATTATCGGTTCGCTTGGGCAGCCGATCCTGTTTCTTGTGGCGCTGGGTTTCGGATTCAAGGCGATGTTCGCCCGGGCCGGCGGCGGAAATTACCTCGACTTTCTCTCGCCGGGAATCATCTCGATGGCGATTCTGTTCAACGCGGTGTTTTCGGGAATCGAGATCATCTGGGACCGGCAGTTCGGGTTCCTGAAGGAAACGCTGGTGGCGCCGGTTTCGCGAATCGAGATCGTGTTCGGCAGAATGCTGGGTGGCGCCCTTGTGGCCATGGCGCAGGGGATCGTGGTATTCGTGATTTGCCTGATTGCCGGATTTCGGGTCCACGGCTCGCCCTATGCGCCGCTGGCGATCGTTTTCATGTTTATGATCTCGCTGCTCTTTGCGGGCATCGGGACCGTCTTCGGGTCCGTGCTTCAGGACATGCAGGGATTTCCGCTCATCATCAATTTTCTGATCATGCCGATTTTCTTTTTTTCGGGCGCGATCTTTCCCTCGGCCGGCCTGCCGAAGGTGCTGCAGATCGGGCTGCGGCTGAATCCGCTGAGCTACGGCGTAGACGGACTGCGCGGCGCGTGCAGCACGGTGTTTGCTTACGGCCTGACAACCGATCTAGCCGTCGTGACGATCATCACCGGCATTCTGCTTGGCATAGGCAGCTACTTCTTCTCGAAAATCCAGCTATAGGAAACGCAGACGCTAGGGCGCGCTAACGGGCCATTCGCTACATGATTCCGCCTGGCGGGAGGGCGCTTATGGCGAGGCGCTCGTCGCGGCCGGGATCGTCCTCGAGCTTGCACTCGTCGTTGAAGACCATCGTGGCGCGGGACTGCGTGTCGTACGGGGGCCAGTGCGGCAGCGCGCTAGTGCTGGGATTGCCGGTGTGCGCGAAAGCAGCCCAGGCCGCGCTCACTTTGTCGGCAAGCATCGCAACGTCCGGGGCGCTGCCATTCAGCCCTACCGTTTTGTCCGTGTTGTCGAAGACGAAAGCTAGCTCGATGCCGTGCGGCGAGCGCAGGCGCCCGTCGAGGACCGGCGTCCGCCAGGCGAAAATGTACATATAAGCAGGCGCGGCGCCCTGCGCGACTTTGCGCTCGGCTTGCGTGATGGCGTTCATGCGCATCATGCGATCGGTGGTGACGGCGAAGTAGATTTCGCTCGGCGAGGCACCGGGGCGATCTTTCTGGTACGTGGCGATGATGCTGTCGAGTTTCGCATCATCATCAAGGCGGAGATAGGCTTTCAGGCGCGAGCGCATGTCCGCGTCGTTTAGCGAGAAGAGCGCGGGATCGCCGAGGCCGAGCAGGAGCGAGGATTCGGTGCCGTTGGTGCCGATCAGCATGGGAACGTCCGCCGATTGCGCGGGCGCATCGGGATCGAAGGGATTGCGCGGCAGCGACCGGCCATCGACGACGGGCCCCAGGCGGATCGCGTTAGGACCCGTGAGCGAGCGCATCGCGTCGAGCAGCTTTTCCATCGGCAGCTTCTGCAAATCGTCGATGCGATCGGGGGTGATAGCGAGCTTGGCGATGAATTTCTCGGTGGCCTTGTTCGCATCCTCGCGCGATGTGGCCTTCAGCATCGAGCCGCTCTCGACAATCGCCTTGTGAAAGAGTCCCTTGGCCGGCGGCATCGCCATCAGCGTGCTGACTTTCGCGCCGCCGCCCGATTCGCCGAAGATCGTGACGTTGCCGGGATCGCCGCCGAAATGCGCGATATTGTCGCGCACCCACTCGAGCGCGAGCACGATGTCGAGCATGCCAACGTTGCCCGAGTCCGCGTATTTCGCGCCGCCGAGTTCGCCAAGATAGAGATAGCCGAACACATTCAGCCGGTGATTGAGTCCGACAACGACCACGTCGCGCTTGTGGGCCAGATTCGTGCCATCGTAGGTGGGCGCGCCGTCCGACCCGCCGGTGAATCCGCCGCCGTGCAGCCAGACCATTACCGGGCGCTTCCCGTGACGCAGGCTCGGCGTCCAGACGTTGAGGACAAGGCAGTCTTCGCTGATTTCGCCGGGGCCGAAGATATCGCCCATGGCTTTGCGAATGTCGGAGCCGCCTGTGGCGCTCGACAGTATCTGCGGCGCAAGCGGGCCGAGATTGATCGCGTCGCGGACGCCCGTCCACGACGCGGGCTTGACCGGCGGCATGAAACGCATCGAGCCATCGGTGGAAGCGCCGTAGGGAACGCCTTTGAAGGAGTAAACGCCGCCGGTGGAAACGCCGCGGAGCTTGCCGCGATTCGTTTCGACGATGGGACCCGCGGATTCGGCGCGGCCTGCGAAGGCCAACGGCGCGAGCAGCGAGCTAACCGCGCCGCCCGCGAATGCGGCGCCGCAGCCGACGAGAGACGATTTCAGAATCTCGCGGCGGCGAATCACCGGGCCGCCTCCTGCTGCAGCGCGGGCGAGCCCACCTCGCTGCGCGGTTTCGGCATGGCCGCAAAAACGATCGCAACGATGCCCAGAGCCGCCAGCACAGCGTTCAACTCGAATGCCGGCGTGTAGCTCTTGTACTTGTCGAAGATCCATCCGCCCACCGCCCCGGCCGGTGACGCGCAGAACGACACGAGCAACGTCATCGTCCCGTACAACTTCGGGAACGCCCCCGGCCCGTAATAGTGCGCCACCATCGTGCCGACGCACGTGAACGCCCAGCCGTAGGCCGCGCCGTTGAGCAGGGCCGCAAGATACGCGACGTGCTCAGGCGCAAGAAGCATCCACATCGCCCCTGGCATCGCCGCGATCGCCAGGTACGAGCCGACAAAGTAGACCGCCAATCCCAGCACGAACGCCACGCGCGCGTTGATGTAATCCATCAGCAGCCCGCCGAGCCACCGCCCGAGCAGCGTTCCGATCGTCAGAAAGCCCAGGGCCCATTCGGCATCGGAGGCTTGGAATCCCACTCCGATCAAGCGCCTCGTCCAATGCGCCACAAACAGGAAAAACGGAAATGTCGAGACGATGCCGGCGATCGCGATCAGCCAGTATGCGCCCGTCCCGTACGCCTGCCCGGCGGTCCACGGATGTTTCGTCGCCAGAGCATCGGTGCGCGTCGCCTGGTCTTGCTGTTCCGGCGGAATTCCATCCACCGTCTGGCCCATCGACTCCGGACTTTCCCTTACGAAGAGCAACGCCAGAAGACCCGCCAGCACCACCGCTCCCGCCACGATGAACCATCCCATCCGCCAGTTATTTCCGTGCGCCCGGATCACTTTGCCCAGCAGGGGCGCGGCCAGCCCGGCGAATCCCGAAGCCGAAACCGCGATCCCATTCGCGCGCCCACGATATTTCCGGAACCAGCGCGCCACGGCCGTGAACGCGGGAACCAGAGTCGCGAAGCTGATCCCTGTTCCCATCACCACGCCGAACATGATCAAGTACTCGATCGGCGTCTTCGCAACCAGGGCCATGTAGAGCGCTCCCACGCAGATAATCGCCGAGCCCAGCGCAAATGTCGCCCGCAGCCCGATCTTCACGATCGAGATCGCCACCACTACGGCCGCCAGGCCCACGAAAATATTCAGCAGGGTGAATCCCAACCCTCTCGTGCTGCCGCTCATCGTGATGTCGTGAATCATGAAATCGTTGATGATCACGCTGCCGCCGTAGTACGGAAACCCCATGTTGATGAAATCGAGCCAGAACAGCACGGCGACCAGGTTCCAGCCGTAAAATTCAGGTTTCTTCGGCACTCGGTGTCTCCTCTAGATGCGCTCTGCCAGCTTAAATTTATGCAGCCTGCGCCACCGCGACACGGGCGTCGCGGGGACGCGGCAACGTCGCAAAAGCCACGGCGATGATACCAACCACAGCGATCAGAATGTTGAGTTCGAACGCACGCGCGTAGCTGCCATAGACGTCGAAAATCCTGCCGCCGATCAGGCCCGCGGGCGAAGCGCCACAGGACGTCAACAGCACCATCATTCCCGCGAGTTTGGGGAACGCAGCAGGACCATAGAAATGGGCCACGCAAGTCGCCATGCAGATGAACGTCCAGCCGATGGCCAAGCCGTACAAAACCGCCGCCGCATCGGCGATCATCAGCGAATCCGGTCCTACTCTCAATGCTGCAAGGGAGCCGACCACGTAGCAGCAGAGCCCGATCATGAAGGCATAGCGTGCGGTCATCGTGTCCATCAGCCATCCGCCGATCAGACGGCCCGCGATGCAGGAAATCGTGAACAGGCCCATGGCAAAGGCTGCGTCGCTCGACGAAATCCCCGCGCCCTGCAAATGGAGAATCCAGTGCGCCGTAAAAAAGAAGAAGGGAAACTGCGCGGCCAGCCCGCCGATCACGATCAGCCAATAGGCGCGCGTGCGGTAGGCCTCCGACGGGGTCCACACATAGCGGGTGATGAGCTCGTGGGATTCGCGGGTAGCTCGCGACTGCGCAGGCTGAGACGGAATTTCTTCTTCCGGCTTTCCGTCCGGGACCTGCCCCAAATCCTCCGGGCGTTCCTTGATGAAAAGCGCGGCGAGGATTCCGCCGACGATGGCGATTGCCGCAATGATTTCCCAACCCAGGCGCCAGTTGCCGCCGCCCACTCGAATCAGCCGATCCATAAACGGCGCGGCGAGAAAGCCGGAAATGCCGGAACCGCTCAGCACGAGTCCCGTGGCCCGGCCGCGGTACCGCTTGAACCAGCGCGCAACGGCCGTCGTGCCGGGAACGATGTCGCCGAAGCAGACGCCGATTCCATTGATCGCGCCGAAACCGAGCAGAAAGTGCCAGGGCTTCGTCGCGAAAAACGCCAGGAAGAGAGAGCCGAGACAGATCAGCGCGGACCCGATCAAGTACGTGGCGCGAATTCCGCGCTTCAAAATCGAGATTGCCACGAGTGTCGCAGGGAGACCGACGAAGAGGTTGAGCAGCGTGAACCCGAAGCCGAGCGTGCTGCGGCTCATCGGAATGTCGCGCAGCATGTAGCTATTGATCACGGTGCCGCCATACACCGGCAAGCCGAGATTCAGAAAATCGAGAGAGGAAAGAACGGCGACCAGCTTCCAGCCATAGAATCCCGGCTTCTTGGCCACTGCAAGCCTCCCCCAAGGAACGGTCGTCGAGCTGCACGCATCGAGTTGCTGGCCCCGCCGCCCAAATCGGCGGGTACCGGCGGCAAACGTGCCAGCATTCTAGTTTGATCCCCTCACTTTGCAAGATGAATATAGAATGGGCGGCGACATGATACGCACACAGGTGGGAATCGTCGGCGCGGGGCCTGCGGGGCTGCTGCTTTCGCATATGCTGCACTTGCAGGGGATCGAGTCGGTGGTGGTAGAGGCGCGCAGCCGGCAGTACGTCGAAGAGCGCGTGCGCGCGGGCCTGCTCGAACAGGGCACATCCGATCTGATGGTCGAAACGGGCGTGGGCGCGCGGCTGAAGCGCGAGGGGCTCGTCCATCACGGAATTTATCTGCGCTTTGGCGGAGGCACGCACCACATCGACTTCAACGAACTGGCGGGCGGGCGCTCGGTGATTATTTATCCGCAAAACAAAGTGGTCGCCGATCTCGTCGACGCACGGCTGGCAGCGGGCGGACGGATTTTCTATGAATCCGAGGGCGTGAGCGTGCATGACTTCAGCGATGGCGGACGCGAGGTGCATCCGAAAATCCGCTTTCGCGCGGGCGGCAAGGAGGAGGAAGCGGTCTGCGATTTTATCGCGGGATGCGACGGATTCCACGGCGTTTGCCGGCCTTCGATTCCCGAAGGTGCGCTGACCGTATACGACCGAATTTATCCGTTCGGGTGGCTGGGGATACTCGCCGAAGCGCCGCCTTCTTCAGATGAACTCATCTATGCGTATCACGAGCGCGGCTTCGCGCTGCTCAGCATGCGGTCGCCCGAGATCAGCCGGCTCTACGTGCAGTGCGCGCCCGATGAGGATATCCGTGAATGGTCCTACGATCGCATCTGGGATGAGCTTCACAAGCGGCTGGCCACCGCTGATGGGAAATGGAAACTCACCGAGGGCCGGGTGCTGCAGAAGGGCGTCACGGGGATGCGCAGTTTCCTCGTCGAGCCGATGCAGCACGGGAAACTATTCCTCGCCGGCGACGCGGCGCACATCGTGCCGCCCACCGGAGCAAAGGGACTGAATCTGGCGGCTGCGGACGTATTCGTGCTCTCGCGCGCTCTGGCAGAGTTTTATGCTTCAGGGAGAAAGGACCTGATCGAAAACTATTCAAAGACCTGCCTGCGGCGCGTCTGGAAGGCGCAGCGCTTTTCCTGGTGGATGACGTCGATGCTGCACCTGTTCAATACGGACAATGCCTTCGACCGGCGGCGGCAGCTCGCGGAACTTGATTACGTCACAAGTTCGCGAGCCGCGTCGCAGACGCTCGCGGAAAACTACGTCGGGCTTCCCATGGAATGAGCGATGAAATGGAAATGCCGGGCGCGAGGAGTTTCAGCGCCCGGCGATGTTCGTGCGTAATGATGCCTACTGCGTGACGGTCTTCACCGCGTCGCCCACCTTGAACCCTGCACCGGAAACGGGCGCGGCGACCGCGGAAATGTCGTCCACGTCGGTGATGCGCACGACGCCGACCGGAGTCGAGAGGCGGCGGATCACCTGACCGGTGGCCGGGTCCTTGATTTCCTTCGTCACGCGCTCGACGGAAAGCTGGTCGCCGACTTTCAAGCCTGCCTTCGCGCCGACGTTCAAAACGATCTGACCACTATCCACGGCCGCGACGAGCCCGGAGACGACGATCGTACGCACGGATACTTTCGTGTTGTCGGCGATCAGGCCGGCGCTCAATTGCGCGACGGAATTCTTCACCGCCTCGCCGAGAATCGTCTGCTGAAAGTCGCTGCTGCCGAAATCGACCGCGCCGCCGCCCCAGCCGTGCCAATTGCCGCCGCCGCCGAGCAAGCCCGTACTGGATCGCGACGACTCGCCATGTCCCTCAGCGACGCCGAGAATTTCAGCGGTGTCGATATTCACGATGCGCGCGTCGATATTCACGATCGCTTTGGTATTGGAGTGGTGAATTCCTCCGATTCCGAAGCCGCCAAAGCCGCCGCCCCCGCCGCCAACGTTGGTGTTCTTGGTATCATTGCCGAATTGCGTGACGGCGCCGACGATGATGGCATCCACGCCGAGAAGTTGGCCTATTTTGGCGGCTGAATTGGGATTAGCGCGGTCGCTATTCGAAAAATTTTGCTCGGCCATAATCTTGTCGAGCACTTGGCGCTCGATCACCGAGTAGGTGCCGTCCTGCACGAGATACTTCACGAGCAGATCGGTGATGCCCTTCCCGACGTCCACGTTGGTGCCGAACGCCGCAGCCGAGGCCGTCTGCACAGTAGCGTAATCGAAGTCGAAGATGGCGACGCGCTTCTTGCGTCCCTGCGGCGCTGCGGGGGCCGCGCCTGGTGCGGCCGCTGCGGTTGCCGCCGGCGGCGTCTGGTCCTGCGCGTTTGCGCGCAACGCTGAAATTGGCAGAAGGATAGCTACAGTGAGAATGGCCCACAGAGTTCTCGTCATAATTTGGTCTCCAGCCCGAAGGTATACCCGGGGATTACACAGCGTAATCCCCTAACTGACTGGGAATCTTACTGGCGTCATGTTGGGGTGTCAACCACGGCTTCGTTGCCCGGTTCGCCGCACCAAGCTGTCTGGCTGGCGCCGAGACAATTGTGATAGCTTCCAATCGGTTAGGGGAAGGCAGGCGTCGAACAGCGTGCGCTGGAGGCCCGACGCGACAACGCGATGCCGCCGATTCGGTTTGGGAGCACTGATGCCTGATATCGAAGTTCCTGTACTGATCGTGGGGGGCAGCCTCGTCGGGATGTCCGCCGCGCTGCTGCTCGGTCACCACGGCGTTCCTGCACTCGTCGTCGAGCACCATCGAGGAACGGCGATCCATCCGCGCGCGGCAATGATCACGCAACGCACGATGGAAGTGTTCCGGACCGTGGGCGTGGAGCAGATCGTACTGAAGAAATCGGACGAGCAGTTCGTGCAGGACGGCGCGATCATGGCGGTCGAGACGTTGGCCGGGAAGGAACTCGCCTGGTTCATCGCGAATCTCAACGAAGGCGTGCGCGACGTCAGCCCCAGCAGCCGGATTTTCATCACGCAAAACCTGCTCGAACCGCTGCTCAAATCGCGCGCCGAAGGGTTGGGGGCGCAACTGCGTTTCGCCACGGAGATGACGACATTCGAGGAGGACGCAACCGGCGTTACAGCCGAGATCCGCGAGCGCGACACGCGCAAGACCTCGATCGTACGCGCGCGGTACATGATCGCCGCCGACGGCAGCCACAGCCGCATTCGCGAGCAATTGGGAATTCGAATGCTTGGGCGCGGCGTCTTCTCGAAGAGCATTACGATCTACTTCCGCGGCGACGTGGCTCCGCTCCTTCGCGGGCGCAATCTGAGCGTGATGTACGTCCTGAATTCCACGCTGAGCGGATTTTTCCGCATCGAGAAACCGTTCACGTCTGGGTTTCTCGCAGTCCATTGGCTGGGCGACCCCAAGAATCCCATCACCGACGTCTCGAAAGACCTCACAAATGAGCGCGCCCTCGAACTGCTTTACGCGGGTCTCGGCACCCGCGACGTGCCAATCACGATTGAGAACGTGATGCAGTGGGATGCGACCGCTGATACCGCGGAGCGTTTTCAGCAAGGCCGCATCTTCCTGGCGGGAGATGCGGCGCATGTGATGCCGCCGAGCGGCGGTTTCGGCGGAAACACGGGAGTCCAGGACGCACACAATATCGCGTGGAAACTGGCGCTAGTCCTAAACGGCGCGGCCGGGCCCGAGCTGCTTTCTACCTACGATCTCGAACGCCGTCCGGCCGCCGCTTTTACGGTGGAGCAGGCGTATTCGCGGTACGTCACGCGGTCGGCTCCCTATTTGCGTTCCGACGATCTGCAGGCGATTCAGAACGATCTCAACATCGAGCTCGGTTATTGTTACCACTCGCCGGCCGTGATTCCCGAAGGCACCGACAACGGAGTCCCGCACGAGAATCCTCGCGAATCTCGAGGCAATCCGGGCACACGCGCGCCTCACGTCTTCCTCGAACGAAATGGAGAGCGGATTTCGACACTCGATTTGTTTGGCCGGAATTTTGCCCTACTCGCGGGACCGGAAGGAGATCCTTGGCCTGAGAGCGGTCGCGCCGCCGCTAAGCAGCTGGGCATCAAGCTCGACATTTTCGAAATCGGTAAAGATGGACTCACGGACTCCGCCGGAGTCTTTTCGAGCGCATACGGCATAACTCGGTCAGGAGCCGTTCTCGTCCGGCCCGATGGCTTCGTCGCCTGGCGCTCCAACGGCGGCAACGGAGCCTCGCCTGCATCTCTCGTGCGGACGCTTGCATCTCTTTTGTGCCGCGCGCCTTCCTAGGATCTCAGGTGCTTCGGCAGATCGTCATATCAACTTGCAATATACAAGTGAGTTTGATATCGTGCCGGACCGTGCCTGGGAAACTTAGGTCAAAGCCGCGATCCGGCTGCCCGGTGAGCGTTTCGCTCGAGAGGTTTGGGGATCGCTGGTCGCTGCTGATCATTCGCGACCTGATGGTTCGCTCATATCGGACATTCAAGGAATTTCAGGGAGCGGGCGAGGGGATGGCGACGAATATCCTGGCGGATCGTCTAAGAAAACTCGAAGCGGCCGGAATCATCACAGTGGAGGCGGACGATAAGGACCGGCGGAAATTGAATTACCGCCTGACGGAAAAAGGCATCGATCTAGCGCCCGTGGTGCTGGAGCTGTTGGTTTGGGCATCGCGGCACGAAGAGACGGAAGCACCGTGCGCTGTGATCGAGAACATGGCGCAGAATCGCGAGGCCGTGATCGCGGAGACGAAGCGGCGCTGGGCCGAACACGATCCGACTCCTTTGCTGCCGAGGTTCGACGGCGCAGACGGTGTTGGTAACGCGGTGCGCAACCGCCGCAGCATTTGACGCTTTGGCGAGCTCAATTCCCGGGCTCTCAAATTCGAGAGGCAGGCCCCGTCTCACTACGTAACTAAACTCATGCCCTTGAGGGAGGAGCAAAATGAGCAAGGTTCGAGTACTCGTCGGCACGCGCAAAGGCGCGTTCATTCTTACGGCGGACGGAAAGCGCGAAAAGTGGGACGTGAGCGGCCCGCACTTCGCGGGCTGGGAGATGTACCACGTGAAAGGCTCGCCGGTTGATCCGAACCGGCTGTATGCGTCGCAAACGAGCGGCTGGTTCGGACAGGTGATTCAGCGTTCGAGCGACGGCGGCAAGACCTGGGAGACGCCCGGAGGCGAAGCAATGCCGACGCCAGGCAGCATGCCGGCTGGTGCGAGCAATAAATTCGTCTACGATGTTTCTCCCGCCACCGGCAAGCCGCTCACCACGCACCAGTGGTACGACGGCACGCAGCACCCGTGGGAATTCAAGCGCGTCTGGCATCTCGAGCCGTCGCTCACGGATGCGGACACGGTCTACGCGGGCGTCGAGGACGCCGCTTTGTTCAAATCGACCGACGGCGCCAAGTCGTGGCAGGAACTCTCCGGCCTTCGCGGGCACGGCACGGGTCCCAAATGGCAGCCGGGCGCCGGCGGGATGTGTCTGCACTCGATCCTTCTTGATCCGAGCAATCCGCAGCGGATCTACATCGCGATTTCGGCGGCGGGCGCCTTTCGCACCGACGACGGCGGCAAGACGTGGAAGCCGATCAACCAGGGGCTTAAATCGACCTACATTCCAGACCCCACCGCGGAAATCGGCCACTGCGTTCACCACATCGCGATGCACCCTTCGCGTCCGGGCGTGCTCTTCATGCAAAAGCACTGGGACGTGATGCGCAGCGATAACGCGGGCGACATGTGGCAAGAGGTGAGCGGCAATCTGCCGACTGATTTCGGCTTCGTGATCGACGTCCACGCGCACGAACCCGAGACCATCTACGTCGTGCCGATCAAGAGCGACTCCGAACATTTCCCGATAGACGGCAAGCTCCGCGTTTACCGCAGCCGCACCGGCGGAAACGAGTGGGAACCGCTGACGAACGGCCTGCCGCAGAGCGATTGTTACGTCAATGTGCTGCGCGATGCGATGGCCGTCGATTCGCTCGATTCCTGCGGCGTCTATTTCGGCACCACGGGCGGGCAAGTGTATTGCTCCGCGAATGCGGGCGATACGTGGGCGCCTATTGTCCACGATCTTCCGGCCGTGCTATCGGTGGAAGTGCAGACGATTCGGTGATTCGCGGGTCATGATCCAGGTCATACTTCCGGCGCATCTGCGGACGCTGGCCCGCGTCGACGGCGAGGTGGCCGTCGACGTGAAAGGGCAAGCAACGCTGCGCTCGGTCCTCGACGCGCTCGAAGCGCAGTACCCCGTGTTGCGCGGGACGATTCGCGATCACGTCACGCTGCAGCGCCGCCCATTTCTCCGCTTCTTTGCCTGTCAGGAGGATTTGTCGCTTGAGCCACCGGACACGCCACTGCCCGATGCGGTTGCCCGCGGGTCGGAGCCTTTCATGATCATCGGGGCCATCGCTGGCGGTTAGACAGCATCCCGTCGCCATGCTTTCACGCCAATCGTGTCCCGCCGCTGCCGTATAATGGGCGTCGCTTTCATCCTTCTACCCTGGACTGCCTATGATGACGATCCGTCCGGCCACGGCCAACGATGCGGCGCTGCTCACCGCTCTCATTCACGAACTCGCCGAGTACGACCGGCTCGCAAACGAGGCCAGCGTGCTCGAAGAAGACATCACTCGCGACGGCTTCGGCACGAATCCGAAATTCCGCGCGGTGATTGCCGAGTGGAACAGCGAGACCGCCGGGTACGCGCTGTTTTTCGAGTTCTACTCGACATTTCAGGGGCGCGCCGGATTGTTTCTCGACGATCTCTTCGTGCGCCCTCACCTTCGCCAGCACGGGATCGGCACGGCGCTGCTCGCGCACGTCGCGGGAATCGCGTGGCGAGAGGGCTACTTCTGCATGCGCTGGGAAGTGCTCGACTGGAATAAGCCCGCAATCGAGTTCTACGAGAAGATGGGCGCCGTCTTTATGGACGAGTGGAAGTCAGCCTGCCTGATCGGCGATCCGCTCGAGGGCGTGGCCAAAACCGCGCAGTGACCGTATTTGCTACTGCTTCGGAGAGATCACCTGCGGCTGGACGCTGAGTTGAGCCGCCGCAGGTGCGGGATGGTCGACCAAGTGCGACCGATCGGGCCGGTCGAATTCGAAGATTCCCCAGGGATCGGCCGCGACCAGGAAGCGATCCGGCTCGACGAGCACCGCCGAGGGTTTCAGCGGCGCGCCGCCGGTCATAGTGAGGTAGTAGACTCCGATCGGACTGCCGTCTTTGCTGAAGCCTACCAACGTATCGCCGATACCGGCCCACATTTCCTGCGTCGATGTGTCGACGCTCACGGCGGTAATCTGCGGCTTCTCCCCGGAGCTAGGACCCAAATCTCCGAGATTCACCCGGGCAGTCGCGGTGATTTCTGTTGTACCCGCTCCAAAACGGCCGTGAGGACGGAACTGGGCACGAGGCTCGATACCGGGCGATCCAAAATCGGCCAGCCGCGCGCCTGGAGCATTCGCGCCGCCAGCCAATGAAGTGGCGGCGCCACTCGGGCGACCCGCGCCCGCAGGACCGCCGAACCCGGATCCACCTCGCGGCCGATAGTCCCTCGCGTTCAGAATCGACCAGGCGGTGAAGGCTCCCGGCGAGCCGAAAGTCGGCTGCGAGCCAAGCCCGGCCGGCACCGGGTTGCCGTTCGCGTCCAGCGATCCGAAGGCATCGGTCGCCGAACTCGCATCGAGCGTCAAATCCTGACTGGTGAACGATGGTTCGGCGGTGGAGTCATCCTGCGTCGCGGCGAAGGAATTCCCCGCCCCGAAGAACTGCAGGACGCCTCCTCCTTGGCCAGTCGATTGATCCGAAAACGATCCACCAGCGCCGGAGCCACGACCCCGGCCGCCGCCGGACGCGCCCGACATGGTGCCCATGCCAACGTGGAATTGGGCGCCTTTCGCCGAGATCTGCCCTGAAACCGTCCCGGCCAGCGAATCGTTGCCGAAATTGTACGGGACGCCGCCGAAGCCGGATTGCGACGACCCTTGCTGCCCGTACCTCCGCCCATAACCGCCGCCCGACGCAAATACCTGGTTGAGACCCATGCCCAGGCCGCCGCCGAATTTGACGTCGCCGGATGAACCCACGCTAAACCAGCCGCCGGTCCGTTCCGACAGTCCCAGCTCCGTGAAGTTCAAGCCTACCTCGACTCGATCGCGCGGCCCCGTGTCGGGAGCCTGAAAGAAATTGTCGGGAAGAGCAGTTTCGTAGGCGACGTAACCGAAGCGGTCGTACTTCCGCACGGTAGGTTGGGGCAGCGACGTAAACGCGAAATAGAGTCCGCCGGCGGAATCACCGGTAATCTTGCCCCAGTCGATCACGCGGTCTTTGCCTGCCTCGTCTTCGGTGATGTATTGAGGATCGCCAAAGCTGCGAATCACCTTCCCGCGTTCGTCCATGACTTGCACCAAATGGGTCGAGGTTAATGAGGTGACGGCGAACTGGCCTCCCGAGAGGGCGACGACCGACGTGGGTGCGACAACCGGGACTTTGGCCACTAGCGAGCCATCCGGGCTAAAGATTTCAATGGCGTTCGCGCCACGGTCCGCGACGAAGAGGTTCCCGCTCGGGCCCAAATCAATGTCCACCGCATACCGGATCACCGCGCCATGGGAGTTGGCGTTTGGAATTTGGCCGATCCGGTTTCCCTCGGCGTCGTAGATCGAAATGACGGTGGCCGGCTTAGCGAGAATGTAGTAACGCCCGGTGGAATCGCGCTTCAGGGCGGTCACGCCCGGCCCGACAGACGCGAAAACGCGCGCACGCGGCTCAACCACACTGCGAATCTCCTGGCCTTTGACACACGGAGGCAAACTGGCGAGCAGCAGGCCCAGTACAACCGCCCCCGATACACGAATTCCCGTTTCACGCGCCATCCCGCACCCTTACAGCCCCCGGACATCGAGGCATTATCGTCTTAATTCCTCTGATGCAGGTCCAGGGTTCCCGGGTTTTTCAGCACGATCGGCGGGCGGAGAGAATCAAGGCGTCAGGCAGGAGGTTACCGCAGGAATGAATGCTGGCGGAGAGGGGGGGATT
>JBKQNJ010000094.1:0-9026 GCA_052146315.1 Candidatus Acidiferrales bacterium | reverse complement strand
GATTCCACCATCAGCGACGCGATCACCAGATTTTTCGGATAGCGTTTTTTCACTTCATAGATTTCGCGAAAATTCACTTCGGTGGGGCGGCGCGGTGTGGAAGACGATTGGCGAGCCGATCGTCAATACGAGCTCGCGCTACGGCGCGATCGATCTTGCCGGCGTGAAGATGATGGGCTTCAACAACATCGAGCTGATCAGCGACCGTCCCACCGAAGTGAATTTTCGCGAAATCTATGAAGTGAAAAAACGCTATCCGAAAAATCTGGTGATCGCGTCGCTGATGGTGGAATCGCGGCGCGAATCGTGGCATGCGATCGTGCGGCGCGCCGAGGATGCAGGCTCCGACCTTCTTGAGCTGAATTTCGGTTGCCCGCACGGCATGAGCGAACGCGGGATGGGCGCGGCCGTCGGGCAGGTGCCTGAATACACCGAGATGATCACGGCGTGGGCGAAGGAAGCGGCGAAGATTCCCGTGATCGTGAAGCTGACGCCGAACGTCTCAAGCGTCACGCACATCGCTGCGGCTGCGGAGCGTGGCGGCGCGGATGCGGTGAGCCTCATCAATACGATCAATTCGTTGATGGGAGTGAATCTCGATACGTTCGTGCCGCGCCCGGCGGTGGGCGGGAAATCCTCGCATGGCGGCTACTGCGGGCCGGCAGTGAAGCCGATCGCGCTGCACCTGCTCTCGGCCGTCGCGAAGAATGTGCGCGTCCCGATCAGCGGCATCGGCGGAATCGGCTATTGGAATGATGCAGCGGAGCACATTGCGCTCGGCGCGTCGACCGTACAGGTGTGCACCGCCGCGATGCACTACGGATTCCGCATCGTCGAGGACATGATCGACGGGCTTTCGCAGTATATGGATCAGCACGGTTTCCGCACGATCGAGGATTTTCGCGGACGCGCTGTGCCGAATGTCCAGGATTGGGGCGACCTCGACCTGAATTACAAAGTGATCGCGCAGATCGATCCGAAGCTGTGCATCGGCTGCCAACTGTGCTACGTCGCGTGTGAAGATGGCGCGCACCAGTGCATCGAGCCTTATCGAGAGGCGGCGAAGAAAAATACGGGCGGCTTTGGCATTCACGTCCCGCGGATCATCGAGGAGGAGTGCGTGGGGTGCAATCTTTGCGCGCTGGTTTGCCCGGTCGATGGTTGCATCACGATGAGGGAAGTCGATAGCGACCGCGCGCCGGTGAGCTGGAATGAGCGCGTGCGTCAATCGGCTGCGTCGTGCACGCCGCCTATGCCCAGCGGGGATTGAGGCAGTAGCGAGTGACTAGTGGCGAGTGGCTAGAGCTGCGAGTTGGGCGCGCGCTGGTGCTCAACACAGAGGGCACTGAGCGGAACATGCAGGGCACAGAGAAAAGCAAGAGATCACCGCTGAGACGCAGAGGGCGCAGAGAATTCTTTGATCCGTTTGTTGCCGGCGGTTAGCGCGAGGTAGGCGAGGAAGCTGACGGCAAAGCCTACGAACCAGGCGTAATCGTAGAGGGCGCGGAGCGGCGCGCAAATTAGGCCGACGAAGGCTACTGCGCAGCCGATTACCAGCGCGGCGATCGCTTTCCAGTTTACTCCGGCGGTGAATTCGTAGACGCCGCCTCGGCGGTACAGATCCTCGGCGTTGAGGATGGTTTTGCGGCGGACGAAATAGTCGCAGATCAGGATTCCGGCGATGGGGCCGAGAAAGCCGGAGTATCCCACTAACCAGCCTGAGACGTAATTCCCATACGTGGCCAAGAGCTTCCAGGGCTGCATCACGATGCCGATCACGCAAGTGATCAGGCCGCCGGTGCGAAAGCTGATTCGCTGCGGCCAGAGATTCGAGAAATCGTTGGCGGGCGAGACGACGTTCGCGGCGACGTTCACGTTGAGCGTCGCCATGAGCAGTGCGATCATCGCGATGACCACCGCGATCGGATTGCCAAGATGCGCGAGGACGGCCACCGGGTCCCAAATCGCCTGGCCGAAAAGAATTACGGTGGCGGACGTGACCGCGACTCCGATGAAGGAGTAAAACGTCATCGTGGCTGGCAGGCCGAGCGCCTGGCCGACCATCTGCTCGCGCTGGCTATGCGCGTAGCGTGTGAAATCGGGAATGTTCAGCGCGACCGTGGCCCAGAACGCGACGACGCCCGTGAGCGACGGCACGAAAAACTTGAAGAATTCGCCGAAGGTGTGAAATTTCGACGGCGACGCGAGCATCGGCCCGAAGCCGCCCGCCTTGCTACGCGCCCAGAGCAGCAGCGCGAGCCCAATAAGCAACAGAAACGGCGCGGTGATGCCCTGCAGGAAGCGGATCGTCTGGATGCCGCGCACGATCACGATCACATTGAGCAGCCAGAAAAACAGGAAGCACACCGGCAGGCACCACGAGACGCTTTTCCAGCCGGGCTCGAGCGCCAGCATCATCGTGTAGATTGCTTCGCCGCCGATCCACGCCTGGATGCCGAACCAGCCGCACGCAACGAGCGCGCGGAGAATCGCGGGGACGTTGGCGCCGAGCACGCCGAATGCGGAGCGCGCGAACACCGGGAAGGGAATTCCGTACTGCGCGCCGGCGTGCGCGTTGAGCAGCATCGGGATGAGGACGAGCACGTTGCCGAGAAACACCGTGAAGATGGCCTGCTTCCAGTTCATGCCGCCGGCGATCATGGCGCTCGCGAGCAGGTAGGTGGGAATGTTGACGCTCATCGCGATCCAGAGCGCGGCGTAATTGTAGGTACCCCAGGTGCGGCGCGCGGCGGGGACGGGCGCGAGGTCTTCGTTGTAGAGCGAGCTGTGGCGGACCAAGGCAGGATCGAAAGGCTCGGCGTGCGCGCCGCTCTCGGGATCGATCGCCGCGTCGCTCATTTTCGGGGCTTGCGCGGCGTGTAATCGATGTAGACGGTTTTCAGCTCGGTGTAGAAATCGATGGCGACGCGGCCGATCTCGCGCAGGCCCACGCCCGTTGCCTTTATGCCGCCGAAAGGCATTTGCGCCTCGCTGACCACGGTGGGCGCGTTCACGTGCGTCACGCCGGTTTCGATGCGGTCGATGAACTCGAAAATTCGGGCCGCGTCGTTCGTGTAGATCGAGCTCGAAAGGCCGTATTTCACGGAATTCGCCACACGCAAGGCTTCCTCGAAATCCGACACACGAATCACCGAAAGCACGGGGCCGAAAATTTCTTCCTGCGCGATGGTGCTATCCCAGCGGACGCGATCGAAGATGGTCGGGGCGACGAAGTAGCCGTTTTCTGCGGTGGGCACGCCCGCCCCGGCGGGCAGGCCGCCGAGCAGGAGCGTGCCTTCCTTTTTTCCGATTTCGATGTAGCGCAGAACGGTGTTGAATTGCTGCTCGTCGACGAGAGGGCCCACGTCAACGCCAGCGTCGAGGCCGTTGCCGACTTTGAGTTTTTTGGCGCGCTCGACGATCATTTCGACGAACTGGTTGGCGATCGAATCTTCCACGACGACGCGGCTGGTCGCCGTGCAGCGCTGGCCGGTGGAACCGAAAGCGCCCGCGACGACGTGGTCCGCGGCGAGAGCGAGATCGGCGTCGCCGAGCACAACGACGGGATTCTTGCCGCCCATTTCGCACTGGCACTTCTTCATTTGCTTTGCGGCGGTGGCGTAGATGAGGCTGCCGACATCGTTCGAGCCGGTGAAAGAGATCGCGCGCACATCCGGAGAGCGAAGAAGCTCATCGCCGACTTCTTCGCCCGCGCCGAGAACCATGTTCAGCACGCCGGCGGGCAGTCCGGCCTGTTCGAAGATTTCGCAGATCTGGATACAGGTTTGCGGAGTGAGTTCAGCGGGCTTGATCACCATCGTATTGCCTGCTACGAGCGCAGGGGCGGCTTTCCATGCGGGGATCGCCACTGGAAAATTCCACGGCGTGATTGCGCCCACAACGCCGAGAGGCTGCTTGACCGTGTACGTGAAATTGCGCGGTGATGCGCTCGGCACCGTTTCACCGCCGATGCGGCGGCCTTCGCCAGCGGTGAATTCGAGGATGTCGATGGTGCGCTGCACCTCGACGAGCGAGTCCTTCAGAGTTTTGCCTTCTTCGCGGGTGAGTGTGCGGGCGAGATCGTCCTTGCGCTGCTCCATCAGCGCGGCCGCGCGGGAGAGAATCTTGCCGCGCACCGGCGCGGGAGTATCGCGCCACGCGGGGACCGCAGCTTTGGCGGCGGCGACGGCTTCGCCGACTTCGGCGCGCGTCGAGAGAGGCGCGACGCTCAAAACTTCGTTCAAGTCGGCGGGATTGCGGCGCTCGAGCGTTTGCGTGGAGCGAGATTCGACCCAGCGGCCGTTGATGTAGTTGCGGCAGAGGGGAGCCGTGAGTGTGGCGCTAGTCAATTGGCCGCCTGCGCCGAGCCGCTGATGTGCGTGCGCGTTATCTCGTCGTAGCTTTCGGGCCGGCGATCGCGATAGAACTGCCAGGTCGCGCGGACTTCCTGAATTTCGTCGAGATTCAGGTCGGCGACGACGAGTTCGTCCTTATCGCGGCTGGCCTGCGCGACGATTTTGCCGCGCGGATCGCAGAAGTAGCTCTTGCCGTAAAACTCGCCGATGGCCCACGGCTTTTCCGTGCCCACGCGATTGATCGCCGCGACGAAATATTGATTGGCGACGGCGTGCGCGGGTTGCTCGAGTTCCCAGAGATATTCGGAGAGACCGGCGACCGTGGCGGACGGATTGAAAACGATTTCGGCGCCGTTGAGGCCGAGAATGCGCGCGCCCTCGGGGAAATGGCGGTCGTAGCAGATGTAGACGCCGATGCGCCCGTGGCGCGTTTCGAAAACGGGATAGCCCGCGTTGCCGGGCGTGAAATAGAATTTCTCCCAGAAGCCCGGATGGCAGTGCGGAATGTGGTGCTTGCGATATTTGCCGAGGTACGCGCCGTCCGCATCGAAGACGGCGGCGGTGTTGTAGAAAACGCCGGCCATCTCGACTTCGTAGATCGGCACGACGAGGACCATCTTGTGTTTGCGCGCGAGCTTTTGCATGCGCGCGAGCGTGGGGCCGTTGGGAACGCTTTCGGTGAGCTCGTACCATTTGGCGTTCTGCTCGGCGCAGAAATAGGGGCCGTAGAAAAGTTCCTGAAGGCCGAGGACCTGGACATTTTTCTTCGCCGCGTCGGCGATCATCTTTTCGTGCTTCGCGATCATTTTTTCTTTGATTTGCGCGAGCGAGTATTTTTCGGGCGACCACTCGCATTTCGCTTGGATGACACCACAACGCACGATCCGCGGCATCGAATGCCTCCTGAGCCTGATTCGTGCAAGTCTACTATTCGAGGGCGGGGGCTACAACAGTCGAAGCAGCTTTCTGCCGGTTGCCGACTCTACAAAAGGCTTTGCCAAGCGAGCCGAACCGAAATAGGATGCGCCCAGATTGTTCGCCTCTATGGGGTCAGGAACCTCACATTGAAAGAACGCGGGAACGGTGATCAAGATTTGAAGGATGTAATGGCCACCGAGAAGCGGCGGGGGCGGTCCAATCGTCCGACCGCCCCGTCTAAGGACAGGCGATTTAGAGATTTTGCAGCAGGCTTCTTGAAAGTGATTCAAGCGAAAGACGCGCGAGCGCTTACCGAGCTCTTGAAGCGCTACGAGATACCCGAGGGTTCCGAGGAGTGGAAGCGAGCTTGGAAGATTTTCTACGAGTCTTAACTGCTGAAGTGATCTCGCGAAACTCCTGAATCTTCCGTTTTTGTTCTTCTTCGGGGAATTTCTGCAAGGCTACATAGAAGATTTCCGCCAGCTCACGCGCGGCCTTCTTCTGTTTCGCTAGTTTTTCCTTGCTTTGCACAGGCACAGTGTCGCATTCGGCGCCCGTGGCATCAAGCAGAAAGTCCGATGGTTCCGTCCAATGCACGTGCCCGCGGAAGGGGATGGTATTATCTAGCCGGCAGAGCGGAGAATTCATGACGGCGAAGGCACATTTCGAGCGCGTGATCTGGATTGTGCTCGACAGCGTGGGGATTGGCGAGCTGCCGGATGCGGCGGACTACGGCGACGTGGGGCGCGATACGTTGGGGCATATTGCGCGCTCACGGCCGTTGCGGCTGACGAATCTGGTGCGGCTGGGGCTTGCGAATATCAAGCCGCTGGCGCACCTCGCACCGCCGGCTCGAGCCGCGGGATACTTCGGCAAAGGCGCTACCGTTTCGCCCGGCAAGGACACGACGACGGGGCATTGGGAAATGGCGGGGATCTGGCTCGACCAGGCGTTTCCGGTGTACCCGCACCGATTCCCGAAGGAGCTGATCGCGGAGTTCGAGCGGCGGATCGGGCGGCGCACGCTCGGCAACAAGCCGGCGTCGGGCACGGAGATCATCAAGGAACTCGGCGAAGAGCACGTGCGCACGGGCTGGCCGATCGTATACACGTCGGGCGACAGCGTGTTTCAGATTGCGGCGCACGAAGAGGTGATCCCGATCGCGGAGCTGTATCGCGAGTGTGAAATCGCGCGGGCGCTGCTTGACGGGCCGAACCGCGTGGGGCGCGTGATCGCGCGGCCGTTCACAGGCACGGCGGGAAATTTCCGGCGCACCGAGCGGCGGCACGATTATGCGGTTGAGCCGCCTCGGCCGATGCTGCTCGACGTACTTGCGGATCGCGGCGTGCCGGTTTTCGGCGTCGGCAAAATCCACGATATTTACAATGGGCGAGGCGTGAAGGATTACGTCACGACGAAAAACAACGCCGATGGCATGGCCAAGATTTCGGAGGCGCTCGCGCGGCGGGCGAGCGGGCTGATTTTCGCGAATCTCGTTGATTTCGACATGCTGTACGGGCACCGCAAGGACGTAGAGGGATTCGCGCGGTCGCTCGAGGAATTCGACGAGATGCTGGGGCCGTTTCTCGCTGGCATGCGCGCGTCCGATCTGCTGCTGATCACCGCGGATCACGGCTGCGATCCCGATCCCGTGAATCCGACAACCGATCATTCGCGCGAATATGTGCCTATTCTGGCGTTCAGTCCGGGAGCGGCGGGCGGCGGGAATCTAGGGATTCGATCGACGCTGGCCGACATGGGGCAGACGGTCGCCGAGAATTTTGGCGGCGCGATTCCGCACGGGACGAGTTTTCTAAGTGAAATTACCGCCGGGCTGGCTGAGATGGCTCGGGGATGATCCGGTGGATCAGCTTTCGCGGCGCGGGTGGCGCGTCTGTGATTGTGTAGCTTTGCTCGAGGAGCTTCCTGGCGTGCGCGGCCCGGGATTCCGAATTGTAGACGATCGTGCAAAGCGTCTCGCGGGCTGAAACGTGGTCGCAGACTTTCTTGTGAAGGATAATGCCGACCGCGGGATCGACAGCGTCCTCCTTTTTCTCGCGGCCGCCACCCAAAACGACGCACGCCGTGCCGACCATCTCACTTTGAATCGCACTCACGAAGCCGCTTCTGGGGCTCACGATATCGGCAGTGTGCTTCGCGTGCGGCAGCTGCTTCGGATCGTTGATTACGCCGGCGTCTCCGCCTTGCAGTGAAACCATTTGACGGAATTTGTCGAGCGCCTTACCGGAACGGATGAGATGATCCGCGAGAGTTTTCCCGTCCGCGACCGTGTTCGTGCGTCCGCCGAGATGAAACATCCAGGCGGCCAGCTCGATGCAAAGTTGGCGCAGATCCTCGGGGCCCTGGCCGCAGAGGATGTCGAGGATTTCCTCGACTTCGAGAGCATTGCCGACGCGCAGGCCGAGCGGCTGGTCCATGTCGGTAATCAACGCGACCATTTTCTTGCCCATGCGTTTGCCGGTTTCGACCATCAGCTCCGCGAGGAACGCTGCGTCTTCGTCCGTTTTCATGAATGCACCCGAACCGGTTTTTACGTCGAGGACGAGCCCATCGACGCCCTCGGCGAGCTTTTTGCTCATGATCGACGCGCAGATCAGATACGGGCTTTCGACCGTGCCAGTGACATCGCGCAGAGAATAGATTTTTCGGTCGGCGGGCGCGATTTCGGCGGTCTGGCCGATCATCGCGCAGCCGCAGGCGTGCAGCACTTCGCGAAACCGGGCGAGCGAAAGCTGCACGTTGAATCCGGGAATGGATTCGAGCTTGTCGAGCGTGCCGCCGGTATGGCCGAGGCCGCGGCCGCTGATCATCGGAACGATCAGGCCGCCCGCCGCCGCGAGCGGCGCGAGGACCAGGGAGGTTTTGTCGCCGACGCCGCCGGTCGAATGCTTGTCGATTTTGGGCGCCGAGAAGCCGGAGAGGTCGAGCACCTCACCCGAGTGGAGCATGGAATCTGTGAGAGCCGCCGTTTCCGCGCGGCTCAAGCCCTTCAGCAGGGCAGCCATCAGCCACGCGGACATCTGGTAGTCGGGGATTTCGCCGCGGGTGTAGCCACCGACGAGGGATTCGATTTCGGCGCGCGAAAGTTCGAGGCCATCGCGCTTCTTGCGGATCACGTCGATCGCGCGGATCGGGCCGGCGGCAGAGGAATCCGGTGCGTCGCTCACTTCAGGCGGAATCCTTCCGGAAGCAGATCGGTGATCTTGAGCTTCTTTTGGCCCTTTGCGCTCTGGAAATAGACGGTCGCCTTCGGGCCGAATTCGTAGATCACCTGGCGGCAGGCGCCGCAGGGCGCGCACGGGGCGTCGTGGTTGTTGACGATGGTGATCGCGTCGATTTCGATTTTCGGGCCGATGCTCGCGACGGCGGAAAAGATTGCGGTGCGTTCGGCGCAATTGGTCATGCCATAGGAGGCGTTTTCGACATTGCAGCCGGCGAAGATTTGGCCCTTGGTGGTGAGGAGCGCGGCGCCGACCTTGAATTTGGAGTACGGGGCGTGGGCGTTGCGCATGGCGGCGCGAGCCGCTTCCAGCAATTGTTTACGTGTCACGTTACTGCGGGAATTCCGCTTTGGCATTTGACCTACCAGGCCTGGATTGAAAGCTTGCAGCAAAATGCTGCACCGCGATTGCGAGAAATCGTTGTTAGCGTAGTAATATTCGTAGGCGATGTCGAGCCCAAACTCAGTTTCCGGCAAGGCGGCGTCATTCGATACCTGGCAGAGCATTGCCA